>NZ_JBHRYU010000001.1:0-725349 GCF_042649185.1 Cohnella sp. GCM10012308
GCCTCGAAGTCGGATGGCTTTGCCTTGCCCATAATCTGCTCAAAAAAGTCGCCATCGACCAAAAACGCAAACGGGACGAAGCAGGAAACTCCCCTGCTTCGTCCCGTTTGGCTATTTCGGCTTCATTTCAGCTTGTTGCTTCAACTTCAAAGGGCTTTTGGGACAGCCCCCCCAATATTAACCTTCCACCAGCGTCAACCTCGCCTGACCTTCCTGCCTCCGCGCGATTTCCAGCTTGCGGATCCGGTTGCGGTCTTTCTCGCGAATGATGAACGCCAGGTTCTCCTCCTCGTAAATCCACGGCACGTTCTTGGGCAGATCCGGCTGCATTGCGAACAGCCAGCCGCCGATCGTGTTGACTTCGTCGCTCGGCAGCTGCACCTCGAACAGGCGGTCGACTTCGTCGACGAGCGTCTTGCCGTCCAAGACGTACTTGTCCTCTCCGATCTCCTCGATCGGCTGAATCTCGTCCTCGTCGAATTCGTCGCGGATCTCGCCGACGATCTCCTCAAGGATGTCTTCGATCGTCACAAGACCGGCCGTACCGCCGTATTCGTCGTGCAGCAGCGCGATATGCTTGCGCTCGGCCTGCATCCGGATCAGCAAATCCTTGACGGGCATCGCGTCGGGTACGGAGAGCACCGGCTGCAGCAAGGCGCCAAAATCAAATTCGGGATTGTTGTCGTAATTCAAGAAAAACTGCTTCGTATTGACGAAGCCGATAATGTCGTCTTTGCTCTCGCCGGCGACCATGAATCGCGTATATTGCTCGCGCTTGATCGTCGCCAGATTTTCGGCGAGCGACTTGCTCCGGTGCAAGCACACCATATCGGTCCGCGGAATCATAATATCGCGCGCCAGCAGCCTGTCGAACTGGAAGATCCGGTTCACGTAGCCGAATTCCTCTTCGTTGATCTTGCCGCTCTCGTAGCTCTCCGACAGGATCAGACGGATCTCTTCCTCGGAGTGGGCTTCTTCGTGCTCGCTGGCCGGCTTCATGCCGAACATGCGGATGAGGCCGTTCGCGGAGCCGTTAAGCGCCCAGATAAACGGGTACATCACCTTGTAAAACCAGACGATAACCGGCGCGACAAGCAGCGAGATCGCCTCGGCCTTCTGGATGGCCAGCGTCTTCGGCGCCAATTCGCCGAGTACGACGTGCAAGTACGTGATAAGCGCAAATGCAATAATAAAAGAAAGCACGTGCGACACGCTCTCTCCGATCTGAAGCGAATGGAACAACGGCTCGAGCAGCTTCTCTACCGTCGGCTCCCCCAACCAGCCGAGACCCAGCGCGGTAATCGTGATCCCGAGCTGACAGGCGGACAGGTAGCCGTCGAGATTGGCGATCACTCGCTGGACGGCCACGGCATTTTTCTTTTTCTCCATCACCAGTTGGTCGACGCGGCTTGACCGGATCCGAATAATAGCAAACTCAGTAGCGACGAAGAAGGCAGTTAGCAGAATGAGCAACGCAACCCACACCAAGTTCAGCCCTAGCATTCGCAGTCACCCCCTTCAATCGCCAGACGGGCGATGGCTGCTGTGCGATAGACTAGCGGTCGTAAGCTGCGTAAATCAGATTCTGTGTCCACGTACGATTGTCTCCTCCTGCCCCAATATGGATTGTCCTTAATTGATCTAATTCATACATACGCTATAAACACCGATTTAGATTCAAAAAAATCCGATTTTTATCCCATACCCGGTTTTTTGAAACTTTAAACAGCCGCAACAGTCACTAATTTCCATTGACAACAAAGGAAACGCTTGCTAATATGTGAAAACAAATTATTCCTACATATTTTATGAGATTAATAAGGCGAAGGAGACTTTTTTATGAAAACAAACACGCTAGATACTCGCAAACTGCTTTTATCGGCTCTCGTCGCCGCTACGCTCGCAGGCGGATCGCATGCATTTGCCGCTGCGCCGGCCAATGCACAAAATCAAGCGCACGAGGTGCAAGCCTCGGAATACGCGACGTTTCTAAAGGATAAATTTTCGATCGCGCTGACGTCGGGCCTCACCAAAGGCGAATTCCTGTCCGCGCTTGCAGATGCCCTGAAGGCGCAGCCGGCTGAAAAGCCTCATACCTTCGCGGATCTCTCCGCCTCCGATCCGCTCTATCAGGATGCCGCGGCATTGTATGCCCTAGGCGTCATTACTGCGGATACCGTAGTGGCAGGACAACGCCTATCCGCCGTTAATGCGGTCCAAATCGCGGTCAAAGCAGCCGGACTCAAGGAACTGGCTTACACGTACCCGGCTTCCAAGACTGCAGCCGCGCTGGCCAAGGTTAAGCTGAAGCCCGAATGGCTCGGCACGACTGCCGCGCAGGAAGTAGCGGCCGCGATCGACACCGGTCTTCTGCCTGTCTCCTACTTCGGAGAAATAAAGCTTAAGGGCACGGCATCCCGCGAGCTCGCGGAAGTACTGATCGGCCAGACGCTTACCGTGCAAGGACTTTACAAGCACTTCCTCGGTTATGCCTCCGACGCCGACATTTACGCCAAGCTTCAGGACGCGTTCGCGCAGTCGGACATCATTCAGTCTCCCGAACTGCAAGCGGTCGTAGACGCCGCGCTGGAGCGCGACATCGTCACCGGCTACAACCTCAAGGACAGCCGGTACGAAGCTAACTTCGTCGACAGCCTGTCGCTCATCTACGGGCACTCCAACCTGAAGCATGCCCTTCAGCTGATCGGACTGCTGCGCAGCGAAGGCATCGATGCCAAGGTGCAGTTCGAGCCTAAAACGTCCGCCTTTATCTATTTAAAAGAATGGGGCGAGCCGGGCGTATCGGATCTGTACACGGTCAAGCAGATCGCGAACGGCAACTATATCGAATACGCCAAGGAATACGACATCGCGTTCGAATTCGCGAACGTCGCCGACAAGCAGCGGTTCGACGGCATCATCGCAGCCTTCGCCAAGAAAAACGAAGATGGGCAAACGGGCTTGCTGTACGGCTCGTGGTGGCAGCCGCTTTACTATTCGCTGACGGAGCTGCCCGGCTACAAGAAAATTACGAACAACAAGATCGAACACGGCCATTATTACGCGCAATCGTTCTCCCTTCAAAGCAGCTCGCAAGCGGTGGCCGCAGGCTTCCGCGAGATCGACCCGAGCGTCTCCGTGGAAAGCTACGATTTTTGGACGGACGTGCCTTTCTTTAATTATTTGAACGGCGAATCCAAATAATCGCACGATCCAAATGCTATACGTCGAAGGACCGCCAAAAGGCGGTCTTTTTCGCATGCACGAAATTGATCCGAAAATCCATTTGCGGGTAGTATATGTTAGGAAACGTTTCAACCGATATCGCGCGCGGAGGTCAGGCGAATGGAAGTCTTCGAAATCATATTGTTTATGCTCGCGATTATCGCCCTGTCGAACATCGTCAATCGGCTCCTGCCCGCCGTCCCCTTGCCGCTCGTGCAGATCGCGCTCGGCATGACGCTCGCGGTGCTGCCGATCGGTCATCATTTGAAGCTGGATCCGGAGCTGTTTTTTGTGTTGTTCATCGCTCCGCTGCTGTTCAACGACGGGCAGCGTACGCCCCGGGATGAGCTATGGGAGCTCCGCTTTCCCATTCTGCTGATGGCGCTAGGCCTTGTATTCGCTACGACCGTCGGGGTCGGCTACATCATTCATGCGATGATTCCGTCGATTCCTCTTCCCGCCGCATTCGGTCTTGCCGCGATCCTGTCGCCGACGGATGCGGTCGCGGTGACGTCGATGGCCGGCAGGGTGTCGCTGCCCAAGCGTATTTTGCGGCTGCTCGAAGGCGAAGCGCTCATGAACGACGCATCGGGCCTTGTCGCGTTCAAGTTCGCGATCGCCGCCGCCGTCACCGGCTCCTTCTCCCTCCTGAACGCCACTGGCAGCTTCCTTTTGATCTCGCTGGGCGGCCTCCTGTGCGGCACGATTATCGCAGCGCTGCTCATTCGGCTGCGGCTCTTTTTGAGGCGTTGGGGCATGGAAGACGTCACCGTACATATGCTCATTCTGATCCTTACGCCCTTCCTCATTTTCCTCGCCGCGGAGGAACTCGGCTTGTCCGGCATTCTTGCCGTCGTCGCCGGCGGCGTCGTCCATGCCGTCGAGAAGGACCGGATGGAATCCCGCATGGTGAAGCTGCAGATCGTCTCGAAGAGCACCTGGTCGGTCATTTTATACGTACTCAACGGTCTTGTCTTTCTGCTGCTCGGTCTGCAGATCCCCGAGGTCGTAAACGTAATCTTTTTTGAAAATCCGATCAATAACGGCATCGTCGTCGGCTATATCGCCGTCATCTTCGTCTCGCTGCTCGTCTTTCGCTTTTTGTGGGTGTACCTGTTCTGGGAAAATCGGTTCTCGCGAAAAAACGGCCGTTCCATGCGCGAAGGACTCGGAATGTCGGTGCTGACGTCGCTGTCCGGCGTGAGGGGGGCCGTCACGCTGGCGGGCGCCTTTTCGATCCCGCTCGTGCTCGATAACGGCGACGCGTTCCCCCAACGCGACCTCATCCTGTTTTTGGCTGCGGGCGTTATCCTCATCAGCCTCATCGTTGCCAGCATCTGCTTGCCGCTGCTCACGCGAAGCGAGGACGAAGGCCCGACCGAAGAAGAGGAAAAGCTCAACGCGGCGCGCATGGCCACGATCAAAGCGGCGCTGCGGTTTCTTGCCGAATCGATTAACGAAGACAACCGCCACGCCTCTCATGCCGTCATCGCCCAATACGAATCCAGACTGCGGCGCTTGTCCCTTCACGAAGAAGAGCAAACGGAGGGCTTCGAGCTCGCCTTCAGCGAAAACCAGGTCCGCTTGGTCGGACTTCAGGCGGAACGCAAAGAAATCGCGCGGATGTTCAAAGCCGGCGAAATCCCCGATTATGTGGCGAACCGCTTCAACGATTCGTTCGCGGCGCTCGAGGAGGCGTTGTCGCGCCGCTCCAGAATGCGCATATTGTTGCTGACCCGGGGGCTGAGAAAGCTTGGTGCGGCGATCATCAAGCCGAAGGAACAGGAACCCCGGCTGGACAAGAGCATCATCCGCAAAACGAAGCTGAAAACGTGCCAGGCCGCGATTGGCTCGATCCGCGCGCAAATGACGAAGGAGAACCGCAAAGCTGCGCTGAACGTGATCGGCCAATACCGGGAGATCATCCGCGCGATCTCCCGAAAAAACGAAAATCCGGAAGACGAGCTGCTCCAGCGCAAGCTCCGTCAAGAGATTCAGCTGCGCGCTTACCAAGTGGAACGGGATGAGATTCAAGCCTTGTACGAGCGAGGCGAAATCAAGCGGGACATGGCCAACGCGCTGCGCAAGACGATCAGCTACTCGGAGGCCAGCGTATTAGAAGGAGAGCTGGCTTAAGCCGGCTCTCCTCGTTCGTCTCATCGGTTATTCGCGATCGGATGTGCGCATGGACGGATCGCGGCCGCGCCTGACGCGCCGCAGCAGCAATATGGCTCCCCCTACGCCAAGCAAGACACCCGCGCCGAGTGCATAGACGCGAATGGAAGTACGGGAGGCCCCCGCGGTATCGAGCCCTGCGGAAGGTTCATTCTCGCCTTGCCGGCCCGCATAAGCGGAAATCGAAACCTCTTTTTTGACCGGAGACAGTTCGCCCGAATAGTAGGTCCCCTGCTCGCTCTCTAGCGCGACGTGACCGCTCGGGTCGACCGTCACGACCGGCGACGCGCTTTTCGGATAGACACCCCAAATCGGCTTGTCGGCGATCCATTCGCTTGCGGTTCCCGTCTCATTTTGCAGCTCGTAGCGCTCTCCCTTGGCAAAAAGCATCCGCACGCCGAAGTTCGCGAACCCGTAATCGAGCATCTCGGCCATATCTGCATAAGCGATGTTTTTCGAGCCGGCCTTAAGCACGACGCCGATGAGCGACATACCGTCCCGCTCGGCGGCTCCGACCAGCGTGTTGCCAGAGGCGATCGTATATCCGTTCTTAACGCCGGTCGCGCCAGGATAGTCGGTCAGCATTTTATTATGATTTTCGAGCGTAGTCGTCCATTCGAGACCTGTCCAAGGCAGCTTGCGCGTGGAGACGATCCGCCGAAATGTCTCGTTTTCCATCGCGTACCGGGTCAGCATCGCCATATCGGAAGCGGTCGTGTATTGATTCGGATCGGGCAGTCCGGACGGATTGACGAAGTTGGAGTCGTAAGCTCCGATCGTGTTACGCATAAACGCATTCATTCGCTCGGCGAACTTGTCCTTCGTGCCATCGACCTGCTCGGCGATCGCCGTCGCGGCGTCATTGCCCGAGTTGAGCATCATACCGTATAACAGCTTCTCCATCGTAACCTGCTCGCCTTCGGCCAGATAGACGCGAGTCCCCTCCTCGCCGCGGGCGGTTTTGGACACGGTCGCGATATCTGCCAAAGACGAATGCTCCAAGGCGATGATCGCCGTCGCAATTTTCGTGATGCTGGCCGGATACAGCCGTTCATTGCCGTTTTTAACGTAAAGCACGTTACCCGTATGCTGCTCGATGAGAATCGCAGCTTCGCTCTGCGCTTGCGGCGGCGCCGCTCGGTCGGACGAATCTGCCGCAGCTGCATAGCCTGCACTTATTATAGAAACGATCGTCGCGACGATCCAGGCTAACCCGATCCGCCGCCCGCCAAGCTGCCTCATCCAGCTTACCTCCGTCGCAATGTTCGACTGCCGACTGATTCCTGCGTTTTGCCTTTGTGCCGAAGTCCATACCCAATCGCTTCAATTCATATTTAATCGCGCATAAGTTGCCTTATGCCCGTTTTATTTCCTGCGCCGCTTGTAAATCGAGACGACGATCAGCATGGTAATGATAAGCCCGATGCCGAATACGATGGTAGCGGACATCGAAAATCCGGCGGCGCCCGCTTCCCCCGCTTCTCCCGCTTTTTCCTCGATAATCTGCCTGGCGCCCGAAGGCCATTCGATCGTTCCGTTCACGCCCAGTCTCCTTTCAGTTGACAAATAAAACCGCTAGCGGCAATAAGAAGGCGCCCTCTTCGCTAATCGAAGGGGGCGCCGGCTTGGCATGCCGTCGAATCAATCGAGCCCGTGCTCTTCGCGGATGCGGTACAAACCTTGAATCAATAAATCGGCCGGGTCGCGGTTAAGCAGATAATGCGCCATTAAAAAATGCAGCGGCATCGCGCACACGTTGTTCCCTTCCGTGATCGACGGGAACCCCGCCTCCACGACAGGTCCGTGCTCCTCGTGGAGCTCGAGATCCGCGTGCACCGGCTCCGGCGCGAACTCCTCGCGTACGGACTTGACGCAATGCGGCACGATGACCTTGTCGATCAACGCCTTCGCCTCGTCCTCGGACTGGGGCGGCATCGGCAGCAGCCTGCCTTCGGGCGACTTCATCAAATCGACGAAAAAGGATGACATCCACTGCGAAGGATCCTGCTTCGTCTGGAAGCCAGCGATCATCTCGCGCAGAAAAAATCCGCTGACGTAAGGCTTGCCCTCGGGCGACTTCACCATATAAGTAAAGATCGGACCGTATGCCTCGTGGTTCATCACCTGGCCTTCGACCTGTTCGTCGCCGAATTCCATTTTCAAGGCCGTCATGCCGTTGTAGTGTACGGCCGCGATCAGCTCCTGCGCCTTCTCGGCTTCGGTCTTGTCCGTTCCGGCCGCCTGCGCGTCCGGGTTCTGCTGCTCTTCTTTAAGATCGTTGTCGGTTGTCATCTTCTTCATCTCCTTGCCTTGCTACCATGATAGCATCCCGCGCCGAGAAGTGAAAGCGCTCTTCGTCAGAAATTCCGATAGACGTACGGATCGTCCGGCTTGGCGATCGGCTCCCATTCCTTGACCTTGAGCACCGGGATCATCTGCTTGAAAGGCTGATAGTATTCGCGCGTCAGCTTGCCGGTAACGCGGAGCCAGTCGTCGTCCGACAGCTTCGTGCCGGCCGGCATCTGGACGAGCATGCCGAACACGCCGGAGTCGGCGACGCAGTGTATGAAGCCGAAGCGAAATACGAAGTAGGACGAGGCGCCGACTTCGTCCCCTTTGTAGGCGAAGCCGTCGAACGTAATCGTTTTGTCCGCGAATTCGTCCGTGTAATTGTACAGAACCTCCATGCCCTTCAAATAATTCGTATCGTTCAATTCGACGGAGGACTGGGTCGCAAAGTCGGCCATGTCCTTCTGTTTTACTTTGTCGTAGTTTTCGGTGCTGTAGAACACGCTTGTGTCCGGCCGCAAAAACTGGTGATAGCCGGCGTCCTTGCGGCGCTGATCGAGCTCGGGAAAGGAGAAGCCCTTCGCCTTGACGAAGCTTGAATCCAGCGTCGCGACCGGCAGGAAGATGCCGGTAAATATAGGTACGGCAAGCACGAAATAGGTGAAAGCGCGCCGCCACCTGGTGCGGCCTACATGCGAATGGCCCGAATGCCCTTCATGATCGTGGCTATGGTCGTGATCGCGGCTATGGTCGTGATCGCGGCTATGGTCATGATCGTGGCTATGATCGTGGATATGGCGACTGCGTTGGCGGCGGTCATGGCTCGCATGGTTATGGCCCGCACGGTCATCATTCTCATGCTCGCGATCGCGCTCGCCCTCTCCCGCCGCGCCGCCCATCGCCGCCTGCGCCGCGGCCTCCTCGGATTTCCTTTCCGCCCGGTATACCTTGACGAATTGATACAGGCTGAGCAGCGCCAGCAGCACGATCGCGCTGACGGATAAGTAGGCGTATCTCATGTTAATATATTTGTCGAGATCCCCGGTCCGGTGCAGCAGCAGAAACATGAACGCCAGGCCGAACAAAATCGCGAATCGAATCATCCGAACAACCTCCCTACGATCAGCGAACCGCCTACGGTGAACGCCGCCACGAGCGCGATCAGCGCGACGACGAACCGCGTGCGGAAGGCGCTGAGCAGCATCAGGGTGTTTTTAATGTCGATCATCGGCCCGAACACCATAAAGGCGGAGAGCGATCCGATCGTAAAGCTGCTGCGGAACGATGACGCGATGAAGGCGTCCGCCTCCGAGCAGACCGACATGACGAATGCGAGCACGATCATGACGAGCGATGCCTTAAGCGGATCGCTGCCCAGCTCGAGCAGGTACGACGTCGGGATGTAAGTCTGCATCGCCGCGGCCAGAAAAGCGCCGATGACCAGGTACTTGCCGACGTCGAAAAATTCGTCGATGCCGTGCGA
Organism: Cohnella sp. GCM10012308; assembly: GCF_042649185.1. Taxonomy (NCBI): domain Bacteria; kingdom Bacillati; phylum Bacillota; class Bacilli; order Caryophanales; family Paenibacillaceae; genus Cohnella; species Cohnella sp. GCM10012308. The sequence continues at coordinate 9,173 of NZ_JBHRYU010000001.1, forward strand.
TACGACCGAGGACAGCCTGGCGCGGGTCGATGGCTTGGCGGCCGTCGCGATCGACGGCTCGAGCGCGGCCGCGACTGGCGCGACGATGTTGCCGGAAGCCTCCGGCGCCTGTCGAAGCTGCGTTCCGCGGAAGATCAGCGCGACGGACAGCGACACGCAAAAGGCGACGGCGATCGCCAGTCCCGCGCGAATGCCGACCATCCGCCAATCGTTGCCGAAGGCGATAAAGGTGGCGAACAGGACGATCGGATTGATGATCGGTCCGGACAGCATGAAGGCGACGCCCGCGTTCAGCGGCATGCCCTTCATGATAAGCCTGCGGGTGATCGGGACGATCCCGCACTCGCAGGAGGGGAAAAGCAGGCCGATCCCGCAGCCGAAGCAGGTCCGCAGAAGGACGCCCTTCGGCATGATTCTGGCGATCCAGGCTTCCGTCACGAACGTCTGGATGACGCCTGATACCAGCACGCCGATCAGCACGAACGGAATGGCCTCCATGATCATGCTGATAAAGATCGTATTGAGTTGCAAAAACGAAGTCACTATAGAATCACTTCCGCTGAAAAAAGTATGAAGCCGATCCTTTCATTATGGATATTCTGCGTAAAATAGCAAACGCCGCAAGCAGCCATCGGGTGCAAGCGAACGCCTGCTTACTGGATTTAACTTCCACTTGCGAGACTTCCGATCGCCATATAAAATAATGTAATTTATGCTTGTTTGCCGAAAGGAACGTGCTTTCTTTGAACCCGATCTCCTCCAAGCCGCCCGTCGCTCCCGTTATCCCGCTGCTGGTCGGCATGATCGCGATCTCGTTCGCGCCGATTCTCGTCCGCTATTCAGACGCTCCCGTCTCCGTGCAGGGCATGTGGCGCATGCTGTTCACGCTCGTCCTCATGCTCCCCTTTATCCGGGGCGAACAACTGCGGGCGCTGCGGGCGATCAAGCTTGCCGACTGGTGGCTGCTGCTCGCCGCGGGCTTCTTTCTCGCCCTTCATTTCCTGCTATGGATGGCATCGCTTAGCTACACGTCCATCGCCAGCTCCACGTTGATCTTGTCGCTCGAGCCCGTATTCGTCATGATCGGCGCCTACTTCCTGTTCAAGGACCGCCTCACGCGCAAAGCGCTCGCAGGGCTCGCCGCAGCGCTAATCGGAATCGCGATCGTCGGAGCCGGCGATTCGGGCTTATCCGCGGACGCGCTGACGGGCGACCTGCTTTCCTTGCTGGGCACGGCAGCCGTCGCGGTCAACATGCTGCTCGCCAAACGAATCTTGGAGCGCGTGCCTTCCTTTTTGTACAGCCTGGTCGCGTTTGCCGTTACGGCCCTTTGCTTCTATCTATATAACGTCGGGACCGGCGCGGATATGACCGGCTATCCCTCGCGGGAATGGCTCGTCTTCGCAGGACTTGCGATCGTGCCTACCGTTTTCGGGCACTTGATCTTCAACTGGCTCCTACGCTACGTCAAACCGGCGACGATTTCCATGAGCGTGCTTGCCGAACCGGTCGGCGCGAGCATTCTGGGTTTGATATTGTTTGGAGAAGCGCTCGGCGTATGGCAGCTGGTCGGCGGCGCATTCGTCATCGCGGGCCTCGCGCTATATATGCGCTCCGAAGCGGAGGCTTACGATCGGCCGGCAGAAGCACAAAGCTGATAACGAAGCCATAATCGTCAAACGGGACGAAGCAGAGGAACTTCCCGCTTCGTCCCGTTTACGTATTTGGTCTGTCGTTACTTTTTCGAGCAGATGAATCCTTCCTTTCCTTCCTCGCTTCGCAACCGCTCTTGCATTCATTCTTTTGCCGTCAGTACGTCAGGCTTTTGGAGCTCTCCCGTTCTCCTTTGGCTTCGGTGCATGCCGTATTAAGCGGGCAGCCTTCGCAGTTTGCGCTGCGGTTCCAGATGAGGCTTTAGACATCCGGTGTCTGTCGGCCGCTGATGGACGCTGTAGCCGAGCGCGAATTCGCCTCGATTGTGCCGCGTTCTTGCGATGTAGCTCTACATAGAGCTTCCTCACCTTGGTTTTTATGGCGGTCTAGCCATGCAGACAAATAAATGAAAAGAGGCCGCCCTCAGTCATGTTCATGACTTTCGGGACAGCCCCACTTCATTTGGAAAACCGTTCGCGTACGCAATCGGTCATCCACTGGTTCACTTCCCACAGATCGGCAACGGGCTTATTCGTAAACGGCAGCGTGTGCATATAGCCCGGCGGCCCGAACTCGGCCGTAAAAGTAGCCTGCTCCGCCCCGCTTAGACGCTTCGCCTCTAAGATCCGCTCCCACCAGCCGAGATGGATCTCAAGCTCCGTCCGATATTCCGGAGCCCCCGGATGCGGCACCTGCGGCCCTTCTGGATAGCCGATCCGTCCGTGAATATGAATGGCGCGCTCGATCGCCAGCGTCAGATGCGCCTCCTGATCCTCGAGATGCGACTCGCATACGTTCATCCAATGGCTGAAATCGGCCGTTATGCGCAGCTCCGGAAATTTGCGGAGCAGCCTGGACGTCGTCCAGGGCGTAAACATCGCTCTCTGCCGATGAGTCTCATGCCCGATCGGGGTGCCGATACGCGACTCCGTCTCAAGCGCCGCTTCGAAAAAGCGGTCCTGCTCCGCTTCCGTCATGCTGTCTCGCGCGCTGTGCGAGACGATAAGCAGCGGCTTGAAAGAAGCCGCGTATGCCGCCCGCTCCGCGAAGCTGGACGCGTGATCGCCGTTCGTAAAAATTTGCGCGATGTAAGCCAGCCCGCGCTCCTCGAGCAATGTGCTGAATTCCTCGGCTTGCTCGGGAGCCGGCGGCGGCGTCTCGATACCTGCGTATCCCGCTTCAGCCGCACGGTTCACCTGCTCGGCCAGCGTTCCTTCCATGCCCCACAGCGCTTTAAAAAATTGAAGCCGCATCCCAATCATCCTCTCTTTTACTAACGCGATTCGTCTTTTCGTTCGCCGACCGGCATCATCATGCCATTGGGCATCCCCATCATGCGCACGTCGCCGCCTTCCGCTCCCTTTTCCGCCAAGTATACCTCTGTTCCAAACGACGGCGAAGCATACGGCTGATGCGTGGCGCCTCGCGCGAGAATCTGCTTGCCGTTTCCCGAATCTCCTTCAAAACCGTCATGATCCCAGGGAACCCACGATCTCGCATTGCAATAATGACACACGTAGGATCGGCGGAACCGGTCGTCCGTCTTGTTCGGGTACGAGCGGTGGAACAGATGCGAGTCGAAAAACAGGACGTCGCCCGGCTCCAGCACGACCGGGATCGGAGCCGGGTACTGGGCCACGATGCGGGACAACGTATTCACTTCGTCATCCAGATGGCTGACATTATGCACGGCATGCAGGTCCACGAAGGCATCGACCGCATGCACGTTGCCGCCCCCGACCTCTTCCGGCGGGTAAACCGGCTCGTGATTCGAACCCGGTACGACCCACAGGCAGCCGTTTTCCTCGTCTGCCCGTTCGAGCGCGATCCAGGCGCCGATCAGCGTATCCGGATGCGTCTTGATGTAGCAAGCATCCTGATGCCAGCCTTGGCCGCCCTTGCCCGGCGGATTCAGGAACATCATGGATTGCAGCGCATAAACGTCCGGACCGATCAGCGCTTCGACGACGTCCAGCACGTGCGGATTCAACATGCCTTGCTCGGCGGCGGCGTCGATCCGGGAGAGCATATGCACGCGCGTTGCTTGCGCAAACTCTTCTTTCAACGGATCGCGGCTGTTTTCCTGCACGGCAGCTTGCTGCTTTTTTTGCGTTCGCGTCTTTTCGGCCAAAGCATACAACGATTCGATGACTTCCTTGGAGAGCAAGCCCCGCACGATAAGAAAGCCCTCGCGATGATAATGCTTGTATTGTTCGACGGTCACAAGATGACGATCATGGGCTCTCGACTTCGGCGTATAAAAGACTGACATGACGCGCACGCTCCCTTTACAAGATGGAATAGCTATAATGTAAAGGTTTTATTCAAAACGCACCATGCATCGGATTAGCATTTTCGTATCTGATATTGACAATTGCCACAAGAATAACGGTATCTGTCACAAGTTTCTTATCCAAGTACAAATACTTTTTGTATCTCTCGTTGATTACAAGACGGATGCGCTTTAAGATAGTCATTGAGGTGAAGACATGACGTCCGGGATGCCAGATTTTTCGCTCGACCGCTTATCCAATGCCGTTGCCGGTTCGATCGTTTACCCGCCGGGCAGCAAGTTCGGACCGCGCATTCAGCAGGACATTCAGCTTGTCATGCTGTATGCCGGCGAGATGACCGTGACCGTGTCGGGCCGGCCGCTGCACGTTACGCCGGGACACGTTATTTTGCTGAAGCCGGGCTTGGAGGAATCGTTCGTTTTCTCGAAAAGAGAAGATTCCTGGCATCGCTGGATCGCCGTCCACTATGAGGGCTTGTCCGAACGGGATGTCGAGGCGCTGAATCGCCTCCCGGAATGCTTGCCGTTATCGGAAGAGATGAATCTCCTTGTGGATCTTATGCTTCGTCTTACCCGCCAAGGCGCTCCGACGGATGCAGACGTGCGAAGCCTGGGCCTCGCCGCGCTTCATCTATACCCCCGCGAGTCCGAAAAAGCGATGCTGCAGCGCGAAAAGCACCCCGCCGTCTACGCGGCGCTCGCCTATATCCACGAAAATTACGCAGAGGAAATGTCGTTGGCAGCGCTCGCGAACGCAACCGGGGCTTCGCCCGAGCATCTGGTCAGACTGTTCAAGAAGCACGAGCGAACGTCCCCGATTCATTACCTCTGGCAATACCGCGTGAACCGCGCCGTCGAATTGCTGACGCATACCGGCCTGACCGTCTCGGAGATCGCGGCGCGATGCGGCTTCAAGACGTCGCATCACCTGGCCCGTCTCGTCAAGGAAACGACGGGACGCACGGCTACCGACATCCGACGGGATTCCTGGAGCGGTTTTCGCGGCTCGCCGCAAACTTAATGCCCGGCCATCATGGCCGGATCGGGTTTATCTCCGCCGGCAGCTCCTTCATCCTGCTGCTTCGGCTTGCGGAGCAGCAGCGTCAGCGCTACGCCGCCGGTTACGATGCACGCGGACAAGAAAAACGTATCGCCGTAACCGGCTACAACTGCGCCGAGCGGATTGGCGTCCGCTCCCGCGCCGGCGGCGTGCGTTGCAATCTGAGACGTCAAATAGCCCGTCAGTCCTGCCACCGCGAATGACACGACGACCTGCTGCGCAGCCGTCGTCAGCGGCGTGACGCGGCTTACCAGGCGCCGAGGCGCGGAATTAAGCACATGCGTATTGAGCGGCATCATAGAAAAGCCCATGCCGAGTCCGATGAAGCAGATGCAGAGGATGATTTTCCACAGCGCCGTATCCACCGTTATGCCGGACAATACGAACAGCGAGACGGAAATGACGGTCAGTCCTGCAAAAGCGAGCGGACGCGCGCCGATCTTATCGAACAGCCGGCCGCTTATCGGCATGCCGATGCCAGCGCACAATGCCTGCGGCATCAGGATCCAGCCCGTCTCGAGCGCGGAATAATGCATGACGCCTTGCAGGTACAGCGGCACGATCAGCATCGCGCCGAACAGTGCGAGCTGAACGATCCACGTCAATATGATGCTGCGGGTGAAGTCGGACGATTTGAACACCTTGAGCTCCAGCAACGGCTGCTTCTGCTTCAGCTCCACGAAAATAAAGACGATCAGCGCGATGCCGCCGACGGTCAGGCCCGTAATCGTAGAAGCCTTGGACCAGCCGCTCCCGCCTTCGCTGACGCCATACGCCAGCATGGAGAAGGCGATCGGAGCGAGGCACATGCCGACCACGTCCAGATGCGGCGCCGCGTGGCGCTCGGACCGCGGCAAATACTTGGAAGCGAGCACCAGGGCGATTATGCCGATCGGCAGGTTGATGATAAATATCCAATGCCAGCTGACCGAATCGACGAGCCAGCCGGACAGCACCGGACCGAACGCCGGGGCCATCAGCATGGGAATGCCCAGGACGCCCATAATTGAGCCGCGGCGCTCGGGAGGCGCGATCTTGAACACCATGGCCATCCCGATCGGGGCGACCATGCCGCCGCCCAAGCCTTGCACGACGCGGAAAAGGATGAGCTGCTCCGGCGTTTGCGCGATGCCGCACAGCAGCGAGCCGACGGTAAATAGAGCGATCGTCAGCATGAAAATTTGCTTGGAGCCGAATTTATCCGTCATCCAGCCCGCGAGCGGAATAACGGCGGACAAAGCGAGCGTATAACCGGTGACGGTCCATTGAATCGTCTTGAGGTCGGTATTGAAATAGTCGACGAGCTTCGGAATCGCATTGTTGACGACGGTGCTGTCCAGAATAACCATGATCATGCCGACGATAATCGCCATCAGCGGCGGCAGTATCGCTTTTAAAGAGAAAGTGTCCTCCCCGGAGGCAATCTTTTTGGCGGGCGTAGAAGCTGACATAGGTTCCTGCTTTCTGCTCAATGAGCGGAATTTGGGCTTAGATGTACGGCCTGGAAGTCTGCAATAAATGGCTGATTGACAAATCAATGATCCAATAATATAATTGAAATAGAAATGTTATCGGATAGTTCATATTTTGATTTGCCTGGCAGCGCTAATGATTGTATCATAGCGTTATTTTTCGTTCAATTGATTTTTAGATTTTATTAGCAGCTTCAGTTAACCTACCATAAAGGTCCTCCTCGCGGAAATCAGAGGCGGGACCTTTTTTTTATTTCAAGCTTGCGCCTACGTTGATCGATCATCGTCTTTTTATCTTCCCCTTCTTCCAAACATTTGTTAAAATAAGACCGAAAATGAGTAAACACTCACTCGCAAGGGGCTGATCTGATGCCTTACACGCAAAACGAAATTCGAGACCCAAATGATCCGCCGTCAGAACCCCGCGACGCAATCACGCTCGAAGGCGTCGCCCGCAGCTTTGGAGACCGTCCGATTTTGAAAGAAATCTCCCTGCGAATCCGCCGCGGGGAGCTGTTCGGCCTGCTCGGCCCTTCCGGCTCGGGCAAGACGACGCTGATCAAGCTCATGACCGGCATCGATGCTGCGGACGCAGGGCGGATCACCGTGCTCGGCCACCGGGTACCTTCCCTCCCGCTGCTCGGCAAAATCGGCTATATGGCGCAATCAGACGCGCTTTACGGAGAGCTTACCGCCAGGGAAAATCTGAAGTTTTTCGGTGCGATGTTCGAGCTGCGCGGCGTCCGACTCGCAGAGCGGATCGGCGATGTCCTCGCGACCGTCGGCCTCACTGCGGATGCAGGCAAGCTCGTCTCGCGGTTTTCCGGCGGCATGAAGCGCCGTCTGTCCCTGGCCGTCGCGCTGCTCCACGAGCCCGAGCTGCTCATACTCGACGAGCCGACCGTCGGCATCGATCCGGCGCTGCGCGTGTCGATCTGGGCATCGCTGCTCGCGCTGCGCGAGCGCGGAACGACGATCCTGCTCACGACGCACGTCATGGACGAAGCCGAGCGCTGCGACCGGATCGGCTTGATCCGCGGCGGCTCCCTGACCGCCATAGGCAGTCCTGCCGACCTGAAGGCGGATACCGGGACGGAGACGATCGAAGAAGCCTTTATCCGTCTGGGAGGTGAACCCTCATGAGAGCCCGCGCCTTGTCCGTACGCATCTTCAGGCAATTCATGCGCGACAAACGCACGCTGGCGCTGCTGTTCGTCGCGCCGCTCTTCATCATGACGCTGGTCTACTGCATCTTCGGCGGTACGGGCAGCGCGCCCAAGATCGGAACGGCCGGTTTGCCCGATACGATCGCCGGCGCCTTGCGAACATCGGCGGCGGACATCGTTGCCTACGAATCCGAAGAGTCTGCTAGGACCGCGCTGGAAGATCGCAAGCTTGACGCATTGCTGACGATAAAGGACGACAAACCGACCTTGTTGCTCGAAGGCAGCGATCCTTCGCGCAGCCGCGCCGTGCTGCTTGCCGTGTCGGCCATGCAGCGGACGACGGCGTCAGCCGTTTTTCAGCCTGAGATCGCCTATCTCCACGGGATGCCGGGGATGTCCTCCTTCGACGCCTTCGGACCGGTCATGATCGGCTTTTTCTCCTTTTTCTTCGTCTTTCTGCTTGCGGGCGTCGCTTTTCTTCGCGAGCGTACGACGGGCACGATGGAACGGCTTATGGCGACGCCGATCCGCCGGCACGAGGTCGTGCTTGGTTACCTGGGCGGCTTTGGCCTGTTCGCGATTTTGCAGTCGGCGCTCGTCGCGTGCTTCGCGATCTATGTACTTGGCATGTTCATGACCGGCTCGATCTGGCTGATTCTCCTCGTCAACCTGCTGCTGACGCTCACGGCGCTCACGCTGGGCACGCTGCTCTCCGCGTTCGCGGGCTCCGAATTTCAGATCATTCAATTCGTACCGGTCGTCATCGTGCCGCAGGCTTTCTTTTCCGGCCTCTTCCCGCTGGACGGCATGGCGCCATGGCTGCACAAGCTGACGTATCTAATGCCGCTTTACTACGGCGGAGACGCTCTGAGAGGCATTATGATCAGAGGAGAAGGCTTCGGAGGTATCGCGGTCGATGTCGCCGTGCTGCTTGGCTTCTCATTGCTTTTCGCAGCGTTGAACGTCGTCGCGCTCAAAAAGCAGCGGGCCATTTAGCGCGGCGGCGCGGCGTATGTTACGATAGATCGGACAGGGCGCTGCACGGTGCGGCGCTCATGGCTTCATGACAAAAGAAGGAGCGACGGCTTGATGGACGCGAATGACGGCTCGATGGAGCCCTGGATGGAAGAGCTGCTGCAAGAGGGCTCGCTCGGCGAAGGCCAGCCGGTGAAGACCGAGAAGCAGGCGCGCATTCTGGCCGCCGCGATCGAAGTATTCGCCGCCAAAGGCTACGCCGGATCCTCCACGAGCGAGATCGCGCAGAAGGCGGGCGTTGCGGAAGGGACGATTTTCAGGCATTACCGGACGAAAAAAGAATTGCTCGTGTCCATCGTCACTCCGGCTATGATGCGGATGATGGCGCCGTTCGTCATTCGCGGATTCGGCGACGTGCTGGATGCCGAGCACGACAGCTTCGAGCAGTTCGTCCGCCGCATGATCGACAACCGCATCGCGTTCGTCAGCCGCAACAAGCGATTGTTTCGCATCGTCGCCCAGGAGCTTCCCTTTCACCCCGAGATGCGCGAGCAGTTCAAGTCGATCATCCTGACCAAGGTGCTCGCGCGCATGACGGCCGTGATCGAGAAGTTCCAGCGAGTAGGCCAGATCGCCCCGATGCCCCCGCATACGGTTGCGCGTCTGATGGCTTCGACCCTGATCGGTTATGTGCTGCCCCGGATGCTCCTGTCCGGCGAGGCCGGATGGGACGACGAGGCGGAGCGCGAAGCGACCGTTTCTTTTTTAGTCAAGGGCTTATCTCCGTAGTTTAGGCTTCGATCGGCACGGGTATATTTTAAAATTGCGAACCTATCCTCATTGATGGAAAGAAGGGAATCAGCTTGATCGTTACTTTTCTCGGACATGCATGCGTGAAGCTCGAGCAAGACGGCCGTTCGCTTATCATCGATCCTTACCTGACCGGCAACCCTCTGGCTTCCGCCTCCGCGGCCGACATTCAGGCGGACCACATTCTGCTCACCCACGGCCACGGCGACCATGTCGGCGATACGGTTGCCATCGCGAAGCGTACGGGCGCCCAGGTCGTCGGCACGCCTGAGCTGGCAACCTTCCTGGGCTGGCAGGGCGTCGAAAATACGGTCGGCATGAATATCGGAGGCACCTACGATCTCGGCTACGCAAAGGTCAAAATGGTGCAGGCGTTCCATAGCTCCGGCTATACGCTAACGGACGAACAGCGCATCGTCTACCTGGGGATGCCGACGGGCCTGATCGTCACCTGGGGCGGGCTCACCATTTTGCATGCGGGCGACACGGGACTTTTCGGCGATATGAAAATGATCGGCGAGCGCCACAAGATCGATCTCGCGTTCATCCCGATCGGCGATCATTTTACGATGGGACCCGAGGACGCGCTGACTGCCGCCGAGTGGCTCGATCCCAAGCAGGTCGTGCCCGTTCACTTCGACACCTTCCCGCCCATTCGCCAAGACGCCCAAGCCTATGCGCAAGCGCTTGAACAGAAGGGCATCAAAGGCACCGTGCTGAAGCCGGGAGATCGCCTGGAGCTGTAAGTATGCTTATGTATAAAAAGGAGACCCGAACTTCCGGCGCGACGCGCCGGGGCTCGGGTCTCTTTCTTTTTGAGCGGACAAAGGATCAGGCGTAGAACAGATAATAGACGGCCACGCCGATGCCGATGCCCCAGATCGCGCCTGCGAACACCTCGATCGGCCGGTGGCCGAGCAGCTCCTTCAGCTCCTTGACCGGATGAAGCTCGCCGTGCAAATCGGGCATTTTTCGCAAAAACCGATTCAGCACGGATGCCTGGAGCCCCGCATGCCGCCTGACGCCGGCCGCGTCGAACATGATGATCAAGCCGACGACCGCGGCGACGGCAAACGCCGGCGAATCGAGTCCGTCCTCGATGCCGAGCGCGGTCGCGAGTCCTGCCATGGCGGCGGAATGCGAGCTCGGCATGCCGCCGGTGCTGAAGGCCATGCCGGTCTGCCAGGAGCGCCTGCCGACGAACTGGATCGGCACCTTGACGGCCTGCGCCGACAGAATGGAGACGATCGCGGCGATGAGCGGAAAATTGGCGAGTAAGGACATAACGGCGGTCTCCCTTCTCCCGAGTGGGCGCTACCCGATCCTGCGGAGGCAGCCAATAGAGCTATTATAGCTTATTACACCCGAGAGGGGACAACCGATTCGCCTTGTGTCAGCGCGACCTCGATTTCACCTTTTTCACGAGCGCTGGCAGATGCTTCATCGTGCGGAGCATATCGCTCTTGCACATCGGGCACTTCTGTTCCTCGGTCGCGAACTCCTCGCGTACCCATGCCTTGCAGTCGGGACTTTTGCATTTCCAGATCTTCGTTAAAAACAGCTTGCCGCCTTCATCTTGCGATGTCAATCTCGGTGCCTTCCTTTCAAAACCCGTTATAAGTCAACTGACCTACTATAGGCCGTTCTGACGCCGGAGTCAAGTTCCGGTCGCCGAAGTCCCGCCGGACAACCCCGGCGCGGCGCCTGCGCCGAATTGGCTTTCGAACATGCGGAAGTATGCGCCTTTGCGCGCCAGCAGCGCCTCGTGCGTTCCCCGTTCGGCGATGCCGCCGTCCGCGATGACGAGAATCTGATCGGCGCCGCGGATCGTATTCAGCCTGTGGGCGATCACGAAGCTGGTTCGCCCCTTCATCACCGTCAGCAGCGCCTCTTGGATCTGGAGCTCCGTCCGGGTGTCCACGCTGCTCGTCGCCTCGTCCAGGATCAGGATCGACGGACGCGCCAGCATTACGCGGGCGATCGCCAAGAGCTGCTTCTGCCCCTGGCTCAGGCTGCCGCCGTTCTCGGCCAGCTGCGTGTCGTAGCGTCTGGGCAAGCGCCTGATGAAGGCATCGGCGCCGACGAGCCGGGCCGCTTCGGTCATCTCCTCGTCGCTCGCGCCGGGATTGCCGTATTTGATATTGTCGCGGATCGTCCCCGAGAACAGGTACGTATCCTGCAGCACGACGCCGAAGGCGCTGCGCAGGCTGCTTCGCGTATAGTCGCGGATGTCCCGTCCGCCGATGCGGATCTTGCCTTCGGTAACGTCGTAGAACCTGTTGAGCAGCTGCACGATCGTCGTCTTGCCGGCGCCCGTCGGGCCGACGAGTGCGACGCAGGTGCCGGCCTCCGCCTCGAAACTTACGCCGTTCAGAATCGGACGCGCCGTGTCGTAGCCGAACGATACGTCCTCGAAAACGACGTTCAGCGCCCCGGGCTCCAGCTCGGCGGCGCCCGGACGATCCGGCGTCTCCTCCGCCTCGTCCAGTACCTCGAATACGCGTTCCGCGCCAGCCACGCCGGACTGAAGCACGTTGTAAACGTTCGCGATGTCGTTAAGCGGTCTTGCGAACTGCCGCGAATAACTTAAAAAGCTGGCGATGATACCGACCGAAATATGACCTTTGACGGCGAGCACGCTGCCTACGACGGCAACCGTCGCGAAGCCGATGTTGTTGATCACGCTTAGCAGCGGCATGAGCAGTCCCGACCAGATCTGCGCCCGGATGCCGATCTCGCTCAAGCTGCGATTGACCTCATCGAATTCGGCAACGGACCGGCGTTCTCTTCCGAACGCCTTGACGAGCGACAGGCCCGTGACGCTCTCTTCGATCTGGCCGTTCAGCCTGCCGAGATAAGCCTGCTGTTCCTTGAACAGTCTGCCCGTCCTTCGGGTTACGACGCGCGCCAGCAGGTACACGAGCGGCACGGTCACGAGACCGGCCAGCGTGAGCAGCGGGCTCAGCACGAGCATCATGACCAGCGATCCGACGATCGCTACGGCCCCTCCCATCAGCTGCACGACCGTCTGGGACAGGCTCGTGCTCACGTTATCGATGTCGTTGGACAGCCGGCTCATGATCTCGCCGTGCCTGCGCTTGTCGAAGTACGACAGCGGCAGCCCGTGCAGCTTGGCGAACAGGCCGCTACGAAGCCGGCTTACGGCCCGTTGGGAGACGCCGGCCATGAGCCAGCTTTGAACGAAGGTGAGCGAGGCGTCCATCGCGTACGCCGCCGCCATTAACGCGAGCAGCACATGAAGGGCGCCGAAATCGACGGTGCCGGGGCCGTGCATCGCGTCGATGGCGCGGCCGATCAAATAGGGGCCGAGGAGCGCCGCACCCGCGCTCGCGAGCGTGAACAGAAAGACGATCGCAAGCAGTCTTCGCTCCGTCCGGAGATAAGACAGCAGGCGTCGCACGGTCGCGCCGAATGCCTTCGGCTTCTGGACGGGACCTCTGCCTCGCGGACCTGCCCCCGTGCCCCCGGCACCGCCCGGACCGCCGGGTCCGCGCACCGGCACGGCTTGCGCCGGCCGTTCGTTCGAGCGATCAGATGCCCGAGGCATGCGGAATCGCCTCCTCTCCGAATTGCGAGCGGCATATATCGCGATAGACGGCGCAGCTATGCAACAGCTCCTCGTGGGTGCCAAGCCCGACCAGCTCGCCGTCGTCGAGCACGGCGATTCGATCGGCATCGATGACCGACGAGATGCGCTGCGCGATCAACAGGCAGGTCGGCTTCGCGTCGCCGTTTTTGAGCGCCGCCTTGACCTTGCTCTCCGTGACGGCATCGAGCGCGCTCGTGCAGTCGTCGAGGATCAGGATCCGGGGATGCCGGATCAATGCGCGCGCGATCGAGAGCCGCTGCTTCTGTCCGCCGGACAGGTTAACGCCCCCCTGGCCAAGCATCGCGTCGTAGCCGTCAGGCAGCGCCATGATGAAGTCGTGCGCGCTGGCTGACCTCGCGGCCGCCTCCAGCTCCGACTGCGTAGCAGACTCGTCGCCCCAACGCAGATTGTCGGCGACCGTCCCCGTGAACAGGACGGTTCGCTGCGGCACGACGGCTACCATCTCGCGGAGCTGCGATACGTCCAGCAGCCGGTGATCGACGCCCCCGATGCGCACGACGCCTTCCGATTGGTCGTAAAGCCTAGGAACCAGCTGCACGAGCGTACTCTTGCCGGCGCCGGTCGATCCGACGATCGCAAGCGTCTCTCCGGGTTCGCAGGCAAGCGTCACGCCGCGCAGCGCCCGCTCGCCGTCCATCCCCTCATACGAGAATCCGACGTCTTCAAAAGAAACGCCGATCGGCCCGGAAGCCATAGTTGAGGCGGTAGGCATTCGTTGGCTTGCGGCGTCGATATGCGCTGCGGCGGGAGCGTCGTCGCGCCGGGGAGCGGACTCTCCTTCCGGAAGCGCCAGCACCTCCGCGATGCGTCCCGAGGAAGCTCGCGCCCGGATGAACATATTGAATACCCATGAGATCGTCATCAGCGAGAACAGAATCTGCGTCATATAGTTGACGAAAGCAATGATGTTCCCGACCTGCATCCCGCCATCGTCCACCCGGATGCCGCCGAGCCAGACGATGGCGACGACGCTCAGGTTCACGACGAGCGCGATCGCGGGGCCGAAGCCGGACATCGCGCGCAGCGTCGTCGTCGAACGCGTCTGATATTCGCCGTTGATCGTCTCGAATTTTTGCGACTCGTAGTCAGAACGGTTAAATGCCTTGACCGACCGTACGCCCGACAAGTATTCGCGCATCGCGCCGTTCAACCGGTCGAGCGCCGCCTGAACTTTGAGAAACAGCGGGAATCCGACGCGCATGTTTAAAATAATAAGCAAAACGACGAGCGGCACGACGACGACGAGCACGAGCGACAGCTGCGGATTAAGCCGAACGGCCATAAAAAGTCCCCCGATGCACAAAAGCGGCGCCTTTGCGAAAATCCGCATCATGCCGTTGGCAAAGTTCTGCACCTGGGTGATATCGTTCGTCAGCCTGGTCACGAGCGATGCCCGGTCAAAGCGGTCCGCGTCGCGGAGGGACAAATACTGCACGCGACGGAACAGATCGCCGCGCAGATCCGCCCCGAACCGCTGGGACACCCGGCTCGAGACGACGTTGCGTCCGAGCGCGGAGAGCGCGCCTGCGGCCGTAATCGCCAGCATCCAGCCGCCGTACTGGCCCACGACATGCAATTCGCGCGTCAGCACGCCCCGGTCGATCATATGAGACATGAGCGTCGGAAGCAGAAGATCGCATACGCCTTCGAGCGCGACGAGCGCGAGCGACAGCGAAAAAAGCAGGCCGTATTTCGACATGTATCTACGCAAATAGCGCAACTCGCTTGCCTCCCCGCCCTTCTAGTTGCCGGCCGAGCGCCAAATGATAAGCTTCAGCTCGGTCAGTTCCTCGACCGCGTAACGGACGCCCTCGCGGCCCAATCCGCTCTGTTTGACGCCGCCGTACGGCATATGATCGAGCCTGAAAGTCGGAATGTCGTTGACGAGAACCGTGCCGGCGACGAGACTGTCCGTCGCATGCATAGCCGTATCGATCCGGTTCGTATAGATGCCGACCTGCAGCCCGAAGTCCGAATCGTTAGCGCGGCTCACCGCCTCCGCGATCGATTCGACCTTGTTCACCATGACTACGGGCGCGAAGGCTTCGCGTCTCGACAGCACGGCATCGTCCGGCACGTCCGTCAGAACCGCCGGGGGCAGCATAGCCCCTTCCGGCGCGCCGCCGGCCAGAAGCATGGCGCCGCGGCTAACGGCGTCGTCGATCCAGTCCGCCGCGCGCTTCGCCTCCCGGGGCGCGATCATCGCCGAGAGATCCGTCATCGGATCGAGCGGATCTCCGACCACGAGCTTCGATACCGCGTCCGCAATACGGGAGGCCAGCTCGTCAGCAATAGAAGCCAACGCGTAAATCCGCTGCAAGGATATGCATACCTGCCCTTGATAACCGAATGCGCCTTCGACGCAGCGTCGGGCGACGGCATCGAGATCCGCGTCGTCGTCGACGATGACGGCGCTGTTCGAGCCGAGCTCGAGCGTCACGCGCTTAAGGCCGGCTTGCGCGCGGATGGATTCGCCCACGGCAGCGCTGCCCGTGAACGACACGGCGCCGACGCGGGGGTCGGCCACGATCTGCTCGCCGACGCGCTTGCCGTCGCCCGTCACGACGTTCAGCGCCCCGCCGGGAAGTCCCGCTTCATGGAGCAGCTGCGCGACAAAAAAAGCCGACAGCGGGGTCTGCGGCGCAGGCTTCAGCACGACCGCATTGCCTGCGGCCAAAGCGGGTCCGACCTTGTGGGCGACCAGGTTCATCGGAAAGTTAAAAGGCGTAATCGCGCCGACGACGCCGATCGGCTCGCGTCTCGTGTAGGCGACCCGTCCTTCGCCTCCCGGCGCTGCGTCCATCGGAACCGTCTCGCCATGGAGCCGCTTGGCCTCCTCGGCCGCGAACTTGTAGGTCGCCGCCGTGCGGTCAATCTCCGCGTAAGCGGCTTTCAGCGGCTTGGCCGCTTCCAGCGCGACGATGCGCGCCGCTTCTTCCCTGCGTTCGGTCAACAGATCCGACAGCCGCTCCAATATCGCCGACCGACGATAGCCAGGCATCGCCCGCATCGTCCTGGCGGCATCGGCCGCGGACGCGATCGCCAGGTCTACATCCTCGGGAGCCGCATCGGCGATCTCCGCCAGCTCCTCGCCGCCGTAAGGAGCGGTTAATTTGACGTACGACTTGGTCTCGTACCCGGCGCCGCCGATCCACAGATGCTTGCGTACGCTCATCTTGCATCGCTCCTTCATAAAAAGTATGTTAAACAACCATACTTCCAAGAATAGCACTTGCTGCGATGCGGTTCAAAAGTATAAAGCGGATGACCGGCGCGAAGCCATCTTCATCTGATCTTCATGCTTACTTTTGGAGGATGTGTTAAGATTGTTTCAGTACTTAGATTAAGTCTAAATATAATATTTGGAGGGATTCCGAATGACCGCAACCAAACAAATCGAACAACTGAGCGTCGTATTGAATCGTCAAGTTGCCAACTGGACCGTGCTGTACATGAAGCTCCACCATTTCCATTGGTACGTGAAAGGGAGCGAGTTCTTTACCCTTCATGCAAAATTCGAGGAGTTGTACACGGAAGCGGCAGATCGCCTGGATGCGATTGCCGAACGCCTGCTCGCCATAGGCGGCAGACCCGTATCTACGCTAAAGGAAAGTCTCTCGCTCGCGACCGTCGACGAAGCGGCGGGCGGCGAATCCGCCTCGCAGATGGTCGGCGCGGTCATCGCGGACTATGCCAAGCTCGCTAGCGAGCTCGCCGCCGGCATCGAGTCGGCGCAAGCAGCCGGCGACGAAGCGACGGCCGACCTGTTCATCGGTCTTACGGCCGAGCTGCAGAAGACGATCTGGATGCTGAACGCATTTTTGGGCAAATAATCGCGCAAAACGGGACAAAGCAGTAAGCAATTCTGCTTTGTCCCGTTTCTGTTTTTTCGTGAAAGGCTGCTCATGGGAGCAGTTTGCCTCTGGCGATACCGCGATCATGCCAAGTGCTGCTGTTCGACGCCTCTTTGCTTCGGTCGGCGAGGTATTCCAACCTTATAGTGCCCGCTCCATCTTTGCAGGCTACAAACCGAAGCGCAAACGGCAAACGGGATGAAGCAGGAACTTCCGCTTTCATCCCGTTTGCTTTGCTTGCTTTCCCGTATGCCTGATATGTCGGTCGCTTGACAACTATTGCTTGCTTCCGAGCAGGTCCGCAACCAATTTGGCATACGCCTGCGCACCGGTTTTCCCCAGATGCACGCCGTCCTTGCCGAAATATTCGTCGTGCTCCGCGCTCGCGTCGTACCAGTCGCCGATCGACACGTTCGGATAATCCGATGCGATATCGTTCAGCATGTCATTGACGGTATCCTGCCATTTGCGCGGGACGCGGGTATTCATCAAAATTACTTCGTCCTCGCCGGCCAGCGCGTCCAGCAGCTTCGTCAGCTGCTTTTTCGTAAACGAGCCGTTCGTGCCCAGCTCTACGACGATCCGGCTGCCAAGCAGCCCTTGGCTCTTGAGCGCGGCGATTCTGTCGGGCGCCTCGCGCATCTGCCGGCCGACCTCGCCGTCGACGACGATGCCGGGCAGCAGCTGCTCCAGATATGGCTTCACGTTCAGCATGACCGAATCGCCGATCACGGTAATGCCTTCCCCGCTGCGCGGTTTATCCGTGTCCTTGGTTCCGGAGCTCGCCCCGGTGCCTGGCGACTGCTGCGGGGCGGGCGAGTCGGACGGCCTTGGCGTCGGCGAAGGCGAGTGTGCGGGCTTCGCGGGCGGCTTGCCGTCCGCCGAAGGCTTAGGTGTAGGCGTCGGCTTCGCCGTCGGTCCTGCCGTCCCGGCGTGACCTTGCGCGGGACGCACGTCGGCGTCCCCTTTTCCTACGCCGCCCACGGCAGCTCCGGCGCCGCCGGCATGGTTGCCGGTGCCTGCGACGATGCCGGCATCGTCGATAACGCCCGCGGATCCGTTCGTTGCGGCGGCTGTGCCGCCTTGACTAAGCGGCTGCGCGCCGCCCGTGCAGGATACACACAGCAGGATCAGCGCCGCGACCGACAAGCAGGCGGCCTGACGGCTCGGCGCGGACGGACGTCCAGGGCGCAAGCCGATCGAAAAGCTTGCCGCGACGGCGAGCATGCCGTCTTTGACGGCGGCAAGACCGCGTCGGCGTATCGGGTTCTCGACGTAGCGGTACGATAGCGCCGCGAGGACAACGCTGACGGCAAGCTGAAGCGCGATGCGCAGCGGCTCCGGTCCGTCGGTATTGACCTGCTTCTCCGACAGGGCGATGACCGGGTAATGCCACAGGTAGATGCCATAAGAGCGCTTCCCGATCCAGCGCATCGGCGCGCAGCCCAGCCAGACGCCGAGGCGGCTGTCGGGGTGCGCGACCACGGCGACGAGCGCCGCGGCGCAGAGCGACAGCAGAACCAAGCCGCCCCGGTATAGAAAAGGATCGTATTCGCTCGTATATCGCATCATGAGCAAAACAGCTGCAAGCGCCACAACGCCGAAGGCGTCGAGGCCGGCGCGAGAACGCCGCGACAATCCCGCGGACAGCATGCCGCTCGGCCAGACGAGCGCGAGCGCGGCGCCGAGCAGAAGTCCGAACGCGCGCGTATCGGTGCCGTAATAAATCCGGCTCGGATCTTCGCCCGGCACATAGAGCACGGCCATCAGTACGGCCGATACAGCCGCGGCCGCAAGGACCGCCAGCGCCGTCTTGCCCCGGCGACCGAGCAGCATGGCCGCCGCAGGCAGCAGAAGCGGCCAGAGCAGGTAAAATTGCTCTTCGACGGCAAGCGACCATAGATGCCCGAACGGCGAAGGCGGCCCGAAGCTCTCGAAGTAAGAGACGTGATGAAAGATTAAGTACCAGTTGCTTGTATAAGTGACGGCCGACCACACGTCGCCTGCCAGCGACGGCAGCCGGTCACGGTCGAATAACAGTAAATATAACAATACGGCGGCCATGACAAGCAGCATGGCGGGCAGCAATCTCCTGGCGCGGCGCAGCCAGAACCCCTTCAGGTCAAGTCGACCCTCCCGGTGCAGCTCGGAGGCGATCTGATCCGTTATGAGGTAACCGGACAACACAAAGAACACGCCTACGCCCAATAGGCCTCCCGAGGCCCAGTCGAAGTCCAAATGATAGGCGATGACCGCAATGACAGCGATCGCTCTGAGCCCATCCAGACCCGGCATGTAGCGGGATGGTGCGGATTTAGTTGTATGCATGCTTAGCGGACTCCTTTGGCAGCTCTTGACACTTGCTTTTAAAAGCCTCGATTCAAATTCCATTCATTACTCATGGTCGTACGCGAAAGCCCCGTTACCGGGGATATTGCCGTTGCCGGTGCGATAGATGCCCGGGCGATGCCTGATCATGCGGCGTTCTAGCGGTCACTTGCGTGTCAAGGACTAGCGCTGCGTTCGGTCTAACATCCGACTATGCGATTGCTCCGGCATCCCTCCCCTTGTCCCGTGAATCGGACAATTTTCTTTCGTTTTTGACATTCAAACATTAGACGGCGAAAACCGCTCCAATGTTCAATTAAAAAAAGATTTTTTTAATGTTTTTTGTATACCAAAAAGCCTCTCTCCCCAACTTTACAGGGATAGAGGCTTGCCTCGCAATATGCGTTTGCTTAAGCTTGGCTCTGGAGTCCGAAGCGCTGCCGGTAGCCGCATTTTCTGCACAGCTCCTCGACGACTTCGCGCCGGGAAAATCCGTCGTACATACGCTGGGCACGCTCGCCCTCTATAATATCCGAGAACGGACGCTCGTGAATGTTGCCCAGATTAATGACGCCTTCGCCATCGAGGCAGCAAGGAATGACCGTGCCGTCGGACAGGACGCCCGCCTGGTTGCGCAGACCGTGGCAGAAGCCTCTGCCCTCGTCCTCCCGCTCGGCAAGATCCGGCCATTTGAACTCATGGTCCTGGTTCAAATAGATGCGGTCGGCCAGCTTCAGGCCCTTGCCCCGCTCCCAGCTCTCTTCGATCGGACGCGCCAGGCCGAACTCCCTTTCAAGCAGCGCGAGAATGTCCCGGTTGCGGCTGCGCGCCGCGTTCTCGGCGTTGTCCAGCTCCAGGTTCCATAGCCGCAGCGAGATCGTGACGCCTCCGCTCCGTACGGCTTCCTTCGCGAACGCGAGAATGCCGAGCACGTACTTTTCCTTGTGCGGCTCCTCCATATGCGGCCCCTCGCTGTGGAGGGAAAAATTGATTTGCCTGAGCGCCGGCTTCCCGAGGAGCTTGGGGCCGGCCTTGTGCAGCAGCGTGCCGTTGGTCGTCAGATTCACCTTAAATCCTTTTTCGTGGCTCAAATCCATTAGCTGATCCAGCTTCGGATGGAGCATCGGCTCGCCTTTTACATGCAAATAAATATGGTCCGTGTACGGTTTGACCTGGTCCAGCGTGTGAGCGAAGTCTTCGATCCGGATAAACTTCGCTTTACGCTCGGTCGGCGGACAGAACGAGCATGCCAGATTGCACACGCTCGTAATTTCGATATAAAACTTTTTGAATCTTTTCAAACGAATGTCTCTCCTTCTGCCCGTCCGGGTTAGACGCCTCTGGCTCGCCTGCGCTCGCGCATGAGCTGCGCCGCAAAAATGCCGGCCAGCGCCACGCAGAACAATAAATAGGAACCGATTAACAGCCCGATATCGGTCTCCGGAAATAAAATCGACGAGCTGATGATGCCGAACAGCCAAATATGGGACATCACGCCGACCAGAGACGATACGATGTACGACCTGTGGGAGATGTTGGACAACGACGCCATAAAGGAGATGACGTTGTTCGGCATGATCGGCAGCGTGCGCAGGAAGATGATCGACCATACGCCGTATTTCATGAAATAACCTTGCCACTTTTCGTAGCGGCCGGCTTTCGCCTTCATTTTGCGTTCGAACCAATCTGCGAAGAAGTACTTGCATGCGTAATAGACGATCAGCGATGCGACGATTCCCACGAGCCAGCTCGTGATCAGTCCGTTAACCAGACCCAAGGCGGAGATCTGCAGGAAGATCAGCGTTGAAAATGGAAAAATGCCGAAAAACCCTTGGATGACCGCCAGAGGCACGGTAAGGAGCAGCACATAGAATCCCTGGAGATTGGTCGACTCCAGCAGCCAATCTATGGCCTGGTTGATCATGTCGCTCAAACCCCGCTCCCCCTTTTACGCTCTCTTGTTCTTGCTTCCGTACCGCCGTTTTTGCGCACAGGATTTAATTGTACCTTACCACGATGTCAGGTATACAAGCAAAAGATTATACGCTGGGCGGGACAGATGCATGCATCGACCGCATGTTGCGCAAGCATGCAAAAATAATTTTTACGCTAAAAATTTCCTTAAAACCGTCTTTTTTGCGTTTTCGAATCGACAAAGCGGTGTACATTCAACAAGATACGATTTTTATCTGCTTTGAACATTCGATCTAAAAAAGGGAGAGAGAGAAATCATGAAAATCAAGGCGCATCAAACGAATTCTTACTTAAAATGGACCGCCCCGCTAGGTCTGGCGCTGATCCTTGCCGCCTGCGGAAATAGCGGAGACAACAACGATACGGCGGCGGCCGGGAGCCCGGCCGTCACGGCCACGGCCAGCGCAAGCGTCCCGGCCAGCCCTAGCGCAAGCGCGGCAGCGAGTCCGAGCGCAAGTACCGGTCCCGCCTCCGAAGCGGCCTCTCACCCCGCCGGCGAACTTAAATCGGGCTTTCAGCTGTACGAAAATGCCGACGACGGCTACAGCATTCAATATCCCAAGGACTGGACCGTTCAGACCGATATCCAAGGCGTGAGCGCGGCATTTTTATCGCCCGCCGACGGCGACTCGGATCTCTTTAAAGAAAACGTAACGCTGGTCGTCCAGGATCTCGGCGGCGCCGCTACGGGATCAATCGATCAATACGCGGACGAGACGCAAAAAGCGCTTGAAAAAATGATCACGAACTTTAAGCTCGTCAGCTCGGAAAAATCCGAAGAAAACCATTCCTTTTTCCTTGAATATACCGGCCAGCAGGGCCAGTACGATCTGCATTGGCAGCAAGCCGCGATCATCGGTGGCGACAAAGCGTATATCGTCACCTATACCGCCGAGCCCGGCAGCGTAGAAAAGTATCAGGACACGGTCGGAGAAATGATCGACACGCTCTCCTACGAATAAGATGCGGAAGGGACCGATCGCCCCGCTCGGGGCGGCATCGGTCCCTTTTTTTGTATGGTACGTTACTTGAACGATTTCCAATCGAGCCGGCTGTTGTCCAGCAAATGTCCGAAGTCGCCGGCAAGCCGCTTTTCCTCGGCCCGCTTCGCCTCTTCCTCCGCCGCCCGCTTTTCCTCAGCCCGCTTCCGTACCTCTTCCTTGATCGAATCCGCATGCGCCTTCAGCTTTTGCAGCGTCTCGGCGCTCAGCAGCTCCTTCAGCGTCGAACCCGACGCCGCCGTTTCTTCTTGTCTGGCTGCAGGCCGACGCGGCGCGCCCGCTTTTTTCTTTGCCATCGCGATCACCTCTGTTTCTATTATAACGAAGTTGTGGAAACTTCGTCCTCCAGTTATAATGGACAAACAAATGTTCGCATGACGATTCATGCGATGTGCAATCCAGTCCGACGGAGGTTCTCATCATGAAAGGTACGACTCATCTGGCCATCGGCCTCGTCGTCGGCGTCGCCGCGGCTTGTTATTATCCGCCGGGGCCCGTTCAATCCGCCGCCTATGTAGCGGCGGCAGCTTTTTCGGCGCTTGCGCCCGATCTGGACGGGACGAACATGCTGAGCGCCAAGCTCGGCGGACTCTCCAGGGCGATCCACCGCGGCGCGCTCGGAGGCGGCGTGGTCGCAGCTGCGGCCGCGCTCTATTTGTATGCGACCGGACAAGCCGTGCCGGCTATGCTTGGCTGGATCGGGATCCCGCTTATGCTCGTGCTCATGTCCGTCTCCTCGGGCACGATCCGCAACGGACTCGTCTCCTTGATCGGCATCGGTCTCGCCGTCGCGGGCTCGCGAAGCGGGGAGACGTGGCTGATCGGCCTCGGCGCATACACGGCCTGGGCGCCTTGGCTCAAGCACCGCGGCATGACCCACACCGTATGGGCGCTCGGCATCTGGTACTGGCTCGGACGGGAGCTCGAGACCGAGCGGGACATTCCCGGCATCGCGGTCGTCGCGACGGCCGGCTATGCGTCTCACCTGATCGCGGATACGCTGACCTCGCTTGGCGTCAAATGGCTGTACCCGCTTTACCGCAAGTCGATCAAGCTGCCCTTTTTTTAATCCGTATCTTGCTGGACGTTCGATCATCGCTTCGGCAGCAGGCGGACATATCGGTCCGACAGTCCCATCAGCTTCATGATATAGTCGTAGTCCCCGCGATACGGCGACAGGTCCTTCACCTGCTCCATCGTGTCCAGCGACACCGCCGTACCGTCCTCGAAGCCCGTCCCGGGCACATACAACACCTGGTCGTTGAAGAACGAACCGGTCGGTAAATAATAGCGGCTGCCGACGACGTTCCGGTCGATATTGAGCAGGTCCTGACCGAAGGCGACGATGCCGGCGTCGCTCGGCTTTTTCCCCAGCAGGTTGGCGATCGTGGTCATCATGTCGAGCTGGCCGCCGACCTGCTCCACCCGCTTGCCGCTCGACTGGCCGGGCGCGTGCACGATAAACGGAATATTCAGGCGGGAGACGCGCGAATCGTACTTGATGCCGAGCATCCGGCTCACCCAAGCCGGGTCGTTGTCGTCCGGCTGGAGACCGTAATGGTCCCCGTAGACGGCGAGCGTCGTACGGTCCCACAGTCCTTCCTTTTTTAGCCCCTCTATCAATTGGCCGATCGCATAATCCGTATAATTCGCCGCGATCAAATAATCGCCGAGCTGCGTTCCTTCAAGCTCAGCCGGCACCTGCAGCCTTTGGCGGTCCTTCGGCACCTTGAACGGAAAGTGACTGGACGCGGTCACGAATTGCGCATAGAACGGCGTTCCCGCCGCGCTAGTCTTCGCCAGCTCCTCCAGCCCGAAGCGGTACAGCTCTTCGTCGGAGGCGCCAAAGTCGTTAAAATGGTCGTTTTCATAATAAGGCTTGTCAAAATATTGATCGAAATGAAGCGCCGGATACAGCCGGTTGCGATCCCAGAACTTGACGTCGTTGACGTGGAACGTATACGCCTTGTAGCCGTCCTCCTGAAGCAGCCTCGGAAGGCTCGGCAGCGCTCTGTCGCCGTAGCCCGTGGACATCGCGATCTTCGCGGTCGGATAGATCGAAGTGTTCGCCATAAACTCGGCGTCCGACGTATTTCCCTGCCCGATCTGCTGGTAAACGCGCGGAAAATAATACGATTCGTCCGCCAGCTGGTTGAGGACCGGCGTTATCTCCCGCCCGCCGACCTTCAGATGAAGCGGAAAGTTCTGGAACGCCTCGAGCTGCAGCACGATCAGGTTGCTCCCGGCCGCTTCGCCGAAGTGCGCCGGCGCCGCCCCAGGGCTTGCGCTCTTGCGATAAGGAAACGACGCTTGCAGCGCTTCGATCTCGCCGACGGTCTGCGCGAGATCGGCCGCGGATGCCTGACGGGATTCGCGGTCCGCCTTGATGGCGGCGATCACCTGGTAGCTCAGGAAGCCTTCGCGGTCTGCTGCCGCCAGCTCGTTGTCGATGCCAAGCCCCTGGCGCACGTCGCCTGCTGCGATGCCTGCGCAAGCGACGAACGCGATCGCGGCCATCCATCTGACAGAAGAGGCGGAAACGACGGAAGCATCGCGCACGGCAGCGGGTCTCCGTTTTTTCATTCGCCATTGAATCAAGCCGGCAGCGGCCATAACGGGCAAATCGGCGAAAAACAAATCATAGAGCGGGTCCATCGTCGACTGCACGCTGGCCTGAACTTGCGCCACCTGATGGAGCTCCAGCAGCGCCGTATACGTCGGCATTGAGCCAAAGTGGGCGAAATAAAGCGTCGCTGCAAACAAAATCGTCGAGACGAGCGCGTCGAGCAGCCAGCATGCGACGAAGCGGCCGCGACGCGGCAGGATCATAGCCAGAAGACTCGTCAGCACGGCAACCGCGGCTGCGTCGGCGCCGAGATGGCTCCAGGCGATCTCGCCGAACGTAAAGTAACGGAGCATCGCCATCTTGATCCAGAGCAAAGCGGTCAAGACGAGGAAAACCGCCGGCACCCGAAGCGGCCTGCGCGCCATAACCCTTCCGCGGGGCTGTCCGGCGGAAGGGGATAACGGGCCCGTTCGGGATTCCAAGCTGCCGCCCTCGCGGTTACCGTTCATCCGTGACATATGCGATCAATAGCGCAGCCGTACCCAAAATTGCGTCCGCATGCGTGCGCTCCATACCGTGCGAGGCATGCACGCCTGGACCGATGAGCGCGGCGCGGATATTGCTGCCCCCTCTGAGCGCGGCCGTGGCATCCGAGCCGTAATGCGGGTAAATGTCGACCGCATGCGCAATGCCCTCCCGCTTCGCAAGCGCGATGAGACGCGACGTCATCCCGTAGTCGTAGGGACCCGAGGAATCCTTGGCGCAGATCGAAACGTCCCGCTCCGTCGCGGACAGGTCGTCGCCGAGCGCGCCCATGTCGACCGCAATCAGCTCCTCGATATCGGCGGGAATCCAGGCCGCGCCGTGGCCAACTTCCTCGTAGGTCGAGAAAACGAGCTTAAGCGTCCTGACCGGCGCTTGTCCCGTGCGCTTCAGCCATACGAGCAGCCCGAACAACGCGGCGACGCTCGCCTTGTCGTCGAGGTGCCGCGACTTGATCCAGCCGTTCGCGAAGATCCGGGTTCGCGGATCCCAAGATATAAAGTCGCCCGGAGAAATGCCCAGCGCGAGCGTATCGTCTTTGCCCCGAACGTCTTCGTCCAATCGGATCTCCATATTTTCTTCTTCGCGCTTCCATTCTCTCGCGTCCGAGTACACGTGAACCGACGGCTTCGTAGACAGCACCGTGCCTTCGTACTTGCGGCCGTCGCGGGCATGAACGGTACAATATTCGCCTTCGACCGTCTGCATCGCATAGCCGCCGATCGGCGTGAAGCGCAGCGTGCCCGATGCCTTGACGGCGCGAACCATCGCGCCAAGGGTGTCGACGTGGGCGGACAAGCCGATCGCGGGTCCGGCTTCGCGCCCCGGCACGGTGACGATCACATTTCCTTTGGGCGTCGTCTCGCTGGCATAGCCGAGTCTTGCGGCTTCCTCGCGCAGCATCGCGGCGATCTCCATGCAATAACCGCTCGGACTCGGACAACCGAGCAGACGTGCCAGCCACGCCAATATATAATCCCGGTCGAGCGACCGGTTCGCGGATTCCGTCATCTGAATGACCTCCTGTGAAACTCGCTGATATGTCGAAAAAGCGATTGGCCGTCCGGCGCCGCAAAACGATCCGGCTCGAAGTAGAGGACCATCGCGCGGTAGGGCTCGGGTACCCAAATGTATTGATGAACGTAATCCGTCCGCGCGAACCCGCATTTCTCCCAAAATCGGATGCGGGCTTTATTTTCCGCCGTGTCCTCGGCTTCCGCCTCGATCAATAGGCCGTCAAGCGCTCGTTCTCTAGCCCAATCGGCGATCAGCGACACGAATGCCGTGCCGGTGCCCTGTCCCCGATTGGTCTCGCGAACCGCCAAATAATCGATTAGCAGCAGCTTCGGCCCCGGCAGGATGCCGCATATGGCCATCGCTTTCATCTCGCCGTCATCGATGCCGGCGGCCAGCATGCTGATCCGCTTTTCGAACATGCGGTCCAAAATCGCGTCGGGCTTGCGTCCCTCGGCGGGAAAAGCCTCGCGGTAAAGCGCAAGCGCCTCGTGCCAGCTGTTGTCGTCAGGCTTTTCCTGCAGTGTCAGCTTCATAATAGGCACCTCCCGCGCTTCCGTTTTTTATCCCATCGTTTTTTATTCCATAATATTAGTTCACCGAATTTGAAAAGTCCAACCGCAGCGGCTCGCGCAGCTTCCTTTTTAAGTCAATGGCAATGCGCGCTGGCATTTTGTCGTTAAATGTGCGATTATGAATCACAGATAAACGTCGCTTGAAAAATTGCTCAAATTCGAATGCCGAGGTGAGGGCTTCATGAAATTAAGCATATTGGATCAATCCCAGATCGCAGAAGGACGCAACGCGTCCGATGCGCTTCGCGAAACGACCGAGCTGGCCAAGGAGGCGGACCGGCTCGGCTACCACCGGTATTGGGTAGCGGAGCATCATGCCTCCCACGCGCTCGCATCCTCCAGCCCCGAAGTGCTGATCGCTCATCTGGCTGCGAACACGCAGCGCATCAAGGTCGGTTCCGGCGGCGTCATGCTGTCCCATTATAGCGCGTACAAGGTCGCCGAGAACTTTCGGGTGCTCGAGGCGCTTCATCCGGGCCGCATCGACGTCGGCCTCGGGCGCGCGCCCGGCGGCATGCCGATCTCGACCCGCGCGCTGCAAGAAGGCAAAGTGTCTCATATCGACAACTATCCGCAGCAAGTGGCCGATCTGATCGGCTATTTGAACGACGCGCTGCCTGAAAAGCACAGATTCAAGGGACTGACGGCTTCGCCCACCATCCCGACGACGCCGGAGCTCTGGCTGCTCGGCTCGAGCTTCGGCAGCGCCGCGATCGCCGCGGAGATCGGAGCCGCCTACGGCTATGCCCAGTTTTTCGGCGTGCCCGAGAGCGAAGTGTCGGTCCAGCATTACAAGGATCGCTTCAAGCCGTCCGCGCTGAACGACGTTCCGAAGCTGCTCGCTGCCGTTTACGTCATTTGCGCGGATACCGAAGAAGAAGCGCGCCGCCTGGCTTCGAGCACCGAGCTGTTTTTCCTGTCGCTGGAGAGCGGGCGTCTGCTCGACCGCTTCCCTAGCGTCGAGACCGCGGAAGCGTATCCGTACACCGAATACGACCGCATGCGGATCGCATCCGGCGCGCACCGCCGAATCGTCGGCACGCCGGCATCCGTGAAGCGGCAGCTCGAAGAGATGTCCGAGCGCCTTGGCATCGACGAGCTGATGATCGTCACCGTGACGCATAACTTCGAGGCGCGGCTGCGCTCGTACCGCCTTATCGCCGATGCTTTCGGCTTGACTGAAGGCAGCGTTTAACCGGCTAGGCCGGTCCGCCGACCGGCCTTCCTGTCTGCTTGCCTTCCCGCCTGGCAGCCTCCCCTAACTTCCCCCTTGAATAAAGGACGCAAAGAAGCCGCCTCGCAAGGCGGCTTCTTCTGCTGGTACGCGATATGCGTTATACAATCGCGTCCGTTCCGATTACTGCTTGTTGAACGTGTCCGTCAGCACCGGCACGATCTGCGACTTGCGGGAGACGACGCCCTTGAGGGTCGCTTTGTTGCCGTCAAGCTTGACGCCGTATGCCTGCTCGACGACGGCCGCGGACTTGCCCAGCGCGACGCCCACCGAGTCGTTGTTCAGGATGTCCGTCACGACGAACAGGAACAAGTCAAGACCCTTGGCGGCAATAATGCCGTTCAGCTTGTCCTCGAGCTCGCCTTGGCGGGCCAGCACGTCGTTCACGTCGACGGCATTCACTTGCGCGATCTCGACCTTGGCTGCGCCCATCGAAAATTCCTTCGCGTCGAGGGAAACGAGCTCGTCGATCGACTTGTCGAGCAGGTTCGCGCCCGACTTCAGCATGTCGAGGCCATAAGTGTCGGCGTCGACGCCGGCGATCTCGGCCAGCTCGCGAGCGGCATCGATGTCTTCCTGCGTGCAGGTCGGCGACTTGAATAGCAAAGAGTCGGAGATGATGGCGGACAGCATCAGGCCGGCGACGTTCTTTTCGATCTCGACGCCGTTTTCCTTATACAGCTTCTTGAGGATCGTAGCCGTGCAGCCAACCGGCTCGGCACGGTAATACAGCGGCGCGCTCGTCTCGAAGTTCGCGATCCGGTGGTGGTCGATGACTTCGATAACTTGCACTTGATCGATATCGGAAGCGCTTTGCTGGCGTTCGTTGTGGTCGACGAGAATGACTTGCTTCGCTTCGGAAGCGACGGCTTCGACCAGACGAGGCGCGGCCGCGCCGAACGTGTCGAGCGCGAATTGGGTCTCGGCGCTGACGTTGCCCAGGCGGACGGCTTCGGCTTCGACGCCGAGCTTGTTCTTAAGCGCCGCGTAAGCGATCGCCGAGCAGATCGTATCCGTATCGGGATTTTTGTGTCCAAAGATCAATACTTTTCCCATCTTCATACTCCTCATTATTAGAATTGGCTCCAAAATTATAACGCACATGAAGCGAGCCAAGCAAGTCGGCCTGCCGATTTCTGTCAGGATTTGAACTGTACGTGCAGTCCCTCCCCTTCGCTCCACTCGGCGTACAACACCTTTTTGACGTCGTCGATCCCCTGCTCCAGCAGTTCGCCGACAAGCCAGCCGCCGTCTTTGCCAAGGTCGCGCAAGCCGGCGGCGTCGATCCGCCCGTTAACGACAAGCGCGACGGGAAGCACGACCTCCGCGGTCGGAGGCTGCAGGTCCTCGCGCGCTCCTTCCTCGACGTCGGACTTCAGCATGACGCTAAGACTCCCGTTCGTCTCCAGTACCGCGTATTCCACCTGGCTGATCGCGAACACCCCGTTCTGTCTAAGCATCGCATGCAGCTGCTCGAAATCCAGATTGTTGCGCCTCATCGCGGCAAAAATGATCTTCCGGTTATGTATGATCAGCTCGGGCCTGCCGCTCGCAAAACGGCCAAGCCGCGGAAACACGATGCTGAGCTTCTCGAGGCCGATCGACAGGCAAGTCCAGAGCGCGAGCGCGTACAGCAAATGGACCAGCTTCACGTCTTTGTCGTAGATCGTATTCCCGACCAGCTCGCTCAGCATGAGCGAGGATACAAAGTCGAAGGCGGTCAGCTGCGAGATTTCTTTTTTGCCGAGCAGACGCGTCATGACCCAAAGGCCGAAAATCGCGATGATTAGCTTGAAGGTTATCATCTCAATCATGGACAACGACTCCTCCCGCCCGAATGTCCCTTTTTACCCGCGATGTTCAGCTCCTTAAACCATGAAAAATCTCCCGCGCACGAAGCGCGGGAGATTCGCAGAGGGTTATGAGCTCGTGGATGAGTCGTAATAATTTTGGAGCGCCTGCACGATGCCGAGCGTATTTTTGAGCAGCGACGACGCGCTGTAATAAATATCGCCCTGCACCATCGGATGCGCGGCATTGTATTTAAGCTGATTAACGATCTCGCCCGACGACTGCCATCCGGCCTCCGCGGTGCCCAGCTTATAGGTCGCATGGCCGATATACAGCTTCACGCTCGATCCAGCGACTTCGCCGGACCACCAATCGACCAGCTTGTCGTACCGCGCCGCGGCGTAAGACATGCTCCAGTATACCTGCGGGGCGACGTAATCGATCCAGCCCTGCCTGATCCATGTCCGCACGTCCGCATACATGCTGTCGTACGCCGTTACGCCCGCCTTCGTGTCGGAGCCGGTCGGGTCTTTGGCCATGTTCCGCCAGACGCCGAAGGGACTGATGCCGAACGATACGCTCGGCTTGGCCGCATGGATCGAGAAGCCGAGATCGCGCACGAACGTATTGATGTTGTCGCGCCGCCAATCCGTCTTGAGCAAGATGCCGGACGGATTGTGCAAGGCGAACGTCGCATCGTCGCTGAACACGCCGCTCGAAGGATAGAAATAATCGTCCAGGTGCACGCCGTCGATATCGTATCCGTTGACGACTTCCATAATCGTATCGATGATGTGCTGCCGGGCCTCCGGAATGCCCGGATTGATGTACGAAGTCGTGCCGGTCGTCACGATCCATTCGGGATGCTGCACCGCCACATGATTGCCGGCAAGCGCGGCCGTCTTCGTATCCGTGTTCGCCCGGAACGGATTAAACCAGGCATGGAATTGCATGCCGCGACGATGGGTCTCCTCAATGAGATACGCCAGCGGATCGTAGCCCGGATCGCGCCCTTGCGTGCCTGTCAGCACCTTCGACCAAGGCACGAGCGTCGAGCGGTAGAGCGCGTCCGAAGCGGGACGCACCTGCAAGAAAACGGCATTTAAGCCCATCTTCTGAAATTGGTCCAGCATCGCCGAGAACTCTTGCTTCTGCTTGCTTTCATTGCTATACGCGGCAGTCGACGGCCAATCCAGATTATAGACGGTCGATACCCATGCACCGCGCAGGCCCTGGTCTGTCGAACCGCCGGCGCCTGGATCGCCGCCTCCGCTTTGCCCGCCGTTTTGGCCACCGTTTTCACCGCCGTTTTGCCCTTCATTTTGGCCGCCGTTTTCGCCGCCGCTCAATGCGCTCATGACGACGGATCTGGCTGACGGATCCCAGACGACGTATAGCCCGAGATTTTCGCCGATTAAGCGAAGCGGCACCATAATACGGCCCGCCTTGTTTTGCACGGAAGCATCGAGCGGCACCGCGCTTCCGTTCACGGTCGCCGTCTTCTTCCCGTTCGTCAGAACGATCGTGTCCGCGCCTTTTGCAATCGTCGCGGTCTGCGTCTTCTGCACCCACGTAATCGAAGCGCCCAGGCCTTCGCTCACGGTGCGAATCGGCACCATCGTGGCGCCCAGCTTGGGATCGATATAAGGCGGCACGTCGGCAGGCAGCTTTACGCCATCCAGGTAGACGGTAATGTCGGCATGCTTCGCGGCGGCGCTAGCCTGCGGCACGATCGGCAAGCTCAGCAGCAGCGCGAACAACAGCGGCATCGCCATTTTCCAAATCCGTTTCAATCGTATAGCCTCCAAGCACCCAAGTTGTGATCGATATAAGCTATCGACTCTATGATGTATAGACGACAAAGAGCGCCAATTGTTGCTAAAATAAAAAAACACGGCGGGATGAGAAAGCTCTCATCCGCCGTGTTGGCGCGCGTTCTGCGCATTCCGGTTAACGCTCCTGATTCGTCTCGACGCCGGTCGCCTGCGTATCCGAGGCGTTGCCGTATTCCTCCAGCGTCTTCCAGGCGTCCGCGTCGTCGAAGCGTCCGGCCTGGCGCTGGCGATGCTCGCCTGCGCCGGCAGGCGGCTTCGTCATGACGTCTTCCTCCACCGGCCGATACTCGCCTGGCGCGTTTTCCTCGCTCGGCACGTGCGCGATGCTGTAACGGGCGGCAGGCATCGCTTCGAGCCGCTCGTACCCGATCGGCTCCCCGCTGATCTCGCACAGACCGTAGGTTCCGTCCTCGATCTTGGAGAGCGCGCGCTCGACCTCGTCCCTGCGTTCGAAATAACGCTGGTCAATGGCGGCATCACGCTCCCGCTCGAACGTCTCCGTGCCGAGATCCGCGGGATGATTGTCGTAGGACGACAACTCGCCTGTATCGTCGGTTATCGATGTCACGCCGTCATTCGCCTCCCGCGCAAAGTGAAGGTCGATTTCGGACTTTTCGGCGAGCAGGAGATCCTTGAGCTTGGTTAGCTGCTTTTCGTTTAATCCGTTCATCGGGCCACACCTCCCGGTACGCGGCCTTGACGGTGCTCCAGCGGCTTTTCGGCGACGATCAGATCGGCTACAGCCTTCGCCGCAGCCCTGGAGGAAGCCGGATTTTGTCCTGTCACGAGACCGCCGTCGATCTCGATATGCTCGGCGTTGTCCGGACCCGCGACGAATTTCGCCTCAAGCGCTTTCAGCTTCGTTTCGAGCAGGAAAGGCAGCTTGCTCTGAAGCGGCGTCTTTTCTTCCTCCGAGTTGGTGAACCCGGTCAGTCGCTTGTTTTCTACGAGCGGATTGCTCGTGTCCAGCTTCGCGCCGACCAGTCCGGCGACGCCGTGGCAGACGGCGCCGATCGGCTTGCCGGCCGTAACGAAGTCCGTCAGCAGATTTTGCAAATGGACGTCGTGCGGAAAATCGAACATGGCGCCATGGCCGCCGGCGAGAAAAATCGCCTCGTAATCCTGCGTTTTCGCTTTGCGCAGCGGCATCGTGTCCGACAGCCACTTTTTATATGAATGCTCCGCTTTGTCGCCTGCGTCCTTCATGCTCGCCGGATCGACAAGAGCTTCGCCTCCTTTGGGACTCGCGATCGTCACTTCATAGCCCCGCGCGGCGAATTCCTCGATCGGCTCCGCGACTTCCGACCACCACACGCCGGCGAGCGGTCCGCCGTCCAGCTGTTTGCCGTTCGTCACGACGATCAGCACGCGATTCGTTTGATTCATATTTTATCACTCCCAGGTGGCAGAATGGATAGCTATGCTCCTTTCTTACCCCCTAGGCGTGCTGTGTAATCCTAAATGCGCAGAAGGAGCGGCAAATCAGGCTTCCGCAACGACGGAACCGGCCTCGGACAGTCTGCGCTTCGCCTCTTCGTATACATCCTGCGGCAGCGTTCCCCTGCCCGCCTGCGCGACGTTCTCGCGAAGATGCGCCGGATTTTTCGTCCCGATGATAATCGTCGAAACGTCAGGATGACTGAGCGTGAAGCGCAGCATAAATCCGGTCCGGCTCTCGCCTTCCTCGAGCAGCTCGCCCATGCGCGCGCGGTCCCAGAACGCCCATTGGTCCTGCTGGCCGAGTCCCGCGCCCGGCTCTCCTCTGCCGACGCCGCCCCGCACGATGATGCCGGCGCCTTGCGCGGCAGCCTCGGATATCAGCGCCTCGTGCGCCCGCTCCAACGCCGAGTACGGCATCTGGATCGTATCGAACTCGCCGGCGCGGATAAAATGCGGAACGGCCGGCAAAAAGCTGGAAATGCCGATCCATCGCACCTTGCCCGCCTGCTTGAGGCCTTGCAAAAACGCGACGAGCGATTCGCGCTCCGCGTCTTCAGGCATCGGACCGTGGAGCTGCAGCAGGTCCACGTAGTCCGTTTTCATCCGCCGCAGGCTCTCGTCGAAGCTCTCCGCCAAAAACCGCCGATCCCAGCAATGAGGCGTGTCGACATGGTCTCCGCGATCGATCACTTCCCGGCCGCATTTGGTCGCGAGCAAAAATTCGTCGCGCCGATGGGCAAGATGCTTGCCGATCAGTTCCTCCGCGATGCCGTAAGAATAAGCCGTATCGATAAAATTGATGCCTTGGTCCAGCACTTCGTTCAGCACGCGCCCCGCCTCCGCGTCCTCTACCGGCCGTCCGCTCCATACGCGGTCGCCGCGCAGTTCCATGGATCCGTATCCGATCGGCGTCACTTGCATTCCCGTGCGGCCCAGCGTTCTTTTTTTCAAATTCATTTTGCGTTCCCCTCCCATGGGTTTCAAATCTTTTATATATCGCCCCTCGGACACCGCGGCTCTCCGCTACAGATCCCCGTTTTTGCCGATCAGCCATTCCCCGGATATGCCCGGCGAAGTCATCTGGTACGGATCGAGAATGATATCGATCTCTTCGGGCGTCAGCAGCGCGCGCTCCAAAATGATGTCGCGAATCGGCTGCCCGGATTTGAGCGCTTCCTTGACCAGGCCCGCCGCAACTTCGTACCCGAGATGCGGATTAAGCGCGGTCACGATGCCGAAGCTGTCCCGCACGTACGTCGCGCAGCGCTCCAGATTGGCCTCCATGCCGTCCAGCGCGAATTGGATGAACACGTCGACGGCGTTGCGAAGAATGCGCAGCGACTGCAGCAGGTTGAGCGCGATGACCGGCCCCATGACGTTGAGCTCGAATTGACCTGCTTCCGAAGCCAGGCAAATCGTATGGTCGTTGCCGATCACCTGGAAGGCGGTCTGGTTCACGACTTCTGCCATGACCGGGTTGACCTTGCCGGGCATGATCGACGAGCCGGGCTGTCTCGGCGGGAGCACAAGTTCGCCGAGCCCCGCGCGCGGGCCTGAAGCCATGAGGCGAATATCATTGCAAATTTTGGATAAATTGACCGCGCACACCTTAAGCGCTGCGGACAACTCCGTGTAGGCGTCCGTGTTCTGCGTCGCGTCTACGAGATTGTCCGCGGATTCAAGGGCGATGCCCAAGTCCTCCGCCATCAACCGCACGACCTCTTTTATGTATTCAGGCTTGGCGTTAAGGCCCGTACCGACGGCCGTCGCGCCCATATTCACAGATAGCAGATGCCCGGTCGCGCTGGCGATGCGCTTGACGTCTCGTCCGAGTACGGCCGCATAGGCGCCGAATTCCTGGCCGAGCCGGATCGGAACGGCATCCTGGAGGTGGGTGCGACCCATCTTAATGATGCCGTCCCACTGCGAAGCCTTGCTCTCAAAGCCGCGTTGCAGCGCCTCCAGCGTCTCGAGCAAACGATGCGCCTGCAAGTAAGCCGCGATCTTGAGCGCAGTCGGGATCGCATCGTTGGTCGACTGGGACATGTTGACGTGATTGTTCGGGCTGCAGTAAAAGTAATCGCCCTTCTCCTTGCCCATCAGCTCGAGCGCCCGGTTCGCAAGCACCTCGTTCATGTTCATATTAATCGAAGTGCCCGCGCCGCCCTGAATCGAATCGACGATGAACTGGTCTGCCAGACCGCCGAGAATAATTTCGTCCGCAGCCTGCACGATGGCGTCCGCGATGGGCTGCGTCAGCATGTGGGTGGACGCGTTCGCGCGGGCGGCCGCCTTCTTTACGTGCGCCAAAGCGATGAACAGCTCATGATGCACGGGGATACCGGTAATCGGAAAATTCTCGACAGCCCGCATCGTTTGAATGCCGTAATACGCGTCGATCGGAACTTCTTTTTCTCCGAGAAAGTCCCGTTCGATCCGAAAGTTCATTTTGCTTCCCTCGCCTTCGTCGTAGTCGAATGCCCGGCGCCGTGCCGTTGGTGCCGATTGTAACATACCGGCTTAAATATCCATAATGAAAGAACGGTCCGGCTTCATTAATAGCTGCCATCAGAAAAAGCTGCCATCAGATCGCAAAACGGGACCCTGCGGATTTTCGTCCGCCGGATCCCGTTTTGCGCGCCTTGATCGACGCTTTAATTTAATGACCTTAAACAACCTGCTCGATCTTGATCAGATTGGTCGCGCCCGACTTGCCGATCGGCGTGCCCGCCGTGATGACGACATGGTCGCCCGAAGCGATCAATCCGCTTGCGCGGCCGTGCCGCACCGCAGCGGAGATGACTTCGTCGGTCGATTGTTCCTTCGTTCCCTTGACGGGGACGACGCCCCACAACAGACATAGACGCATCAGTGTCTTGTCGTCGTATGCGATCGCGACGACCGGCGCCTTCGGACGGTACTTGGACACCATGCGCGCCGTAAATCCGCTCTCCGTCGGCGTGAGGATCGCCTTTGCGTTCAGCTCGAGCGCCGAGCTGACGACCGCCTGGCTGATAACCTCCGTCGTCGCTTGCGGCTGAACCTTGGCCCGCTGCAAAAACTCTTCCTTGTAATCGAGCATCGACTCGGCCTTGAGCGCGATATTCGACATCGTCGCGACCGACTCGACCGGATACTTGCCGGCGGCGGACTCTCCGGACAGCATGACCGAGTCCGCGCCCTGAATGACCGCGTTGGCGACGTCGCTGACCTCGGCGCGCGTCGGGCGGGGATTGACCTGCATCGAGTCCAGCATGTGCGTCGCTACGATGACCGGCTTGCCCGCGCGGTTGCACTTCTCGATCATCTGGCGCTGGATCATCGGCACCTCTTCGACGGGAATCTCGACGCCGAGATCGCCGCGGGCGACCATGATGCCGTCTGACACTTCGATGATGGCATCGAGGTTTTCGACGCCTTCTTCGTTTTCGATTTTCGAGATGATCTGAATATGCGTCGCGCCAAGCTCCTCGAGCAAGCCGCGAATTTGCAGGATGTCCTCGGCGCGGCGCACGAACGAAGGCGCGATGATGTCGATGTTTTCTCCGACGCCGTACTTGATATGCATAATATCGCGCTCGGTCACGCCTGGCAGCGTCGTCTTGATGCCGGGCAGGTTAACGCCCTTGTTGGACTTGATGACCCCGCCGTTCACGACGCGCGTAATGACCTCGGTATTCGTCACGTCCGTTACGGTCAGTTCGATCAGGCCGTCGTCGATCAGAATCCGGTTGCCCGGCTTCACGACGAGCGGCAGTTCGCTATAGTTGACCGAAATGCGCTTCAAATCGCCCACGACGATCTCCGTCGTCAGCGCGAGCGTATCGCCGGCCTTCAGCTCGCCGGGCTCGGCCAGCTTGCCGATCCGGACTTCGGGTCCCTTGATGTCCATCAGAACGGGCACGAGCGCGTTCATCTCTGCCGCCGCTTCGCGGATGCGCACGATCCGGCCGCTGTGGTCGGCAAGCTCGCCGTGCGCCATATTCAGACGCGCGACGTTCATGCCCGCTCCGATCATTCTTTTCAGCGTCTCCGTAGAGTCGCAGGACGGTCCCATCGTACATACGATTTTCGTTTTTCTCAAGTTGCTCTTCCTCTCTTCATCGCCTGTTTCGACATTATCCTTCTATATTAGACTTTGAATTGCCCGATGGATATGAATCATAGTATGATTAACGAATTATTGCATGATCGGAAAGGAGTTTAGAGATGCCGGGCATCCGCATCATCGACTTCCGGCTTGACAGGGGGCAGGGGGGCTCGATCGCGAACGACGACTTTGAACCTCACGACTTATTGGCCGTCGTCACGTACGGCAAGCTCCACATCCGAATAGGCGACATGCCTTTAGCCGCAACGAAAGGCGACGTTATATACGTTCCCGCGGGAGCGTCCTGCGAAGCGGATAAGGCCGCCACTGCATTTCACGAAAAATATGTCGCCCTGTTGTCCCCGCGCGCGAACCCCACAGGTCTCCCGCTGCTCGACGACGGCATCGCCCGGATCGCAAAATACGCGCCGTTCGAATGGATGTCCGACCGTCTTCGTACGATGCATGGCGAATGGCAGGAGGGCGCGCCGTATGCCGCCGTTCGCTGCGAAGCGATATTGCTCGAGCTGGCCGCCGTTTGGAGCCGAGAGCTGCAAAAAGAACCGCCGAGCCCTTCGTCTCTGCTGCTTACCGAACGGATGAAGGCTTATATCGCCGGCCACTACCGGGAAAAAATTACGAAGGACGAGCTCGGCGCTGCGATCGGCCGCACGCCCAATCACGCGGCGGCGCTGTTCAAGCGTTCGACGGGCCAGACGATCAGCGAATACGCGCATGCGGTGCGGATCAAAACGGCTGTTTATATGCTTAAAGAATCGCTGCTTACGGCCGGCGAGATATCCGAATATCTCGGTTATCGGGACTTGTCTTATTTCCACAGAATATTCAAAAAACTGACGGGATTCCCGCCCGCTCACTTCATGAACGAACGAAATCCGAATAACTAATGACGTTAAACGTCATCGCAAGTCGATTAATGACATAAAATGTTGCTTCACGTGAAACAATTCGTATCCTTAATAGCCATTAACGCCTGCATAGAAGGAACTGCCAATCGATATAATAACCTCCATCAACGGAGGTGATAGACATGGCCAGAAGCAACCAACTCGTCGTCCCTGAATGCCGCGCCGCGCTCGAGCAATTGAAGTTCGAGATCGCGCAAGAGCTGGGCATCCATATTCCGCAGGACGGCTACTACGGCAATATGTTGACGCGCGAAGCCGGCCAGATCGGCGGCAACATCACAAAACGGCTCGTGCAAATCGCCGAACAGCAATTGGGCGGCAGATTCTGAACGTCGCCGCGCCATCGCATCTCTAACGCAAAAAAGGGGCCATCGTCAGATGGCTCCTTCGCAGGGAATCGCTTGTTACTTCTCAAACAACCTCGTAGCCTTGATCTTCGATCGCCGTCTTAATATCCGCGAGACCAAGCTTGCTCTCATCGTAGCTCACGGCTACCGATCCGGCCGCCAGATCGACCTTCGCCTCCGCGCCCAATTGCTTAAGCGCGCCCTCCACGCTATTGACGCAGTGTCCGCAGGACATGCCTTCTACTTTTAAAGTTGCATTCACGGTGATTCCTCCTCGGTTGGTTGTTAATATAAATATTATATACCCCCGTAGGGTATGTCAAGAGGATGCTTTATCGACCGTAAGATGAATTTCGGTTACATATGAGCACTCCCCCATTGAAACAGTGCAGCTGCTGCAACAAATATGCTTTCCATCGGCAGCACTTCGAAGCTTCTTCTCCTTGCCTCACCTCAAGTGCTTTCTATCGGCAGTACTTCGAGACTTCTTCCGCTCTTCTCTCCTCAAGTGCTTTCCATCGGCAGTACTTCAAAGCTTCTCCCGTTCGCCGCGCCTCAAGTGCTTTCCATCGGCAGCACTTCGAAGCTTCTCTCGCTCGCTGCACCTCTCAATCCCGCCGCGTCCATTTGCCGTCTGCTCGTGGTTCCCGATCTCACGAAGCGCGGCAGTGGCGCGCGACCGTACGTCTCCTTATCCCCGCTAACGCCAAAAGCCCTCAAGCCGATGCGCTCGGCCTTGAAGGCTTTCTCGTAGTCAAACTGCTTCAGACGTACTTGTTCAATGCCGTCCTGTACACATCGATCGGGCGAAGACCGACGAGCTTCTCCACCGGCTGGCCATCGTTGAACAAGATGACGGTCGGATTGGCCATCACGCCGAACGTCGAGGCCGTCTCGGGCGACTCGTCCGTATCGACCTTAACGACGGATACGCGCTCTCCGTATTCCTCCGCCAACGTCTCGATAATCGGCAGCAGCGCCTTGCACGGCGGACACCAGGTTGCCCCGAAGTCCACCAGCGTCACGCCCGCAGGCTTCACCGCATTTTCAAAATCAATATCGCTCGCTTCTCTCATCTCGCGCCGCATCTCCTTCGTCTTGCCCGGATTCGCCGCGGAAGGAAGAAATGCGGTCGACCAGGTTATCGCGAATGCGCTTCAGCTGCGCAATCTGCGCCTCGAGGTCCGACAGCTTGCTCTCGTATACCGGCAGCACTTGTGTGCAGAACGTCTCCGGCCTGCTGAGCACGCAGCTCAGAAATCCCGCGATCTGCTCCGTCGTCAGCCCCAGCTGCAAGTAAAAGCGGATCGTGCGCACCTGCTCCTCGGCCAGCGGCGAATACTCGCGGTAGCCGTTCGACTCGCGCAGCGGCGTGATCAGGCCCTGCGCCTCATAATAACGCAGCGAACGGATGCTCGCTCCCGTCCTGCGCGACAGCTCGCCGATTTTCACCTGGTCCGCCTCCTTCCTTCCCGGCTTACTCCAGCATACACCCTGCCATTAATGTCAGGGTCAAGCGGTGCGGCGACAAGATTAGTCGCGTTCGTAGATCGATCCCGAACGGCTGGCGTAAAATTCGGCGTACACTTTTTCCGCGTACGCGTCCGTCATGCCCGACAAATAATCCGCCACGAGCCGCTCCCATTGCCAGCTTCCCTTGTGCAGCTCGAAGCTCTCGTGCCAATCAGGCGGAATGATCAGCTTGCCGGTCTCGTATTCCTTGAAGCTGCTCCACAGCCTGCGGATCATCACCTCGCTGCGTTTGTGCAGCCGTTGCACGCGGAAATCCTTGATCAGCGTAACCCAAGCGAGCTTTTTCAGAATCTCCATCGTCCGCAGCAGCTCGATGTCCTGCGCGCCGTCGCGAATGAACGTCACCTTTTTCCAGCCCTTCGCCGGATCGTCCATGATGCCGACCTGGTTCGCGAACTTGCGCACCCAGCGCGCCTTCATCTCGCGCCTCGCCCGCGAAGGCTCGCCACCGCAATCGATGTAAATTTGCTCCCATTGCTCGAGGTAGCCGCTCAGCACCGTTCGAACCATCGAGGGGAGATCGATCTGCTCCCAATTCATGCTGTGGTTGCCAGGATCGTCGTTGATCTCCTGAATGAGCGCCGCCACGATGCGTTCGTC
Source organism: Cohnella sp. GCM10012308 (assembly GCF_042649185.1). NCBI lineage: Bacteria > Bacillati > Bacillota > Bacilli > Caryophanales > Paenibacillaceae > Cohnella > Cohnella sp. GCM10012308. Next base: position 49,887 of record NZ_JBHRYU010000001.1, read on the forward strand.
CTCGAAAAGCGTCCGGCTCATCGGAATCTTGCCCGCGCGGATGCCGTCCTCCAGGTCATGCGTCGAATAAGCGATATCGTCGCAAAGGTCCATAAGCTGGGCTTCGAGCGTCGCGCAGCCTTCGGGCATGCCCCACAGGTCGCGGAGGTAGCGTATGCCCTCCCATTCCATATGGTAGACGCCTTTAAGCCGCCCGGGCTCGTCGAGATTGTACGGATACTTGTTGATGCCGAGCAGCACCGATGCGCTTAAGTCTAGCCCGCTGTCGCTGCCGGCCCGTTTTTCCAGAAACATCAGAATCCGGAAGTTTTGCGCATTGCCCTCGTACTTCAGTCCGAACTCCTCCATCAGCAGGTCGTTCAGAACCTCTTCGCCCTTGTGGCCGAACGGCGGATGGCCGAGATCGTGCGCGAGCGCCGCCACCTCGACGACCTCGGGATCGAGCATGAGCCCGGGGTGCTCTCTTCTGCTAAGCAACTCGTACTGCTTGCCCAGTCGCCGGGCCACCTCGCGCGCGATCTGCGACACTTCGATGGAATGCGTCAGACGCGTCCGGTAATAGTCCCCGCTGCCCGCGCCGAACACTTGCGATTTGCCTTGCAGCCGCCGGAACGACGGGGATTGAATAAGCCGCGCGTAATCCTTTTCGTATTCGTCGCGGTCATCGCCGGAATGTATGTTTTCGGTATCGAAAAGTCTCATTTTGCGGAGATTCGTTTGTCCTTTTTGCAGGGTCATCGGCCTCTTGCTCCTCTACGGTCTGTACGGCTATGGTTGGTCCAACCGGCGTTGATATCGGGATTAGTATATGCGTCAACTGAAGATGAAGCAAGCCCGATGTAAGCTTGGCGGCAGCTTGTCTGCCCAATCGGCGGCGGTTGCGGGATTATAGCGATATGCGGTAGTCTGAGGAGAGCGATTGTCGGCGAAAAAATGACCGGCGGACGGCGCGAATCGGGAGAACAAACGGCGGTTCGGCGGCGAAAGGTGCAGCTATGAAAAAAATCGGATGGGCCATCTTCGTTTATGGCCTTGTCATAGGCGGATTTTGGATATACAAGGACGAGCTGCTCGCCCTCATGCAGCGCGGTTCGGGTTCATTATGGGTCATGCTGATACTGGCGGTTGCGCTCGCTTTTTTTCCAATTCTTCCTTATAAATTATTTATCGCCATGGCCGCTTACGCATACGGCGCGCCGGGCGGCGCGCTCATCAGCTGGTTCGGCGCCTCCGTTGCGGCCGTCCTCATGTACTTCTACGCGCGCCTGTTCCTCGCAGGCGCTGCCGAAGGCTGGCTGTCTCGCAGTCCGAAGCTGAAGGCTTTTGCCGAGCGTCTGGGGAGGCGGCCGTTCTGGTTCGTTTTTGCAGCCCGGCTCGTGCCTCTCCTGCCGCAGCCGCTCGTGAACCTGTACGCGGCGGCAGCCGGCATCCGGCCGCTGCCTTACATCGCCGGCACGGCGCTTGGCAAGCTGCCGATGATGGCCGTCTATGCTTTTGCGGGGGAGAAGCTGCTGGGATATTTGCTGGGATAGACGGTTGACGGTTCATGTGAGCAGGATGAAGCAGAAAGCGGCGCGACTTATCCGTCTCGCCCAGCTCACCAACGACCGTCGTTCCGACGAGCCAGCATATCGCCGTCAGCGTCGTATTTCGCCGCAAAGCCTGCAAATATACATCTTTTTTTGCCGACTTCGCCCCTCTTGTCTAGATTAGATGCAAAAGCGCAGGTATTTTCCTTCATCAGCCGGATTTTTGGCTTGTACGTTGCATTTACCTGCATATTTGCAGGCATTTCATCAAGTGTCGCGATCCGACAGAAAAAACCTGTACGGATGCAGGTTTTTACCCGCCACCCCCTCCACAACACTCCGGTACGCCGAAAATGCGCTTGGCCTTCCGCAAGTGGCCGCCCACGCATTCACTGTCCTACCTTCACAAAAAAGCCAAACGCGACGAAGCGGCAGACCTTCTGCTCCATCGCGTTTGGCTTTTGTTGCACAGCTGTATGGCTTGCTCACAAATGACGCAGCAGCATCCGCTCCACATGCGCGAGATGCTCGTTCATGCGCAGCGATGCCGCGAGCGGCTCCTGCTCCGCAACGGCGTCAAGGATCGACGAGTGCTCTTCGAACAGCCTGCGCGCGACCGAGCGGTTCGCGTACAGCTCGACGCGGCGAATGTCGCGGATCGCCCGCTCCATCTGACCCGTGATCGATGCGAATAGCGAGATCATGATCTCGTTTTTCGTCGCTTTGGCGAGCAGCAGATGAAACTTGAGATCGGTCCGCTCTCCCTCGACGTCGTCGCCGATCGCGGCCTCCATCTCGACCTGAAGCGCACGCAGCTCGGCGAGATCCTCTGCCGTTCGCTTGGCAGCGGCGATCGAGGCGATCGACACTTCCAGCGTCTGCCGCACCTCGAGCAGCTCGAGCAGCGTTTTGCGATCGTCTCGCAGAGACGAGAGCTCGGGAGGTTCGACGCCGACCGCGCCCATTGGCGAAGTTCCGGGCGGCGGAGCGGCGGCGACCCTGCAGCCGCCGCCCTGCCGGATGTCGATGAGACCCATCGCCTTCAGGGCGCTGAGCGCTTCGCGCGTCGTCGACCGCCCCACGCCGAACTGCTCGGAGATCTCCCGCGTCGACGGGAGCTTGTCGCCCGGCTTCAGCCGCCCGTCCTCGATCTGGCGGCGGATCTGCATCGCGATCTCTTCATAATGGTTGCGCTTGGTCAGACGCTTCGCTTCGATCGGTCTCGCCTCCTTGAACGGCTGCGCTTCAGCCGATGATTACCGCATAGACGACGCCGGGACCATGCACGCCGATCGTCAGATCGTTCTCGATGTCCGAGGACCGGCTCGGCCCCGTGATGAAATGGACGCCTGCCGGCAGCGCTTCGCGCCCGCCCTCGTCCATCGGGATGAGCGCTTCGCCGAGCCGGGTGCCAAGCCGCTCGACCGGAATCAAGATGAACAGCACGGTCGGCAGCAAAGAGACCGATCGGCCCTTGTTCGCCGCCGAGCGCACGACGACCGTTCCCGTATAGGCGAGCGCCTGATCGGCAATAACGACCCCGATATCCGCTTCGGCAGCCCGCGCTTTCCAGGCGACGTCGTCATCCGCGTTCCAGACCGACACCTCGGCCTCCGGCACGGACGCTTCGAGGCCGAGCGTTGCCAGCTCGGCCTGGTCCTGCCGCACGATGATGCGCGCGCTAAGCTCCTGCGCCCGCTCGGCGATAAAGCGGCCCGCTTCGGCCAGATCCTTCGCGCGCGCGGTGTGGCCGCCGACGCTCCGCCAGTTCGCCTCGAAGCGATCGACGCGCTCCTCCGGCGTCCAGTCGAACGCCCGCCAGAAATCCGGCGCGCCCCGCACCGGCTGCACCGGCCTCGACGTCATCCGCGGATGGCGAAGCCTGGCTGCAATGCCGTTCATGAACGATTCCTGCTTGGCCCGGGACGCCCGCTCCATCTCCGCCAGCCACGCTGCGTGCTCAGCTTCTCCGCCGACCATACCGGCTTGCTGCTTAATGTCCGCCATGTCCGCTGCCTCCTTTTCCCCGCTCCTTGACGATCTGTTCCATTCTGCGTTTCATATCCGGCGCCATCTGCGGGCGATCGGCGTCGACCTCCCGGTTAAGCTTCTCCCAACGATCGCGGAAGGAACGTCTCGGCAGGCTCGGCGTTACCCGGTAGCTGTTCCAGCCCTTCAGAGGTCCTAGCTTGGTGCGGATCTCGCCGCCTCGGACGACGAGCCGCTGGCCGATCTTGCCGATCGCAAGCGCGGCCTTCATCGCCGCGCTCGAGCCGGTGAGCGCCGCGAAGCCCTTCATGCCGGCCGTTTCGACCGCCTTGCCGTTGCCGGTCTCCACCTTGCGGCGCCGCAAGTAGATGAGCATCTCGTGCAGCGGAATTTTGACCGGGCAAGCCTCGTAGCAAGCGCCGCACAAGCTCGACGCATTGGCGATATCGTCCCATTCGGAGACGTTTTTGTTAAGAGCGGGCGTGAGCACCGCGCCGATCGGACCGCTGTACGTGCTCCCGTAAGCGTGTCCGCCGATATGCCGGTATACCGGGCATGCATTGAGGCAGGCGCCGCACCGGATGCAGTTGAGCAGCTCCTGGAACTCGGGATCCCCGAGTTGCAGCGAACGCCCGTTGTCGACGATGATGATGTGCATCTCCTCGGGACCGTCCGCGTCTGCCGTCCGTTTGGGACCGGTGATCGCCGACATGTACATCGTCAGCTTCTGCCCGGTCGCCGAGCGCGGCAGCAGCGTCGCCATGACTTCAAGATCCTCGAACGAAGGAATGATCCGCTCCATGCCCATCAGCGTAATTTGCGTCTTCGGCACAGTCGTGACCATGCGCGCGTTGCCTTCGTTTTCGAACAGCACCATCGAGCCGGTCTCCGCGATCGCGAAGTTGCAGCCGGTCATGCCGATGTCCGCCTCGAGGAACTTCTCGCGCAGCTTCTTGCGCACGAAGCCCGCGAGCACGGTCGTATCCGCCTCCAGCTTCTCTCCCGCCACTTCGGATAGCAAGTCTGCGATCTGGTAGCGGTTTTTGTGAATGGCAGGAATGACGATGTGCGAGGGCATCTCGCCGGCCAACTGAATGATGTATTCGCCGAGGTCGGTCTCGATCGCCTCGACGCCGATTTTCTCAAGCGCGTGATTCAGATGCAGCTCCTCGGATACCATCGACTTGGACTTCACGACTGTTTTGGCCGCCTTGCGCTGCGCGATGTCCATCGAGATGGCGACCGCGTCCTCGCCCTTGTCGGCGAAGTGCACGTGCACGCCGTTCGCCCGCGCGTTCTCGACGAACAGATTCAAATAATAGTCGAGATGGGCGATCGTATGCAGCCGGATTTGCCTTCCCCGCTCCCGCCACTCATCCCAATTCCCGTGCTCCGCCGAAGCATTTTTTTTCCCGTTGCGAAGCCGCTCGGTCGTGAACTTGACCGCCTTGACGAGAAACTCGTCGTTCAGCGCCAGCTCCGCCCGCTCTTTGACCGTCGCTCTTCCCTTTTGCGCGCTCATGCCAGACCCGCTCCTTCCGCCAGCACCTCTGCCAGGTGCATGACCCGCACTTGTTCGCCGCGATAACGCAGGTTGCCCGCGATGTTCATGAGGCAGGCCATGTCGAGCCCGACCAGCACCTCCGCATCGGTCTCCTTCACGTGATCGACCTTCTCGGACACCATCGCCCCGGAAATATCCGCCATCTTGACCGCAAACGTGCCGCCGAACCCGCAGCAGTCCTCCGCAAACGGCAGCGGCACGAACTCGAGACCGCGGACGTTCGACATGAGCGCCATCGGCTCGTTCTTGACGCCGAGCAGCCGCGTGCCGTGGCAGGACGGATGATAGGTCACCTTGTGCGGAAAGCTGGCGCCGACGTCCGTCACGCCCAGCACGTTGACGAGAAACTGGGTAAATTCGTACGACTTGTCCCGCAGCCGTTCCGCCCGCGCGAGCTGGACCGGATCCGACTCGAACAGCTTCGGATAATGGTGAATCATGCCCGTGCAGGAGCCGGACGGCGAGATCACGAAGTCGCTGTCCTCGAACGCGTCGAGAATCGTCTTGGCGCTCGCGCGCGCTTCCTGCCAGTAGCCGCTGTTGAAGGCAGGCTGGCCGCAGCAGGTTTGAAGCCTTGGAAATTCGAGCGACACGCCGTACTGCGCGAGCACCCGAACCATCGCCTCGCCGACGCGCGGATAGATGGCGTCTCCGAGACAGGTGATGAACAATGAGACCTTCATAGCGTGACACCTCGCGTTTTCGATTAAGATATGTCAGGTTGTCAGACAAGTCGATGACGGGAAAAGCGCAGACAAGTCTGCGCCGGGATTCTATGACCGTACTGCTTCATTCATGTTATTGATTGTAAAGCCTTATTGACAATGGATCGTACGGTTGCATTTCACGTTGTTGTCACAATATGAACGCAAGCCGCCGGATGTGACGATCGGACGAATGCGGCATCGACCGCTTGGGCAGCGTCAGGCAATGCTTACGGCAATGCCGCGGGACTCCAGCTCGCGCACGATCTCGCCCGGCAAGCGCCTGTCGGTGACGATCCGGTCCACCTCGGACAAGTCAGATACGTGCGTAAACGCCTGCACGCCGAACTTGCTCGAATCGGCCAGCACGTGTACGCTGTCGGCCATGCCGATCATCTTGTGCTTGATGCGCGCCTGCAGCTCGTTGGATTCGCTGATCCCCCGCTCGAGGTGGACGCCCTTGCACGACAGGAACAGCTTGTCGACATGATAGGCGTCGAGGGAGCGCTCGGCGAGCGGCCCGACGTAAGACAGCGACCTGCGCGCTAGCAGCCCCCCCGTCGAAATGACCTCGATCTTCTCCTTGCCGGAAAGCTCGAGCGCCACCTTGATGGAGTTGGTCAGCACGGTGAGCGGAATATCCGGCATCTCGCGCGCCATGTACCACGCCGTGGAGCTCGCGTCCAGCAGAATCCGGTCCTTGGGCGAGATGAGCTTGATCGCCTCGATGGCGATGCGCCGCTTGTCGTCCGCGCGGATGATCTCCCGCTCGGAGTATGGCGTCTCGGGCTGCGTCTGCACGTCCAGATCCTTGACGCTCACGGCGCCGCCGTGCGACCTCCGCAGCCGGCCGGCCTGCTCCAGCCGGTCGAGATCGCGGCGGATCGTCTCCTCGGTGACGCCGCATTGCTCGGACAGCTCGGACACGCGGATGCTGCCGCGTTCGTTAACGAGCTCTACGATTTTTTCATAACGTTCCGCGACGAGCATTCGGCGTCCTCCTTTCTTCTATCCTACTGCGACAGTGACGTCGTCCGCAAGAATTTTCCGTAAGCGTCTTCCCAGCTACCCGCATTCTCGGGACCGTAGGCCACCACGTCGAACGAATCGCGGATAACCCGGCGCGCCTCCCTAAGGTCAGCCAATTCGCCGGACGCGATCCATTGGACCGCGAGATTGCCGATCGCGCTGCCTTCGGCCGGACCGGCCCAGACCGGCTTGCCGATGGCGGAGGCGGTCCAGCGGCATAGCAGCGTATTCTGAATGCCGCCGCCTACCATATGAAGACCGCTATATCGCACGCCGCTTAGTTCCTCTACCCGCTCGAGCGCGTACCGGTACTTGAGCGCGAGGCTCTCGAGAATGCAGCGCATCGTCTGCCCGACGCCTTCCGGCGGCTGCTGGCCGGTGCGGCGGCAGTACTCGGTGATTCGTCCCGGCATGTCGCCCGGCGGGAGAAAGAGCTCGTCGTCCGGATCGATAAAGGAAGCGAAAGCCGGCGCCTCTTCGGCCATCGCGACCAGCTCGGGGAACGAATAAACGGCGCCTTGCCGCTCCCAAGCTCTGCGGGATTCGTTGACGATCCACAAGCCCATGATGTTCTTGAGCAGTCTGTACGTGCCGTATGCGCCGCCTTCGTTCGTGAAGTTCAATTCGCGCGCGCGGTCCGTGAGCACAGGCTCGGTCACTTCCGTGCCGATCAGAGACCAGGTTCCGCAGCTCAGATAGGCGAAATGTTCGTCGAGCGCAGGGACTGCGACGACGGCCGAGCCCGTGTCGTGCTCGGCGACCGCATAGACCGGGATCGCCGGCAAGCCGAGCTCCTCGGTCACCGCCTCGCTCAGCGCGCCTGCCCGATCGCCGGGAACGAGCACCGGACCGAACCATTCGGCAGGGATGCCGAGCTTCGCGAGCAGCTCCCGATCCCAATCTTTTGTCGTCGCGTTGAACAGCTGAGTCGTCGTCGCGTTGGTGAACTCGGCATGCATGTCTCCCGTCAGGAAGTAACGCAGCAGATCCGGTATCATCAGGAAGCGCCTCGCTTCGCGCAGCAGCGGATTGCCGGCGGACTTCAGCGCGTACAGCTGAAAGATCGAATTGAACGGCAAAAACTGGATGCCGGTTTTGGCGAACAGCTCGGCTTCGGGAATTTCCGCGAAAAGCGCGGGCATGATGCCTGTCGTATGATTGTCCCGATAGTGATACGGATTGCCGAGCAGCTCGCCGCTCTCGCCGACGAATCCGAAGTCGACGGCCCAGGAGTCGATGCCGATGCTCTGGATCTCGACGCCGCGCTGTTTGGCCTTGAGAAGCGCCTGCTTCATCTCGTGCAGCAGCCGGAGGACGTCCCAGTGCAGCCTGCCGCCGACCTGGACCGGATCGTTCGGGAACCGGTGCAGCTCCTCCGTCTCGATCCGGCCGTCTTTCAGCCTGCCGAGCAGCGCCCGGCCGCTGCTCGCTCCCAGATCGTAAGCCAATATGTCGGCCATCTTCAGCTACCTCCAGTATCTATCCTTGCTTAGCCGCGCGCGGCGAGGACGTCGCGTTCGTACGATTTGACTTCTTCGAGCCAACGCTCGCGGACCGGCACGCCTTGCGATTCGCAGTAGTAGTCCCAGATCGCGCCCAGCGGATAGGTCTTGAACTCCTCGGTCAGCGCGAGACGGGACGTATAGTCGCCGGCGAGTTCCGCCTTGCGCAGCAGGTCCGTCGGCTCGAGCAGCGCCTGAAGCAGCGCCTTGATCGTGTTGCGCGTGCCGATGACCCATGCCGCGACGCGGTTGATGCTGGCGTCGAAGAAGTCCAAGCCGATATGCGTCTTGCCGAGCAGATCGCCGCGAACGAGCTCTTTGCCGATCTCGTAGAGCTCGTCGTCAAGAATGACGACGTGGTCGCTGTCCCAGCGAACCGGACGGCTCACGTGCAGCAGCATGCCTTCGGCGAACAGCGACAGCGAAGACAGCTTGCCGGAGATGACCTCCGTCGGATGGAAGTGGCCGGCATCCAGGCAGATCAGCTTGTTATTTTGCAGGCCGTAGCCCATGTAAAATTCATGCGAACCGACGGTGTAAGCTTCCGCGCCGAGTCCGAACACCTTGCTCTCGACGGCGTCGAGGTTGTGCGCCGGGTTCAGTTCCTCCGCGAAAACTTCGTCGAGCGCATCCTTCAGACGCTTGCGCGGCGCGAGACGGTCGACCGGATTGTCCTTAAAGCCGTCCGGAACCCATACGTTGGTGACGCAGGTCTGTCCAAGCTGCTCGCCGAAGTAGGCGCCGACGCGGCGGGAGCGCTTGCAGTGCTCGATCCAAAAATCGCGGACCTTCGGATCGGCATGGCTGAGCGTGAAGCCGTCTTTGGAATTCTCGTGAGAGAAGCAGGTCGGATTGAAATCGAGTCCGAGGCCTTGCGCCTTCGCCCACTCGACCCAACGCTCGTAGTGACGGGGCTCGATCGCGTCGAGATCCACTTTTTCGTCGGTATCCGCGTAGATGGCATGCAGGTTCACCTTGTGCTTGCCCGGAATGAGCGAGAATGCTTTTTCCAGATCCGCACGAAGCTCGTCAGGCGTACGCGCCGCGCCCGGATAGTTGCCCGTGACCGCGATGCCGCCCGTCAGATCCTGGTCGCGATTCAGGAAGCCGCGCACGTCGTCGCCCTGCCAGCAGTGCATGGAGATTTTGATCTCGGACAGCTTCTCTAGCGCTGCGTCGACGTCGATGCCATGGGCCGCATATTGGGCCTTGGCCGCTTCGTACTGCTTGGTCGTTTCGTTGGATGGCAAAAGGTTCTCCTCCTTGTATAAGCCAGGCGAGCGACGCGGGTGGTGCGCCGCGCCGCTCGGGCTTTCTATCGCTTTAAAGTTATTGAATCCGTAAAGTTAGTGAATAGGGAAAGCCATGACCGACATGAGCGCGTTTTCCGCTTGGGTCGCGTCTAGCCGGCTGTATTGCACGATGACCTTGATGTCGCTGCGCACTTCGATCGCGTACGGCACGCCGGGCGGAATGCTCTTGCCGTCCTTGGCCAGCGAGGATGTGCGGATATGACGCGTGCGCCGCGCCGGTACGACGACCAGAATGTCCTCGATCGGATCGCGGTCCTCGAAATAAATGGTGAACTGGAGCAGCGCGTCGTCGGATGCCGTGTTCAGCACGCATACCGATTCGTGGCTCGTAAGCTGGCCTGCGCTGTGCTCGGGAATGTAGGCGTCCGGTATGAACCAGCGTTTTTCGCCAGTCGCTTGTGGCATGCGCGAATCCTCCTTCGTCGGCTATTGAACCGCCAAGCGGGCGATTAGCGCGTAAACGCGGCCGGAACGCCGCCGTCGATCGTTAGCATGCAGCCCGTCGTCTTTTCGGCCTTGGAGGAAGCGAAGAACGCTACGCCTTCAGCGATGTCGCGCGGGTAGATGTTGACTAGCAGCGTCGTGCGCTTGCGGTAGTACTCTTCGAGCTGGTCGGGCTCGATGCCGTAAGCCGCTGCGCGCTCGTTGCGCCAGCTGCCGTTCCAGATAGCGGAGCCTTGCAGGATCGCGTCGGGCAGAATCGTGTTGACGCGGATGCCGTGCTCGCCGCCTTCGGCTGCGATACAGCGTGCCAGATGCGCTTCGAGCGCCTTGGCCGCGCTGTAGGCGGTGGCGTTTTTACCGGCGTAGACGGAGTTTTTGGAGCCGATGAACACCATGCTGCCGCCGACCGCTTGCGCCTTCATCACCTTGAACGCTTCGCGGGCGACCAGGAAATAACCGGTGCCGAGCACGTTCATGTTCAGGTTCCATTCCTTCAGCGACGTCTCTTCGAACGGGCTGGAGGTCGCGAGACCCGCGTTGTTGACGATAATGTCGACGCCGCCGTAGGCAACCGCGGTAGCCGCGTAAGCGGCCTGAACGGCTTCTTCGCTGGTTACGTCCATCTTGACCGCGATCGCGCGGTTGTCGCCGTAGCGGGCGTTGATCTCTGCCGCGATCTTCTCGGCGCCTTCGAGGTTAAGGTCGGCCAGCACGACGTGCGCGCCTTCGGATACGAGGCGGCGAGCCGTCTCGCTGCCGATACCGCCCGCGCCGCCGGTGATGAACGCCACCTTGCGCGAGAATTCGGCTTCGGCCGGCGCCAGCGTCAGCTTGTAAAGCTCGAGCGGCCAGTACTCGACGTTATACGACTCGTTCTCGCTGAGCGAAACGAATTCGCCGAGCGCCGTCGCGCCGCGCATAACCGCGATTGCGCGGTGGTAGAGCGCGCCGCTTACTTGGGACATCGCCCAGCTCTTGCCGGTGTTGATCATGCCTACGCCCGGGATAAGGATGACGCGAGGCGCCGGTTCGAACATGACGTCGCCTTCGTTTTTGTTGCGCTCGAAGTAGGCTTTGTACTGCTCCTTGTAAGCCGCGACGCTTTCCTTCAGGATCGTCTTCAGGCTTTCGACGTCGTCCGCGTTCGGCGTCCAGTCGATGAACAGCGGCACGACCTTCGTGTGTACGAGGTGATCGGGACAAGCGGCGCCGACCTGGGACAGCTTCGGCGAGCTCTCGCCGCCTACGAATGCCAGCACGTCGTCCGCGTCGTCGAACGACAGGATCATTTTCTTGGCGTCGGAGACGGCGCCTCGAATCGTCGGCATGACCTGCGCAGCGATGCTGCGGCGAACGTCGGCCGCCAGCGCCTCGTGCTTAACGCCGCCGAACAGCGTCGCTTCGTTCACGCGCGCTTCGATGAACGCTTCGGCTTCGCTGATGATCTTGATCGTCTGCGCGTAAGCTTCCTCGCTCGTCTCGCCCCAAGTGACCAGTCCGTGCTTTTCCATCAGGACGAGCTCGGCGTTCGGGTTGGCTAGCACGCCTTCAGCGATCATCTTGGACAGCTTGAAGCCCGGACGGATGTAAGGAACCCATACGAAGCGGTCGCCGAAAATTTCCTTCGCCAGCTCCTTGCCGTTGTCGGCGCAGCACAGGCTGATGATCGAATCCGGATGCGTGTGGTCGACGTGCTTGAAAGGCAGGAACGCATGCAGCAGCGTCTCGATCGAGGCGCGCGGGTGCTTGACGTCGATCATGCAATTGACGAGGTAAGCGACCATCTCTTCGTCCGGCATCTCATCTTTCTCGAACAGCGGGCGGATATCTTCCATGCGGAGGCCCGTAAAGTTGCCGGCCTTCATCGACGCGAGGTCGGAACCGCTACCCTTCACGTACATTACTTCGACGTCGCGGCCGCGGAAGTCCTTCACGATCGTCTTCGCGGACGTATTGCCGCCGCCCCAGTTGCAGACGCGGCGATCGGCGCCGATGATGTTGGAGCGGTACACGAGCTGATCCAGCGCGTTTTCTTGCTTCGATGCTTCCGAGGAATTCCACAAGCTTTGAACCATGAGATGAGACCTCCGAATAAATGTTTTGTTTTCTTTTGTTTTCACTATATCATCTTTGTTTGTTTTTGAATACGCATTTTCGGATAAAAACAAAAAAACATCCTCGGTTACGAGGATGTACGGTAAAGATAAAAAAACATGTTGGTGTTTTGCCGGCTCGAATGGACGTGATTAAGCATGCCGCAACGTGCCATACCCTTTTCGCCTCACCCAAGTTAGCGGTACAGCTTGCCGCTATTGCTCGCGGCTGCGGCGCTTCGGAGCATTAGCGGCACAGTATGCCATTATTGCTCGCCGGCGGCAGCGCCTCGGAGCAATATCGGCACGGATTGCCGCTATTGCTTGCCGGCAGCGGAGAATTGAGGCATTAGCGGCACAGTATGCCGTTATTGCTCAACGGCAGGGGCGCTTCGGGGCATTAGCGGCACTGGTTGCCGTTATTGCTCGCGGGCGGCGGCGCTTGAGGACATTAGCGGCACAGTATGCCGTTATTGGTCACCGGCGGCAGCGCTTCGAAGCAATAGCGGCACAGTATGCCGTTATTGGTCACCGGCAGGGGCGCTTCGGGGCATTAGCGGCACTGGTTGCCGTTATTGCTCAAAATACGCCCCCGCGTCAGTGGCCCAACGCGCCGGCCTGCTTCGCTCCCCATTCTGGCGCGCAAATGCCGCAAGCCACTTCACCAAACGCGCAGCCCGACGATGACCAGATCCCGCTCGATGCCGTCGAGCTCCGCGACGCGAGGCAGCCGGCCCCACTGTTCGAAGCCATGTTTGCTCAGCAGGCGAAGGCTCGGCTCGTTGTGTCCGAATACGAGTCCGATAAGCGACTTGATGCCGAGCGGCGGAGCGGCCGCGATCGCATGGCGGATCAGCACGCCGCCGAGGCCCAGCCCTCGGGCGGACTCCGCCAAGTAAATGCTGAGCTCCGCCGTCGCATCGTATGCGGCCCTGCTATGATAAGCCGAGAAGCTCAGCCAACCCGCGACGCGCCCTTCTCTGCGCAATACCCATAACGGGTGCCGGTCCGGCCGATGCGCTTGGAACCAACCGATCCGGCTCTCGACCGATACCGGCTCCAGATCCGCCGTCACCTGCCTGCCCGCGACGGTCGAATTGTAAATCGAGACGATATCGGGCAGATCCTCGATGCGGGCAATTTCAATGCGATCGTTTTCAGACAGCGACAATGTTCTCCCTCTTTTCATGTATTGGAAACGGCTATTTTTCATGTCATGCATGGAAGACAACTTTTTTTCAAGTATTGAAAACTACTATTTATAGAAGACGATTACTCCAAACGTATGCGGATATAATGGTCGGTCTCCGTCTCGCGCTCGTAATAATCCTGCAGCGCCGACGCCCACTCCGCGCCGGCCGGCGCGTTCAAGAAGCCGACGGCGTGGTCGCCGAGGTTCTGCCATTTGACGAGCAGCATGTACCGGCCCTCCTGTTCCACGCATTTGTGAAGCTCATGAGACAGATAGCCTCGCGTACCGGTTAACAACGCCTGGAATTTGCGAAAGCTGCTCTCGAATTCGCTTGCCATGCCTGGCTTGACCGTAAGCATCGACGATTGCAGGATCATCGGTACACCTCCAATAATAGGTATGAACGAACGGCGGCCTGAAGCCCTCTCCTACAATTCATCGGCGACTTCCTCATCTTTAAGCGTACTGAGCACGATGCGATCGTTCTCTTGGACGGCTGTCAGTCCGATCGCGCCAAGCATGACATAGGCATGGCCGTCCAGCGAGAATATGGCCGCACCGCCAGCGTACAATCCGGCACTGCGGAGAATAACCGCTTTGCGGCCCGGCAGGGAGAAGGCGTACCGGTCGTCGACGTGCTCCATATACATTCTGAACGCCCGCGATCGCATGTTTATGTCGCCGTTTAGATCGATCCATGCGTACTCGGCGTCGGCAGAAGGATAGATATCGATGCCCGCCCCTTCGACGGCGTATTCCGGCGCGTCCCGCCGATCAGGATCAAATAGCCATCAAATCAAGCAGCGTCCGCATTCAGTAGTCACTCCTCGTCCGGCTTAGTCTTCCTCCTCTTCTTCCGGCGACACGACATAGACGCAGCGGAAACGCTCGGTGCCCGGATATTTCTCCCCCAGGCTATGTACGGCAAATCCGATGCTTCGGTAAAAATTGACGGCTTCTTCGTCGGTCTCCGCCTCGATGCGCTCGGGCTCGGCAGCGCTTAGCAGATGAAGCACCATGCCTCTGCCGTATCCCTTCCCGCGTTCATCCGGGTGGACTGCGATATGACGGATGATCGCAACGCGGTCTTCGTCCGATTCGTATCCGATGATTCCGATGATCTCACCGTTGTCTTCGTAGCCTTGAAGATGAAGACTGGGGTTCTCCTTATATTCGTCCAACACCTTCAGTAGACGGTCCGGATCCGGAAAAACGGACAGCTCGAGCAGCTCGTAGATTGGGCGTTGTTCCAATCGGTCTTTCACGTTAACCAGCATTCGATTCACCTTTTCCTAGTCATTTAATTGCATTAATTATCGTCGTTAAATATACACTTAGTGTCTCCATCTGATATCCGATTTAGAAAATTGGTACACCGTCCAGCCCGCCGAGGCCAGCGCGCACAGAACCGGATTGCCGTGCGCGAAAAAAACGGCAAAGATCAAACAACCCACGGTCGTCGTTTGCGCCAAGCTGCCTACCAAGCGGCCTTCCTTTTCCGAAAAAGCCGCAAGAATCGATAACAGCAGCAGCATTACGATCAAGAAAACCCACAACATCGCGCATCCGCTCCTACTCTACGTCGAAGTTAAAATACGTTTTCGGATAGGGCTCCTTCGCCAGCGTATAATGCCACCATTCCTTACCGTAAGCTTTGAAGCCTCGTTTCTCCATCGCCTTCTTCAGCAGGTTGCGGTTCGCCGTCTGCGCCGAGAGAGCTAGCTTCGCGCCATGCGCCGAAACCGGACCGAGAAAGTCGAAGCTGCCGCCCATGTCGACAAGCTTGCCCGTCTTGACGTTGGCCAGCGACAGATCGACCGTGCTGCCTCTGGAATGCCCCGATTTGCCGGAGAGATAACCGAGCTTGAACAACTTGGCCTTGTCGGCGTCCGGATAGAAGATCGACTTCGTCTTCTGGTCTTTCGGATCCTTCGACCACCGGATGAAGTGATCCACCGCCTTCTGCGGGCGGTAAGTGTCGTAAATAACCAGCTTATAGCCTTTGACGGCGAGATCGTCGGAGACTGCTTTTAGCGCCTTCGAGGCTTGCTGCGTCATGACCGCGTATGGCGCTTTATAACCGTCTACGCGGGCGCCTACGAAATTGTAGTCGCTATAGTACCGAATGTCGTATTCGGCCGAAGGGATAACTTCGTCCAGATAGACGAATCCTTTAGGCAGCTTGTTCTTCTTGGCAGGCGGGCGCTCGTCGGCCCCTGTGACCCGGGCGTCCGATGCCGCGCCCCCGGCAGTCGAAGCGTCTCCTCTATCGGCCGGAGCCGAGATCGTGCCGATCCGTGCGGAGACGGCGACGGCCGTTGCCGCCGACATGCCCAGCGTACCGGCGGCGACCGCGGGGCCGGCGGCGACGGTCAAGGCGACTGCGGCGAGCGGAACGATCCACTTGCTGCGCATAGGCCGGACTCCTCCTTCTCGCGATCGTAACCATCATTATAGCATCATTCCTGCGCGGAAAAAGAGCGAGTTGTTGCAGCCTGCAAAGCGACGGGTATACCTTTTTGAGTAAAACTATCGCGTAAACAAAGGAGCGATCGAACATGGCGAACGCCGCACAATTCGGAGCCGTTAACGGCGATCTTGCAGGAAAGGTAGCGCTGGTCACCGGCGCCGCTTCGGGTATCGGCCTTGCGTCGGCCGTCAGGCTGGCCCTCGACGGCGCGAAGGTAGCGCTTCTCGGTCGAGGCGGCGACGACGAGCTTAAGCAGGCGGTACAAAAGATCGCCGATGCCGGCGGCGCAGCGATCGCCGTCGAAGCCGACATCTCCGTCGAAGCCGAGATGCAAGCCGCCGTACAGCAAGTGCTTGACCAATGGGGAAGGCTCGACATCGTCGTCGCCAATGCGGGCGTCAACGGCGTGTTGCTGCCGATCGAGGACATGGGCATGGACGATTGGAGCACCACGATCGGCATCAACTTGACCGGCACCTTCCTTACGGTCAAACATGCGGTGCCAGCGCTCAAAAAGCAGGGCGGCAGCATTATCATTACAAGCTCCATTAACGGCAATCGCGTGTTTTCAAACTTCGGCTTCAGCGCTTACAGCACGTCCAAGGCGGGCCAAGTCGCCTTTATGCAGATGGCGGCGCTTGAGCTCGCCAAGTACCGCATCCGCGTCAACGCGATTTGTCCGGGCGCGATCGAGACGAACATCGAGGAAAATACGGACCGCCGTCCCGAAGTCGACGAGATCGCCATTCCCGTGGAATTTCCCGAAGGCGACCAACCGCTGCGGCACAAACCAGGCAGCGCCAAGCAGGTCGCCAGCCTCGTCAAGTTCCTCGCTTCCGACGAGTCTTCGCATATTACCGGTACGCCGATTTACATCGACGGTGCCGAATCTCTCATACACGGCTGATTCCGGTTTCCCGGACGCAGATCGCTTTTCGTACATTCAAGCCAAGCCCAGACCGACTGACGCAAACATACCAGCCAAAGAAGGTGCGCGACATGCAGCTCGAGTGCTTCTACCATTCCCCGCGCAGCAACTGGGCTTATTCCTACGATAAGGACACTTTCCATCTGCGACTCCGGACCAAACGGGACGACGTTGACGGCGTCGTCGCCGTAACCGGCGACAAGTACGATTGGGCGCATCATCATCACGATTGCCGCATGGAGAAAATCGCCAGCGACAGCTTGTTCGATTATTGGGAATGCGAAGTCAAACCTGAACGAAAGCGTTTTTCGTACGGCTTTAAGCTGATGTCCGGCGACGATCGGGTATGGATGATCGAATCCGGCATTTTCGGCGAAGAGCCTTCTCCCCCGGGCGGTTATTACGAGATGCCGTTCATTCACGAGATCGATATCTTCACGCCGCCCGAGTGGACCAAGTCCGCCGTTTTCTATCAGATCATGCCCGACCGTTTCGCCAACGGCGACCCAGCCAACGATCCTGAAGGCGTTCTCCCTTGGGGCGGCAAGCCGACGCGGGAGAGCCACTTCGGCGGCGATCTGCAGGGCATCGTCGACCGCATCGATTATTTGACTGAGCTTGGCGTAACCGCCGTTTATTTGACGCCAATCTTCGAATCTCCCAGCAATCATAAATACGATACGATAGATTACCGAAAAATAGACCCGCATTTCGGAGACGTCAAAACGCTTAAGAAGCTGGTCGACGTCGCGCACGGCAAAGGCATCCGCATCGTGCTCGACGCCGTTTTTAATCACACGAGCGTGGACTTCCCGCCGTTCCGGGACATTGTCAAAAACGGCGAAAAATCCAAGTACAAGCACTGGTACCATATTTACGATTATCCCGTCCGGATCGAGGAAGGCAACCCGAACTACGATACGTTCGGCTTTTTCGCGCAAATGCCCAAGCTCAACACGGCCAATCCGGAGGTTAAGAACTATCTGCTCGGCGTCGCCGAATATTGGCTCAAGGAAGTCGGCATCGACGGCTGGCGTCTGGACGTCGCCAACGAGATCGACCATACGTTCTGGCGAGACTTCCGGCGGACGGTCAAGCGGGTCAATCCGGAGGCCTATATTATCGGCGAGGTATGGTCCGACTCGCTTCGCTGGCTTCTTGGCGACCAATTCGATTCGGTCATGAATTATCCGTTCGCCGATCGCGTGAACGCGTTTTTCTCTCCGGGCGAAGCCGATGCCGGCGACTTTGCGAACAAGATCAACCATGTGCTGATGCGTTACCCGCAGCAGACGAACGAGGTCGTCTTCAATATGCTGAGCAGCCACGATACGCCCAGAATATTGACGATGATGGGATCGGACAAGCGCAGGCTCAAGCTGGCGATCGTGTTTTTGCTCACCTTTATCGGGACGCCTTGCATTTTCTACGGAGACGAAATCGGACTCGCCGGCGACGGCGACCCGGATTGCCGCAAATGCATGGAGTGGGACCTCGAACGCCAGGATCGCGAGCTGTTCGACTTTTACCGGTTGTTGATCGATCTGCGCAAATCGAATCAGGCGCTTCGCTCCGGACGCTTCCGCTTCCTCAAGGCCGATACCGGCGACAGCGCCATCGTCTATGAGCGGATCGACGCCGACAAGCATTTTACCGTATGGATGAACAACGCGGACAAAGAGGCGGTCCTCGCTCACCCGATGGTTACGGGCGACTGGATCGACGCGCTGAGCGGCGAACCGGTCAAGCCGGAGGACGGATGGCTGCGCATCGGGCTAGACCCGCTTGGTTACCGCATATTAAGCCGCTCGATCGTCTAATAACAACACGGGGATATCTGCATCTCGCATGCAGGTATCCTTTTTTTCGGACACATTATGTTCACAAATGAAAAAAAAGTTCGAGTTTCAAGTAATATATGCGCTGGTTAATAACTATCTATGATTGATCTGGCAGTCATTTTCAAGGAGGAAGAGCAGAGGATGAGCAAGCAAAACGTTCTAGCCATGCTATTAGCCGGAGGGGAAGGCAAACGGCTGCATCCGCTAACGCAGCAATGGGCCAAACCGGCCGTACCTTTCGGTGGAAAACAACGCATTATCGATTTTCCGATCAGCAACTGCTTAAACTCCTTCATCGATAATATCGGCATCGTCACGCAATATCGAGCCGAATCCATTCACCAATATTTGAGCGAAGCTAAATCATGGAGCGGCGGTCCGCAAGCTCAGCGCGGTCAAACCTTGCTGCCATCCGATCGGATCGGCAGCGAAGGCTACGCTGGAACAGCCGACGCGATCTATCAAAATATAGATTACATCGACAGCCATTCCCCCGAGGACGTCCTTATCCTGTCCGGCGATCATATCTATCAAATGGACTATGCTCCCCTTCTTTCCGCTCACCGCAAGAGCGGCGCGAGCGCGACGATCGTCGTCAAGCACGTCGCTTGGGAAGAAGCGAGCCGATTCGGCATTATGAGCACGGATGAAGAAGACCGTATCTTCGACTTCGCCGAAAAGCCGGCCGCGCCGAAGAGCAATCTCGCTTCGATGGGCGTCTACGTCTTCCGCTGGAGCGACCTGCGCCGTCTCCTGCTGCAGGATGCCGCCAATCCCGCTTCCTCGCACGACTTCGGCAAAGACTTGATTCCGCAAATGCTGCAAGACGGCGAAGCGCTC
Source organism: Cohnella sp. GCM10012308 (assembly GCF_042649185.1). Classification (NCBI taxonomy): domain Bacteria; kingdom Bacillati; phylum Bacillota; class Bacilli; order Caryophanales; family Paenibacillaceae; genus Cohnella; species Cohnella sp. GCM10012308. The sequence continues at coordinate 69,325 of NZ_JBHRYU010000001.1, forward strand.
CACGCTTACAAGTTCGGCGGCTACTGGCGCGATGTCGGCACGATCGGCAGCCTATGGGAAGCCAACATGGATCTGCTCGACGGCGCGGTACATATCGGCACGCCGGAATGGCCGATGAACGCTTCCGCTCTATCGTCGGTCGTGCACTTCTCGTCCGGCGTCCATGCGCAAATCCGCGGTTCGCTCATTCACCAGGGCGTATCGGCCCGCGGGGAGATCGATCGATCGGTCATCTCGATCGGCAGTCAGATCGGCGCGAACAGCCAGGTCCGCGACAGCGTAGTAATGCCGCACGCGAAAATCGGCAAGCACGCGAAGATCAACCGCGCGATCATCGGCGAAGGCGCCGTTATCGAGGATTATGCGGTGGTCGGCGACGGCTCGGATATCGTCGTCATCGCGCCGGGCGAACGCGTCAAGGCGAACGTATTCATGGCGCCGGCATTCGACCGCATCAAGGACATGAAGGATCGCATCGTCGGCGCAGGCAAGCTCGATCAACCGGCCGCGCTGCTGACGATCGCCGAATAATCGCCGCGCTTATATTAAAAAGAAGGCGGGCTCCTACTCCGGAGTCCGCCTTCATCTTGCCTTGGATCCATTCTTAAACGCTGCCTGGCACAATCGGCTCCGGCCTCCCCCATAAAAAACCTTGAAACAGACGGTACCCGAGCGCCTGAAGCCAGCGGTAGTCCGCCTCTTGCTCGATTCCCTCCGCCAGCGGCACGGCGCCGACCTGCAAAGCTGTCCGGAGAAGCTCTTCTGCAATCTCCTGCTTGGCCGGATCGCCGCTCACGCCGTCAGCGGCACCGCGGTCCAGCTTCATATAATGAGGCTTGATCTCGCGGAGCAGCTCCGGCGTACTGAAGCCTTCCCCCACATCGTCCAGCGCGTAACTGAAGCCTTGTTCGGTATAGTATGCCAAGATCGACTTCAGATGCGCCAGATCGTCGACCCGCTCGCTTTCCACCACTTCAAAGACGAACCTCGACGCATCCAACCCCAGCTCCCGCGTCAACGCGGTCGTCGACCGCAAACAATGCTGCGGAGAATAGATCGACGTCGGAATGAAATTAATGAATACGATTCCCTGTAAATAAACGGCGCTCCGTACGGCAGCCATACGGCACATGCGATCGAGCGCATACAGCCGGTTGCGCCGCTTCGCCGCTCCGAACACCTCGGCGGGCGACAGCAGCTTGCCGTCTTCGTCCAGAAATCTCGCCAACACCTCATAGCCGTAAACGCTGCCGTCCCCGCTCACGATCGGCTGGGCGTACGGCACGACGCGTTCCTCCGCGATGACGCCTTCGACCCATTGCTCCCGCAGTTCTTCCGGCAGCGTCGTCAGCGGCTTCCACTCGCCTTCGTTCAGTCGATAGGACATCGCCGCAGGGTTCATATGATCGAGACAAAAATCGTAAAAATCGGCGACCGCGGATTCGCGAATCACAATCGCGTCCGGTTGATTTTGCTTGGGCGCGCCGCGTTCCTCCAGGAACCTGGCGATCTCGCCGGCTACGGCTTCGTTCGCGGGATCGGCGAGCCGGAATTCGTACAAGGGCTCTCCCGCCATGCATTGTCGGCAACTCATCTGCACACTTCCTTCGATGTCGAGCGGGATTAAGGTCCGACGCTATACATTCGCCGCATGCGTCTTTAATCCTACCTTTTAAGCAAAAGTTCCTAAAATAACAAGAAAGACAGCCGACGGCTGCCTTAAAGATCCTATCTTGCGCACGATTTTTAAGCTATGCCCGCGGCACCTGAAGCTCCGCGAACAGCCTCCCTAGCTCGCCATCGATATCCGCTGGTTCGAAGGCGTAATTGTACATGCCCAGAAAGGTGCGCGTCGCCTGTTCGTCCGTGCCGATCAGTCGATAAGCGCCGAGCAGCTCCGGCGGCAGCGGCGCAATGCGAGTCATTTGGCAGCCGATCTCAAAGCGGCTCCTAAGCTTCGCTTGCATGCCTTCCTCGTATTTGGCCGCCATCTCCTCCGATGCTTCAAGCCAGTCCGCGGGCCGGTATGCGGAGAGCGTCCGCGCGAGCAGCCCTGCGCCAAAAACCGCGTCATGCATACCTTGGCCGACCGCCGGATCCTTGAAGGAAAAAGCGTCTCCGACAAGCGCCCAGCCTCTGCCCATGCCCTCGTGCCAATCGTTGTCGTAGCCGAGAAGCGCGCGGATTCGCCCTTCGAACGACGCGTTCCGCAGCCGATCCGGAAATTCCGTCGCGGCAAACCCTTCCTCAGCCAGCGCCCGCAGCCCCTGCTCCGGTTCGGTACGCAGACTCTCGATGCGAGCGGCGTCGGTTAACGGGAACATAAAACCAAGGACGTATTGCGCATCGCTCGTCGGGAAAGCGATGGCGATCTTGTCGCCCTGCTTGTAAAATTCCACGTATCGATCCCCGTCTTGCTCATAGCCGTCTACATAGGCGACATAAGAAGCATAATCGGTCGGCACGACCAGCCGTCTCTCGGCGCCTGCCCACTGCCGTACGGACGATCGGCGACCGTCCGCGCCCACGACGAGCGATGCCGAGAAAGACAGAACCTGCCCCTCTTTCGCAACGCCGGTCACCCCCGTCACTTCGCCGCCCGTGCCGCGAATGAGCGAGGTCGCCCTAAATCCGCTGACCGCCGTAACGCCCGGCTGAGCGCGCGCCAGACGGAATAGGATATCGTCGATATATTTGCGTTTAACGCACAGACAACCGTCGATGCCGTCCACCGCCGGAAAACGTCCGTCGATGATCGATCCCTCGAAGTTAATGTGCGCTCTGTTGTAGAGCGGGGTACCCGTAGCCAGCAATTCGTCCAGTACGCCCATTTCTCTGAATTTGGACAGCGTGTTGGCATACACATTGTGCGTGGATAAAGTGTCGCTCGGAAATTCGGCGCGGTCGAGCAGCAGCGTCCGCAGCCCCAGCCGCGATAGCTCCCAAGCCAGCGAGGTACCCGCGATTCTGGCTCCTACGATGATAACGTCGTATGACGCGTTCATCCAATCCCTCCTCTTCTACCTTGACGGGAAGAGTATAGCGCCGGACCTCGTCACGAAGACAGTTACGGCGGTCACCGGATTCGTCACGTGTTCGAGGAGGTCGTACGAAGCAGATGACTTTTGGCATAGGTCTCGAAATATGAGGCATGGGACGCTCATCGTCCGCAGCGGTCAGAGCTGCTTCGCGAGACGTCGCATTTGCGGTCTTCCCCTCTCCGACCCGCTCGGTTACAGTAGAAGAACCGGTTAAGGAATGGAGGCTTTATTTTGAAAACGCCGTTATCGTCGGAACGCCGCGCCGCAGCGCTGCAGCGCCCGATTGCCGCTCGGGACCATGTCGTGTTCGCGGCCGCGACGCTGCTCTATTGGGCGACCATGTATATTTATGTGCCGATTCTGACTCCGTTTCTCGAGGATCGCGGCCTGCCGCTCGGCACGATCGGCCTGATCGTCGGCAGCTACGGCTTGACGCAGGTGCTCATCCGCTTCCCGCTCGGTCTCTTCTCGGACCGGCTCAGCAAGCGCAAGCCGTTTTTGTTCGCCGGCATGGCTGCAGGACTTGTGAGCTGCGCTTTGTTTTTTTATGTAGGCGGCTGGATCGGGCCGCTGTCCGGGAGGCTTGTCGCCGGCATTTGCGCATCGACCTGGGTACCGTTCACGGTGCTCTACGCCTCGTATTATCCGCCCGCGCAATCCGGCAAGGCGATGAGTACGCTGAGCTTCCTGACGGTCGTCGGACAACTGGCCGGCATGACGCTGAGCGGCTATCTGGCGGGGGCGGGCGGCTGGAACGCCGCGTTCGCGGCCGGCATGATCATTGCCGCAGCAGGCGGCGCGGTCGTCGCTTTCGTCCGCGAACCGAGGTCGGCTTCAACGGCGGATGAAGAATTTATCGGCGGCGAAGAACCCGGCAAAAGGCCGGCATTGACGCTCCTCCGGCATTCTCGGCAGCTGCAGCTCGTTTCTTTGCTGTCGTTACTCGCTCACTGCGTGCTCTTCATTACCATGTTCGGCTTTACGCCGCTGCAAGCCGTTGAATACGGAGCCGGCAAAAACGGACTTACCGGCCTGGTCGTCTCCTTCATGGTCCCGCATGCGCTCGTCTCTCTTTGGACCGGCCGCTATATTGCCCCTCGCTTCGGCACACGGCGCGTATTGATCTGCGGCTTCTTGCTGGCTGCCCTCTGCACGGGGCTCATCCCGTTCAGCGGCAACTATGTCGGCCTGCTCGCCACGCAGGCGGTCAACGGCATCGCGCAGGGGCTGTACTTGCCGCTGCTGCTCGGCCTCGCGATCAAGGACATCCGGCCTGCCGAGCGCGCCACGGCTATGGGGTTCTATCAATCCGTATACGCCATCGGCATGTTCGCCGGTCCTTATCTGGCCGGGTGGCTGAATGCCGGCGGCGGGCTGAAGGCGGGCTTCGCCTTCGGCGCCGCGATCGCCGTCATCGCCGCCGTTGTCGCGCGACTTGGAATAAAGGCGGAACGCGCCGCTTAAGTTGTCGCGCAATGGACCTAATAGAGCCTGCCTTGCATCGTCAAAGCGAGACAGGCAAGCGCGACCAAGATCAGCAGCACGCCGTCCCGGGCATGCCAGCGCAAACGCTCGGCCTCGCTCGGCGCGTCCCGCCGGCCGACCCCGCGGCTCTCGAGCGCCAGCGTCACGGTCTCTCCCATCCGGAACAAAGAGAGCATAAACGGCACGGCCGTGCTGCGAAGCCTGCGCAGCATCGCCGCGGGCGAACGCCCCGTGTCCTTGCCTCTGGCGACAGCGATGCGTGCGAAGCGGTCCCACTCCGAGAGCAGCTGCGGCACGAATCGCAGAAGCAGCGTCACCGTCAGGACAAGACGCTGCGCCCGTCTCCCTGCGCCGCCCCTACGCGGCAAAACCTGCGCGAGCGCGCGGCGCAGACGGAGCGGCGGGATGGCTGCCGGCAGGGCAATGCCGATCGCGAGCACGAGCCAGGTTTTCGCAAACGAACGAAAAGTAGCGACGCTGTCCGCGGCATGCCACCAATCGCCGCTCTCGCCGCTGCTTCCCGTCAAACCGGACAGCGCCGTCGACGCGACCGTGAACAACGCAATCGCGGCGAGCGGACCTTTGTATTCGCGCAGCGGCAGCCGGGCGAGCCCCGCGATCGCCGCCGTCAGCACGGCGGACGCCGCCAGTCCTTCCCATCCCCGCGCTGCGAACATGGACAGCGACAATGCCACATATCCGAGCCATATCGCTCTCGGATCGAATCCGGACAGCCGGTTGCGCTTGGCCCCGGATATGGAACGCCTTCTTGCGTTTTGTCTAGGTCGGACATCGGCTTCACGCCCGCCCGCCCCATTTTCTTCCTGATCCCTCCGCCCGTCAGTTACATACAGTTCATCACTCAGTTCGTCACCGTCATCTAGCTCCATTGACAGTCGAAACGCCGCAATGTCCGTCGCCTTCCAGATTCGCTCTTCCGCCAGTCCAAGCCGCCATGCATCGCGGGCGGCTCTATACGATTCCGGGCAGCGAAGTCCGGCTTCCTCCCACCATTCGGGATGTTCCAGCAACGCGCGCCGGCTGCAGCGCCGTATCTCGCCGTCAGCCCCGAGCAGCAGCAGCTCGTCCGCAAGCGGCAGCGACCAATCGGGATCGTGGGAGACGAGCAAAACGCCGCGTCCGCTCCGACGCTCTTCGATCAGGCTTTGCGCCAGCTTTTCGCAGCCGAGCGAATCGAGGCCCGCGGTCGGCTCGTCCAGCAGCAGCCAGGACGCCGGCGCCGCCAGCGCGCTAGCGAGCGCCGCCCTTCGCCGCTCTCCGCCGCTCATGGCATACGGATCCCGCGCTAGCCAGGAATCTCCCCATCCGACGGACTGCAGCGCATGTTCCATTCGCGCCCGCCGCGTCGCCGCATCCGGCCTGTAGGGCCGAACCACATAATCGAACTCCTCCTCGACCGATCGGGCAAACAGCTGCTCCTCCGGGGATTGACTCGCATAACTGTATGCCAGCAATCGTTGCCGGCGAGCGGGCGAACCGCTGGCTGCGTTCTTTATATGTCCCGAGGCGAGAAACTCGGCTCGCGTCTCCGCGTTCTTCTGAAGCCCTGCCGCAATCTCGAGCAGCCGCGTCTTGCCCGAACCGTTCGGGCCGAGAAGAACGACGATACGCCCCGGCTCGAGGGTTAGCGAGTTTATCGCGGACAGGGACGCGTCGGCGCCGCTGCGCAGTTGAAGTCCCTCTAGACGCAGCAGGGAAGTTTCGCAAGACGTTTTCCTTTTCAAAGCGGCTTGGTCGGGCGTTACGGCGCCTGCTTTCGTTGCCCTTTCGGTTTCGCGAGAATGCCAGGCCATCCCAGCGTTGCCCCTCTCCCGGCGTCGCAGCGTCATTTCATGCTCCAACTCGGCGGCGTAAGGAAGCCTGAGACCGGCCAGCAGGCAGGGCGGAGTGATCGCGGCTCCAGCTTCTGACGCATCTCCGTACAAAAATCCGCGCACGCTGCCGTCGTAAACCAGTCTGCCTCCAGCAATTGCGAGGACGCGTCGCTCCGGATCCGCTTCGAGCTCTTCGATTCGCTGCGTAATCCAGACGATCGCTGCCCCTTCGCGCTGCCTCTTCAGCGCAAGCCGCCGCACGAGCGACTGCGAATGCCCGTCGAGCATCGAGGTCGCCTCGTCAAAAACGAGCAACGGCGCGTGTCCCGCCGCCGCGGCAGCGACGGCTGCCAGCTGCCTTTGTCCCCCGGACAGCGCGCTCCACGGCAGATCCGCCGCTTCCTTCAGCCCGGCTTCGGACAGCGCCTCATCCGCCAGCCGCAAAATATCGGGGCCACTGGCGCCGAGCCACTCCAGCGCAAATACGATCTCCTCGCGCGGGGTCGTCCCGAATAGCTGCGCATCGGGCTGCTGCATTACGTAAGGCGCCGGCTCTTGCCCTGCGAAGCCGCGTTCCCAATGCTGGGCGCGAATCTCGCCGTGAACGCCGAGTCCTGCGACAACTTTGCCCAAGGTCGATTTTCCGCTGCCGTTCGTTCCGACGACATAGACCCATTCGCCTGGCGACAGCGTCATATCGACCCGATCGATCAGCGCCGGCGCATCCTCCGCGGCGCCCTCCCTATAGGCCGACATTCCCGCTATAACAAACTGCGATTCGGCCGACGGCCGTTCCGGGCGCGAATCTACCGTTGCCGTCATTTTTAAATTCCTTCTTCCCAAAGCGGTTGTCTCATGCTAGAATTCCATTTGTTAACCACACATTCGATTTCAGGTTAACATTTGAGAGGAGAATTGACAATGACTGATCCCAATCGAACTTCTTCCGCTTCTGGCGGCGGCGCCGACCGAACTGCAATCGTGACCATCGTGCAACAAAACGCTACAGCCGCCTGGATCGGAAAAACCGTATTCACTGCCCTCTTCGCCGCTTTATTCATCGCTTTTAGCTATGTATCGATACCGCTCGGCTTCACGAGCGTCCCGATCACGCTTCAGACGCTAGCCGTCATGCTCGCCGGCGGTCTGCTCGGGGCGCGCCTCGGCTTTGCCAGCATCGCGCTCGTCGTACTGCTCGCCGCCGCGGGATTGCCGCTGCTTCATGGTCAGGGCGGGTTGTCGATCGTATTCGGACCAACCGGCGGCTTCATCTGGATGTTTCCGTTTCAAGCGCTGCTCATCGGAATAACGGCTGACCGGCTGTTCCGGACAGGCCGCAAGGCAACGCGACCTACATACATTCTTCTGATCGTTTCGCTCGTCCTGTTCGGCGTTGCGCTCTCATACGTAGGCGGTGTGCCCTGGTATGCGCACAAGGCGCATCTCTCGTTGCACGCGGCGCTGATCGGCGCCTGCTATCCGTATATTCCCGGCGATCTCGTCAAAGCCGCCGCCGCCGTCATCATCATCGCCGCGCTGCGTCCTGCGCTCTCCGGCACGTTGAAACGTCTGTCCGGTCGGTAATAAATGACCTACCCTCTTTACTGCTAGCTTCCTAATTCCCTCACATCAAAGATCGCCCCCTCCTTCAGGCCCGAAGCCTTGGGACGGGGCGATCTTTACATATTGCGAACGCTATGCTAGATCACCGTCAATCCGCCGTATTTTGCCAGCTCCTCGATTAATCGCTTGTAAATCGGAAGCCTGAATTCCATCGGCCCCGTGCGATGAATGCCTCCGCGATGATGCACGACGACTTCCTTTGCATACAATGCGTAATAGGCGCTCCCCGCTGCGATCGAGCCGTAGGCGATCTCCCCGCTGGCTGTGCGGGCCGCTCTTATCGCCTTGCGGTCTAGACGGACGCTCTCGCAGGGAACGACGCTCACGATATGCTCGAACAGGATGTAGTAGTTCATGTGCGGCTTTTGCACGACCAGCTCCCGCGTCGACAAGGTCAGCCCGAAGGGACCTTTTTTATGCGAAATTTTAAGTTCTCCGGTCAAGCCTTTGATTTGCAGAAAATCCGAGATCGGAATCACCTTCTTCCCTGGAAATGTAGTCCGGGCCACTTGACCGGCAGGCCCGATCAGGCGTTAGACAAAGGTACAGGCAGCGGTCGGCGCGTCGGCATATGCTAAAGACATGCGGCTGCCGCGCGGCAGCAAAGTCCTGCAATCGGGAGCGTGAAACGGTACGATGATCAGCAGCATACTGGACCTTATCGTCAGCGATCTGCCGGAACGAACGGTCCATATGACGTCCGGCTGTGCGTACGGCGAAGAGAACGCCTTAACGGAGATCGGAGACGGTACCGAGGTCACGCTTGTAAACGGAAATTATTCCGGAAAAGCGGTCGTTCGCTTGCGCAGCGGGGGAGAATGCTTCCATGGCAGCTTCGAGCTCGGCGCTCCCTTGGCGAGACAACTCCGGTTGACCGGCAACAAACGCTTTAAGCTCGTTTACGATCCGGACCGCAAGACGCTTAAAATCGGCTCGTCGCCGATATCGGCGGCATCCGCCTCGATCGGGAGCGATACGAAAGTCGGCTCCGGCCGGTTGTCGATCGGATACGCGCTGCTCAGTCAGCTCGGCTTGCCCGACGATAGCAGGGACCATACGCTGACGATCAGGCACGGCGGCGCAGTCCGGCGCCTAGCCGTTCGCTCTCCCGCCAATCTGTTTGAAGGCGGCTTTAGTCTGCACCCCGATTCGGTTCGCGCGCTTAAGCTTCGGTCAGGCAAGGCTTATAGGCTTAGCTACGATCAGCGGGCCAAAGAGCTTGTCGTTATACCGGCAGGCGGGGCAGCCGGCAAAGCGGTACAAGGTAAAAACGAAGCCAACCGCTCCGGCGGCACGAACCCTTCCAGCGGTACGAACCGTTCCAGCGGGTCAAATCGATCCAGCGAAAAAAATCGTTCCACCGATTCAAATCGTTCCAGCGGCATAAACCGCTCGGGCGGCGGCTCCGTTTCCAACCCGCCCGCATCCGCTAAGGACCGCGCGAAGGGCGACGCCGACCGCCGCGACCGCAGGCCCGCCGCGCCGCAGCGTACGCGCGCACGGACGAGGCGGCCAGCGGCGGCCGGCACGCCTCGCGACGACCGCCGGCCGACGGCCGGCGCTTCGAAGCCGTCCCGTCCGGAAAAAAGCCCGAATCCGGCCCCCGTCTTCCACACACCCAAGGGCAGCGGCTCCGGCAAGCAAGCGGCAGCCGGTCGAGCCTTCCCGTCCAAGCCGTATATGCCAAAGGGCCGCGCATAATGCCGCGGCCCTTCTTGCCGTGAGCCGAGAAATCCTGCGGGGCAGGCTCGCGCTACGTGAATCCTCTTGCCGATCGTACAGTCGTGCGGTCAGTCGATGCAAGTCTCCGGCTCTTCGGCCTGAGGCGTCGCCGCTTCGACGTCGAGCTTCTCCGCGACCGTGTCGCGAATGATGCTGACGATGGATTGCAGCATATAGTTGACGTCGGTCTGGCTTTGCTGGAACTGCTGGACGACCGGCATGCCGTCGAGCTCGTCTTGAAGCACCGCGATCTCGCCTTCGATCTTCTCGACCATCGTCGGATTTTTGAACGTCTTCTGGAACGCGACGAGCTCTTTTTGCTTCTTTTTAATCTGGGAGATCAGGACCTGCACTTTATCATGGCGCTGAATGAGCCGCTCCGCGTTCTGGTACGTCTGCACCTCGTCGGCCGTCGTGATCAGCTGCGCCAGCTCCTTGGCCCGCGCGAGGATGTCGTCCCGCAAGATGAGCTCCCGGTTGTCGAACTCGGGAATGATATAGCCTTCGGGCTGTCCGAGATCGGGTACGCCGTGGCTGCAGCCGTCGTGGCCGTGATCGTGATCGTGCGAATGCTGAGACATGTATTGGGTTCCTCCCGAATGTGATCTACCTTTTGCTAGTTTAAACGCCGCCGGCCGTTTGAGGCAATTCGCGCTCCGGTTCGGCGAGGCCGATCGCTTCGGCCCGGATAAACCAGGTCTGCGGCTGCGTAACGCGCACATGGGCGAATTGTCCGATCCACGACTTGGGTCCCTCGAAGTGAATCAGCTTATTGCCGCGCGTACGGCCGGACAGCACGTTCGCGTTGTTTTTGCTCTCGCCTTCGACGAGTACCTCGACGACCTGGCCGTCCAGCTCCAGGTTGCTGGCCAGACTCATCTCGGCAATCACCTCGTTAAGCCTCGCGAGTCTGCGCTGCTTCGCCTCGTAAGGCACATTGTCCTCCATCTCGGCGGCCGGCGTGCCGGCGCGCGGCGAATAGATGAACGTGTAGGCCATCGAGATGCCCGCTTCGCGAACGACTTCAATCGTCTCCTCGAACTGCGCTTCGGTCTCGCCGGGGAAGCCGACGATGATATCGCTAGATAACACGGCGTTCGGCATGGCGGCACGGATGCGTCCGACCAGAGACAGAAACTGCTCGCGCGTATACTTGCGGCTCATGCGCTTGAGCACTTCGCTGCTGCCCGATTGGAAAGGCAGGTGAATGTGCTCCACCAGATTGCCGCCCTTGGCGAGCACCTCGATCAGATGGTCGTCGAAGTCCCGGGGATGGCTCGTCGTGAACCGTACGCGCGGGATGTCGATCTTGCGGATATCGTCCATCAGGTCGCCGAACCGGTAGTTCCGGTCCGCGAAGTCCTTGCCGTAGGCGTTGACGTTCTGCCCGAGCAATGTGATCTCCTTGAAGCCTTGACGGGCGAGATCGCGCACTTCCGCGATGACGTCCTCCGGTAGCCGGCTGCGCTCCTTGCCGCGCGTATACGGAACGATGCAATACGTGCAAAACTTGTCGCAGCCGTACATGATGTTCACCCATGCACGGAGGCCCTCCCGCTTCTTCGGCAGATTCTCGATGATGTCTCCTTCTTTGGACCAGACCTCGACGACCATCTCCTTGCCGTAATACGCTTCCTTCAGCAGCTCGGGCAGACGATGAATGTTGTGCGTGCCGAAAATGAGATCGACATGCGGATGCTTTTCCAGAATACGGTTGACGACCGACACTTCCTGGGACATGCAACCGCATACGCCGAGCACCAGCTCGGGCTTCTCGAGCTTTAGCCGCTTCAGATGGCCCAGCTCGCCGAACACTTTATCCTCCGCATTTTCACGGACCGCGCAAGTATTGATCAGGATGACGTCCGCCTGCTGCTTGTCTTCGGTGGCAGTATAGCCCATCTCCTCGAACAAGCCGCGCATAATCTCCGTGTCATGCTCGTTCATCTGACAGCCGTAAGTGAAGATGCAATAATACCGGCCCGCGCCGAACGTCTTCATGTCCTCGCCGATGCCCGTATCGTAGTGGACCCGGATCTCTTCCTTGCCGCGCTTCTTGCCTTCGCGAAGATCGGGCGGCGAAGAGATCGCCACGTTGCGTCCATTAATGCGATATGTCGTCTTTCCGTCCTCTTGGGCGATGACCTTCGCGCCCGAGAAGTCGAAGTATTTGGCATAATCTTTAGCCTGACCGGCGGCTTGCCGTCCTTGGCCTTCCTTCGTCATGCGAAGAGATACCTCCTGTCGTCCGCCCTCATAGCGATGGGACCATTCGATTCTCCATTATAGCATAGCAAAGAATGGGGCCCAAGCCTATTTCCTCCCGTAAAAAACGCGCATGGCCGCCGTTCGCGCGAAAAACCCGGCAGCGCTGGCTGCCGGGTCGCGGTACGCACATCTATTTGCGCAAATTGCGCGTGTCTATCATACGATTCTGCCTGTCGGGGTGACTGTTAGTGCCGACCGGACGCTGCTCCTTGACCGCATCGAAGTTCGACTTCGCCCTGTCCGCGTGAGCCTGCCACTGCTTGCCTTCCTCTTGTACGTCGATACCTTGCCTGTCCAACCTGCCGTTGTTCGTCATGCGAATCCACCTCCGGGTTGAATAAGGACAAGGAATATTTACCCGAGAAAGCGCAATCTTAAGCAGGCGGATACTCGTTCTTCTTGCAAGCGCGGGACCTTTATCTGCGTCGCCAGCCGAATACGCGCACATGGACGAGCGCCTTCGTTCCCAATTTAGATATGGCGTACAATACGATTAAAAGAAGGACCAAAGGTCTGAACAATATCCACGCTGCGATCCAGGCGACCCAAATTTGCCAAGGTTTCATTCTGCGGATGTATTTGCCGGGCACCGTAAAGATCCGGAACATCGGATGGGCAAGCTGCAGCGCCTCCAGGTATTCGTCCTGGAACTGCTTTTCGTCCGGATTGAGCCGGACCGCGCTTTTCATGTACGTCTCGTCAAGCTTGAAGTCTCCGCGCGTGCGGGCGGCCCAGGCCAGGTGGAGCAAAACATGCGGCGTCTCGGCGTCGATACGGATTGCCTGGGCGTCTATTCTCGCGGATTCCTCAAAATGGCCGAGCAGCGCCTCGACGTAGCTGAGCAGGGCGAGATACACGGCATTGTGAGGTTGAATCTCCAACGCGCGCAGCAGCTCCGATTTGGCGAGCGGGAACTGGCCTTTTTTGTTGTAATAATTGGCGTTCAAGTAATAATAGAAGGACTCGTAGGGATCGAGCCGCAGCGCTTCGGTCAGCGCCTCTTGAAACGCCTGGAGCTGGCCGCTCTCATAGTAGGCGGTTACGCGCACGAACCAGGCCAGCAGGTGCTCCGGATCGCGGCGCAGCGCCTCCGTGGACCAATGCAGCCCTTCGGTATGCCGGTCCATAAGCACATAAATGCGCCCGGCAAGCGCCATCGCGTCCGCGTCCTCCGGATCGAGCGCCAGCAGCCGCTGCGTCTCCTCCAGCGCTTCCTTATAGCGATTCCATTCAATCAGTTGTTCAGCCGTCTGATAGGACGACTGCCAAGCTGCATCTTCCAAGCTTGCCGCCTCCCGCCTGCCGCACCCGCTTATTTAATGCCGTGCTTTTTCGCGTAGTCGAGCACGATCCGGTAATCCCCGTTGGCGTCGCTGAACGTTGCGTAGTTTTTGGCCGTCGAAAACCACTCCAGCGTCGTCGCCTTGCGCGTCTTGGCCGATCGCCGCAAGTCGTCATTGGTGATCGGCTCTATTTTCCCAGAACCGAGCATGCGCTCCATGGCCGTCTCGACCGCGTCCTTGACGACCTGCTCGAGATCCGCGCCCGAGAAAAGCTTCGTCTCCGCCGCGATTTTCGCCAGCTGCAGTCCCTCCGCCGGCTTGCCGGACATTTTGAGCTCGAGTATGCGCTCCCGTTCGGCTTCCTCGGGCGGCGGCACGAATACGAGATGGTTGAACCGTTCCGGACGCCGCAGCGCCGAGTCGAGATACCAAGGGGTATTCGTCGCGCCGATGACGAACACATTTTCATTTTCCGCCTGCAAGCCGTCCAGCTCGAGGAGCAGCTGGTTGACCAGCATGCGGTCGTGATGCTGCCTCATCTGATGCCGGCTGCCGCCCATGGCGTCGAGTTCGTCGATGAAGATGACGCAAGGCTTGCTCTGCCTGGCTTTGTCGAAGATATCGTGCAAATTGTGCTCGCTCTGTCCTGCATACATGGACAAGATGGCCTGCAACTCGATATGCATGAAGTTCGCGTCGATCTCGCCCGCGACGGCTCTCGCGAGGAAGGTCTTGCCGCATCCCGGCGGGCCGAACAGCAGCAGGCTCCCGCCCGCTTCCTTGCCGTAAGCCGCGAATAGCTCGGGCTGCTGCAGCGGTAATATGAAGTTCATGCGGATTTTCTTTTTGACCTCTTCCAGACCGCCGACGTCGGCGAACGTTTCCTTCGGCTTATCCGATTCGACGAGCGACTGGTCGTCCTTGCTGAATTGAATGAGTTTCAGGTTTTTCCTTCTTTGCTGCGCAATCTCGTCCCGGTCGGACATCTCGTTACCACCTCGGCTTCTATGATAAGGAATATACACAGTTTACCATATCTATGAAAAGTCCAAAGCGCCGATTGTGCATGGAAACGATAAAGAAAAAGCGCGTCCTCCGCTTGTTTAGCGGAAAACGCGCCATTTGTGCTTGCTATTCGAGCAGCTCGGCAAAATCGCCCGTAGCGGCGCCGGAAGCGTTGCCTTCGTCGGTGTCGATGTGCATGTCCAGCGCGAACGACGGCGAGACGCGCGCGATGACGTTCTCGAACACCAGTCCGCGGTCTCCGCCGACCCGCACCTTGAGCAGCTGCTTGTCCGAGACGCCCAGACGCTCCGCGTCCGACGTATGGAAGTGGATGTGACGGGCTGCGACGATGACGCCTTCGTCCACCGTTACTTCGCCGGCCGGACCGACGATCCGGATGCCCGGCGTCCCGTCGATGTGGCCGGATTCGCGCACCGGCGGCTTCAACCCGAGCGAGAAGGCGTCCGTGCGCGATACTTCCAGCTGCGTGGCCTTGCGGACGGGTCCGAGGATGCGGACCTTGGGAAAGGAGCCCTTCGGACCGTGCACCGCTACCGTCTCGTTGGCCGCAAACTGTCCGGGCTGCGACAATGGCTTCATTTCGGTGAGCTCGGCGCCTTCGCCGAACAAGATCCGAACGTGTTCCTGCGTCAAATGAATGTGTCTGGCAGACACGCCAACCGGTATTTTTCTGTCTTCGTTCATCGTCAAGACCTGCCTTTCGCGAGCGATGCGTATGCTTAACATGTACACGAACCCATTATATCGCAAACAGCGGCCGAGCAAGGAGGTTGCCGCCATAAGTTCACGAGCCGTCCACGCGGACGTCAACGATCTGCCTTATTCTCCCTTCAGCCAAGCTTCCGCATGCGCGATCCAGGCGCCGTCCTCGGCCGCCAGCAGCGTCTTCCAACCGAGCGCGGCGCCTTGAGGCAGATTGTCTTCCGTATCGTCGACGTATAAAATGTCCGCGAAGCCCGAGAGGCGCGCATTCATGCGGTCATATATTTCCGGCTCCGGCTTGCGGCAGCCGACCTCGGCCGAGACGAGCACATGGTCTAATAATGGCCGTAGCGGTTCGATCACCGGAGAGATCCATTCGGTCCGGTGATTGCTGAGGATGTTCAGACTGGCCCGTTCGCGCCATCCGGATAGAAGTTCGAGCGCGGGCAGCGGACGAATCTCCGAGACGAGCCTCGATCTGGCGTCAGCCGGACTTATTCGGGGAAAGCGCTCGTTCAAGCGTTCCCAAAATGCCGACTCCGCAATTGCGCCCGTCCATAAGACGGCCCTTACGTCTCTGCGAAATTGCATTAGCGCCGCATACGGCACGTTATAGTCGCTAGAAAGAGATTCCCAGAATTGCGGTGTATAGTTCGTCGCAAGCACGCCGCCGACGTCGAGCACGAACGCTTTCTTTTTTGTCATATTTTTTGTTCCTTCCCCTACGATGTCTACGAAAGTATAACATTCGTTGCGGGTACAGGTCTGCTTTCGCTTTGCGGCGCATTTGGAACCAGAAATCGAAGTGTGAAAAACCGCCAGGGGGAAATCACCCTGACGGTCCGTTTAAGCTTTTGCGGACATCCGAAACCGGGTTGCGCGGAACGCCTATCGACGGCACACCCGACAGCCGTTCCGTTCGGCCGGCAGATCGCTACCGCACCCTTCTTTTGCGTTTGCCTGCAAATATACATCTATTTATTCCGATCTCGACTATTTATAGAAGAAAAGATGCGAATATACATCTATTTTCTACTATTCATCCGATTTCCGGTTTGAGCTGTGCATTTACCTGCACAATTGCAGGCATTTCATCAAGCGGCGCGAGCCGACAGAAGATACCTGTACAAATGCAGGCTTTTCGGCTCATCCAACATCCGAAAACGCCGCATGTCGCACGCACGCTCCCCTGTCATCATATGCAGCCGCCCGAATCAGGCTTTATCCCCTTCGAACAGGTTTATTTGACCGAAGCCTCATTTCAACGTGATTTTTTTCGTCCAGGACTTTTCCTTTCCGTTGTCGTCCTTGAACAGGAAGCTGACCTCGCCCTCCTGCCCCTTCATCTTGTCCGGGTAGAAGAAACCCATGAACTGGCCGTCGCCGCTGATGTAAAATCCGTCCTCGCCGTTGCCGCCGTGCGCGATCGCGTCCTGCAGCGTATTGACGATTTTCGTATCGCCGGACATCCAGCTCATCTCGGACAGCATATACCCGGTCGGAAGCTGCTTTACGAAAAAGTCGAAGCTGTTGCCCTCGATCGGCTTTTGCGTCTGATCGATGACGATCAGAATCTTCTGGTCCGCCGGTTCCTCGGAAGCGGCCGCCTCCGTCCCGTTCGCGGTCGAGGCTGCCGGAGATGAAGCCGGCGCTTCGGTCGAGGCGCTCGCGGAAGGCGATGCCGGCAGGGACACACTCGCGGTTGGCGATGGGCTCGCCTGAGCGGCCGTCGAAGAAGAGCCTGCCGAAGCCTGCGCGCCTGTATTCGTTTTTTCGCCGCAGGCGCTCATCGTCAGCAGGGCGGCTACTATAGCGGCATACATCCATTTTTTACGGTTCATGTCGATCTCCTCCGCTTTCTTCTAAGGTTTCGTTTAAGATTTCGTTTAAGGTAAAGTAAAATGCAACGCCTCGCGCCGTGTTGCGGACGCCGAATTCGCTCTCATGAAGCGTCAGGATATGATTCACGATGGCAAGGCCCAGGCCCGTCCCGCCGGATTTGCGGTCTCGCGACCGCTCGGCCCGGTAAAATTGCTCCCAAATCCGTTCCAGATCCGCTTCGGCGATGCGTGGCCCCTCGTTTTCGATGGTCGTTCTAATTTGGCCCAGCTTCGTCCGCTTCACTTCAATGGCGAGCGTGCCGCCTTCTCCAGCGTGCCGGATCGCATTGCTCAATAAATTCATCAGCACCTGCTCGATCCGCTTCGGGTCCGCTCTAACCAGCCACTCCCCATTCGCTTCCGTTTCCAGGCGCAGCGACTTTTCCTCGATCTGACCGGAGAACGACCGCAGCGCTTTTCGAATCAAAGCCGTCAAGTATATCGCTTCCCGCTGCAATTGAACGGCGCTCACCTCGAAACGGGACAGCTCCAGCATATCCATAATGAGCGCGTTCATCCGGTCCGTCTCCGACACGATCAGGGACAGGTACCGCTCACGTTTGTCGGCGGCAACGCCGTCCTGCAGCCCCTCGGCAAAGCCCTTCACGATGCCCAGCGGCGTCTTGAGCTCGTGGGAAATGTTCGCGACCAGTTCCTTGCGCAGACGCTCGGACCGCTCTTTTTCCTTGACGTCCCGCTGTAGCTGTGCGTTCGCGCTTCTAAGCTCCGCGAGTGCCGACTCCAGATTCCGCGACATCGCGGTCATGCGGCGCGACAGCTCGCCGAATTCGTCCTTCGACCGAAGCTCTTCGTGACCCGCAAAGTCGAGCGCCGAGAGCCGCGTCGCCGAGCGGGTCAATCTGAGGAGCGGGCGCGAGACCATTCTCGAATATATCCAGGACAACACCAGTCCCAGGACCAATACGACCGGCGCTAAAAAAACGATATAACGCTTCAGCATATGGACCGCTTCGCCGACCGGCTGAAGTGAAGTCATGGCGAACAAATATCGGACGTCTCCGCTTGCCGGCGCCAACGGCTTCAGAAGGGCTGCATAATGGACGCCGCTCCATGGATCGGTCCATTCCGTCTGCGCGATGCCCCCGTCCATCGTCCGGATCGAAGCCTGCTCCGCGTCGGTCAGCCAGGACGAGAGCGCCTCTTTCACTTGCAGATCCTGATAGAAAGGATTGTAAGAACGGCGCTCGGGAACCATGAGGTCCGTGATCGTCCCTTTTACCCTGACGAGTCCTTCCTCCAACTCGCGTCCCCGCTCTCCGATGGCGACCGGCTGCATAATCGTATCTTCCTCGTCCATATAAATGCCGTCGACCGTCAGCGGATCCCCGACCTTCAGGCCTTGCGGCAGCGCGTCCGCCGTCATCCCTTCGCTCGCGAGCGGCACGGTGACCGTTTTGCCGTCGGCCCGCAGCTCCAAAAAATAAGGATTGACGGAAACTTGCTCGAACCGGTCGTCCAGCAAAGCGAGGCTGGCGTCGTTTCGGTTCATGAATTCGCCAAGCAGCCGCGACCCGCTTCCCGCTCTTGCCCGTTCGGCCAGCCGGTATTCGCCGGCGAACGCCGTCATGCTTTTTTCGATTACGTCATTTTTGGCCGTTCGATAAAACCGTTCGAAAAACAGGCTTTGCGCCAGGAACAGGAGCACGAATACGAGAACGATGAGAGCCGCAGTCACCGCAAACAGCTTCAAAACGACGCTGTTTTTTCTCATGATTCCCTCTCGAACTTATACCCCAAACGAATGACGGTGGCGATCAGCCTGCCTTCATGACCGAGCTTGGCACGCAGTTTTTTGATATGAGTATCCACCGTGCGCGGATCTCCGTCGTATTCGTAGCCCCATACCGAATCCAAAATATATTCGCGGGCGAGCACCTTGCCTTCGTGTTTCGCGAGAAACGCGAGCAGCTCGAACTCCTTGGGCGAAAGTGAAAGCGGCTCGCCTGCCACGTTTGCAGCATGTGCGTTTCTGTCGATCGTCAGATCGCCGAATATGAGCAGCTCGCCGTCCCGCCCGACCGTTCCTTCGGTCCGGCGCATGAGCGCCGCGGCCCGGGCCACCAACACGCGCGGGCTCAGCGGCTTCGTCACGTACTCGTCCGCACCCAGCTCGTATCCCAGAATCTGGTCGTCGTCCTCCGCGCGGGCCGTGATGATGATGACCGGCACGTCCGACTTCTCCCGGATGCGCCTGCATGCCGTCCAGCCGTCCATTTCCGGCATCATAAGATCGAGCACGACCAGGTCGACGGCGTGTTGCTCGAACAATTCCAGCGCCGTTCGCCCGTTCTCCGCCTCGAGCACATCCCAACGTTCCTTGATGAAATAATCCGTTATAAACTCTCGCATAAGCGCATCGTCTTCCGCCAGCAGAATCGTTCGCTTCATCGCCCCTTGCCCCCGTCTCTGCCCGGCCATCCGGTACGTCTATAACCTTATCGTACCCTTGTGTCCTTCGTGTGTACGCGACAAAACTAAAAATAGCGGCAGCCGGGACCGGATTCCATGTCCCGAACTGCCGCTATGATGGGGCTTGCGTATGTTATCTAAACTCCGCGAGCAGCTTGTCGAACTCCGCTTGAGGAAGCGTCAGATCCTGCTTCGCAAGCGCTTCTGGCTTGAAGCCCACCGCCATATCCTCGTACGATTTGCGCGTCGTGTCCTGATAGATCAGGCCCGTCAGCATGCCGCCCGTCTCCATGATCTTCGTCATCGCCGCGATGCGGTTGCTCGGATCGTAATCGGGGAACTGCTCTAGGTTCACGATGTTCTCTTTAAACCAATCGTAGGTGTTGACTTTATTGAACGTTACGCAAGGCGAGAATACGTTGATTAGCGAAAAGCCTTTATGCTGAATCGCCTGCTCAATGAGCGAGGTCAGCTGCTTCAGGTCGCTGGAAAACGACTGGGCGACGAACGTCGCGCCTGCGGACAGCGCGATCTCTAGCGGCGACAGCGTCGTCTCGATCGAGCCTTCCGGCGTCGACTTTGTCTTGAAGCCTTCCGCGCTGCGCGGCGACGTTTGGCCCTTGGTCAGACCGTAGATCTGATTGTCCATGACGATGTAGGTGATGTCCAGGTTGCGGCGGATCGCATGCACCGTATGGCCCATGCCGATCGCGAAGCCGTCCCCGTCGCCGCCGGACGCGATGACGGTCAGCTCGCGGTTCGCGAGCTTGACGCCTTGGGCGATCGGCAGCGCGCGGCCGTGAATGCCGTGCAGTCCGTACGCATTGATGTAGCCCGAGATCCGGCCGGAGCAGCCGATACCCGAAATGACGGCGAGCTGCTCGGGCTCGAGGCCCACGTTCGCGGCAGCACGCTGAATTGAAGCCTGCACGGTGAAGTCCCCGCAGCCGGGACACCAGTTCGGCTTGACGTTGTTGCGGAATTCCTTGAATGTAGCCATTACAGCTTCAGCTCCTTGCAAGCTTGGTAGACTTCGGAAGGAAGGAACGGCGTGCCGTCGTATTTGAGCAGATTCACGATTTTATCGTGATGTCCGACGTTTTGCTTGATCAGGTTGGCCAATTGGCCCGTCGCGTTGTTCTCGAGCACGACGACCTTGCTTGCACTCTCCAGGTAAGGCGCCAGCAGATCGCTCGGGAACGGGTGCATCTGGCGCACCGTCACGTGGTTCGTCGCGATGCCCGCTTGCGTCAGGCGATCCTGCGCTTCATTAATCGTGCCGCCCGTAGAGCCCATCGACACGATGAGCAGATCGGCCGGCTCGCTCGGCCCGTCCGGTTTGACGGCATCGGCAATGCGCAGCGCGCTCAGCTTGTTCAGTCTCTTGTCCATCATCTTGCGGCGGTTGACCGCGCTCTCGGACGGGCGGCCTTCCTCGTCATGCTCGACGCCGGTCACATGGTGAATGCCATGCTTCGCGCCCGGCAGCACGCGGGGCGAGACGCCGTCCTCGGTGAATTCGTAACGTTTGAACAGCTTGTTCGGCTCCGTAGGCGCCAGCTCCTGCTCGAGCGGAATAAGCTTGCCGCGCTTGATCTCGATGCGCTTGTAGTCGAGCGGCTCGCACGATTGCTTGCCGAGCGACAGCTGCAGGTCGGTCGCCACGATAACCGGCACCTGGAACTCCTCGGCGATATTAAACGCTTCGATCATGTCGTAGAAGCATTCCTCGATCGTGCTCGGCGCGATGACGACCTTCGGAATCTCGCCGTGCGTGCCGTAGATCAGCGCGTTGATATCGGATTGCTCCTGCTTCGTCGGCAAGCCGGTCGAAGGGCCGCCGCGCTGCGTGTCGATGATGACGAGCGGCGTCTCGGTCATGCCCGACAGGCCGATCGCCTCCATCATGAGCGACAGGCCGGGGCCGGCCGAAGCCGTCATCGTACGCACGCCGCCGTAGTTGGCGCCGATCGCCATCGTGACCGCCGCGATCTCGTCCTCCGTCTGTACGACGGTGCCGCCGAACTTCGGCAGCTTCTTGATCAGGTACTCCATGACTTCGGACGCCGGCGTGATCGGATAGGCGGACATCAAGCGGCATCCGGCCGCGACGGAGCCGAGCCCCATCGCTTCGTTGCCGATCATGAACAGCTTCTGCTTGCCGTCGGCTTCCGCCAGCTTAAACGCTTCGATAGGTCCGCCGGCCTGCTCGAGCACGAACTCGGCGCCGCGCCGTACGGCCTCCACGTTTTTCTCGACGACGGCCGCGCCCTTGCGTCCGAACTCCTCCTCCACCGCCCGGTTGAACACCTCGATCGGGAGGCCGAGCAGCGCCCATGACGCGCCGGACGCGACCATGTTCTTCATTAGCGATGTACCAAGCTCTTCGGCGATCGCCGTGATCGGCACCGCGAACAACTGGGCGTCTACGCCCTCCGGCACGACCGGCGAGAACTTGGCATCCGCGACGATAACTCCTCCCGCACGGAGCTCTATGGCGTTCAGATCGATGCTCTCCTGGTCGAACGCGACGAGAATGTCCAGATCGTCCGAGATCGCCCGGATCGGATGCGTGCTGATCCGAATTTTGTTGTTCGTGTGGCCGCCCTTGATCCGGGAGGAGAAGTGACGATAGCCGTATAGATAATAGCCGAGCCGGTTAAGCGCCGTCGAGAAAATACGGTCCGTACTTTCGACGCCCTCCCCTTGTTGGCCGCCTATTTTCCAAGAAAGTTGATCGATCAATGCTTCCATCTCCTCATGCTTTAATTCACTGGTATCGATAATGGCAAAACTTGACGATTGTGCTATATACAAAACGGATTTTGATCTTATACAAATGTTGATCTAATAAATTTTATGATTCGTTATGTTAAATTGCAATAGTTTCAGCTCATTTGACGCGATATTAATTTTCAATTTTGTCACAACTTCTCCTATACAAACGATGCGACTCACGCCTTTATTTAAGGTTTTCCGTCAAAAAGCGCCGCGCGTTTCCGGACATCCATCCGCGGACGAGCGGCTCGGCATGGCGAGCCAGCAGCGCGTCGGTTAGCGCCGAATAATCGCCCGGTCCGGCGAGTCCGAGCGTATAGGTATCGATGCCGTCAAAGTCAGAGCCGAACGCAATATGGTTCGCTCCGCCAAGCGCGCAGATATGGTCGACATGCCGCAGCACGTCGTCGATGCCGGCCGGTCTCAGCGCCTGCAGAAAAAACGGCACGAACGTAATTCCGATCAGGCCGTTTGCGGAGACGAGCGCGCGAATCTGGTCGTCCGTCAAGTTGCGCGGATGCGGACATTGCGCGCGGGCATTGGCGTGCGATGCCAAAAAAGGCTTTCTCGCGAGCTCCGCCGTTTCCCAGAAGCCCTTTTCGGATATATGGGACACATCAATCAGAATGCCGAGCGCCTCGCACTCCGCGACAAGACTGCGCCCTTCCTTTGTTAACCCGGCCCCTCTCGGTTCCATAATACCGTCGCAAGCCCAGTTGGCCTCATTCCAGGTAAGTCCGAGCATTCGGAGCCCGAGCCGATGAAGCAGCCGCAGCGCCCATCGCTCTCCGCGCAGCGCATCCGCGCCCTCCAGCGTGAGCAGCGCTCCTCTTTCCGCCGCGTCCGGCCCGAGTACGGCATCCACGTCGGCGCGGCTCTTCACGAGCCGCATGCCCGGCGCCGACAATATTTTCTCGTGCAACAGCTCCGCTTGGCGCAGTGCGCTTTCAGGCGTTTTAGCCGTTCCTGCCGGCACCCAGATCGCAAAGGCCTGAAGGCCGACATTTCCGTTCGCAAGACCCTCGGCGGTCACATCCAGCCCGCTGCCGGACGGACCGTCCCACGTAAGCTTCGGGTCGCGATCTAGCTTGCTGAGTGCGTCGCAATGCAGATCCGCGATTCGCATGCGTCTCCCCCTCTCGTTTTCCGGGAACAACAAAAAAACCTGCGGTCACGCGAGAAGCGAGCAGCGCGGCAAGCTCCGCGGCATCCGCACCATGCGATGGCAGGTCCAATGTTCCTATCGGTCGGTCGCTTCCCGCGGGTTATCTGGGCTCGACGATGAGCTTGATAGCCGTTCGGTCCTCCCCGTCGATGACGATATCCGTAAATGCCGGTATACAAATCAAATCGACGCCGCTCGGCGCGACAAAACCTCTCGCGATTGCCACCGCCTTGACCGCCTGATTCAGCGCGCCGGCGCCGATTGCCTGCAGCTCAGCCCCTCCACGCTCACGTAGCACCCCTGCCAATGCGCCTGCAACGGAGTTTGGGTTCGATTTTGCCGATACCTTTAATACATCCATGACCAGTTCCTCCTTGGGGTTAAGGATGGGCTCACTAACCGATCATATTCGGGATTCCGGCGATTAATTCCTGCCCGCCCGGATTGGTGGCGCAATCAAATTTCAAATTATTCTGAAATTTTCAGCTTTTCATGATCCAAGGAATTGCAAAACATTTTCCGACACGAAAAACCGCACCCTGGGGTGCGGCTCCTAACGATGACGACGAATTCCTTACTTATGCCGGAATCCAGCTATCCTCGTCCACGCGAATCGTACGAACGCTGACGGCTTTGCCCGTCGCTTCGTCGATGTCGACGAACAGTCCGTTCAGATGCCACTTCGTCTCGGCAACCTGGAACCGCGTAGGCATGCCGGTGATGAATTTGCGCAGCACGCTCTCACGCTCCATGCCGAGCACGCCGTCGCGCGGCCCGGTCATCCCGGCATCCGTCACGTACGCGGTGCCCTCCGGCAAGATCCGGTCGTCGTTCGTCTGCACATGCGTATGCGTGCCGAGCACGACCGAGGCGCGTCCGTCAAGATGCCAGCCCATCGCGATTTTCTCGCTGGTCGCTTCGGCATGGAAGTCTACGAGGATGCACTTCGTCTTGCGCCTGAGCTCGTCCACGATCTCATCCGCCTTGCGGAACGGGCAATCGGAAGGCGGCAGGAAGGTGCGACCGATCAAGTTGACGATAGCCAGCTCCCGGCTGCCGCTCTTGATGATCGTATACCCGCGGCCCGGGGTTCCCGGCGGCAGATTGGCCGGGCGGACCATCCGGGCTTCGTCGTCGATAAATTCGAAGATTTCCCGATTATCCCACGTATGGTTGCCCATGGTGATGCCCTGCACGCCGGCCGAGAACAGCTCGCGCGTAATCGCGGCATTGATGCCCCGTCCCCCTGCGGCATTCTCGCCGTTGGCGATGACGACATGCGGCTGATACTTATCCTTAAGCCACGGCAGCAGCCGCTTGACGGTATCCCGGCCGACTTGGCCGACGATATCTCCGATAAAGACGACTTTCATGTCATCCACCTTTCTGTCTTTCACTGTCATTTCCCGTTGGTCCGAAAACGGAGAAATGGCCGCCAATCGTGGCGGCCACTCCCCGGTATAGCCTTGCTGTTACTTGGCGTATTCGACCGCTCGCGTCTCCCGAATGACCGTGACCTTAATATGTCCCGGATAATCGAGTTCGCTCTCGATCTTCTTCGTGATATCCCGCGCGAGTCTGAATGCCTCGCCGTCGTCGACCTTCTCCGGCTGTACCATGACGCGAACCTCGCGTCCAGCCTGAATGGCGTACGACTTCTCGACGCCCTCGAACGACTCCGAGATGGCTTCCAGCTTCTCCAGCCTGCGAATATACGTCTCGAGCGTCTCGCGGCGCGCGCCCGGACGGGCTGCGCTTAGCGCGTCGGCCGCGCCGACCAGCATCGCGATGACCGAAGTCGCCTCCACGTCGCCGTGGTGGGACGCGATACTGTTGATGACGACCGGATGCTCCTTGTATTTCTTCGCCAATTCTACGCCGATCTCGACATGCGAACCTTCCACTTCGTGGTCGAGCGCCTTGCCGATATCATGCAGCAAGCCGGCGCGTTTGGCGAGAGAAATGTCCTCTCCGAGCTCGGCTGCCATCAGTCCGGTCAGATACGCGACCTCCATCGAATGCTTAAGCACATTCTGGCCGTAACTCGTACGGAACTTCAGGCGACCGAGAATCTTGATGAGGTCCGGATGGAGACCGTGAACGCCCACCTCGAACGTCGCTTGCTCTCCGTATTCGCGGATCCGCTCGTCCACTTCGCGACGGGACTTCTCCACCATCTCCTCGATGCGGGCGGGGTGGATGCGTCCGTCGGCGACGAGCTTCTCGAGCGCGGTACGGGCAATCTCGCGACGGATCGGGTCGAAGCCCGACAGGATAACGGCCTCCGGCGTATCGTCGATAATAAGATCGATGCCGGTGAGCGTCTCCAGCGCACGGATGTTGCGGCCTTCCCGGCCGATGATCCGCCCCTTCATCTCTTCGTTCGGCAGCGTTACGACGGATACCGTCGTCTCCGCCACGTGATCCGCGGCGCAGCGCTGAATCGCGAGCGAGATGATATCGCGGGCGCGCTTGTCGCCTTCTTCCTTCGCCTGTTGCTCGATGTCTTTGATCAGTTGAGCGGTCTCGTGACGCACTTCCTGCTCGACCGTGGACAGAATCAGCTGCTTGGCGTCTTCCATCGTCAGGTTGGAGATGCGCTCGAGCTCCGTTATCTGCTGCTTATGAAGCGTCTCGATCTGTTCTTGGGTCTCTTCGATCCGTTTCTCTTTGTTGGCGACTTGCTCCTCCTTGCGTTCCAGCTGCTCCAGCTTGCGGTCCAGCGATTCTTCCTTCTGAACCAGCCGGCGTTCCTGCCGCTGAACCTCGTTGCGGCGCTCTCTAATATCGCGTTCCGCTTCGTTCCGGAGCTTGTGCACCTCGTCTTTGGCTTCCAGTACCGTTTCCTTGCGGAGAGCGTCGGCCTCTTTCTTGGCATTCTCTACGATCTGCCTGGCCGCCTCTTCAGCGCTGGATATTTTAGCTTCCGCAATGGACTTGCGTACAACATAACCGATCCCAAAGAAAAGCACGCCAACAACGATTAAGATCAAGACCCAGATCCATGACTCCATGGTCTTCACCTCCTCGTTGTATCACCAAGGCAAATCTTGGGACACCTATTTAATTGTGCTCCGGTTTCAGAACCGTTCCGTAATCTCGTGTAAATCGTCGAAAATTCACTATCCGAATCGTTTTTTGGAAGGAAAAAGAATCGGTAGCGCGATGATGGAATACTCACTCATTGTATCTTTTGTGAAAATGGATTGTCAAGCAATGCAGGGACGTCCCCTCCCCCGCTTGCCGCCTTGGACGATTACGCGCGGCTGGAGCCGCCTATCGCAGATTGCTGAAAGCCTGAACTGCCTGTTCGGACGGCAAAAAACGAGCCTGCTTCGCGCCTGAAGCGCATTATTCCAGACCATCCTCGTCGTAGGGCTCCTCGGGCGTATCCCATTCGTCAGCTTCGGCTGCCGAAGCTGAGGCTTGGCGCACGGCTTCGCGGGCCGCGGCGCCGGGAAACCCCCTGCGCAGAAGCATGTTCATCAGCTTCATTTGCCGCTCCCGCTCGCTCTTGCCTTTGACGGACGGCCAGCGCTTCATGGCCAGCGCCAGCGCGGAGCTCCGCTCCGCCTCTTCGTCGAGGCCCTTGATCGCTTCGTCGATCTCCCGCTTGTCGACGCCGCGCTGCATGAGCTCCTGACGGACCAGACGGCTCCCTTTCTTTTGTCCCGTCACGCGCTGCTCTGCGAAGCGCTGCGCGAACACGGCGTCGTTCACGTATCCTTGTCTCGCGAGCCGTTCCAGACAGCCGTCGATCGCTTCGGCGGCATAACCCTTGCGCTTCAGTCCTCGCCGCAGCTCCGCTTGCGTGCGGGCTTTAAAATCGAGCATGTAAAGCGCCGAGCGATAGGCTTCTTCTTTTTCTTGCTCCTTGCGGAGCATTTCCCACTCCTCGGGTGACAGCCGCCGGTCCTTAAGAAGCCGCCAGGCGACAAGCGTGTCCTCGTGAACGCTGATCAGCGCCTGCTCCGTCTGGCCATCCACCGCAATCGCAAGCTTGTACATGGCGGGCCGCTTCGCGTCGGCCTCCACCGCTACGATGACGGCGGCTGCCGGTCCCGAAGACGCAGCGTCCGCTTCTCCGGTTGCCTCTTCCTTCGATTCTTCCTTTGAATAACGGTGCGGCGCAGTAGCGCGCTGCGTGCGGGACCGCTCCCACTCCCGCTCGTCCGAAATATCTACGATGCTGTCGGCCGGATTCGGCTCTGTTTTTTTTCTGACCATCGCCGGTCAACCTCCTCGCCTTTCATTGCTGCCAAACTGAAGCCGCATATGTCCAAAAGGGCATCCGCGGCTGCGGACGCCCTCAAGCTGTACCTATTATTCGTTCTCGAAGTCCGGTTCTTCCTCGTCCTCATCCTGCTCCGCGGCGCTCGTACGAGCCGCCACGGCCACTTCGTTCAGCGTGGCTTCGCGGATTTGCCGTTCGATCTGTCCGCACAGATCCGCATGATCTTTCAGGAACTGCTTGGAATTTTCCCGGCCCTGTCCCAAACGCTCGCCATTGTAGGAGAACCATGCGCCGCTCTTCTGTACGATATCCAGCTCGACGCCGATATCGATGATGCTGCCTTCGCGCGAAATGCCTTCGCCGTACATGATGTCGACTTCCGCTTGTTTGAACGGCGGAGCGACCTTGTTCTTCACGACCTTGATGCGCGTCCGGTTGCCCACGATGTCATTGCCTTGCTTGATCGACTCGATACGGCGTACGTCCAGACGTACGCTGGCATAGAACTTGAGCGCGCGGCCGCCCGGCGTCGTCTCGGGATTGCCGAACATGACGCCGACTTTCTCGCGAAGCTGATTGATGAAGACCGCGATCGACTTCGACTTGCTGATGGCGCCGGACAGCTTGCGCATCGCCTGCGACATCAGTCGGGCCTGCAGGCCGACAAACGAGTCGCCCATGTCGCCTTCGATCTCCGCCTTCGGCACCAGCGCCGCGACCGAGTCCACGACAACGATATCTACCGCGCCGCTGCGTACGAGCGCTTCTGCGATCTCCAGCGCCTGCTCGCCGGTATCCGGCTGGCTCAGCAGCAGTTCGTCGATGTTGACGCCCAGGTTGCGTGCGTACATCGGATCGAGCGCATGCTCTGCGTCGATAAAGGCGGCTTGTCCGCCGGATCTTTGCACCTCGGCGATCGCATGCAGGGCGACGGTCGTCTTACCGGAGGACTCCGGTCCGTATACTTCAATAATCCGGCCCCGCGGGAATCCGCCGATTCCGAGGGCGATATCCAAAGCCAGCGCTCCGCTGGAGTATGTCTCGACTTGGAGGTTGGCTTGCTCTCCCAGCTTCATAATCGAACCCTTGCCGAATTGCTTTTCAATCTGGCGCAATGCCATCTCTAATGCGGCGCGACGATCGGACAACACACCCACATCCTTATCATTTGATAGTTATATTATAACTTTTTATAAACCGTTTGCCAAGCTTTTTACGAACATTTGTTCGAAAAACTTCCAAAAAAGAACCGTAGCAAAGTATTCTTCGCTACGGTTCTTCCGCAACTTTCCTTTACAATCTATCATAATTCGACAGCCCGCGCAAGCCTGTACCTTGTCTAACAAAACTTCGCATGCCCGTTAACCGAACAGCGGAACTTGGCAGCGCCCGCCCTCAATCCTTGCCGGTCAACCTTAGCCAAGCCAAGTACAACGCCCGCTTAGCGGCCCTGATCCGGATGCCTTCGCGGTCTCCTTGGAGCTGAAGCTTCTCTGCGCGGACAGGTTTGCCGCGTTCGGAGATCCCGATGTAGACGAGCCCGACGGGCTTGCCTTCGGAGGACGCGGGTCCCGCCACGCCCGTAACCGACAATGCCAGATCCGTATCGGTCGCGCTGCGCACGCCGTCGGCCATCGCTTTCGCGGTTTCCTCGCTGACGGCCCCTGGCGCGCCTTCGCCCTCCAGCAGCGCCTGGTCGACGCCCAGCAGGTCCCGCTTGACAGGATTGCTGTAGCTCACCACGCCGCCCAGAAAAGCGTCCGCGCTGCCTGGTATCGTCGTGAGCAGCGTCGCGATCAAGCCGCCGGTGCAGCTCTCCGCGCAGGAGATCGTCCGCCGCTGCTCCGCGAGCAGCCGAATGACCTCGGCTTCGAGCGCCACGTCGCTCTCCGAATACAGATACCGCTCTCCGCGCCTGCGAATCTCCTGAAGCGTCGGCTCCAGTCTGGCGAGCGCCTCTTCGGCCGTCGCCGCCTTCGTGGACACGCGCAGCGTGACTTCGCCTTCCTTGGCGTAGGTGGCGAGCGTCGGATCGCGCTGCGCCTCGATCAAGTCCTTGTAGAGCTCTTCAAGCGCGGACTCGCCGATCCCGCAGAAGCGAAGCATAGCCGAATGCAGCGAATCTGCATCGCCGAGCTTTTCCTTCAGCCAGGCGCTGCCGTCGTTCAGGAACATCGGCTTCATCTCGCGCGGCGGTCCCGGCAGCAGCATATAATGCGTGCCGTTCGCCGTGAGCGCGCTGCCGACGGCCAGGCCGGCGTCGTTGCGGAGCGGCGAAGCGCCCTCCACGAGCATCGCCTGGCGGCGGTTGATCTCGATGAGCGAAGGCGCCCTGCCGGCGAACATCGCTTCGATCTTGGCGAGCGAAGGCTCATGCATGTCGATGCCGACGCCCAGATGGGCGGCCAGCGCATCGCGCGTCAGGTCGTCCATCGTCGGTCCAAGACCGCCGGTAAAAAGAACGAGGTCGGCCCTGGTCTCGGCAACGGCGATCGCTTGCTTCAGACGGTCCGCATTGTCCCCGACGACCGTCTGGAAGTATACGTCGATACCGAGATCCGCGAGCCGCTGCGACAAAAACTGCGCGTTGGTGTTGACGATCTGGCCGAGCAGCAACTCCGTGCCGACCGCGATTATCTCCGCTCTCATGCGCCCGGGCGTCCTCCCTTGCCTTCGCCGGCCGGTGGATCGGACAGCGGGATCAAATTTTTGTTTTTAACGAAATAATCGACGCCGGAGTATACCGTGATGGCTGCTGCGGCCCAGACGGCGATCGTATCGAGCGGGAAGTGCAGGTAAGTGAACGGGAAGTTGTTCAACAGAAGCACGATGATCATCGCGATCTGGATGGCGGTTTTCCATTTGCCCCATTTGCTGGCGGCAAGTACGGCGCCTTCGAGCAAGGCAACCTGGCGCAAGCCCGTTACCGCCCATTCGCGGCTGATAATGACGATGGCCACCCATGCGTCCAGCTTGCCCATCTCGACGAGAGAAATCAGGACGGCCGCCACCAGCAGCTTGTCCGCGAGCGGATCTAGCAGCTTGCCGAGGTTCGTGACGATCTTGTGCTTGCGGGCGATGTACCCGTCAAGACCGTCCGTGCTCGCCGCGATGATGAACAAGAGCAGCGCAAACACCTGATTGTAGGAAATCGAATAGGTCCCGATGGTGAGCGGAGACACGTCCAGCTTGATCAGTAGGAAAAAGGTCATGATCGGCACGAGGAAGATGCGTACGAGCGTGATTCGGTTCGCCAGATTCATGCGGACACCTTCCCTTCGTCATGCCGGCCGCGGCGAGGCGCGGTACGGTGCGGGTTGCGGAGCCATGTTCCGCGGACTGTCTCTACCATGAATGACTTCCCCCAGGTTTTTCGCCAGATTAAATGTTCAAGTCAGTATAAATGAAGCTTCGCCGCAGTGTCAAAATTTGACGAATTGCGCATGCGACCTTAGCGATAGTTCGTAAACTGCAGCTCGAGCGGCAGCTCGGCGCCCTTCAAGAGCGACATGATCGCTTGCAGATCGTCTTTGCTTTTGCCCGTCACGCGAAGCTGATCGCCTTGGATCTGGCTTTTTACCTTGATCTTCGAATCCCGAATCAGAATATTGATTTTTTTTGCATTTTCTTGATCGACGCCCTGCTTGAGCTTGATATTCTGGCGAACCGTGCTGCCGGACGCGGGCTCGATCTTGCCATAATCCATATTGCGAATCGGTACGCCGCGCTTGATCAGCTTGCTCTGCAAAATATCGATGACGCTCTTCAGCCGGTACTCGTCGTCCGACGCTACCGTCAACGCCTCGCCTTCGAGCGCGATGCTGCTCTTGCTCCCCTTGAAGTCGAAGCGGGTCTCGATTTCTTTAACAGCCTGTTGTACGGCATTGCTCACTTCTTGGAGCTCAACCTTGGAGACGATGTCGAACG
Source organism: Cohnella sp. GCM10012308 (assembly GCF_042649185.1). Classification (NCBI taxonomy): domain Bacteria; kingdom Bacillati; phylum Bacillota; class Bacilli; order Caryophanales; family Paenibacillaceae; genus Cohnella; species Cohnella sp. GCM10012308. Next base: position 100,724 of record NZ_JBHRYU010000001.1, read on the forward strand.
AATATTCGGATGCCATATGTAGTCTTCCTTTCCTTATCTTCGATTGTGTACATTATAAACGAAATGAAGCGGGGTTTCCAAGACGGCGGACAGACGCAGGCAACGAAGCTGCAAAAAAAAGAATGAGTGCTTTTTCGCGCTCATTCTCTTCTCGGTTCGGACTATCTGCCGCGGGCGGGCTCTCGGAACAGATCGAGCAAGCCCAGCGCGATCCATGCGAGCCCGAAGCCTAAAATGCCGTACCCCCAGGCGCTCGGCGTCATCAACCACCCCAGCAGGCTGACGACGACGCCGATTGCGACCACGATCCAACTGATTGCCATGCGTCACAACCTCCAAGCTAGCGTATTCGTTGCTTACACTAGCCTGTCTCGCTGGAATCGGGAATATTCGCCGACAGAGGTCAAGGCGTCGGGGATGCGGATCCGCCCGCGCCGTCCGTCACCGTAAAAATGAATCTTCTGCGGCCCGGAACGTCCTCGTCGTCGACGGCGATGCCGTCGATCTCGATGAGCGCGCCTTTGGCGAAGCCCAGATTCACGTACAGCGGCGTCTCGCCAAGCTCGAACGTCAGGACCTCGCTTTGCTCCGGCGTTTTCCCGTAAATCGACTTGCCGGAAGAGTTGTTTTCGTTCACCCCTACCCAGCTCTTGCCGCCCGGGAACGTAATTTTCATTACGTGATTGCCCGCAGGAGAGACGTCGAAATAATAACGGCTGTTCTTTTTCTCGCGGAACGTGACCGTCGTCTGCGGCGGCGTGGGCGTAGGCGTCGGGGTCGCAGTAGGCGTCGGCGTGGCCGCGGATGAAGGCAACGCGGTCTCCGTGGTCAGCGACGGCGGAGGCGTCGTCTCGGACGGCTTGTTCGTCTCCGTCTTATTGTTCGCGTAATAGACGTAGATCACGACTGCGATCAATATAGGGAACAGCCACATCAACGAGGTGACGACCACTTTGCCGACCCGGTCGTTGTGCTGCACTCTTCGGCTTTTCGGTTGGATATAAGGCTCCGGCGCGCCCGTCTCGGACGCCTGGGCCTTCGGAAGCTCCTTGTGATAGAGACGCAGCACCTCTTCGGCGTCCAGGCCCACCGTTTCGGCATACGTTTTCACGAAGGCGCGAACATAAAACGATCCAGGAAGCACTTTGTAATCGCCGGATTCGATGGCTTCAAGGTAACGTTTGCGTATCTTCGTAATTTCCTGGATGTCGTCGAGGGTATACCCCCGTTGCTCCCTCGCCTTGCGAAGCAGCAATCCCAGATCTGACACAAACTTCACCTCCTGCCGTTTCCATTACAGTTTGCTCGATTCGTCAAAAACCGCCGTCCAGTCCCGCGGTCGTGAAGTTCTCGTACGTGATCTCCTCGTCAGGCGTATTGCGCAGTTCGATGATGCAGTCGAATACGTCGTAGTCAAAGACCGATTCGCGGACGAAAATGTCGGGATGCTCGATCACCTTCGTGGAAGGCATCGCCATAATGTCCTGCAGCAAGTTGTAATGCTTGTCGTTCGAGCGGATCGTGCTCACGATGCCGTCGATGATGAACACATTGTGCGGGTTCATTTCCTCTTCGGAGAGCTGGCTGCGAACCGTCTGGCGAAGCAGCGTCGAAGACACGAACGCCCAGCGCTTGTTCGCGCATACGCTACCAGCGATGATCGATTCGGTCTTGCCGACGCGCGGCATGCCGCGCAGCCCGATCGTTTGATTGCCGTCCTGCTTGAAGAGCTCGCCGAGAAAATCGACCAGCAACCCCAGCTCGTCCCGCGTGAAGCGGAACGTCTTGCGGTCGTCGGAGTCTCTCTCGATATATCTTCCGTGACGGACGGCCAGAATATCCGTCAGCCGCGGCGGACGCAGCGTCACGATCGAAATATTTTCGACCTTGGCCAGCATTTTGCCGAGCAGCTCGATCTTTTCGTCGTCGTCGGTCTGCAGCAGCATTCCCCGTGTCCGGTCTTCGACGCCGTTGATGGTCAGAATGTTCACTTCAAGCATGCCGAGCAGGGACGCGATGTCCCCGAGCAGACCCGGACGGTTTTTATGTATCTTATATTCCATATACCACTGTTTCGTATTCATTAGACACCTCGTCGCCGATTCCTTCAAACTTCATTCTACAACGGTGGACCCGCTCCTGCAAAAGCCAGCAAAAGATTCCTACTAAAGTCCTATACAAGCCCATTGCGTTCCTTCTAAAGACGTTCCCCCCCGCACAGCCGCGAACAGCAATAAGGAAGGCTCCGCCATCGATCGGCAGAGCCTTCCTTCATGTCCGTCGTCCAGCTCAGCTATGCTTGGCGAGCTTGACCATAAGCGCGGCCATCGTCTTGCGCTCGGACTCGTCGCCTACGTCCCAAAGCTCCTTCAGGACGCGCTGCTCTTCGTTTTTCGGGTCGACCTTGTTGTCCAGGAATTCGCCGATCTCGTACGCGAGCTTGGCAATCGCGTCTTCGCCGATCCCCAAGTCCTTCGCGGCCTCGATCCGGTCGCCCAGAAATTTTTTCCAGGACTCAAAGTTGCTCAGCACGGTAGACATCCGACATCCTCCTTGATGGGTGGGATCAATGCATGGATAGGATGTCCCCTGCCGCATTGCTTTATTCGAATCGCAGCTTCGTTACATTCGCCAGCCGCCGGAAAGCCCTATGACCTGCCCCGTGATATATCCGGCATCGCCAAGCGTCAAAAAACGAATCAGCTCCGCTACTTCGCCGGGATCCGCGAAACGCTTCATCGGGACCTCCTCGCGAAGCTGCTCTTGCTCCGAGGCGTCCAGCTCCGCCAGCATGTCCGTGTCCACGAGTCCGGGCGCAACGGCATTCACCGTCACGCCGGCGAATGCCATCTCCCGCGCCAGCGCTTTGGTCAAGCCGTTCAGGCCGCCTTTGGCCGCGGAATAGGCGGCTTCGCCGGCAGCGCCGACGACGCCCCAGACGCTGCTGACGTGCACGATCCGGCCGTGCCGCCGCCACGACATCGTCGGTCCGAAGCGCTTGGCCAGGCCGTAGGCGGCTTTGAGGTGGACGTGCTGAATGTCGTCCCACTCGTCCTCCTCCAGATCCTCCAGCAGGCCGTAATGCGCCGTTCCGGCCGCATGCACCAGAATGTCGGGCATGCGCCCTGCCTGCTCGAGACCGGTCTTGAGCGCGGCAATGTCCGCGCTTGACCGGACGTCGGCGCCCGCCGCCTCCGCGAACGGCGCTCCGAGCGCCAGACAGTCCGCCGCTACGGCTTGAGCCAGCTCGCGCGAGCGGTGATAGTGCACGATCACGCCGACGCCTTCCCGGGCCAGCCTGCGCGCGACCGCTGCGCCGATGCCCCGCGAAGCGCCGGTGACAAGCGCGCAATAAGGCGCCGTGCGCGCGCTTGACCCTTGTCCTTCAATCGTCACTCGGCGTCCGACCTGACGATGCAGACCGATCTGCGTTCGGTATCCGCCAGCGTACGAAGACGCTCGTGAACGTCGTCAAGCGTGATGCTCTCGTACAGGCGCACGACGTCGAACAGATCTCCGCCCTTGAAGCGATAACGGGTAAATTCGCCTGCGATCGCTTCGGGACTGTTTAGCATGCGAAGATAAGCGCCGATTTTTTTGGCACGGGTCCGTTCGAACGACGCCTGCGGCAGTCCGCTCCGGATCGCTTCGTCGATCGCGGTTACGACGCGCTTGAGCAATTCGTCGGGATCGCGGGTATCCCCGCCGATTACCGTGAACGCATAGCCGGGGCCCGTGTTATATTCGTGTCCGAAGCTGTCCGAGATTAGGTTGTCGTCATACAGACGCTGATAAGCCGGAGAACTCGAGCCGATTAAAACGTCAAGCATCAGCTTCGTCGCGAGTTCTCTGCGAATGCCTTCTTCTCCTTCCGGAAACGGACCGGATTCCTTGAAGCCGATCATGCATTTGGGCAGCGATACCGGCAGCTTCACGACGCGGCGTTCCTCCCGCACGGCGGACGGTTCGGTTTCGAACAGCCGTTCGATTTCTCCGCCAGGCGGGAACGTCTTGCGCCCCTGGTTGCGCCGAACGCGCTCAAGCGTTTCCTGCGGGTCTATCCCTCCAACGACGAACAAGGTCATATTGGACGGATGATAAAAGGTTCGGTAGCAGTCGTAAAGCTGCTCCTTCGAAATCGAACGGACGGATGCCTCCGTGCCGGCGATGTCGATATGCACGGGATGCTTGGCATAGAGCGCCTCGATCAAGCCGAAATAGACGCGCCAATCGGCATTGTCCTTGTACATATTGATCTCCTGGACGATAATGCCTTTCTCTTTTTCCACGTTCTCGTCCGTGAAGTACGGGTTCTGAACGAAATCGAGCAGCGTATCCAAGCTCTCGAGCGGGTCTCCCGCCGTGGAAAACAAATAGGACGTCCGGTCGAAGCTCGTGAACGCATTCGCGGATGCGCCCTGCTCGGCGAAGCGGGAAAAGACGTCGCCCTCGGGCTCCTCGAACATTTTGTGCTCCAGAAAGTGGGCGATGCCGTCCGGCACGGCCCGCGCTTCTTGCCCATCGGGCCGGAAATGATTGTCTACCGAGCCGTATTTGGTCGTAAAGGTCGCGTACGTTTTCGTGAAACCGGGCTTTGGCAGCACGAAAACTTCGAGTCCGTTATCCAGCACCTCATGGTACAGCGTCTCCTGCAGCTTCGGATAATCAAGCTTGGACATGGGCCGCCTCCTCCTTCAGGTCGCGCAGGAAGTAGATCGTATCCAGTCCGACGCCCGCCGCGACCGCGGCTGCGCGGTCTGCCGTCACGGACTCGATCGCCGCGATCAATTCGTCCGCGCTGCGCTGCTTGCCCGAGACGACGCCGTTATAATCGAAAGCGATCCGCTCGAAGGCCGAGTCCTGAATTTCGCGAAGCTGATTGACGAGCATCGCCTTCGTCTTGGAGAGCTCCTGCTCTTCGATGTTGCCTGCGCGCATCTGCTCAAGCTGCTGACGGATGATTTCCAGCGCCCGTTCGTAATTGGCGATCTCGATGCCGGACTGAATCGTGAGCAAACCTTTATGGCCATCTAGACGCGACGAGGCGTAGTAAGCGAGACTGGCTTTTTCGCGCACGTGAATGAACAGCTTGGAATGCGGAAATGCGCCCAGAATGCCGTTGTATACGAGCAGGTCGGGGTATCGGTCGTCGGAGTAGGCGACGCCGGTCCGAAGTCCGAGATTGAGCTTGCCTTGACCGACATCGAGCCGCTCCACGATCGTCCGCGGTTCCTCCGATGCCGTCCTAATCTCGGCCGGCCGATAAGCGCCCGGCTGTCCGTCCGGGAGCTTGAAGTACTGCCCCGCCCACGCTGACACCTGCTCAAGCGAAGTGTCGCCGGACACGTACAGGTCGAACACCGCTTCGTCCAGCCATTTGCGGTAGCTTTCGTACAAGGAAGCCGGCGTAATTTGCGGCAGCTCTTCCTTGCGGCCGAGCGCGAGCAGCCTGTATGGCTCGTTTCTGCACATCTCCTCGAGGCAGCGCTCCGCCGCATAGCGGATTTTATCGTTAATAATGGACTCGATGCGTTTTTGCACGGTCGTTTTTTCCGATTCGACGTACTTGGAGCTGAATGCGCTGCCTTCAAGCGCAGGCTCCGTCAATGCCTCTCCAAGAAAACGGAGCGCTTCCTCCAGCAGCGATTGGCGCGAGGAAACGAATGCGTCGTTAATGATATCGAGGCGAAATTGAACGATCTGGTAGTCGCCCCGCTTGTAAATATCGAAGCCGAAGCCTGCGCCGTAAAGCTCGTCGAGACGTTCGCGGAATTGGATCGTCTCCGGATAGGAGCGGGTGCCGCGACGAAGGACGAACGGCGCGAGCGCAACCGGCGTGACGCGCGATTCGTTAAGCGGCACGCCCGCGAACAGCGACAACGAAAAGGTTTTGAATCGGGTGGTCGGCAGTACGTGGATACGCATCCGGCCGACGGCGCCGCGCTGGAACACTTCAGTCTGCAAGGCCTCAGATCCCTTCCCTTATTCTGGATTCAAGCCCATTCTAGCGCATGGTCAAGCCCGAAGCAAATAAGGCGCCGCAGGAAAGTTGGGTCAATAGCAAAAAATATGCTGACCGATCGTCTTGTACTGCGGCCTCGACCATATCCATTTCGAGGTCGCCGTCTTCGGGTTGAAATAGTAAAGGCACCCATCCGTCGGATCCCATCCGGACAGTGCGTCCTTAACGGCCTTGGCCGCCGTCTCGTTCGGCGTCAGATAGATCTGCCCGTCCGCCACCGCGGTAAAGGCCCCTGGCTGAAAGATAACGCCCGACACCGTATTGGGGAATTCCGATGCGCGCACGCGATTCAGAATGACCGCCGCTACCGCAACCTGTCCTTCGAACGGTTCGCCGCGCGATTCGCCGTATACGGCGTTCGCCATCAACTTCAGATCGTTCGCCGACAAGCCCATGTTGTTCGATGCGGGCAGGTTGGCTTCGTTTGAAGCGCCGGCGCCGTTGCCGGCGTTGGCGTTTTGATTCGAGCCTTGGCTCGGCCCGGTCTCCTTGCCCAGGTCAGCCGCCGTCGGCTTCCAGTCCTTCGTCGCTTCCCAGAGCTTCAGCTTTGTTTTGCCGCCCACGACGCCGTCCGCCTTCATGCCGAATTTCCACTGAAACCATTTGACGGAATTCAGCGTAGTCGACCCGAAGTTCCCGTCCACTTTGCCGCTGTAATACCCTAAGTATTTAAGTCTCCCTTGCAGTTCGTAAACGTCCTTGCCTGAGGCGCCGCTCTTGATGACTGCGCTGCTGAAAGCCTCGCGCGCCGCCTCGGGCTTGTCCAGCCGATTCAGCGTATACAGGCCGAAGAGGCAGCAGACGAGGCATACGGTCAAAATTACTAAACGATAGCGCATCTTGATTCACGCCTTCCTCTCATTTTTCGCGATTCGTGCGCGCCGGCTCCGATGGGCCGCGGGCATGCGTGAGGTTAGTATGAGGAAGGTCATGGATGGCTATTCATGGACAAAAAAAACGCTCGCTCCCGACATGTCAGGAGGAGCGTTGTTGAAATTGTTCGAGCGTGACGAGCACTTCTCTGGGCTTGCTGCCTTCGTACGGACCGACGACGCCTCTCGCCTCCATCGAGTCGATCAGGCGCGCGGCCCGCGTATAACCGATGCGCATGCGTCGCTGCAGCAGCGAGACCGATGCCTGCTTGGCCTCAAGCACGATGCCTACCGCCTGATCGAACAGCTCGTCGAGCTGCTCGTTGTTCGCCGCGTCGTCCGACTCCTCGATCTCAGGCACGAGCTCCTCGTTGTATTCCGCTTCGGCTTGACCGCGGGAATAAGCGACGACGGATTCGACTTCATTGTCGGACAAAAACGCGCCCTGCACGCGAACCGGCTTGGAAGCGCCCATCGGCAGGAAAAGCATGTCCCCGCGTCCGAGCAGCTTCTCCGCCCCGACCATGTCCAGAATCGTGCGGGAGTCTACCTGAGAGGAGACGCCAAAAGCGATCCGGCTCGGGATATTCGCCTTGATGACGCCCGTAATGACGTCGACCGACGGTCGCTGCGTCGCGATGATCAGATGAATGCCCGCCGCACGCGCCATTTGCGCGAGACGGCAGATCGCGTCTTCGACGTCGCCGGCGGCCACCATCATCAGATCCGCGAGCTCGTCCACGATGACGACGATGTACGGCAGCACGCCGTCCGGGTTGTCGCCGCTCAGCATCAGGTTATTGTAGCCTTCGATATTTCTTGTTCCCGATTTAGAAAACTTCTCGTACCGCTTTTCCATCTCGACGACGATCTTCTTGAGCGCGAGCGAAGCGCGCCGCGGATCCGTCACGACCGGGGCGAGCAGATGCGGAATGCCGTTGTAAACGTTCAACTCGACCATCTTGGGGTCGATCATGAGGAACTTCACTTCGTCGGGCTTGGCCTTATAGAGCAAGCTGGTAATGATTCCGTTGATGCATACGGACTTGCCGGAACCCGTCGCGCCCGCTACCAGCATATGGGGCATGCGGGCGAGGTTGCCCACGATCGGCTGTCCGGAAATATCCCTGCCGAAGGCGATCGTCAGCTTGCTTGGCGCCTCCTGGAAGGTGGGCGTCTCGAGCACCTCGCGCAGCGTCACGACGCTGACCTCGTTGTTCGGCACCTCGATGCCGATGGCCGACTTCCCCGGGATCGGCGCTTCCATGCGAATATCCTTCGCGGCCAGCGCCAGGGCGATATCGTCGGTCAGACTGACGATTCGGCTGACCTTGACGCCGACGTCCGGCTGCAGCTCATAACGCGTAACCGCCGGGCCTCTGGCCACGTCGAGCACCTTCGCGCGCACGCCGAAGCTCTCTAGCGTCGCTTCCAGCTTGCGCGCCACTTCGCGCCCGCTGTCGCCGGCGCCGCCTTTGGCGCCGCCTTGCGGCTTGCCGAGCAGATGCATCGGCGGCATCCGGTATACCCGCTTCGGTTTGACCGGCGCAGGCGCAGTCGTCGAATCGGCACCGTCGGCGGCGGCGCCGTCGGCTCCAGGCACGGCGGCCTGAACAGGAACGGCTTCGCCGTCCGGCGGATCGGACAATGCGCCGGCATCGGGTGCGGGTTCGACTGCTGCCGTGTCATCGTCCAACTCCATCTCGGACTGGCTCCAAGCGGATTCGTCGGCTTCTTCGAAGGCAGGCACTTGATCGGCAAAATCGTGGAAACGCGGACCTGCGTCCGGCTGCTCCGCGGCCACAGGCTCCCACTCGTCCGTCGGCTCTATGTATGGCGTTTGGGCAATCGGCTGCGTCGCCGGAACGTCTTGAGTTTCCGCTTCCTTTTTTCTGCTCTTGGCGCGTCCCTCCGGCCGGGCCGAAATGTTGACCGCCGGCGCGGACGGGTAAAGGGCAGGCTCGTCGTCCAGATCGTCCTGGTCCGCGGTCTCGGCTCCGCCAGGCTTGCCGTGAAACAGCTGAAAGAAGTAGGGCTTCTTCGCATCGGCGCTGCGCGCAACCGGCTCCTCCTGCAGGTCGTCGTCGCCGATCGCCGCCATCGCAGCGGCGACTTGTCCTTTCCTGGCCCTGGGCTTCACCGGCACCGCCTTGGCTCTGGTCAGTTTGCGTCCGCCGGACAGCCGCTGCGCGAGCAAGGGCAGCAGACGCATCGCAAAGGTGCGGATGCCCTTCATCATATCGACATAAGAGCGATTCGTCAGCAGCATAAAGGCGATGACGAACTCCACGATCAAGACGAACTTTGCGCCGTAATAGCCGAACAACCAATAAAAAATCGAATATTGCATCGCCCCGAGCAGCCCGCCGCCGATATCTTTGCCCGAGATCCGGGCTTCGTTTTCAATAGGCGCGTTCCACAGCTGTTCGTAAAGCTGATGCGTCGTCTGGCTGAAAATCGCAGACGGGCGAATCGCCTCCAATGGGCCGAGGCGCGAATCGACGAAGCTCATGGAGCTAAGCAGCGTCAAGCCGCAGCAGACCATGACGAAGCCGCTTCGGCGGATCGTCCATCCGCGCGGCCAGGCTCTGCGGATCATCACGTGGAGCCCGAGCCAAATGCCCGCGATCGGCAGCAAAAAGTAAAATTTACCGAGCAAATACCCAAACAACTTGGAGAGCGAACGTCCGCCCGCCGCTTCGCCGTACATCGCGATGACGGAAATCGTTATCAGCAGAATGCCGTATATTTCATATTTGAGGCTTGCGCCCAGCGTGTCCTTTTTTCGTTTGCGCTTGGCCAACTCCGTCACCTCCGGTCACCCATTATACCATAGTTTACCGAAGAGACGCATGAGCCGGGGCATCGGCCGTACGACGGTCTAAAGTCCCCGTTCCCCGTCGTCGATCGACGGCGTTCCCGCTACCGCATTCGATGAGGCGGCACCGAAATAAATCAGTTTGCCAGGCTCGAAGGCAGGCAGCAAATACGCATCGAGCGGCGCGGAAACCAGACGCACGAGCTTACCGACGCCGGGGGCGACCGGCGTCAACAGCATGCGAAGCGCGCCATACTCCACTTCGATCATCGGCTCCTGACCGTCGCTCCAACCTTCGAGCACCAGTTCTAGCGGCATCGGCGTGTAAAGCGTCATTGCACCTCGCCTCCTTGCGGCGCGGCGAAAGCAAGCTTGCGCTCCGCGATTCGCCGATTGAGCTCGCGCAGCGCTTCGCCGATCCCCCCGATCGCGTCGATCAGTCCATACGACACCGCATCCGGACCGACGACCGTCGTGCCGATATCGCGGGCAAGCTCGCCCGTTTTAAACATCAGTTCCTTAAACTTCTTTTCCCCTACCCGGCTATGCCTGGTGACGAAGCGTACGACGCGCTCCTGCATTTTGTCCAAATATTCGAACGTTTGAGGTACGCCGATGACAAGACCGTTCATCCGGATCGGATGGATCGTCATCGTCGCGCTTTCCGCGATCAACGTATAGTCGGCCGCAACGGCGATCGGCACGCCGATCGAATGTCCTCCGCCCAGCACGACCGCCACCTTCGGCTTGGAGAGCGACGAGATCATCTCCGCGATCGCGAGACCGGCCTCGACGTCGCCGCCCACCGTATTGAGAACGATCAGCAAGCCTTCTACCTTCGAGCTCTGCTCGGCGGCTACCAGCTGAGGAATGACGTGTTCGTACTTGGTCGTCTTGTTCTGCGGCGGCAGCATCATATGGCCTTCCACCTGTCCGATAATCGTGAGGCAAAATACGTTCGACTCGGCCTGCGGCACGCTCGCCGTGCCCAGCTGAACGATATTTTCTGCGGCGACCGAGCCTTTCCGCGCTTCGTCTGGCGTTGCGGGCTGTTCCGAAGTGCCGGGCTCTTCATTGTTCTTCAAGTTGCCACTTCCTTCCCGAATCCTCCGTCGCCGTTCTGCTTGCGCGGAGCGCAGCCGACGGCGGTCCGACATAGTATGAACGCTAAGGCTCACATTATGCGATTGGAAGGTTCCGTTCTCCCGGCAGATTGGCAACTTGCTTGGACGCAGAAAACGGATCGCATGCGACGCCAAAAAGGCCGCCTGCCCGGACATATCCGGGGAAGCGGCCTTCGGTTTGAGTGTGGGGGTTGCTTGTTCTTTCGTTTATACTTCCATGATGATCGGCAGGATCATCGGTCTTCTTCTCGTTTGCTCGTAGAGGAAACGCCCGAGCGCGTCCTTTACGTTGGTCTTAAGCGAAGCCCATTCGTTGACATTGTCGCTCATCAGCTTGTGGAGCGTGCCCGTTACGATGCGGTTGGCTTCATCGAGCAAGCCTTCGGATTCGCGTACATATACGAAGCCGCGGGAAATAATGTCCGGACCCGACAATATCGTGCCGTCCTGCTTGGACAACGTCACGACGACGACCAGAATGCCGTCCTGGGACAGCAGCTTGCGGTCGCGGAGCACGATGTTACCGACGTCCCCCACGCCCAGTCCGTCGATCAGCACGTTGCCGGATGGGATCTTGCCTGCCTTGCGCGCGGTCCCGTTCTGGAACTCCACGACGTCGCCGATGTCGCACAGGAAGATGTTCTCCCGCTCGATGCCGACCGACTCGCCGAGCAGGGCGTGATGGCGAAGCATCCGGTATTCACCGTGAATCGGAATAAAGTACTGCGGACGAATCAGGTTAAGCATGAGCTTCAGCTCTTCCTGGCTGCCGTGACCCGATACGTGAACGCCGGATACGGAGCCGGGCCCGTAAATGACGTGCGCGCCGAGGCGCATGAGCTCATCGACCGTACGGCCGACATATTTCTCGTTGCCGGGAATAGGCGTCGCCGAGATAATGACGGTGTCGCCGGCAAGGATGTCCACCTTGCGATGCGTCGAACGCGCCATGCGGGACAACGCGGACATCGGCTCGCCCTGACTGCCCGTCGACAGAATCACGACGCGGTCCGCAGGCAGCTTGTTCACTTCTTCGGGCTCGATGATCATGCCTTCCGGAACGTCAAGATACCCCATTTCCGATGCGATCGTAACGACGTTCACCATGCTGCGGCCGACGACGGCCATCTTGCGGCGCGTCTCGGCAGCGGCGTTGATGACCTGCTGAACCCGGTGGACGTTCGAAGCGAACGTAGCTACGACGACGCGCTGCTTCGCCCGGCGGAAGATCTCCTCGAATTCCTTGCCGATATTGCTCTCCGACGGCGTGAATCCGGGACGCTCCGCGTTCGTGCTGTCCGACAGCAATGCGAGCACGCCGCGCTTGCCGATCTCGGCCATCCGTTGCAGGTCAGCGTATTGATCGTTGACAGGCGTATGGTCGAACTTAAAGTCGCCCGTGTGTACGACGACGCCTTCGTGCGTCTCGAGACAAACGCCGACCGAGTCCGGGATACTGTGGTTCGTGCGGAAGAAGGACGCCTTGATCGAGCCCATCTGCACTTCCGAATCCGCGGTAATCAGGATGCGCTTGGTGTCGCCCAGCAATCCCGCTTCCTTCAGCTTGTTTTCGATGAGCCCCGTCGTCAGACGCGTAGCGTAGATCGGAACGTTAAGCTGCTTCAATACGTAAGGAAGCCCGCCGATATGGTCCTCGTGACCGTGCGTGACGAGGATGCCGCGAACCTTCTCTCGGTTGTCGAGCAGGTGGGTAATGTCCGGAATGACCACGTCGATGCCGAGCATCTCTTCTTCCGGGAATTTAAGGCCCGCGTCGACGACGACGATATCGTTCCCGTATTGAACGACATACATGTTTTTCCCGATCTCGCCGACGCCGCCAAGCGCGTAAATCAATAATTTGTCTGTGCTGTTTTTCTTGGACAAGTCTAGTACCTCCTACGATAATTCGACGATCCCGATCTATGGAATTGTCAAGTTGCAAATTTTGGCCGCACCCATTCACTCCATCCCATTATACATGATGCCAATCCACTCGTACAAGTCAGGCTAACGAATACGGCCGAATACGATTAATTTCTCCATTTAACGCAAAACCGATGCCGTAGGCATCGGTCGCTCGAAGCGCATATGGAATAAGACCCAACGATCGGCCGGGGTTCAGTTGAACAAGGCTTCGATAAAAGCCCGTTCGTCCTCGGTAGCGGGAGCGAGCGGCAGTCTCACACCGCCTACGTCAAGCCCTTTGGCAGTCAGGGCATGCTTGACGGCGACGGGATTCGGCACGGGATGCGGACACTGGAACAAGCCTTTGAAGACCGGGAAAAGCTTGGCGTTGAGCTGTGCAGCCTCCGCGATCCGTCCTTCAAGGAAAGTATCGATCAATTGCTTCATCTCAGCGCCGACGACATGGCTCGCCACGCTAATAATGCCATAGCCGCCTACGGCCAGCGTCGGAAGCGTAATGCCGTCGTCCCCGCTGTACACGATAAAGCCTTCAGGCGCTCCTGCAACCAGCTCGGTAATTTGTTCGACGGACGCGCATTCCTTGGTTGCCACCACGTTCGGAAGCTGCGCGAGCCTAAGCGTCGTGGCTGTCGATAAACTCACGACTGTGCGGCCCGGCACATTGTACAAAATAACCGGCAGCTTCGTCGATTCGGCGATCGCTTTAAAATGCAGGTACAGACCCTCTTGATTCGGCTTATTGTAATAAGGCGCGACCAGCAGCAGTGCATCGACGCCCGCTTCTGCGGCTAGCTTGCTTAGATGAATAGAATGCGCCGTGTCGTTGCTGCCCGTACCCGCGATAATCTTGGCGCGTCCGGCTGCGCGGCGTACCGAGAAGCGGAACAGCTCAAGCTTCTCCTCTTCGGTCAATGTCGGAGATTCGCCCGTCGTGCCGGATACGACCAGGCTATCCGACTTTTGAACCTCGATAAGCTCGTCGATCAGCCGGCCCGTCGCTTCCCAATCGATTTGCAGTTGCTCGTTAAATGGCGTCACCATCGCTGTAATCAGGCGGCCGAAATCCATACCCGTATCCTCCTTCGTCTAAAAGCCGATCCCTATTGTCTAATCCATTATAATCTTCATGATACCGCATGCAAGGCAAAAGCGGAATGAAGCGCCGACAAGGCGGCCGCCATATCCGTCTCGCGCACGAGCACCCAGATCGTGGTGTTCGAATCCGCGGATTGCAGGATCGGGATCTGCCGGTCGGCAAGCGCCTCCACGATCTTCGCCATGACGCCCGGTTCCCCGTTCATCCCGCCGCCGATGACCGAAACCTTGGCACAGCCGCTGCGTACGCGCGGCTCGAAGCCCATCTCCGCAAGCAGCCGCAGCGCAAGCGGCGCGTCGACGTCCGTTACCGTATAAAGAACGCCGGCAGGCATGACATTGATAAAGTCGACGCTGATGCCGTTCTTCGCCATTGCCCTGAACACTTCAAGCTGCGGATTAAGCGCCGTGCCTTCGGCCGAAACGGCAATCTGCGTTACGCCTTTGACATGCGCAAGCCCGGTCACCGTCCGGTCGCTCCAGCCGATATGGCCTTCTGCTGCATTCGCATGCGTGACGAGCGTCCCCTCTCCGTCTGAAAAGGTGGAGCGAACGCGCACCGGGATGCCGGCTTTCATCGCAATCTCGACAGCTCTCGGGTGGATGACCTTGGCCCCGTTATGCGCCATGTTGCAAATCTCGTCGTAACTGACGACTGCGAGCTGGCGGGCTTCGGACACGACCCTCGGATCTGCGGTTAATATGCCGTCGACGTCCGTGTAGATATCCACTACGTCCGCTTGAAGCGCGGCGCCGAGCGCGGTAGCCGACGTATCGCTGCCGCCGCGTCCGAGCGTGGTGATCTCTCCGTCTGCCGTAGCGCCCTGAAATCCCGTCACGATGACGATCTTGCCTTCCGTAAGGCTTGCAAGGATCCGATCGGTCTTCACCTCGACGATACGCGCGGCACCGAACTTGTTATCCGTAAGGATGCCGGCTTGCGCGCCCGTTAAGACAACGCTCGGCAGGTCATGGGCACCAAGCAGACTGCATAAAGTAGCTGCGGAGATTAACTCTCCGCAGCTCATCAGCAAGTCCTTCTCCCGTTCGGCCAGACCGGCGCCGTTCGAGCCGATCCACTCCAGCAGCGTATCGGTCGCATACGGCTCGCCCCGCCGTCCCATAGCGGATACCACGACGACCAGCCCGGCACCCGCTTCGTATTCTCGCCGAATATGACGGAGGACGTGCCTCCGAGCATCAGCATCGGACAGCGACGTCCCTCCGAACTTTTGAACCGTAACCATCGATACATCCTTCCTCGCCTCAAAAATGTCGGAACCGCGTTTTTCCTGGGCGCCGTTCAGAAAAGGGAGGGAATGAGACCGCAACCGTCAGACCAGCCCTCCCCGGCTTCGGGAAGGGCTGGGGGTTGTCGATTTAGGCGCGGGAAGCTGCGATGTGTTCGGCGATCTGTACGGCGTTCCAGGCTGCGCCCTTGAGCAGATTGTCGGATACGATCCACAGATTAAGCGCGCGCGGGTTGGAAAGGTCGCGCCGGACGCGTCCGACGAATACCTCGTTCTTGCCCGCCGCATCGGTCGCAAGCGGATAAAGCTGGCTGTCCGGATCGTCCTGGAGCACGATGCCCGGCGAACCGGCGAGCAATGTCTTGATCTCGCCGATGTCGAAGTCTTGCTTGAGCTCTACGTAGACCGACTCGGAGTGACCGTACACGACCGGGATCCGTACGCAAGTCGCGGTGACTTCGAGCGCGTCGTCGTCCATGATCTTTTTCGTTTCCCGGATCATCTTCATCTCTTCGAGCGTGAAGCCGTTGTCCTGGAACTTGTCGATCTGCGGGATCGCGTTGAAGGCGATCTGATGCTTGACCGGCAGCGATCCTACCGGCAAAATGTCCGGCTGCGGATCGTTGCCAGCGAGCACTTCCTTCGACTGCCGAAGCATCTCGTCGATCGCGCGAGCGCCGGCGCCGGAAACGGCTTGGTACGTCGACACGATGATGCGGGAAATGCCGTAACGGTCGTATAGCGGCTTAAGCGCTGCGACCATCTGGATCGTCGAACAGTTCGGGTTCGCAATGACGCCCTTGTGCTCCGCTACCTTGCCGATGTTAACCTCGGGCACGACGAGCGGTGTCGTCGGGTCCATCCGGTAAGCGTTCGTATTGTCGATGCACACGGCTCCATGCTCGATCGCGTGCGGAATAAGCGCCTTGGATACGTCCCCGCCCGCGCTGAAAAGCGCGATCTCGACGCCCTTGAAGCTGTCCGGCGTCGCCTCTTCGACCGTGTAGGTCTGGCCTTTAAATTCGATCTTCGTTCCGGCGGAGCGCGCCGAAGACAGAAGCTTCAGTTCCTTGATAGGGAAGTTGCGCGCTGCGAGCTGCTTCAGGATCTGTTCCCCAACGGCACCGGTGGCTCCCACGACGGCGACGTTAAACAACGTAGGCGTAGACATGATGATGACTCTCCCCTCTAATCAAAAGACAATCTCTATATGGATAAGTTCAAGCGAATAAAAACCGTTCGATAAGCATCGGCTGCAGCTGCTTGCCCTGAAGGGCGGCTTCGCACGTATCGATCGCCAGATCCATTCGTGCGACAAGCGAGTTGGGCTTCTGCTGCGGATTGTCCTGGCCGAACGGCACGAAGAAAATATTCTTCGCGACGAGCAGCTTCGCGATATTCGCGGCGTTAAGGCCAAGTCCGTCGTTCGTGGAGATCGCCAGCACGAGCGGCCTACCGTTGCGCATCTGGGCCTTGGCGGCCATCAGCACCGGTCCGTCCGTCATCGCATTGGCCAGCTTGCTCGTCGTATTGCCCGTGCAAGGCGCGATGAGCATAACGTCGAATCGCTTGGAAGGACCGAGCGGCTCGGCGTCCACGATCGTACTGATGATCTCGTTGCCCGTCATGCGGGTCAACTCCGATCGCCAATGCGCCGATGCCCCGAAGCGGGTGTCCGTCGTCAGCACGCTCTGGCTGACAACCGGCACGACGTTTGCTCCGGCATCTACGAAGCGCTGGATCTGAGGCATGATCTCCGGCAACGTGCAGTGCGAGCCGGATAGCGCGTATCCGACCGTGATTCCTTGCCAATTCATGGCGCTTCCCCCTGTTTGTAGTCGTCCAGAATGCTCTGGCACAGACTGTTCGCGATGATGCGTCCTGCCGTCTTGGGGGCGACGATGCCGGGCAATCCGGGTGCCAGAAGCGCCTTGATGCCGCGCTTCTCCGCGAACCGAAAATCGGTGCCGCCGGGCTTGGATGCAAGGTCGATAATGACCGCGCGAAGGGGAAGTTTGGAGATCACTTGTGCTGTGACTATCATATTCGGTATCGTATTAAAAATCAAGTCAATATTCCCCGCCAGGCGCGCCAGATCAGCGATGTTGAAGGGCTCGAAGCCCATCTCGTACGCCCTTGCGAATGCGTCTTCCCGACGCACGCCCGCCATCACGACCGCCCCGAGTCCCTGCAGCGACCGGGCCATCGTCATCCCCGTCCGGCCGAGTCCGAGCACCATGCATCTCGAACCGTGAATCGTAATGTCCGTATGCTGAATCGCCATCATCAAGGCGCCTTCCGCCGTCGGTATCGAATTGTAAATGGCTACGTCGTCCCGCTCGAACAGCTCTACGACCGTCAGCCGGTGCTTTTCTCCGATCTTGCGCAAATAGGATCTGGCAAGTCCGGTATAAATTTTGCACGTTTTCGGCAATGCGGCGGCGTAATCGTCCGTAAACTTCAACTCTTGATCCGTGAAAATCGCCGAGACCGCACCGTCCTCTTCCGTTCCGGCCACAGGCAGCAGCAGCGCGTCCGCGCTTCGCAGCGCTTCCGGCGTCCACTCCGCCTTGGTCACGCCCGAAAAAGGCGTGTCGAGACGCTCGAATCCCATCAGCGTTACCGTCGCATCGAGCTCGGTAAGCCGCCTTATGACCTCGAGCTGCCGCGCGTCGCCTCCGGCGACGATAATATGCACGCCCGTAAGCATGACTTCTCCCTCCTTTGACCTTGGCGCCTGGCGGCTTCCTCAGCGCAGACGGCCGAGGCCGATGCCCCCGGGCGTTGGCTCGCGGCTCGGGCGGCACGCATCGCGACTTGCATAGCACATCGTATGCAGACGCCCCCCGGCGGGTGCGGATGCGCGGGGAAACGCGAGGGCAACGAAAAAGCGCGAAGCGACTATCGCCTCGCGCGGAATAAATCATTGATCTAGCGGTATTTCGATACGGTACGGCTTCTCGATGTATTGCGGATACATGTACACGTCGAAGGTTAGCGGCTGGACGTAATCGCCGGTCGAAAGTTCGTACCGATCTTCCTCGAGCATGTATTCTCCGCCCGCAAAGCCCATTGACGTTCCCAACGCCGTAGCTGTCCCCTTTTTCCCGGCCGCGTCGACGAACGGTCCCGCGAGCAGCATGTAACCCATATTGTCGTCTTTGCGCGACCGGGTAAGCTTGAACGTAACGAACGTTTTTCCAAAGCTTGTGTTTACGTCACTCACCGCCACCTGGCCGTCCGGCGCTTGGACGATCGACTTATGATCCGTGTCGACGACCAGACGAAGCTTGCCCTTGTCGACGGCTCTGAACCAGGAGCCGGTCAGATACAGCTTCTTGGGCTTGCGGAAATAGCTGCTCTTAAACTCGAAGTGCGCCTCATTCTTCTCGGCTGCGCCTAAGCTAAAATTCGGGAGGTTCCATTCCTTGCCGGCGTCGTCTACGATCCGCATGTCCCCGCCGCCGAATATCGCTTTCGTGTTGCTTTCCGCGTAATATCCGTCGATCGCAATCTGCAGCGGCGAGATCCGTGCCTGCTCAATTACGATTGTTTGTCCGTCGACTTCGATCGTTTCATTCAAAGGAATCGTCCGTCCGTTTCCCGCGAACAGCTTCTTGTTAACGGGAAAGGAGACGGCGTAGGTCGCATTCCGCAGCTTGACCGACAAGCCCAGAACATCCGGCAGCGGCTCGCGCTCCGGGAATAATATCTCGATCGAGTCCGTCTGGGATCGCGCCTCCTCCGCGCCTTGAACATTGCCGGCCGTTCCGTAACCTAGCCCCAGCTTACGTCCCGTACCGTCTGTCCAGTCGATGTCTTGCATGGACAATTGTTCGCCGGGCGCGAGTCCATCCAGCGTGTATACGAGCACCATGCGAGACTCGTCGGCGACGATGCCTTCTACCGTCAGCTTGAGTCCGTCATGCTCGTCGGACACGCCCACCTTTTGCAGGTATCCGTTGTCGATCGCGTCCTGCAGCGTATCGTCGTTCGGATAATCGTGACGAATCGCTTCGACGAGCGCTTCCATGCCGGGAATCTGACGAATGGCCGACGCGAAGGCGGGAGATACCCGAATTGAAGCGAAACAAACGATCAGCGCTAAACAGGCAGCCGCACCGGCGAATAGTCTTCTTCGAAATTTAAAGCGTTGCCTTTTTACATGCACCTTTCCTAACTCCAACCCGGCCATAATCGCATCGTCCGTCCGCCGGAGCAGATCGGAATCGGAGGCCCGCTCCTCAATCCGCGCCCAAAAATCGCGCCGCTCCTTCTCCATCCAGCGTCCCCTCCTCCCCCAGCTCCCGCCTTAATTGAGCGAGCGCTCTGTTCAGCCAAGTTTTAACCGTCCCCTCCGGCCGCTCCAGCAGCTTGGCGATATCGCTTAATGTCATGTCTTCCGCATACTTTAATATGATGACTCGTTTCCATTTCGGGTCCAAGTCTGCAATCGCTTCTTCGAACTTCATGGAATCTCCTGGCTCCGAAGCGAATGCAGCCGGCTCAGGCACTTTCTCCACGGGCCGCTGCCGCTTGCGACGCTTCTGCTCGTCGGCGCACACATTCATCAAAATGCGGATCAGCCAAGTTTTGAAAAAAACCGGTTGCTTTAAACCTGGCAGCTTGGCATACGCGCGGCAAGTCGTTTCCTGGATCGCTTCCAGCGCCGCGTCCTCGCTAAGCAGGTATGCGAACGCAACGCGCAGCAGCGTACTGCGGGCCAGGCCCATCAGCTCAAGAAAAGCTTGGTCGTCGCCATTTTTTGCGCGTGCGGCAAGCAGCCGTTCCGTTTCCTGATCCGCAGCTTGCAGTCCTTGCGGACCGTCCGGCGCCCGCTGACCGGTCAGCCTCGCCTCTCCCTCTTCCTTCAAGCGACCCGACCTCCATTCCCAACATTAGACTGCCGAGAGCCGCTAACGGTTTCGAAAACCATAAAAAAAGTCTTGCAGGGCATGGATGCCCTGCAAGACTTTTTAAACTTAAACTCCCGTATGGCCGAAGCCGCCGGCGCCCCGCACCGTATCCGGAAGCTCGTCGGTCTCCTCGATCGTAACCTGAGGCACCCGCTGAAACACCATCTGCGCTATGCGCTCGCCGCGCTCGATCGCGAAGGGCTGCTGCCCCAGGTTCACGAGCAGCACCTTAACCTCGCCCCGGTAATCGGCATCGATCGTGCCCGGCGAGTTCAGGCAGGTAATGCCGTGCTTAAAGGCCAGACCGCTGCGCGGTCTGATCTGGGCCTCAAGTTCCGCGGGCATCGCCATTGCGAAGCCTGCCGGAATCAATGCCCTGTCGCCCGGCGCGAGCACGACCGGCTCGGCCACGGCGGCATGAAGGTCAAAACCCGCAGCCCACTCGGACATGCGGCGCGGCAGCGGAACGTCTTCATTCCCCGGCAGCCGCTTCAACTGGATTGGATACAACGAATTCCCTCCCTATTCCCGACAACACCTTATCTTGCGAACCGACAAGCGCCAAAGCCGCGGGCTGGCTCATGATGCGGTCCATCATGTGAGCGACGTCATCCATCGTGACCGCGTCGATTCGTTCGATCATCTCGTCGAGCGTCAGATGGCGTCCGAGCATAAGCTCGTTTTTGCCGAGCCGGTTCATGCGGCTGCTCGTGCTCTCGAGGCTCAGAATCAGGTTGCCCTTGAGCTGCTCCTTGCCGCGGTTCACTTCGGCTTCGCTCATTCCTTTGGCATGCGCCTCGGAGAGCATCTCCATCGTCAGATCGTAAACGTCCCTCGTCTGCTTCGGCGCCGTGCCCGCATATACGGTGAACAAACCGCTGTCCGCATAACTCGTATGGTACGAATAGACCGAATAAGCAAGACCGCGTTTTTCCCGGATCTCCTGGAACAGACGCGAGCTCATTCCGCCGCCGAGCGCATTGTTAAGCAGCGTCATCGCGTACATTTTCGGGTCGTCGATCGGACAGCCTGGAAAAGTAAGGCACAGATGATTCTGCTCCGTTTTTTTCGTATGGAACAGCGCATCGGACCTGAAGGCTGGCGCAGATAGCGTCGGCGCTTCCGAATGAATCGCAAAGTCGCCGAAGTGCTTTTCGAGCAAACTCAGCACGCTCTCGTCCACGTTGCCCGCCAGGCTGACGACCGTATTGTCGATCGTATAGCGGCGAGTCATATACCCTCGCAGATCGTCCGGGCCCATCGCATGCAAGCGCTCGGCCGTCCCCAGGATCGAGTAGGCCAGCGGATGATCGCCGTACGCAGCCGTAGAGGCCAGGTCGTGAACCGTGTCGTCCGGCGTATCGTCGTACATGGCGATCTCTTCGAGGATCACGTTTTTTTCCTTGGCCAGCTCTTCCTCGGCGAGTTGGGATTCGAAGAACATGTCAGATAAGATGTCCACGGCGATCGGCAGATGCTGATCAAGGACCTTGGCGTAATAACACGTATACTCCTTGGCGGTGAAGGCGTTGACGTTGCCGCCGATGCCGTCGAAGCGGTCGGCGATATCCTTCGCCGAGTGGCGGCGCGTACCCTTGAACAGCATATGCTCGACGAAATGCGAGATTCCGTTGTCCGCCGTCGTCTCGTATCGGGACCCCGTCTTCACCCAAATGCCGAACGCAACCGACCTGCTGGTCGGGATATTCTCAATCATCACGCGCAAGCCGTTCTTCAGCGTGTACTTGTTCAACCGTTCTCCCCCTTGCCATGAATGATAACATGATATCAAAAATCGACATCCCTCACAACCGAAGATGCGCCGCAAAGCGCTTCCTTGAAGATTTAATTACCCAGCGCCGACGCATCCAACCGCCGCTCCGACAGCACCTCGGATACCGTTCCGGGCACGAGCCCCTTCGACCTGGTCTGACGGATGATTCCCTTAAGCGCCTGCTCCGTCGTCGATGTCGGATGCATCAGAATGAGCGTTCCCGGCCCAACTCCCGCACCGATCTTCGCGATGACGCCCGCAGCGGGCGGACGCTTCCAGTCGACGGTATCCAGCGTCCACAAAACGGTAGTCAGGCCGAGTCCGGCCGCGATTCTAACCGTTCTTGCGTCGAAATCGCCGGAGGGCGGCGCAAACAGGCGGTTGTCGACGTTTAGCGACTTTTTCAACAGCAATTGCGTCTTGGCGATCTCCTCGAGCTGCTTGGCGTCCGTAATCGTGCTCATGTTTTTATGCGTGTACGCATGGTTCGATACCTCGTGACCGCGCCGGATGATTTCTTCCGCCGCTTCCTTGTTTTTGCTGAGCCAGCTCCCGTCGAGGAAAAACGTCGCTTTGACATGCTCGTCGTCCAGCGTCTTTAATATAGAAGCTAAATATTCGTTGCCCCATGCGACATTGATCATCAACCCCACCGCAGGCTTCGCCGGATTGCCGCGATAGACCGGCGAAGGCGGCAGATCCCGCAGCGATACTTTTGGTGCGATCTCCTTGTACACCCAGGGAACCTTGTCCGCGGCGCCTGCTGCCGATTCGGCCGTCCACCCCGCCGCTTTTGCCTTCGCGTACGTCGCTTCCACGTCCACCGACCTGCCGTTGTACCCCGGTATCGCCTTCCATACCCGGTCGACCATTGCATCCTTAGCCGGGATCTCGCGTTTTTGCGCTTCTTTCTTAAGCCACGCCATCAACGGTTCTTCCCCGTACGATTGCTCTTCCGCCGTCGGCCGGTCCTTGCCGCCGAGGAATCCCGTCTCCGCGTATGTCGCCTCGCCGCTTGCAGACTTGGCTGACTCCACGTATGCGTGCAGCGGACCGTACCGGCCCGCCCCAAGCAGCAGGACGAGCAGCGCCAGCATGACCGCGGGCGGCCAACGCGTTTTGCTCATGGCAGGTTCCCAGCTCCTATCCGGGCGCGGACGCGCCCCTCGCTTGTCTACATCCTATGCAATCGCGGCGGATATTATGAACCGTGGCAAGATGCAGATGCCTTCATTGCGAGGGGCAACGCTTCATTCGCAAATAAAAAAAGAGACTGAAAAAACCGGTCTCTTTTGCTTATCGTATGCGATTGAAGAAGCGAGCGGCGATTACTGGCCGCTCTGGACCTGCTCGGTCGTGAGCAGCGCCTTGCGGGAAAGGTTGACGCGACCCATGTTGTCGATCTCGGTGACCTTGACCATGATCTTGTCGCCGATCGCGACGGCGTCCTCGACCTTGGCTACGCGCTCGGTCGACAGCTGGGAAATGTGAACCAGGCCGTCTTTGCCCGGCAGGATCTCGACGAACGCGCCGAACTTCTCGATGCGCTTAACCGTGCCGAGATACGTCTCGCCGACGATGACTTCGCGGACGATGCCTTCGATGATCGAACGCGCCTTGTCGTTGGCTGCCGCATCCGAAGAGGCGATGTAGACGGTGCCGTCCTGCTCGATATCGATCTTGACGCCGGTCTCCTCGATGATCTTGTTGATGATCTTGCCGCCGGAACCGATGACGTCGCGGATCTTGTCCGGGTTGATGTGCATCGTAATGATTTTCGGCGCGTATTTGCTCAGTTCCTTGCGCGGCTCGGTCATGACTTCCATCATCTTGCCGAGGATGAACATGCGGCCTTCCTTCGCTTGCTCGAGCGACTGCGTCAGGATGGAACGGTCGATGCCGTCGATCTTGATATCCATCTGGATCGCGGTGACGCCCTTCGCCGTGCCTGCCACCTTGAAGTCCATGTCGCCGAGATGGTCTTCCATCCCTTGGATATCCGTCAGGATCGTGAAGTGGTCTCCGTCCTTGATGAGGCCCATCGCCACGCCTGCGACAGGCGCTTTAATCGGCACGCCTGCATCCATCATCGCCAGCGTGCTGGCGCAGATGCTCGCCTGGGACGTCGAACCGTTGGATTCGAGCACTTCGGAGACAAGACGAATCGTATACGGGAACTCAGCTTCAGACGGGATGACCTTCAGCAGCGCGCGCTCGCCGAGTGCGCCGTGACCGATCTCGCGGCGTCCCGGCGCGCGGAGCGGACGGGCTTCGCCGACCGAAAACGGCGGGAAATTGTAGTGATGCATAAAGCGCTTGGATTCTTCGAGACCGATGCCGTCGAGAATTTGCACTTCGCCGAGCGGACCGAGCGTACAAATGCTGAGGGCTTGGGTCTGACCGCGGGTGAACAGGCCGGAGCCGTGCGTGCGCGGCAGCAGCGATACGTCGCCGGAGATCGGACGGATCTCTTCCGGCTTGCGGCCGTCGGGGCGCACCTTATCGTGCGTAATCAAGCGGCGAACTTCGTTTTTGACGATATCGTAGAGCACTTCCTTGACATCGCCGAGCTTGCCAGGCTCGTCCGCGTAAACGGCGGAAAAATGCTCGACCGTCTCGGCGTTGACCGCATCGATCGCTTCCTGACGGGCATGCTTTTCCTCGATGCGGACGGCTTCGACGAGTCTTGCTTGCGCAAACGCGCTGACGTCGCTCTCAACGGCGGCATCGACGGTATGCAGCTTGACCTCCATCTTCGGCTGGCCGGCGACCGCGACGAGCTGGTTAATCGTGTCGACGATCTTCTTGATCTCGTCGTGGCCGAACATGATCGCTTCGAGCACGTCGGCTTCCGGCACTTCGTCGGCTTCGGCTTCGACCATCATGATCGCGTCCTTCGTGCCTGCGACGACGACGTGCATGTCGCTCTTCTCTTCCTCGGCAACGGTCGGGTTAATAATGAACTTGCCGCCGACGCGGCCGACGATGACGCCGCCGATCGGTCCGTCGAACGGAACGTTGGAAATGGCGAGCGCCGCGGAAGTGCCGATCATCGCCGCGATCTCCGGCGGACAATCCTGGTCAACGCTCATGACGAGGCTGACGATCTGCACGTCGTTGCGGAAGCCTTCGGGGAACAGCGGACGGATCGGACGGTCGGTCAGACGGGAAGCCAAGATGGCTTTTTCGCTCGGACGTCCTTCGCGCTTGATGAAGCCTCCGGGAATTTTGCCGACGGCATACAATTTTTCTTCATAATTGACGGTCAGCGGAAAAAAATCCAGGTCCTTCGGTCCGGAAGAAGCCGTAACCGTGGACAGAACGACCGTATCTCCGTAGCGGACGACAACGGCGCCGTTCGCCTGCTTCGCCAGGCGACCCGTCTCGAGCGATAACGGACGGCCGCCGAGCGACATCTCTACTTGGTGTGCCAGTGCAATCCCTCCTCAAATTAGACATATGTAAATTCGACATACTCTCTATTATTTCCTGCCGCACGAATCTTAGGCGCTTGGAACAAGCCTTAAGCTTGAAAAAAGCAACCCGCCGCCCCGGGTCGATACCCGTCTGGCTAAGCAGGTTGCTTGTGTCGCGAAGCAAATTAACGGCGCAGGCCGAGCTTCTCGATCAGCGCGCTGTAACGCTTGACGTCCTTGTTCTTCAGGTATGCCAGCAGCTTGCGACGTTGGCCGACCATCTTAAGCAGGCCGCGGCGCGAGTGGTGGTCTTTCTTGTGGGACCTGAAGTGGGTCGTCAGGTTGTTGATGTTTTCCGTCAGGATCGCGATTTGAACTTCCGGGGATCCGGTGTCCGAAGCGTGCGTCTTGTGCAGCTCGATCAGTTCTTGTTTGCGCTCTTGCGTCAATGCCATCCCAATCACCTCCGTGTTCGATTTGTCTAATCGCCTGTGGCCGAGCTGTCGCCGGTGAGAGCGTCCGGCCAAGCCAAGGTTCTTATGAAGCCGGCATAGCCGACAACGTACAACATTATAGCACAAAGCCTAGGATCATAGCAACAAGCGTCTAGTACGCGACGGTCGACTATCTCAACGTAATCCGAGCGACCGCAATTCCTCGCGCGCCCGCTCGGCATCTCTGCCGATCTGCGACTTGAGCTCCTCGAACGAAGCGAACTTCGTCTCCGGACGCAAAAAGCGGTGGAACCGCACGGTCAGCGTGCGGCCGTACAGGTCGCCCTGGAAGTCGAACAGATTGGTCTCGAGTCTCGGCGCGCCGCCCGGCGCGTCGAACGTCGGACGGACGCCGACGTTGATGACGCCGGAGAGCTCGCGCTCCCCGTCGTCCGCGCCGCCCACCGTCACCGCGTAGACGCCGTGCCGCGGAATGACGTAAGGCACGGCCGGCAGCATGTTCGCCGTCGGAAAGCCGAGCAAACGCCCGCGGGCGTCGCCATGTACGATCTCGCCCGAGATCGCATAAGGACGTCCGAGCAGCAATGCCGCAGCTTCGCAATCGCCTTCCGCCAGACACGCGCGAATCCGCGTGCTGCTGATCTTGGCATCGCCCTCGAACACCGGCTCGACGACGCGAACCGTGATGGCGTCGTCGCTCAGCTGCCGGAGCGCCTCTGCATCGCCTTGCCCGCGATGGCCGAACCGGAAGTCGAAGCCGACGACGGCGGTCCGCACCCCGAGCGGCAGCAGCAGGCGACGGACGAAGCTCTCCGCGGACACTTCAGCGAAGCCGTGATCGAAAGCCACGACATAAGCCAGTTCGATCCCAAGCTCCGCGAACAGCGCCAGCTTGTCCTCAAGCGGCGTCAAAACGGTATGGTAACCGTCCTTGCCGAGCACGGTACGCGGATGCGGGCTAAACGTCAGCACCGCCGGCGTGAATCCCTGCTCTCTCGCGGACGCTACCGCCTGGCGGATTACTTCGGCATGCCCTCTGTGCACGCCGTCGAAAAAGCCGATCGCCATGGCAATGCGGTCCCGGCAGGCGCCGGACGGCAGCCCGCCGTCCATCGTCAACATCGTATGCGTCAAATCGTAACGTTCCACCCTGCTGTCCCCCTGCATCTTCGAAAGAGCAAGGACCGCCGCGGGGCGGTCCCTTACTTCACTCTTCCGGATGAAATACTTTGACAGCCTTGAGCCGGCGGCCCGGCATGTCCGACTCGAACAGGCCCAGAAAAGCGCCGTCCTCGCGATAGAGACGCCACAAGCCGGCTTGCTCCGGCAACAGCGAGAGCAGCTCGAACGGAATGGCCTTGCCCTGCTTCGCATTCAACGCAGCCAGTGATCCGCCGGTCACGCGCGGAAAAGGAACGAGATCGTCGGCCGGAACCAGCCGGTCCCCGAGCCCGCCGTTCTCCCGCAAAAGCGCGATCTCCTCCAGCGTCAAACTGTCGCCGGGAGAGAGTCCCGCGCTTTCCGTCCGCTTAAGAACCGCCATCGCTGCAGGCACGCCGAGCTTGCGGCCGATATCGACGCAGAGCGTGCGGATGTAAGTGCCCTTGGAGCAGCGAACCGAAAAAGAAGCCTCGGGCTGCGGTACGCCCGCCTTGATCTCTCCGATCCGAATCTCGTGGATCGTCACCGGACGCGCCGGGCGTTCGATCGTAACGCCCTCCCTGGCGAGCTCGTAAAGCCGTTTGCCGTCGACCTTCAAGGCGGATACCATAGGCGGCACCTGCATGATGTCGCCGACGAAAGAGAGAATCGTCTCCCGGATCCCGGCTTCCGTCAATCCCCCGGCATCGCAGGTTTCCAGCACCTCGCCAGTCAGATCCTCGGTATCGGTCGCGATGCCGAAGCGAATCGTCGCTTCGTACGTCTTGGGGAGTTCCTGCAAATACTCGACCATCCGCGTCGCTCTGCCGATGCAAATCGGCAGCACGCCGGTCACGGCCGGGTCAAGCGTCCCGGTATGTCCGATCCGCTTGACGCCAAGGATTCTCCTGGCTTTGGCCACGACGTCGTGAGAAGTCCACCCCGCCGGTTTCCATACCGCCAGCACGCCTTCGTAGCTATGCGTTTTGGCTTGCGTCATGCGATTCCAGCGCCTTTCCTACCGCAGCCGTCATTTGGCCGATCGCGTCATCAAGCGCAGCCGCCACCCGGCAGCCCGCCGCGCGCACGTGGCCGCCGCCCCCGAACTGCTGGGATACGGCCGCGACGTCGACCTTGCCTGCAGAGCGCAGGCTGACCTTGACGGATGTCTCCGCGTTTTGCTTGAACAAGATGCCGACCTCGACGCCCTCGACGTTGCGAGGAAAGTTCACGATGCCTTCCAGGTCCTCGTTTTTGGCACCGGTGTCCGCCATGTCCTCGGGCGTTACCCAAAGCCAGGCGATGCGCTTGTCGGCGCTGAACGTCAGACGGGACAACGCCCGCTGAAGAACGAGCATCTGCTGAAGCGTCATCCGCTCGAGCAGCAGCTCGGCCAGCATCGGGCCGTCCACGCCCAGATCGATCAAGCGGGAAGCGATCGCGAGTACGTTCGGCGTCGTGTTACTGTAGCGGAATCCGCCCGTGTCGGTGAGCATGCCCGTATAAATCGCCGTTGCGGCGTCCTTATCCAGGGCAATGCCCGCGCGCTCAATCAATTCATATAGAATCTCGGCCGTCGCCGCGGCGTCCGAACGCAGCAAATTAACGAGGCCGAAGCCATTGTTGGTCGGATGATGATCGATGTTCAGCATCTCGAACTGATCCTCGAACCGCTCCTGCGCATTGCCGACGCGGCTGAAATCCGCGCAATCGACCGCGATGACATGACGATAGGCGCGCCCGGCCGTGCCGGACGCGTTCGTCTCAATCTGGTCGCTCCCTAGCAGATAATGCAGGCGCTCGGGAACGGGGCCTTCATTGTACATGGCGTAGCTTTTGCCCAACTTGCCCAGCAGCCAGGCGACGGCCACCGTAGAGCTGATGGCGTCGCCGTCGGGCTGAACGTGCGAGACGACGAGGAAGTCGTCCCGCTCCCGGATAAAGTCGACTGCGGCGTCGAGCTGCGCGGTCCAGGCGTTCATGAAGGCTGGTTTCCTTTGTTGATGTCCGCCAGCAGCGCTTCGATCCTGCTGCCGTACGCGATCGAACTGTCGAAACGGAATTCGATCTCCGGCGTATGCCGCAGCCGCATGCGGTTGCCGAGCTCCGAACGCAGGAACCCTTTGGCCCTGGCCAGCGCATGCAGCGTAGCTTCTTTCTGTTCGTCGCTGCCCAATATGCTTAGATACACGCGAGCCTGGGACAGATCTCCCGTCACGTCGACGCCCGTCACCGTGATAAAGCCGATGCGCGGATCCTTCAGCTCGGTCTGGATCAGCGAGCTGATCTCTTTCTTGATCTGTTCGCCGACACGGCCGACGCGGAATTTAGCCACTGTCCATCCCCTCTTCCCTGCTTCTTGCTCGGATTAACGCTCGACGGACTCCATGATGAACGCCTCGAGAACGTCGCCGATCTGAAGATCGTTGAACTTGTCGAGCGTAATGCCGCATTCATAGCCTTCCGAAACTTCCTTCGCGTCATCCTTGAACCGCTTGAGGGAATCGATCTTGCCTTCGAAGGCGACGACGCCACCGCGCACGAGGCGCACTTCGGCGTTGCGGGCGACCTTGCCGTCCGTGACCATGCAGCCGGCGATCGTGCCGACCTTGCTGACCTTGAACGTCTCGCGGACTTCGGCGTGGCCGATGACCTTCTCCTTGAATATCGGATCGAGCATGCCCTTCATCGCCTGCTCGATCTCCTCGATCACCTTGTAGATGATGCGGTGGAGACGCAGGTCGACCTTTTCCTGTTCCGCGGCTTGCGCGGCGCGCGGCTCCGGACGGACGTTGAAGCCAATAACGATGGCAGCCGACGCGAGCGCAAGCGACACGTCAGACTCGGTGATCGCGCCGACGCCGCTGTGGATCGTTTTGACGCGCACGCCTTCGACTTCGATCTTCTCGAGAGAGCCCTTGAGCGCTTCGAGCGAGCCTTGAACGTCCGCCTTCAGGATGACGTTCAAATCCTTGATCTCGCCTTCCTTGATCTTGCTGAACAGGTCCTCGAGCGTAACCTTCTGGTTCGAGCGCATCGATTCCTGACGCGTCTTGATCGAGCGCTTGTCGGCGATCTCGCGCGCCTTGCGCTCGTCCTCGAACACCATGAACGGATCGCCTGCTTGCGGCACTTCCGTCAAACCGGTGATCTCGACAGGCGTCGAAGGCCCGGCTTCTTTAACCCGGCGTCCGCGATCGTTGGTCATCGCGCGGATCCGTCCGAAGCAGTCGCCGGCAACGAACGCGTCGCCGACCTTCAGCGTACCGTTCTGCACGAGAATGCGGGCGATCGGCCCCTTGCCCTTGTCGAGCTCGGCTTCGATGACCGTGCCGCGCGCACGCTTGTCGGGATTGGCCTTGTAGTCGTTCACTTCGGAGACGAGCAGGATCATCTCGAGCAAGCCGTCAAGGTTCAGGCGCTGCTTGGCGGACAGTTCGACGAAGATCGTATCGCCGCCCCAGGCTTCTTGAACGAGACCGTACTCGGTCAGCTCTTGCTTGACCTTGTCGGGATTCGCGCCCGGCTTGTCGATCTTGTTGACTGCCACGATAATCGGCACGTTCGCCGCCTTCGCGTGGTTGATCGCTTCGACCGTCTGCGGCATGACGCCGTCGTCGGCCGCAACGACCAGAATCGTAATATCGGTAACCTGGGCGCCGCGCGCACGCATCGTCGTAAACGCTTCGTGACCCGGGGTATCCAGGAACGTAATTTTTTTGCCGTGCACTTCGACCTGGTATGCGCCGATGTGCTGGGTGATGCCGCCGGCTTCGCCGCTCGCGACCTGCGTCTCGCGGATCGCGTCGAGCAGCGTCGTCTTGCCGTGGTCGACGTGGCCCATGATCGTGACGACCGCGGGACGGGTGATCAGATCGGCATCTTCGTCGTTCTCTTCGATCGTCTCGAAGTTGGTGTCTTCGACCGCGATCTTGACCTCTGTCTCGACGCCGAATTCGCCTGCGATGAGCAGGATCGTATCCATGTCGAGATCCTGGTTGATCGTCGCCATGACGCCCATCATGAACAGCTTCTTGATGACCTCGGAAGCGTCCTTATGGAGCAGCTTAGCCATATCGCCGACAGTCATCTCGCCGCGGATAATGATTTTCTTCGGCGTATTGTCGATCTTCTCGCGCGGAGGCATGTTGCTGCGGCCTCTGGCGTTTTTGCCGCCTTTGCCCTTGCGGGGGCCGCCGCGCCCGGATTCCTCAAAGCGCCGGTTGAAATCGTTGTCCTTGCGCTTGGCACCGGCAGCGCCGCCCCGGTTGAAGTCTCCGCCGCGATTGTCCCCGCCGCGGTTGTCGCTGCGCTGTCCGCCCGGACGGCTGCCGAAGCCGCCGCCTTGGCCGCCGCGTCCTGCAGCTGCCGCCGGAGCCGGTGCCGGGCCTCTGCCCGCGCCGCCGCCAAAGCCGCCGCCGCCCGCAGGACGGTTGCCTTGATAACCGCCGCCGCCTTGACCGCCCGCAGGACGGTTCCCTTGGTAACCGCCGCCGCCTTGACCGCCCGCAGGACGGTTCCCTTGGTAGCCGCCGCCGCCTTGACCGCCCGCAGGACGGTTCCCTTGGTAGCCGCCGCCGCCTTGACCGCCCGCAGGACGGTTGCCTTGATAGCCGCCGCCGCCTTGGCCGCCCGATGGACGGTTGCCTTGGTAACCGCCGCCGCCTTGGCCGCCCGATGGACGGTTGCCTTGGTAACCGCCGCCGCCTTGGCCGCCCGATGGACGGTTGCCTTGGTAGCCCCCGCCGCCCTGGCCGCCGCCTTGACGGTTGCCTTGGTAGCCGCCGCCTTGGCCGCCGCTCTGACGATTGCCCTGGTAGCCGTCGCCGCCCTGCGGACGATCCGAAGCAGGCGCGGAAGGCGCAGCGCCGCTCGGCGCGCTAGGCTGCGAAGGGGCAGCCGCTTGCGGGGCCGGCTCCGATGCTTGCGGTGCCGCCGCGGGCGCAGGCGCGGGAGATGGCGATGGCGCCGTCGGCGCAGGCTGCGCCGGACGGGACGCTACGGAAGCGGTCTCCTCCGAGCGACGCGCCGGCTGTTGGCCGCCGCCCTGACGGTTCTGGCCGCCTTGCTCGCCTGCCGGACGGTTGCCGGCCGGCTTGTTCTGCGCCATCTTGGCCGCCGCGTTCGCCTTGACGTCGCGGAAAAACTTTTCCACGGCGCCGACCATGCCGTCTTCCATGACGCTCATGTGGTTGTTGACGGGCTTGCCTACCCGCTCGAGAATTTTCTGCACTTCTTTGCTGCTCATGTTCAACTGCTTGGCGTATTCGTACACCCGCAGCTTATCTTTGTTATCCGATTGTTTATTACTCAATATTCTCCACCTCCGAATGTTGAACGAAGCCCTCGCGAACGAGATTCGCAAAGCCTTGGTCCGTGACGGCGAACAACACGCGCTCGGGCTTGCCGACGGCGCCCCCGAGGTCGTACCGGGAGTAGCCCGTCAACAGCTCTACGCCATAGCTTGCGCATTTGTCCGCCACTTTCTTGCGCGTATTGTCGGAAGCGTCCCGGGCAATCACCACCAGCTTCGCTTCGCCCGCGCGAATGCTCTTTAGCACCGTCTCGTCTCCCGAGACGAGCTTGCCCGCCCGCATGGCGAGCCCCAGACGCGACAGCGTCTTATCGCTTTTCGTCATCGCCGTCATCCAACTCCTTCGCGGCGATGAATTCGCCTTCCAGCTTCAAGAACTCTTCCTCCAGCCTGTCGTAAACCTCGGGCGGCACGGGCGCCTTAAGCGCGCGCTCCAGCGCCTTCGTCTTCTTGGCCAGCTTGAAGTAGGACAGCTTGCCGCACAGATAGGCGCCCCTTCCGGGCTTTTTACCCGTCAGATCGAGGGAGATCTCCCCCGTCGGCGACCGGACGATGCGGATGAGTTCTTTTTTAGGCATCATTTCCTGGCTCGCGATGCATTTGCGCTGCGGTATCTTCCTCGGTCTCAAGGTTCCTCGCCTCCCATGCGGACCGTCTATATGATTGCCGCTTGAAAATTAGTCGATCGTCACGCTGTCCTGGTGCATCGCGTCGCCTTCGGTCCGCTGCCGGCCGTATTCCTGCTCCGCCTGCGTCTCGCTCTTGATATCGATCTTCCACCCGGTCAGCTTCGCGGCGAGCCGCGCGTTCTGTCCCTTGATGCCGATCGCCAGCGACAGCTGGTAGTCCGGCACGATGACGCGCGCCATCTTCTCGGCCTCGAACACGATGACTTCGAGCACCTTGGACGGGCTGAGCGCATTGGCGACGTATTCCTCGACGGAATCGGACCAGCGAACGATGTCGATCTTCTCGCCCTTAAGCTCGTTTACGATGGTCTGTACCCGCACGCCCTTCTGTCCGACGCAGGAGCCGATCGGATCGACCTCGTCCGCGCGCGAATGAACCGCGATCTTGGAGCGGAAGCCGGCTTCGCGCGCGACCGAACGGATCTCGACCGTGCCGTCGAAAATCTCCGGCACCTCGAGCTCGAACAGGCGCTTGAGCAGTCCGGGATGCGTCCGCGAGAGAATGATCTGCGGTCCCTTGCTCGTGTTCTCGACCTTCGTGATATAAGACTTTACCCGGTCGCCCTGCTTGAACTTGTCGGTCGGCATGAGCTCGGTGAGCGGCAGCGCAGCCTCGACCTTGCCCAGGTCGACGTACAGGTTGCGCATGTCGATCCGCTGGATGATGCCGGTCACGATATCCTGTTCTTTGTCCACGTACGCATGGTAGATGAGTCCGCGCTCGGCTTCCCGGATGCGCTGGGTCACGACCTGCTTGGCCGTCTGCGCCGCGATCCGTCCGAAATCGCGCGGCGTCACCTCGATCTCGGCGATATCCTCGATCTGATAGTGCGGGTTGATGGAGCGGGCCGCGTCGATCGCGATCTCGAGGCGCGGGTCCAGCACCTCGTCGACGACCGTCTTGCGCGCGTACACTTTGATCAGGCCGGTATTGCGGTTAATATCGACGCGAACGTTCTGCGCCGTATTGAAATTGCGTTTATAGCTGGAGATAAGTGCCGCTTCGATGGCCTCGATGAGGACATCCTTGGCGATGCCTTTGTCGCGCTCGATCTCGCCTAAGGCTTCAATAAACTCCATGCTCATAGCTGCTGCTCTCCTCCTTTCGCAAATTAAAAGACGATGGCCAGCCTCGCGGAAGCCACTTTATCGTAAGGAATCTCATGGCGCTTGCGCCCGACGGTCACGGTCAGCACGCTGCCGTCGAACCCGTCCAGGCTGCCTTCGAATTCCTTGGCGCCGTCCACCGGCTCATAGGTTGTAACGAATACATGTCTGCCGACAGCAGAAGCGACGTCCTCCGCTTTCTTCAGGGGACGTTCGGCGCCCGGTGAGCTCACCTCGAGGAAGTAAGCTTCGGGGATCGGGTCGGCTTCGTCAAGCTTCCCGCTTAAATATTCGGACACGCGGCCGCAGTCGTCGATATCGATGCCGCCCGCTTTGTCCACGAATACGCGCAGAAAGTAGTTGCTGCCTTCCTTGACGTATTCTACATCCACCAGCTCGAAGCCGTTCTCCTCCACGAAGGGGGCGACCAGCTGTTCGACCGTGGATTTGATCTTTGAAACGCTCAAATGACCAGACCTCCCGATTGCTTCAAATGGATATCTGCAGCATCGCACATGCAAAAGTGCCTATGCAAAACGTAAAGAGTGGGTTTCCCCACTCTTCTGCAGACAGTGATATCCACATGATTACCAGAAATAATATACCATAACCGCCAGGCCCCTTGCAATGCATTATTCAGGCAGCGGCGGCCGGCGAGGACGCCTGTCCCCGCCGCCACCTGGCGCGCAGTCGCCTAGAACAGCGCCAGTTGGTTGGATTCGGGCATGCCGCGGAAGCAGCCCATCGTCGTCAGCAGCTCGATAATCGTCTTCGTCGCCTTGGAGCGCTGCTGGAAGTCCTCGATCGACAGGAAGTCTCCGTCCCCGCGAGAGGCGGCAATGTTGCGCGCAGCGTTTTCGCCGATGCCGGCGACAGCCGAAAACGGCGGGATCAGCGCGTCGCCCTCCACGATGAAGCGGGTGGCGTCGGACCGGTACAAGTCCAGCGGCTTGACCTTGAAGCCTCTCGCGGTCATCTCCAGCCCCATCTCGAGAATCGGAATCATGTTCTTTTCCTTGGGCAGCGCCTGGAAGCCCTTGGCCTCGATCTCGGTCATCCCCTTCAGGATCGCGTCATACCCCTGGCAGAACAGCTCGACGTCGAAGTCGGCCGCCCGCACGGAGAAGTACGTCGCATAATAATGAATGGGGTAATAGAGCTTGAAGAAAGCGGTCCGTACGGCCGAGATGACGTAGGCGGCGGCGTGGGCCTTCGGGAACATGTACTCGATCCGCAAACAGGAGTCGATGTACCACTGAGGCACGCCGCAGCGCTTCATTTCCTCGATCCATTCGGGCGTGAGCCCCTTGCCCTTCCGCACGCTCTCCGTGATCTTGAAGGCAAGCGACGCGTCCATCCCGGCCTTGTAAATCAGGAACAGCATGATATCGTCTCGGCATCCGATTACGGTCTTGATCGTACACGTGTTGTTCTTGATGAGCTCCTGGGCGTTGCCCAGCCATACGCCGGTGCCGTGCGACAAGCCCGAGATCTGCAGCAAGTCGGCGAACGACGATGGCTTCGTCTCCTCGAGCATCTGGCGCACGAACCGGGTGCCCATCTCGGGCACGCCGAAGGTGGCGACCTGGGACTTGATCTGACTCGGCTGGATGCCGAGCGCCTCGACCGAGTTGAACAAGCTCATGACCTTCGGATCGTTCATCGGAATCGTCGTCGGATCTACGCCGGTCAAGTCCTGGAGCATCCGCATCATCGTCGGATCGTCGTGCCCCAGTATATCGAGCTTGAGCAGGTTGGCGTCGAAGGCGTGATAGTCGAAGTGGGTCGTCTTCCACTCGGCGCTCGTATCGTCGGCCGGATACTGAACCGGCGTTATGTCTTCGACCTCCATATAATCCGGAACGACGACGATGCCGCCCGGATGCTGTCCCGTGCTCCGCTTCACGCCCGTCACGCCCTGGGCCAGACGGTTCAATTCGGCGCCGCGCCAGTTTTTGCCGTGCTCCTCCTGGTACTTCCTGGCGAAGCCGAAGCCGGTCTTCTCTGCGACCGTGCCGATCGTGCCCGCCCGGAACACGCCCTTTTCCCCGAACATCTCCTTGGTGAAGTTGTGCGCGTGCGGTTGATATTCGCCGGAAAAGTTAAGATCGATATCGGGCACCTTGTCCCCCTTGAAACCGAGGAACGTCTCGAACGGAATGTCCTGGCCTTCGCCGCGCATCATCGTGCCGCAGTCCGGGCAGGCTTTGTCCGGCAAGTCGAACCCGCTCGGCACGCTGCCGTCTAGGAACCATTCCTGGTGCTTGCACGCGGCGTTGCGGCAAAGGTAATGCGCGGGCAGCGGGTTAACCTCGGATATGCCGAGGAACGTCGCGACGACGCTCGAGCCGACCGATCCCCGCGAGCCGACGAGATAACCGTCGCGGTTGGATTTTTTGACGAGCCGCTCGGAGATCAGGTAGTTCGCCGAGAAGCCGTACTTGATGATCGGCACGAGTTCCTTTTCCAGCCGGTCGATAACGACTTGGGGCAGATCGTCGCCGTACAGGCTGCGCGCAGTGGCATAACAAGTATTGCGAATCTCTTCGTCGGCTCCCTCGATATTCGGCGTGAACAGCTCGTCGGGGAACAGCTTGATGTCCTCGAAGCGGTCCGCAAGCGCGTTCGTGTTGGTCACGACAACCTCTGCCGCTTTGTCCTTTCCGAGAAAGGAGAAGGCGTCAAGCATCTCCGGCGTCGTCCGGAAATGCGCGTCCGGCTTGCGCTGGTCCTTGAGCGGACTGAAGCCCGTAATGCCGTGGATCGTGATGTCGCGGTACAGCTTGTCCCTCGGCTCCAGATAATGCGTATTGCCGGTCGCGATGACGGGTTTGCCGAGCCGTTCGCCGATGGCGACGATCCTGCGCAGCGCCTGTTCGAGCTCCGCTCTGCTGCCGACGAGCCCCTTGTCGAGCAGGTGCATGTAAAAATCGATCGGCTGAATCTCGAGAATATCGTAAAATTCCGCGACCTCTGCGGCTTCTTCCTCCGACTTGTTGAGCACCGCCTCGAAAAATTCGCCCTTCTCGCAGCCGGAAATGACGAGCAATCCTTCCCTGTGCTCGATCAGCTTGCTGCGGGGAATGCAGGCGACGCGGTGGAAATAGTCGGTGTGGGACAGCGAGATCAGCTTGTACAAGTTCTTTTTGCCGGCCGCACTCAGCATGTAAATGCAGCAGTGGAACGGGCGCGTCGTTTTCCAGCTGTTCTCGTTCACTTCGTTGAGCCGTGCCATCCGTGTAATGCCGCGGGTCTGCGCATCCTTGAGCAGCCCCTCCAGCACGCCGGCCAGGGCGATCGTATCGTCGATGGCGCGGTGATGGTTTTCGAGGCTGACTTTATATAAATTCGACAGCGTATTGAGCCGATGGTTTTTCATCGTCGGATGCAGGTAACGCGCCAGCTCCAGCGTATCGAGTACGGGATTGCTAGGCTGGGGCAGTCCGAGCTGCTTGCAGTTGTGCTGGATAAAGCCGATATCGAACCTGGCGTTGTGCGCCACGAGCACGGCATCGCCCGCGAATTCGAGGAATTCGATCAGCTTGGGCTCAAGCTCCGGCGCGCCAGCCACCATCTCGTCCGTGATGCTGGTCAACTGCTGAATGTTGTAAGGAATCGGCTCATGCGGGTCGATGAAGGTAGAGAATCGTCCGATCTCGCGCCCGCCCGTCACCTTGACGCCAGCTAGCTCGATAATCTTGTTCGCCGTAACGGACAGCCCCGTCGTCTCGATGTCGAACACGACAAATGTCTCTTCGGCGAGCACGGTGTCGCGGGCGTTCAGGACGATGTCGACCGCGTCGTTGACAACGTTGGCCTCCACGCCGTAGATCATCTTGATGCCGTTTTTCTTCGCGGCCTTGGCGGCTTCGGGGAAGCACTGCACGTTCGCGTGATCGGTGACGGCGATCGCCTTGTGTCCCCACTTGGCCGCCGTCTTGATATAGGCGTCCACCGGCGCGATCGCGTCCATCGTGCTCATGGACGTATGCAGGTGGAACTCGACGCGCTTGTCGCTCGCCTCGTCCCTGCGGGCCTTGGGTCCGTTGATCTCCTTGAGGTCGCTCGGCATCATGACGAGCTCGGGCGGATTGAGGAACCGGTCGTACTCGACGCGCCCGCGCAGCTTCACCCATTTGCCGTTAGAAAGGAGGTTCAGCATCTTAACGTCTTCCTTCGTCTTGCCGAACATCTTGACGGTGAGCGAATCGGTATAATCGGTCACATGGAACAGGTACAGCGTATTCCCGTTGCGAAGTTCCTTGACCTCCAATCCGAACACGATGCCCTGAACCGTCGCTTTCTTTTCTTCCTCTTGAATGTTGGCAATCGGCACGGCGTCATCCTTGATCTCGTAGCCGTGCTGCAGCGACTGCGGCGCTGCGCCGCCCGTGTCTTCCGGCGGCTCCTCCTCGGGCATGCTCTCCATGAGCTTGCGGACGTGCAGCCGCTCCTCCTCGAGCTGCCGCTGCATGAACGCTTCCACGGCCTCCTGCTGCTTCTCCCCCACGGCCAGCTTGATCCGGCAGGCGCGGCCGAACCGCTCCTCGAAAAACTTGGCCGCATACGTGTCGACCGTCTTCTTGCGCGCCATCTCCAGGCTCGCCTCGTTCAGCATGAACAGGGTGAGCAGCTCGCCTTCCGCCTCGGGCCTAGCCTTGCCCAGCCAGCCGTTGACAGAAGCGAACTCGCTCTGCATCCACTCCACGAACAGGGGCCAATAATGCAGCAGCAGCTCGCTCGTGGCGATCGTCTCTTCGTGACGCAGGCACATCTCGATCGTCGCAAGATGGCCGAGCTTGTCTCGCACGCGGCTGTGGAATCCGGCATAGACGGGCGGCGGCAACAGCGCCTCCTTGACGAAGTGAAACCGCCAGCTGCGGTTCGCCTTGCTCACCTCGACTCTATCTATGTAACCGTCGCGGAAGTGGGCGTCGATCCAATCGCCCGGAATCTCCGCTTGCGCCAGCAGCAGTTCGAATCTTTTCCTCTGATCGGGCTTCGGCAACATAATCGGAGACTTCATCCCTTTCAACAACAAAAGCCCCCGACCGGCCCTCCCGCAAGACGAACGCCTGCGGCAGGTTAAAGTCGGGAAGCTTTCTGTTCTCGTACTTGTTCTATTATTCTACCTGATAGACTTTGCGGCAGCAATAGTCAAAGAACGACATTCCGGGGACGATCAGGAACGGCTCGCGCAAGCGTCCGGCGACACCGGGGCGCCGCCCGCGCCAAGGCTGATCTCGGCGGCGTTCAGAAAACGGATGATGGCCAGCGTCTCTCCCAGCGGGACCGGCGCGATGCCCGTCTCGAAAAAGGATACCGCGTCCGCGATCAGCCCGGCATAATGAACTTTGAATTCCGGATCGAGCGCCAGCGTCCTCGTTTCTTCGCCCCCGGTCCGAACTTCGGCCTCGTAAGCGTAACCCGCTTCCGGCCGCTTGCATAGCGCTGTTCCTGTCCGGCCGTCCCGCCACTGGCCGACGATCCGGTCGAATTCATCGCTGCTCTCCGCCCGAACGGACTGGCAATCCGGCCCCAGCAGCGCGAACAGCATTTCGGCCAGGTGAATGCCGTACCAATAATAGACCGACTGCGTCGGCTCGATCTGCAGCGGACCGCCTACGGTCGCTCCAAGTATCGGCTCATCCCCGGGCAAAGCTTGCTTCATGGCGCCTAGCACGGCGTAGCGAAGCGCGGAAACGCTGAAAACCGGGATTTCGCAAGCGTTTGAAATCGCCTCGATCTCGGCGGCTTCCCGTCCGGAAATGGCCAGCGGCTTGTCGACGAACACAGGCTTGCCATAAGGCGCGATACGTCCGAATAGCTGCGTGCGCTGCCGGCCGTCGATCGACAGCAGCATGAGCGCGTCGCAGGAAGCCGCGACTTCTTCCGGCGTGTCCGCCCGCCGGATGCCGTGTTCGGTCTCTAGTCGATCCATGATCGTCCCGACGCGCGACGCGCTGAGCGGAAAGTCCGGCGAACCGCCCGGCCATGCCGTCGTGACGCGCCAGCCGGGCACATGCAGGGGATCGCCAGGATTGTTCAACAGCTCGGTAAACGTGGTCGCATGAGAGGAATCGGTGCCGATCAGCCCGATCGTGCGGATGTTCACGCGCGCTCGCCTCCCTTGGCAGGCGCACCGGACGCCAGCGGGCCATCTTCCAGCCTGCGCGCCGCGATGCCGGCAAGGAGCGCCGCCCCGAGCGGCAGGCAGGCTTCGTTCAGCTCGAAGCGGGGATGGTGCAGGCCGAACGCGCGCTCGGCCCCCTCGGCCGGACCCGAGCCAAGCCAGAAGAAGCATCCGGGCACATGCTTCAAATACGCCGAAAAATCCTCGCCCGCGAGCGTCGGGGCCGCTTCCAGCCTATTCCCCGGTCCCGCTACCGCGTCGATCGCCTCGCCGACCCGGCGAGCCGCTTCGGGGTGGTTCACCAGCACCTGCGTCTGGCGGATATAGGTCAGGCTCGCGCGGCAGCGGTATCCGTCCGCGATTCGCGACACGATCCGCTCGATGGCCCCGGGCAAGCGTTCCCGAACGTCCGGATCGAAAGCCCGGACAGTCCCTGTCATCCGGCAGGCGGACGGGATTACATTGTTCGCGTCTCCCGCGTGGATGCTCCCGATCGTCACGACGATCGGATCGAACGGCGACGTCTCCCGCGAGACCAGGCTCTGCAGCGACATGACGATCGCGCTGGCGCAGACGATCGGATCGATGCCCTGATCGGGGATGGCGCCGTGCGCGCCTTTGCCTTCGACCAGAATCTCGATCCGATCGACCGAGCCCATCAGCGGTCCGGGACGGACCGACGCCAGACCGGCGGACAGCGTCGGCAGGTTGTGCAAGCCGTAAATCTCGTCGACGCCCTCCAGCACCCCTTCGCGAATCATCGCCTTGGCGCCTTCGTTGATTTCTTCCGCCGATTGGAAAATGAGCCTGACCGTGCCTTTCAGCATAGGCCGCGCCTGGACGAGCAGCTCGGCCGCGCCGAGCAGCATCGCCGTATGCGCGTCGTGCCCGCAGGCATGCATCGCGCCCGGACGCTCCGAGGCGAACGGCAAATCCGTCTCCTCGGCGATCGGGAGCGCGTCCATGTCGGCGCGGAGCGCGACGACCGGTCCCGCGGCGTCGCCGACGATGTCGGCCACGACGCCGTGACCGCCGAATCCCGTGCGGCATGACAAGCCGAGCCGGTTCAGCCGCTGCGCGACGAGAGCCGCCGTTTCGCGCTCCTCGAAGCTAAGCTCCGGAAACCGGTGCAGCTGCCGGCGGACGGCGGTCAGCTCGTCTGCGAGCAGCGCCGCTTGGTCCTTCCATGCGGCGACCGCGCTCATGAACGCCCGCCTTTCTTGCGCAGGTCGCTCAGAATCGCTTTGCCCGTAGGCGTCTGGGCGAGGCCGCCCTTCGCCGTCTCTCGGTGCGCTTCGGGCATGGCTGCCCCGATATCCTTCATGACGCCGATGACTTCGTCCGACGGAATGACGCTGCGGACGCCGGCCAGCGCCATATCGGCCGCGGCGAGCGCGGTCACCGCGCCGAAGCCGTTGCGTACGATACAGGGGATCTCGACGAGTCCGCCGACGGGATCGCAGATCAGGCCGAGCGAATTTTTGAGCGCGAGTCCGACCGCATGGACGGCCTGCTCCGGCGTGCCGCCGCGCAGTTCCGTCAACGCGCCGGCCGCCATGCCGACTGCCGATCCGACTTCCGCCTGACAGCCGCCCTCCGCGCCGGAAATGAACGACTGGTTGGCGATGACATAACCGATGGCGCCTGCCGCGAACAACGCTTCGACCATCTTGTCGTCGGTCCAGCCGAATCGCTCCTGCGTGCTCACGAATACGCCCGGAATGATCCCGCACGAGCCCGCGGTCGGCGTAGCGATGATGCGGCCCATCGAGGCGTTGACCTCGGACACCCCGAGCGCATAGGCCAGCGCCGCGCTGGCTTCGCCGCCGAGCGCCGTCCCGCCGAGGGCCCGGTATTCCATCACCCGCTTCGCGTCTCCGCCCGTAAGCCCGCTGCGCGACTTTGTCTCCTCCGTCGTGCCCTTGCGGACCGCTTCCTTCATGATTTGATAATAGCTGGCCATCTGACTTACGACCGTTTCTTCCGTTTGATCCGATTCTCTGACTTGTTCCCCGATCATATAGCGGCCGATCGTCATATCCGCTGCCCGGCATTGCGCCGACAGTTCCGCAAGCGTGGCGAATCTCATTGTTGCCCCTCCTCCTGGTTCAGGTCGACGAGGCGAACCCGCTCGACTTGCGGGAGCGCCTGAAGCTCGCGCCTCACTTCGTCCGGCACCGCCTGGTCCATCTCCATCACGGTGAGGGCGCGGCCGCTTCTGCTCTGACGGTCGACGTCCATCGCCCGGATATTCAGGTTCGCTCGCCCGACGATTATCGCCATCGCGGCGACGGTCCCCGCCATGTCCTGATGATTGATAAGCAGCGTCGGACAATCCGCTCCGAATTTGACGTCGAACCCGTCTACGCCGACGATCTCGACGTTGCCCCCGCCGATCGAGCATCCGATCATAGTCAAGTCTCGTTCGCCCTTGCGGAGCGCGAACCTGACCGTATTGGGATGCCCGCCGGGTCTTAGCTCCGTGCCGAATCGCAGCTGCATGCCGGACGCTTTGGCCAGCGCGATCGAATCCCGGATCCGCTCGTCGTCCGGCGCGCAGCCGAGCAGTCCGGCCGTCACGGCAAGGTCGGTGCCGTGGCCCATGTACGTTTCCGCGAACGAACCCGAAAAGATGACGTCCGCTTCGTCCGGCTGACCGCCCAGCGCCTGCCGCGCCGTCAGCCCAAGCCTTGCGGCGCCTGCCGTATGCGAGCTCGAAGGGCCGATCATGCTCGGACCCATAATCGAAAATACGTCTTTAAATCGCATGTCCGCCCCTCTCCCTTCGCTTTTTCGATCGGACGTTTAACGTTCCTGAAGCCATTTCTCAAGATGAGACGCGACGAAGGCATCGTCGTTCAAGTCCGGATACTGGGCGTAAACGCGGTCGATCTCCTCCGCTTGGCCCGGGGACAGCTCTTCGTGGGGATTGAGACACCATGTTCCCTCCAGCAAGCCTTGGCGGCGCAGCACTTCATGGATGCCCGGGATGCAGCCTGCGAACTGGTGCGATGGATCGAAGAAAGCGGCATTGGAATCGGTCACCTGGATGTTGCGGACCAGCCATTCCTTCGCGATCGACGGCTCCCGTCTGGCCGTCTTGATCTCTTCGAGAAGCGTCACCGCCTTCTGCGTCCATACCGCCCAGTGGCCCAGCAGACCGCCGACGACTTGCTTTTCTACCGTTTGGCCGTCAATCGTAAAGCGGAAGGTCGTGAACAGGTCCGCGACGATGTTGTCGTCGTTGCCGGTGTAGAGAGCGATCTCGTCCTTGCGGATCGAATGGCACACGGCGCGCGCCACGTCAAGTGTCTGGTAGCGGTTGAACGGCGCCATCTTGATCGCCACGACGTTCGGAATGTCGGCGAAAGCCCGCCAGAAATCGTAGGTGAAAATCCTGCCTCCAACCGAAGGCTGCAGGTAAAAGCCGATGACCGGCATGACTGCGGCGACCTGCCGCGTCCGCTCGAGCAGTTCTTCCTCGGACAGCTGTCCGAGTCCGCCCATGCTGAGCAGCACCGCGTCGTAACCCAGCTTGAGCGCGATCTCCGTCTCGTCCAGCGCTTGCTCGGCCGGTCCGCAAACGCCCGCTACCTTGATAAACGGACGGGAAGGCGCAGCCTTGTCGACCTCCTCGGCGGCCATGCGCAGCACGGTCTCGTACAGATCGTGCTCCGGATCGCGTATCTCGAATTGCGTGGAATGGACGCCGACGGCAACGCCGCCCGCACCCGAAGCGACGTAATATCGGGTCAGCGCCCGCTGCCGCCGCTCGTCAAGCTTGCGGTCCGCATTGAGCGCAAGCGGGTGAGCCGGGATAACAAGGCCGTCGTGCAGCGCCGCGTTCAGCGCGTCCGGCAAATAGGCGGTCGCCATCAGAATTTCCCCTTTCGTTCCTGGAAGTGGGTCGGCTTGTTCCACGTCGCGCCGCCTTGCAGCACCCATTCC
The DNA here is from genome assembly GCF_042649185.1 of Cohnella sp. GCM10012308. Lineage (NCBI taxonomy): Bacteria > Bacillati > Bacillota > Bacilli > Caryophanales > Paenibacillaceae > Cohnella > Cohnella sp. GCM10012308. The sequence continues at coordinate 144,726 of NZ_JBHRYU010000001.1, forward strand.
GCCGTCCAATCGATCATCTGGAGCAGCGATACGCCCGGATAGCCGAACAGCTGATGGGACTTCGACGCGTTGTTCAGCAGCGCGGTCTCGGATTCCTTGCCTTCGAAGGTCGCTTCCTTGCCGAGCCGCTTGGACAGCTGGCCCGCCGCCCACCGAATGGACATCGTCTCCGGTCCGGTCACGTTCAGGAGCGCCGGAGGACTCGAAGCGATCGCAAGGCTTTGCAGCGCCATCGCGTTGGCGTCGCCCTGCCAGATGACGTTGGCATAGCCGGTCGTCAGATCGATCGGACGCTCTTCGCGGATCGCCCGCGCCAGCTCCAGCAATACGCCGTAACGGAGGTCGATCGCATAATTCAGTCTGAACATCGTCATCGGCGTGCCGTTTTTGTGCGAATGATATTCGAAGATCCGCTCTCTGCCCAGCGTCGATTGCGCATATTCGCCCAGCGGTTCGGGCGCGACGGATTCGTCCGCGCCGCCGCCGCCGACCGGCATGAACGGATAAATGTTGCCCGAGGAGAAGACGACGATTCGAGAATCCTTGTATTTATCGGCTACCCGTCCGGGCAAATACGCGTTCATCGCCCAAGTGAAATGCTCGCGGCCCGTCGTGCCGAACTTGTTGCCCGCCATGTAGATGACGTTCGCGGCGTTCGGCAGCGCCTTCAGCGCCTCGTCGTCCAGCAGCTCGCAAGAAATCGTCTCGACGCCGGCGGATTCCAGCTCTTCGCGCGTCTCGCTGCTGCTGAAGCGCGATACGCCGATGACGCGCTTGTTAAGTCCCCCTGCGCGTACGGCATTGGCCGCCAGCCTTGCCAGGCTGGGCCCCATTTTTCCGCCGACGCCGAGCACCACGATGTCCCCGTCGATCGCCGACAGCTGCTTGATCAGCGCCTCCGACGGTTCAGCTAGCTTTGCTTCCAATTGCTCTATCGTATACATGAGACCAGTCTCCTCTCGACTTGTACCTGATCCCATCATACGTGTCCTCGCTATATAAAGACAGGTCTATTTATCGTCTTTAAATTAGCATAGAACGATCTGCGTGCCGGAGCAGACCAAGTCCATTCATAAATAGTGATCCGCCAAAAAGGAGAAACGATACACCTGGCGAGGCCGACCCTTCGGCATTTTTTCCATGCCGGCAACGCCGACGAGTCCCGCATCGGCCCACTGCAGCAGCAGCCGATGCGCGCTGCGCACCGTCACATTAAGCATGGCCGCGAGTTCGTGCACCTGATAATCGTATTTGCCGTGCCTGGACATATAGGCGAGCAGCTTGCTCAAATAAGCGCCCGTCATCCCGGCATCCTCCGCGCGCCGCAGAAGCTCGGCATCGAGCGGCGCCGTAATCGACGATACCGGGTCCGCCATCTCCAGCGGTCCGATCAAGGTACGATCCTCGCGCACGATAAAACAGGCGTTGCCTCCTGCGGCGACCGACTTGCGAAGCGCGCTCCGCGCGTTCGATCCGGCCTCGCTGGCGGTCGCGCCGAAGCCGATGCCGATGCTGAGCGAGAGGCCGTAGGACAGATTGGCATCCTTGGCGAGCGGGATCGTCTTGTAGCCGCCCGTCTCCCGTTCGAAAATGCCCCGCGTCGTAAAAAACAAATATTCGTCTCCGCCGACGGGCGTCAGATAACCGTCAAGCGATTCGACGTAGTCGAGCACCATCCGGTGAATGTCCAGCTTGAGCTTCTGGATCTCGTGCTCGCTCGCGCTCCGCTGCACGAGCTTGCCGAATTCGTCGACCGTCACCATGCCGACGACGATCTGCGACTCCTTGCCTTTGCGCGACTCCGTCGACAGCAGCGCGCGTTCCAGCGTAACGATGATGTCTTCGTCCGACGGCAGCAATCGCGCATGCGGAACGTTCAGCCGCGACAGCTCTTCGGCGACCCGCTCCACGCCGGTAAAGGCGAACACGCCGGCATGCGCGGCGGCGACTTTGCGATGGTGCGCGACGAGCTTGTCCGGCGTAGCGTAGGACGGACCGTCATAAACGGCTACCGTCAGCTCTTCGAGCGCCAAGTCACGAAGCGTGCGCATGACCATCGTCTTGGTGAGCGAATCCACGGACAAGACCGCCTCCGGACCGAGCCGCCCGGATCGCTCCGCTTCGAACAGCGCTTTGTACAAGCCGGCCCCGGTTAGCGGCACATGATGCACCGGCACGGTTCCAGGTCTTTTTTCCTTAAGCAGGCGCGTAGACGCCGGGCCCGAGAGCAGCAATGCTTCCACTTCGTTCTCAAGCGCTGCTGCGATGTCGGTCGCCTCCCGCTCCTCTTCGGCAATGCGAACGACGGGCTCGAACGATGGGAACGCATTCAAAACTCTTAATACGCGTGAGACGACGGCCTCAGTCCCTACGACGCCGATCTTGATCTGCATGCGGTTTCCTCCTGTGAAAAAGACCCCCGAAGCCGGCGCTGTCGGGAGTCCTTGGTTTACACGGTTATTTTTAATACGCTCTGGCAAAGACGACCGTATGCGCGGCAGGCTTGCCGCAGCAAAGGCAAACGCTCTTGGTCGTCTGCGGCTCGAACGGAATGTTGCGGCTCGTCGCGCCGGTCTCTTCCTTCACCTTGCTCTCGCAAGCGTCGTCGCCGCACCAGCCGGCGTATGCGAAGCCGCGCTTCTCTTCGAAAGCGGCCTTGAGCTGGTCAAGCGTCTCGACATCGAACAGGTGCGACTCGCGGAATTCAAGCGCGCGATCGTACATCTGTACGTGCACGTCCTCGAGCATCTCCGCTACGGATGCCGCCAGATTGTCGAGCGGCACCTGCTTTTTCTCGCCCGTCACGCGGGACACGAGCACGCAGACGCCGTTCTCCAGATCGCGCGGGCCAAGCTCAAGACGAATCGGAATGCCGCGCATTTCGTATTCGTTGAACTTCCAGCCCGGCGACACGTCGGAACGGTCGTCGACGCGTACGCGAATGCCGGCGGCCTTCAGCTGCGCGAACAATTCGTCCGTTTTGGCGATGACCGTCTCGCGCGTCTTGGGCGGGCCGATCGGGATCATGATCACCTGCGTCGGCGCGACCTTAGGCGGCAATACGAGGCCGCGGTCGTCGCCATGCACCATGATCAGCGCGCCGATCAAACGCGTGCTCACGCCCCAGGAGGTCGTATGGCAATACTCCTGTGTGTTCTCCCGGCTCAAATACTTGATGTCGAACGCGACGGCGAACTTGGTGCCAAGGTAATGCGAGGTGCCTGCCTGAACGGCGCGGCCGTCCTTCATCATCGCCTCGATGGAATACGTGTCGACGGCGCCTGCGAAGCGCTCGGACGGCGTCTTCTGTCCCTTGATGACCGGGATGGCGAGCACGCTTTGTACGAAATCCGTATACACGTCCAGCATCTGCATCGTCTCGCGGCGGGCGTCCGCCTCGTCCTCGTGCGCCGTATGTCCTTCCTGCCACAGAAACTCGCTCGTCCGCAAAAACGGCATCGTGCGCTTTTCCCAACGGAATACGTTCGCCCACTGGTTAATGAGCAGCGGCAGATCGCGGTAGGAATTGATCCACTTGGCGTACATGTGCCCGAACATCGTCTCCGACGTCGGACGCACGGCCAATCTCTCCTCCAGAATCTCTCCGCCGGCCTCCGTCACCATCGGCAGCTCGGGGTTAAAGCCCTCGACATGCTCTTTTTCCTTCTGGAAAAAGCTCTCCGGGATGAGCAGCGGGAAATAGGCGTTGCGGTGGCCCGTCTCCTTGAAGCGGCGGTCCAGATCGCGCTGGATATTTTCCCACAGCTCGTAGCCTTCCGGCCGGAAGACGATACAGCCGCGTACCGGCGAATAGTCCATCAGCTCGGCTTTTTTGATGACGTCGATATACCAGCGGCTGAAGTCCTCGGCCTGCGGCGTTATTTCCGTTACGAACCCTTTATCCTTCGACATAAGCTCCCCTACCCTTAAAAACGTCTGAAATTCAGCCTTTGACCAACCTGATAATATCGTTGTAAGTGACGACGACCATGAGCAGCATCAGCGCCGCGAAGCCGATAAAGTGCACGAGGCTCTCGCGGTTCGGATCGACCGGGCGGCCCCGGATCGCCTCGATGCCGATGAAAAGCAGGCGGCTGCCGTCGAGCGCCGGGATCGGCAGAAGGTTAAAAATGCCGAGATACAGGCTCAAAATCGCGCCCCACCAGGTCAGCTGCGTCACGCCTTGCTTGGCGATCTCCACGGTTACCTGCGCCGTTCCGACCGGCCCGTTGAGTTCTTCAAGCTTGACCTCGCCGAAAATAATTTTGCGGAAGCCCTCGAAAATTTTCTTCGTGCTGTCCACCATCGCATGGCCGGCCAGCGAGAAGGTCTCTCCGAAGGCCGGGTGACGCATCTCCGGCGCCATGACGATGCCCACCTTGCCTGTGTCCGCGTTCGGCGTCACCGTTATTTTCACTTGCTGACCGTCGCGGTTCACGATCCAGTCCATCGGCTTGCCGGCGCTGCCCGTAATCGCCTGGGACAGCTTTTGGCTATCCCCTTCGACAGGGGTGCCGTTAACAGAGACGACTAAGTCGCCCTTCTGCAGGCCGGCTGCTTTTGCCGCCCCGTCGGCCGTCACTTCGTTGATGAAAATTTTCGTATTGGGCTCTACCGCGACGCCGTACGATTGGAAAAAGACTGCGAACAATACGAATGCCAAAATAAAGTTCATCAGCGGTCCGGCGAAAATCGTCATCGCCTTCTTGCCTGCCGAGGCACTGCCGAACTGACGGTCCAGCGGCGCGATCTGCGTGTCTCTGCCCTTCGCGACGATGAGCGCCTGCGGGTGCACGTCATAACGCTGCACATCGCCGTCCACGTCCAGCGTCAGGTATAGATGGCGCTCCAGATCGATCGCCGTAACTTCGCCGCGCAAGATTTGCGTCCGCTCGTCAAGCCGGTCCAAATAAATCCGCGTTACCTTGTCGTCCTTGATCCGGACGCCTACCGTATGTCCCGCCTGCACCTCGACGACCTCGGGATCTTCTCCCGCCATTCGTACGAAGCCGCCGATCGGCAGCAGCCGCAGCGTGAACCGGCTCTCTCCGCGCTTGATCGAGAACAGCTTCGGGCCGAACCCGATCGCAAACTCCCGCACCAGCACGCCGGCCCGCTTGGCAAAATAAAAGTGTCCGAACTCGTGAATCGAGACGAGCACAAAAAAGACGAGAACCGTTAGAAAAACAACCTGTACCATTTCCATGCAAGTTACCCTCCGTCCGCCCTAACGGCTGTCCTTAGATTAACATTATTCGCCGAGGCGATACAAGAGAATACGGGTCTTGCGAAAGGTCGGTTGCTATTTGCGCCACCCGGCCGCCTCGTCGCGCGCCCGGCCGTCCGCGAAGGCGATCTCCTCGAGGCTCGGCTCCGCTGTCGTCTCGTGCGCGGCGAGCGCCGTTGCGATAATCTCTTCGATTGCGAGAAACGGAATCTCGCGATTCAGGAAGCGGGCCACCGCGACCTCGTTCGCCGCGTTGAATACGGTCGGGGCGGTCCCTCCCGCTCTCCCCGCCTCGTAAGCCATTCTAAGGCATGGGTACCTTTCAAAATCCATGTCCTTAAAATGCAGCGTGCCTGCGCGCAGCAGATCAAGCGGAGACGCGGGCGACGGACGGCGCTCCGGGTAGGTGAGCGCGTATTGGATCGGCACCCGCATGTCCGGGTTGCCGAGCTGCGCCATGACGCTCGTGTCGACGAATTCGACCATCGAGTGCACGATGCTCTCGGGATGCAGCATAACGTCGATCCGGTCGTACGGGAGATCGAACAGCCAGTGCGCCTCGATCACTTCGAGCCCTTTGTTCGCCATCGTCGCCGAATCGATCGTAATCTTCGCGCCCATCGACCAATTGGGATGCTTCAGCGCGTCCTCGACCGTCACGCCGGCGAGCTCGCTGCGGGCGCGGTCGCGGAAGCTGCCGCCGGAAGCGGTAATGACGAGGCGCCGGATCGTACCGCGTTCCTCGCCGTTCAGACACTGGAAGATCGCGGAATGCTCGCTGTCGATGGGAAGCAGCGGTACGCCGCGCTCGGCGGCTCTGCGCATCACGATATGCCCGGCCGTAACCAGCGTCTCCTTATTCGCCAAGCCGATCGTCGCGCCGGCATCGATGGCGGCCAATGTCGACTTCAAGCCGAGACTGCCGAGGAGCGCGCAAACGACATAGTCCGCATCGGCGCCTGCCGCTGCTTCGATCAAACCCTCTTCGCCCCATGCGAGCTTCGTGCCGGCCGGCAGGTCTCCCCTGATCTTGTCGGCCAGCGCCTTCGAGCCGATCGATACAAGCCTTGGCCTGAAGCGATGGGCTTGTTCGAGCAGCTGCTCGTGTCTCGTACCGGCCGCCAGGCTGACGACCTCGTACGCGTCCGGTTCCCGCGAGATAACGTCCAGCGTCTGGGTGCCTATCGAACCGGTGCTGCCGAGCACCGCCACCTTTTTTCTCAAGCCGTTCCCTCCGTTATGTATGGCTGTGCTGCAACAGTTGTCCGTTCATAGAATGAGCGGAGCACGCGAACATGCTTAACATTCAGATCAGTCCAAGCAAATGAACGAGCGGAAATACGATCAGCCAGCTGTCCGTGCGGTCGAGCACGCCGCCGTGTCCGGGAAGCAGGTTGCCCGAGTCCTTCACGCCGCGCAGCCTTTTGTAAGCGGATTGAATCAAATCGCCGAGCTGACCGGCGACGGCGGCGGCAAGCGCGACAGCGAGCGCCGTTCCGAAATCGATCCAGTCCGGCCATACGACGGCGAATACGACGGATACAAGCAAGGCGATGACCAAGCCGCCAAGCGCACCTTCGACCGTCTTGTTCGGACTGATCGACGGCCACAGCTTCGTCCGACCGATCGCCTTGCCGACAAAGTAAGCGCCGGCGTCCGAAGCCCAGATGCAAAAAAAGACGAGCAGCGGCCAGAATACGCCGTGCGGCATCTCGCGGGTCAACGCCATGTAGCGAAATCCGAGTCCGATATAAAAAGCGCCGACGAATAGCAGCGCCGATTGATCGAGCGTAATTCTGTTCTTGCTAAAAACGGTCGCCGACAGCAGCACGAACATCAGCACCCAGGAAACCGCCTCCGCGCTTGGCGTCGCCCAACCGAACGGCAAATGCGGCAGGGCAAGCACGAGCGTAGCCGCAAAGCCGCAGAGCACGTCAAGACGGCTCGCCGGCAGCTTGTTGAGCTTGACGAATTCATGGTACCCGATAAGCGCGAGCGCCGCGAGCATGAGCGAATAATACCATCCGCCCAGTCCTAGCAACGCTAAGAAAGCGGCGCCGGCGACGACGCCCGTCACGATCCGTTGCCCCATCGCCTTAGATCCCTCCGTAACGGCGTGCGCGCCGTTGGTATTCGCGAATCGCCTCATGGAGATGCGCCTCCGAAAATTCCGGCCAATAGACGTCCGTAAACCAAAATTCGCTGTAGGCAAGCTGCCACAGCATAAAATTGCTAAGACGCAGCTCTCCGCTGGTGCGGATGAGCAGATCCGGATCCGGAAGGTCTCCGCTCAGAAGCGACTGCTGGAACGTTTGCTCGTCGATCTCATCCGGCGATAATTCGCCCGCAGCCGCGCGCTTCGCGATCGTTCTGGCCGCCTCTACGATCTCCATCCGGCTCCCGTAGTTCAGCGCGAAATTCAGGACGAGTCCCGTGTTGTTCGCCGTGCGGCGCACCGCCTCTTCGATCGCGTCAAGCGTAAAGTCGGGCAGCAAGTCCCGCACGCCCATCATTTTCACTTGCACGTTGTTGCGGATCAAATCTTCGAGCTCGATCGACAGAAACTCCTGCGGCAGCTTCATCAGAAAGTCGACCTCGGCCTTGGGCCGCTTCCAGTTTTCCGTAGAAAACGCGTACATCGTCAAAAACTCTACGCCAAGTCGATCTGCGGCTTGAGTAATGCGCTTGACGGCCTTCATGCCGCTATGGTGTCCCGCCACCCGCGGCAGTCCGCGGGCTTTGGCCCAGCGTCCGTTGCCGTCCATGATGATGGCCACGTGCCGGGGAATTCGGCCTTCTTTCAGCAAATCCTCGGACGCCTGGGACTGCGAGCCTCCTGCCCGCCCTTGCCCGCCGTCCTCCTTTTTGCCGAAAAGACCGCCTAAGAATCGATTGCTCATGGCTGTTCCCCCTGGTTTTGCGACCATTAAATAACCCCACTGAGTGGGGCGTTGCGGAGCTTGGATCCACTGCGATGCGGGGATCCCCGAAAATTCAAACGAACCCCACCTTTCGGAGGGGCCGCTCGAATGCTTAAACTTCCATGATTTCTTTTTCTTTGGCGGCCAGGATCTTGTCCACCTCGGCGACGAAGCGATCCGTCGACTTCTGGATATCGTCCTGATGGCGGCGGGACTCGTCTTCGGAAATCTCGCCTTTTTCCTTTTTCTTGATGTCGTCGTTCGCGTCGCGGCGAATGTTGCGGATGGCAACCTTCGCTTCTTCGCCGAATTTTTTGGTCGACTTGACGAGGTCGGCGCGGCGCTCTTCGGTCAGCGGCGGGATATTCAGCCGGATGATCGTGCCGTCGTTCGCTGGAGTCAGGCCGATGTCGGACTTCAAGATCGCTTTTTCGATCGCGGCCAACGCCGATTTGTCCCAAGGCTGAATGATCAGCGTGCGGGAATCCGGCGTGTTAATCGTGCCGAGCTGGTTGACCGGCGTAAGCGCGCCGTAATATTCGGCTTGGACGCGGTCGAGCATCGCGCCTGATGCGCGTCCGGCACGCAGCGTAGACAAGTCGCGGCGCAGTGCGGCCAGCGCTTTGTCCATTCGTTCTTCTGCATTTTTCTTGATCGTTTGAGGCACTTAATTCACGCTCCCCTTGACGATTGTTCCGATTTTCTCGCCCAGCACCGCGCGCTTGATGTTGCCCGGCTCGGTAATGGCGAAGACGAGAAGCGGGATATTATTGTCCATGCACAGCGAGGACGCCGTCGAATCCATGACGCCCAGATTTTTGTTAAGTACGTCGAGATACGTCAGCTGCTCGTACTTTTCCGCCGTCGGATCCTTGAACGGATCGGCGCTGTATACGCCGTCGACCTTGTTCTTGGCCATCAGGATGACTTCGGCTTCGATCTCGGCAGCCCGCAGCGCGGCCGTCGTATCGGTCGAGAAAAACGGATTGCCCGTTCCCGAGGCGAAAATGACGACGCGTCCCTTTTCGAGGTGGCGAATCGCCCGGCGGCGAATGTACGGCTCTGCGATTTGCTGCATGGCAATGGAGGATTGTACGCGAGTCGGCACATCGATCTGTTCCAGCGCGTCCTGCAAGGCAAGCGAATTCATCACCGTCGCCAGCATCCCCATGTAGTCGGCCGTCGCGCGGTCAATGCCCTTCTGGCTGCCGGAGATGCCGCGCCAGATGTTGCCGCCTCCGCATACGATGGCGACTTCTACGCCGAGCGCTACGACTTCTTTGATTTGTTCGGCGATCGAGATGATCGTCGTCGCGTCGATCCCGTAACCGGTCGATCCCGACAACGACTCTCCGCTTACCTTCAACACCACGCGTTTGTAGACGGGTCGATTCAACGTTAGTACCTCCACCTGGTCGATTTCTGTGCGGGAAGCACCCTTCCCGGCATTACTGAACGGATAAGCGCTCTTTAAAAAAGGGAACACCGCGTGTCCCCCCTGGCATTCCGATTAAACTTTGACTTGCGCCATAACTTCTTCGACGAAGTTATCTTGCTTCTTTTCGAGACCTTCGCCGAGTTCGAAACGAACGAAGCGACGGATGGAGATTTGCTCTCCGATCGTGGAGATCTTCTCGTTGAGCAGCGTTTGGATCGTCTTGTCCGGATCCTTGACGAACGATTGCTCGAGCAGCACGTTTTCTTCGTAGTACTTGTTCAGGCGGCCTTCGACGATCTTTTCGACGATTTTCTCCGGCTTGCCTTCGTTCAGCGCCTGGTTGCGAAGAATCTCGGCTTCCTTGTCCAGGTCGGCTTGTTGCACTTCTTCGCGGCGAACGACCAGCGGGTTGGCTGCCGCGATATGCATCGCAATGTCGCGTACCAGTTCCTTGAATTGATCCGTCATGGCGACGAAGTCGGTCTCGCAGTTGACTTCGACAAGTACGCCGATGCGGCCTGCGCCGTGGATGTAAGATTCTACGCGGCCTTCGGTAGCGATGCGGTCGCCCTTCTTGGCTGCTGCTGCAAGTCCCTTCTCGCGAAGCAGGTCGGCTGCTTTGGCGATGTCGCCGCCGGCTTCCTCGAGCGCCTTTTTGCAATCCAACATGCCTGCTCCCGTTCTTTCGCGGAGCGCTTTTACGTCTGCTGCGTTAACTGCCATGGGATTCCCTCCTGGTATGTGGCCGCCGGACGCAACTCGCGCGGACGGCTATCGATTGGTTTATGTTTTCAAAAAAAGGGCGGTGAGAAGGTTCTCTTCTGACCACCCTTGACCTCGCAATGCTGTAAGAACCGGATACTTAGGCGGTCGTTTCTTCGCCTTGGCGGGATTCGACGATGGCATCGGCCATCTTGCTCGTCAGCAGCTTAACGGCGCGGATCGCGTCGTCGTTGCCCGGAATGACGTAGTCGATCTCGTCCGGATCGCAGTTCGTGTCGACGATGCCGACGATCGGGATACCCAGCTTGCGGGCTTCGGCGACGGCGATGCGTTCTTTGCGCGGATCGATGATGAACAGCGCGTCAGGCAGTCTGCGCATATGCTTGATGCCGCCGAGGAACTTCTCGAGACGCTCTTTTTCCTTGCGAAGGATGATAACTTCCTTCTTAGGCAACACTTCGAACGTGCCGTCCTGCTCCCACTTGTCGAGCTGGTGCAGACGATCCGTACGCTTTTGAATCGTGGAGAAGTTGGTCAGCGTGCCGCCGAGCCAACGTTGGTTGATATAGAATTGGCCGCTGCGCTCCGCTTCTTCCTTCACGGAATCTTGCGCTTGCTTCTTCGTGCCGACGAACAGCATCGTGCCGCCTTGCTCGCCGAGCTGGCGAACGAAGTTGTACGCTTCGTCGACTTTCTTGACCGTTTTTTGCAGGTCGATGATGTAGATGCCGTTCCGTTCGGTAAAGATGTACTTGTCCATCTTCGGGTTCCAGCGACGCGTTTGGTGACCGAAGTGTACGCCAGCTTCGAGAAGCTGCTTCATCGAAATAACTGCCATTTTAACTTGCACCTCCGTATGGTTTTGGATCGTGAATCTCCTCCGCCGGTTCGCGCTTCCCGTCAGAACTTCGCTTATGCGAAGCACCGCTGACGGAATTGAACGGCGTGCGTTTTTTCACACCGTTTAACAATATAACATATGGATGCCCGGCTTGCAACACAAGCCGGGCATCCGTTCGGAGGCCGCCTTGAGGACGATGACCGGCCGTATTATTTATTTTTGTCGCGAAGCAGCTCCGCGATAATCCCGTCGTACGTTATTTCGCCTTCGAATACGCTGAGTCCGACTCGCATTTTGCCGCTATAAGGCTTGGCAGCCTTGACGAAAGCCGTCTTGTCCCGAATGACGCCGAGCGCCTTCAAGCCGGTCGCGACTTTGTCGAGCGAGTCCCCGGCCGCGACATACAAACCAAGACGCGTCTCTGGGCCGGATCCCGCCGCCTTGGTTGCCGAGGCGCTTGGCGCAGGAGAACTCGAGGGCACGGGGGTAGTTGTGGGAGCGGGCGTGCCCGCCGGCGCCGCCGTCCCGCCGTCAGCTTGTCCCGGCTTACTCCCCTTAACCGCAAGCGCGTCCTCCTTAGCCTTGGCAGCGGCCGCATCCAGCTGCGCCTGCGTATACATCGGCTCGCTTAGCTTGTACATGCCGTAGCCGTTTCCCTCGGCTTGTTCCTGAAGCTGGACGACCGTAAGCGGCTCCGGCAGCGCAGCGCCGGAACTAAGCCCCTGACCGTAGGTCATGAGCTGGAGCAGGGCGGCGCCGGCCATCAGCCCGACGCCGAAGCCGACCAGCAGCGCGCGGCGCTTGTTCATGGCCGGTTCACCTCCCGCTTGGCGAGCTGCAAAACAAGCTGCACTTCGCCTTTATTCATGTTCATCGCCTTGGCTACCTGCTCTACCGAGCGCCCCCGCTCGTATAGCTCCAGCAGTTCTGCATAGCGCTCGCGGATCGCTGGCGGCCTGTCCGCAGGACCACTGGCAATATCCGCTGCAGTTGTTGCGGCCATGTCGATCGCCTCGTCTTGACGCGGACTGCTCCCGGCTTCCTTGATGTATGCTGCCGATAACCTTTCGGATCGGGCTTCTGCAGCGGCCGGCGGCTGCGCCGGCAATCGAACGTGCTCGCTCGCCGCAGCCGGCTCCTCGCGACCGTAAGCGTCCGATTTCCGGTAAGCGGCAGATTCCTCCATCTGAAGCTCCAGATCCCGAATGCGCCGGCCAAGACGGCTCACCGTGTCGTCCTGCTCCCGTTTGAAAGCCGCGACGGCGTCCACGAGCTCTTTATTTTCCGTCTCCAGGTCCTCGAGCAGCCTGTCATACGCTTCTTCATTTACGATTGCGGCCGACTGCGCCTTAGGTTCAGGCTTCAGCCAGCCGTAACCCGCAATTGCAGCCCCGGCGATTACGAGCGTAACCCACGGCTCCATGTCCAATGCACTCTCACCTTCCCGATGCTATAGCGACAGGTCGATATGATGTCCTTTATAGGGATGTTCGGCCGCATGCGTCTCCGTTTGTTCGTTCTCGTTCTCGTCCGACCGCTTTTTTTTCGCGAAAGGTCTCTTTTGACGGCTTTCCTTGGGATCGTCGTCTTCCGAGATCGATTTGTGCCCGGTGCCTTCCGACTTGGCATTCCTCTTGGCATCGCGCTCGGCCAGCTTCTGGGCCTGAACGCCAAGCGCGGCCTGGTCGGTAGACTGGCGAAGCTGCTGGGCAGCCTGCAGCGGCGTCAGTTCGATGGAACGGGGAATCGAGGTTTGCACGTCGATCGGCTTGTAGCTCACGGCCGTTCGCCTCCTGTCGCGTTATAAAAGCGTCGCCATCGCAATCTCGCCTTCGGCGTAGCGGAAAGTCACCCGCTTGGCGCTGTCCTTGACGAAGCGCGTGTAACGGCCGATGACGATTTTCGTGCCGCCGTATACCGTATGTAGTACGTTGACCCTCGCCTGATCCGTGTCCTCAAGCGAGCGTTCGATCTCTAGAATGTTCGCTTTGGCCGTCTTGAGCTCCTCGGTCACCTGCCTGCGCGTCGAATTGAGCTTGATCCGCATCGCCAGCCGATCCGCCGATAACTGCCCGGCAGCCGCCAGCTGATCGAGCAGCACAAGCGCTTTTTCCGTCTTGTCCAGACTTTCGGACAATTGGCGCACTTGCTGGCGAAGCTCTCCGAGTTCTTGCCGCAGCTCAGGCTTCAAACCGACCTCGATGGAGGTGACCGTGGACATCGAATTGCCGATCGTGCGAGCCACGACCAGATCGCCGGCTTGCATCAAGCCGCCCACGACCAAGCCTTTGGCGCCTTCGCAGCGAATGCTCCTGGCCGCCCGGATGTTCGAATGCATGATGCTCTGCGACACCAGGATGTCCTGGCCCGCCGACACGTTGCTTTCCTGTACGAACGAGCACTTCACGTCGACGCCCGCCTTGACGTGACCCTTGCCCGAGCCGATAATGCCGCCCGAGATCTCGATCGAGCCGTCCGATTCCAGCTCCGCTCCCTCAACGCCGCCGGTGACCCGGATGTCGCCGGAGGCGCGTACGCGGAAGCCCGTCAGCACGTTGCCGCGAATGACGACAGTGCCCACAAAATCGATGTTGCCCGTATGGTAATCGATATCTCCGTTAACCTCGTAGACGGGAAAGACATTCAGCTTGTCTTTGTCCGTCCATGTGACGAGTCCGTCCATCGCGGCATACATGGCCGTCTTGTCCGGATTGACGACGACGTTTTTGCCGACCTTGAAGCTCGCTTCTTTGCCCTCTTTGGGCATGACGGCGTCGCCCGTTACCGCAATGCCCTCCGTTCCGGGAAGCGGGGGCACCCGCGTTGCGATCAGTTGGCCCGTTTTGACGTTGGGCAGCTGCCTCATCTCTCTGTAATCGACGCTGCCGTCCTCGCGCTCGGCCGGCCTTTTCGCCTGGCCCTGGTCCTCGAACAATACTTTGACATAACCGTTGACGCCCTGGACCGGCTGCAAGCCGGAAGCCACGACGTTATCGTTGTAAAAAAACGCTTTCGGATTGTCGGCGATCTGAATCAACAAGTCTTGCCGAATGCCGTATCGAACGCCTGCGGACGCGAGCAGCGCCTCGAGCTGCCAGACGTTCACGCTTTTCGCGTCCTCGGTCGGCTTGATCAGTAGCTGAGCCGCCATGCGGTCTTCCGATATTTTAACCTGATAGACCTGGTCGATCGCGAACGCCTCTTCCCCTTTCATTATAAATCCCCCTTTCCCGTTTTATTTTTGAAGCAGCTGGTCCTTATGCTTGCCGAGCGCGCCGCGCAGCCGCAGAATCGCTTTGGAATGAAGCTGGGAAATGCGGGACGGCGACAACGACATCACTTCGGCAATCTCGCTGAGCGACAGATCCTCGTAGTAGAACAGAGACACGACCGTGCGCTCCTTCGGCGTGAGCTTGTCGATGCCGGACGCAAGAGAGTCTCTGAGATATGTCTCGTGCACCTTCGATTCCGGGCTCTGGGCCTTGTCGTCCACGAGCAGCGACATCCGCGTCTCGGCATCTTCCTCGCGGATAGGCTCTTCTAGCGAACCGACCGTTGCGACCGCAACCTCCTGAAGCATCTGCTGGAATTCCCTGTCCGTTATATTTAAGTAGCTGCATATTTCCTCGTCTGTGGCGGAGCGTAAATTGCGCTGCTCGAGGACGGCGTATGCATCTTCCATTTTTTTCGCTTTGTCCCGAACGGACCGCGGCACCCAGTCGCCCTGGCGCAGCCCGTCGATGATCGATCCGCGAATTCGCCAAGAGGCATAGGTCTCGAACTGCAGCCCCCGCAGATGATCGAATTTTTCGATAGCGTCGATCAGGCCCATGGACCCGTTGCTGACCAGATCGTCCTTGGATACGTTTTTGGGCAATCCCGCAGCCATGCGGCTGGATACGTAATCGACGAGCGGAATGTACTTTTCGATCAAGCCCTTTTTAGCTTCGGTGTCGCCTTCTTCCTTCCAGCGGCACCACAGGTCGTAATGGGACAGCTTGGAACTCTTGGGTTCTGCCATCGCTGCATCACCTTCCTTAATCGTCGTTCAGGCGCCGGATCGCCTGTGCGACTTGTTCCGGATTCGACTCGTCGATCGAGACGAGTCTTGGGGGCTTCAGCGGCTCGAAGCTGGCGGATTGCTGCTCTTCATTGCCCGTCCATTGTTCCCGCATCAGGCGGGAAAGCGATTCGTCGTCTTCGGCCGGCGTCGTCATGTCCAGAACGATTCCTCGCTCTTCTTCTTCCCGCTCCTTGTCACCGCCAAGCGTTTTGGCGGGCTGCAGCAGCTGCTGCAGGACGAGGCGGACGAACAGGCCGAGCAAGCCAAAAGCTAGAAATCCGTACAAGCCTCGCACAAGCGAAGTGAGCGGCGGATTGCTGGACGAGGAGATCAAGAATATCAAAACGGCCCCGAAAAACGCGAACCCTAAATTCCATCGCCATGGCACGCTCATTTCAAATCTCCTTTACCCCGTTCTGCACGCTTCGGATCGTTAAAATTCCGCTCGCGCTGCTGAATTCGATCGTCCTCCCGAAATTGCCTCCCGTATCCTCGGCGATAACGGGAATATCGTACGAGGCGAGGGCCAGCTTCGTGGACTCCACGTTGCGGGGACCGATGCGCATGCTGTCGCTGCCGCTCGCGAATGCGAACATCTGAGCGCCGCCCGCGAGCTTCGCGACAAGGCGCCTCATGTTGGCGCCGCCGGCCTTCAGCCTGGACAACAGCTCGGGAATGGCCGTATCCGCGTACTTCGCGACATTGAGCTGTCCTTCCCGCGCGATATCCGAGCTCGGAAGCATGATGTGCGCCATGCCGGCTATGCCGAGATTCGCGTCGTGAAGCGTCAGTCCGACGCAGGAGCCCAGGCCTGTCGTCTTGAGCGAGTCTCCGCCCGAGGCGACGTTCAAGTCCGCCATTCCGATTTTCACGATGATGACTTCTTTCATTAGATAGGCACTCCTAGCGCGCGGAACAAGCGCTCGAACGACTCTGGATCGGGAATAAAGAAAAAATGCCCCTCCGCCCGACGGTCGTCCTCCAAAAATGTCGTATCGATAAGCAGCGCTTCGTCGCCCATCGTGCCGAATTGAACCAACCCATAGCTCAGGATCGCGCCGGCCATATCGACGGCGATCGCAGGCACCGTCGGCGACAAGGGCAAGCCCGTCAGATCGGCGAGAGACGACAGATACGAGCCGGCCAGGATATTGCCGATCTCGCTGAGGGCCGACATCTCCATCTCCGTATAATCGGGACCTTCCGAGAGCTCGAAGTGTAACAGGCCTTGCAGCAGCAAGCGCGCCTGATTCTGGCTCATCAGAAAAAACATATTGCCCGGCGCCTCGCCTTCCACGCGAAGGAAGATGGCGACCACGACCTCTTCGGCGCCGCCGACGCGGTCGGCGATATCCTCGAAGGGAATAAAGCTTACTTTGGGGACGGCCATGTCGATCGGCTTGTCGAGCAGACGGGAGAGCGCCGTAGCCGCATGTCCCGCCCCGATGTTGCCGACTTCGCGAAGCACGTCCATTTTGAATTCGGCGTTATGGCTGAACAGTTCCATGCCGTTAAGCTCCGAACTGTTCGAGCTGGATGATCTCCGACCGGTTGAGGACTTCGGACAGATTCAGAAGAATAAGCAATCGGTTTTCGCCGAACTTTGCCACGCCGCTCAGGTATTTGGCCTTGATGCCGCCGACGACTTCAGGCGGGTTCTCGACCATGTCCGTATTCAGGTCGATAACGTCGTTCGCCGAATCGACGATAAATCCGACTTCAAGCTCGTTCGCCGCGACGATGATGATCCGCGAGTTTTCCGTCGGTTCGGATTCGGGAAGTCCGAATCGGCTGCGCAGGTCGATGACCGGCACGACGACGCCGCGCAGATTGATGACGCCTTTAACGAAAACCGGCGTCTTCGGCACGCGCGTAACCGGCGTCATGCGTTCGATCGTCCGCACTTTGTCAACCTCGATGCCGTATTCCTCGTGAGCGAGCGTAAAAACGATAACCTTAAAATCTTCTGCCATGACAGCATCCTCCTCGGATAGGAACGATTATTTGATGAGCGCGTTCGGATCTACGATCAGCGCGACTTGCCCGTCGCCCAAAATCGTCGCTCCGGAGATGACGTCCAGGTTCGTCAGATACTTGCCGAGCGTTTTCAGCACGATCTCGCTTTGTCCGATCAGCTCGTCCACCAGTACGGCGGCAAGCTTCTCGCCCTTGCGGATGACGAGCATCTCCGTCTCCTGCTCGTTTTCCTCGGAGTAATCCGGCGAGTCCAGCACCGCCGCCAGGGATAACACCGGTATGATCGACTTGCGGTATTCGATGACCTTCGCGCCGTGCAGATCTCGTATCGCGCTGCGCTGCACGATGCCCGTCTCGACGATGGAGGTAAGCGGAACCGCGAACTTCTCCGAGCCGAGCTTGACCAGCATGGCCGTAATGATCGACAGCGTGAGCGGCAGCTGAATCGACCACTTCGATCCTTGCCCTGCCTTGGAGGTGACCGATACGACGCCGCCGAGCGATTCGATCTTCGATCTGACCACGTCG
This sequence comes from Cohnella sp. GCM10012308, assembly GCF_042649185.1. Lineage (NCBI taxonomy): Bacteria > Bacillati > Bacillota > Bacilli > Caryophanales > Paenibacillaceae > Cohnella > Cohnella sp. GCM10012308. The sequence goes on from NZ_JBHRYU010000001.1 coordinate 162,444, forward strand.
AGGCCGACGCCGCGTCCGGATATGTCCGAAATCTTGTCCGCCGTGCTGAAGCCCGGTGCGAAGAGAAGCATATTGATCTCGTCGTCGCTCAGCTTTTTGGCTTCATCCGGAGAGACAATGCCCTTTTTGACGGCGATGTCGAGTACCTTCGGCTGGTTGATGCCGCGCCCGTCGTCCTCGATCTCGATGAAGACATGGTTGCCGCTGTGAAACGCCCTCAGGTTGACGACGCCCGTCTCGGATTTGCCTGCCTCGATCCGGCCTTCGATCGTCTCGACGCCGTGGTCGACGGAGTTGCGGATCAGATGCACGAGCGGGTCTCCGATCTCGTCGATGACCGTCCGGTCCAGCTCCGTCTCTGCGCCCGTGATGACCAGGTCAAGCTTTTTGCCGAGCGACTTGGCCAAATCCCGCACCATCCGCGGGAAACGGTTGAACACGCTATCCACCGGAACCATCCGCAGCTTCAGGACGATATTTTGGAGGTCGCTGCTAACGCGCGCCATATGCTCGACCGTCTCGGTCAGGTCGTTACGCCGCACCTCGCTGGCAAGCTGCTCGAGCCTGACGCGGTCGATCAGCAGCTCGCTGAACAGGTTCATCAGCGAGTCGAGCCGTTCGATATCGACGCGGATCGTCTTATTCGCGACAGGCGCCGCTGCCGGCGCCCTCGCGGGCGCTTCGGGGGCGGCCGGCTTGGCTGCCCCAGTCGCCGCAGGAGGCGGGGTCGCCGTCGCCGTCGCGGCCGCTTGCTGCGCGGCCTCCTGGATTTGCTGCTCCGCGCTCCGCGTCTCGTCAAGCTCGCTTAAGCTCTCGAGATCGAGCGGAATGATACTGACCGAATCGAGCTCGGAGATTTTGTCGAGCGTGTCCTGCAGTTCCTTTTGCGGAATACGGGAGATGTAATAAACGGAAAACTGATGGCCGAATTGCTCCTGCTCGATATCCTGTACCGACGGATGCGACTTGACGAGCTCTCCATTGCGCTCTAGCGCATCGAATACCATGTAGGCGCGCACGCCTTTAAGCAGGCAATCCTCGCGAATGGTAACCTCGATATGAAAAGCTGGACTTCCGTTTTCGATCGACTGCCTGAGCACCGACAGCTGGAATTGGTCGAGCAGAAGATGCGTAGCCACCATCGCAAGCTCGGAAGCGCCGCCTGCGGCAGCCGCCTGGCCTGCTGCTGCCGCGGGCGCGGCGGGCTCGCCTTTTACGATCTGCTTGAGCTGCGCCACGAGCTCCTTGACGTCCGCGCTGCCGCTGCCCCCGCCGACGACATCCTGCACCATGCCTTCAAGCGAATCCAGGCACTTGAAAAGCGTATCGAAAATGTGTCCGTTCATTTTCAGCTTGTCGTTGCGCACCAAGTCGAGCACGTTCTCCATCTCGTGCGTCAGCGAGGCGAGATCCTCGAAGCCCATCGAAGCCGACATGCCCTTAAGCGTATGGGCAGATCGGAAGATAATCTGAACGATGCTGATATCCTCGGGCTGCTGCTCGAGACGCAGCATGTTTTCGTTAAGCGACTGCAGATGCTCGTTCGCTTCGTCGATAAAAATGGACAAGTACTGATTCATTTCCACTGGGCGTCACCTCCTGAATGGCACAACTGCTTTAAAGCTGTTTCGCTTTTGGCTTTTCAACCGCTTTGACCAACTCGGGGGCGATACGCTGCAGCGGCAGAGCCGTTTGCGCCGCGCCGTTTTCCATCGCCGAACGGGGCATGCCGTACACGACGCAAGTTTCTTCCGCTTCGGCGATCAGCGTTGCCGCCCCGTCCTCGCGCAGCGTCTTCATGGCCCTGGCCCCGTCGCTTCCCATTCCTGTCATGAGGACCGCGTGGCGCCGCAGCTCGCTTCGTCCGACCAGCGAACCGAACATGACGTCGACCGAGGGGCGATGGCCGCTGACCGGGTCTTCTTCGGTAAGTCCGATCTTGTAGCCGCCGCCGGCGTCTCTGATGAGCTTCAGATGTTTGCCCCCCGGCGCAAGGTAAGCTTGTCCGGGCAGCACCCGGTCGCCGTCCGCGGCCTCGCGCACTTCGATCGCCGAGCACGAATCGAGACGCTGCGCAAGGGAATGCGTAAACTTGGGCGGCATGTGCTGCACGATCAGGATCGGCGCGGGAAACGAGGCCGGGATCGCCGACAGCACTTCGTGCAGCGCCCGCGGACCTCCGGTCGACGTGCCGATCGCGACGATGTCGGTGAACGAATCCGACTGCCGAGGAGCCGGCTGAAAAGGCATCGGCTTCGGCTTGTCCGGCTGCGGAGCTTGAATCGCCGGGTCGGACGCAGCCGGCTTCGCCGATTTCGACGGCTTGGATGCAGGCGAGCCTTGATCTGCGAACGTTTTTCCGGTCAAATCCGTTTTCTCGGACCGGCGGCGATTGGGATCGGACTGCTCGCCTGCTGACGCTGGGGTCTGCTTCGGAATCGTCCGCCGTGCGGGCGGAAGCTCCTGCGCGGGCTTGTCGGTCGCCCTCGGCCGCTCTAGAGCTGCCGCAGCTTCCTTTTTCGCGGCGGCGATGCCGGAGAGGCGAGGCTTCGGCGTCAAGCCGGCATGGTCCGCCGGACGCTTAAGCGGATCGCGGCCAAGGTTGCTCTGTGGCGCAGGTTGCGACTTTCGATTTTCGCCTCCAAGAGGAGAAGTTTCTCCGTCTTTCGCCTGAGCTTGATCTTTAGCTTCAGAATCAGCTTCTGTTACCGCCTCAATTACAGCATCAACTGCGGCTTCCGCCGCATTTCCCTGCTGCTCGGCGTCGTTAAACGTCGGGGCCGGCGCAACCTTAGCCTCGGAATCCGCTTCAGCTTGAAGCACCATCGCCTCGGCGCCTTCCTCCGTCATCCGCCGCAGCCTCAGTTCGCCCGAGGCCAGCAGTTCTTTTGCGATGTGCAATTTTTCGAGCAGCATCTCGCCCATCTGCGAAACGTCGAGCTTCAAAGCGCCGTCGGGTTTGCGTACGAAATCGAATGCCCCATACTGCAGCGCGCGTATCGTATCCCGCGTCCCCCTGTCCGTTACCGCCGACATCATGATGACCGGCGTCGGGCATTCGGCCATAATACGTTTGAGCGCTTCAAGCCCGTTCATCTTCGGCATTTCCAGATCCATAACCGCGATATCCGGACGCAGCTCCCGGATCTGCCGCACGGCCTCTGCTCCGTCTGCAGCGGTCCCCACGACCTCGAAGGCGGCGTCGCCGGCAACCAGGTCTCCGACTAATTTCCTCATGAAAGGGGAATCGTCAACGACCAGCACCTTAAATGCCATCATGCTTTCTCGTCCCCTTTCGGTCTTGTCGTTCGGTCCGTCAGCTCCACAGCTTGCGAACGCGCTGGAGAAACCCTTTAATGTTCGTTTGAACGGAAGTTTTCCGGCTTTCGTTTAAATATTCGGCGGCGATATCGTCAATTCCTTTGGACGCAGGACAATCGGGGTATAAATATGACAATGCCGTCTGTTTTTTGACGGCTTTCGACACATGCGCATCGTCCGGAACGAAGCCTAGCAGCGGGATTTCCAGCGACAAGTAGGTTCGGGCGACCTGCCGGATATTATCGGAGGTCTGAAGTCCCTCCCGGTTGTCGCCGACCCGGTTGATCACGAGCCGAAATTCGGCCTCTTGCCCCATTGTCTTGACCATCTTCATGAGCGCGTAAGCATCGGTGATGGATGTCGGCTCCGGCGTCGTCACGACGATGGTCTCGTCCGCCGCCTGGATGAAGCGAAGCGTTTCCTTGGACAATCCGGCCCCCGTATCGAACAGTACGTAATCGACTTCGCCGTAAAGCTTGGCGATCTCCGAAGCGAAGTACTCCAGCTCCTCGTCGCTCAGACGGATCAAGTCCTTGAAGCCGGAGCCTCCCGCGATGAATCGCAGGCCCCCCGGTCCCTCCTGGATGATCTCCCAGATCGACTTGTCCCGCTTGAGCAAATGAAAGAGATTGTAGGCTGCAGGCGTGCCAAGCAGCACGTCGATGTTCCCCATTCCGATGTCGGCATCGAACAACAGGACGCTGTGGCCCCTCTTTTGCAGCGCCAGCGCGAAATTCAAGCTGAAGTTGGATTTTCCGACGCCTCCCTTGCCGCTCGTCACCGTCAAAATCCGCGTTTGCTTGGCATAGTCGAGGTCGCGCGCCGATACCATGTGCCGCAGCGCTTCCGCTTGGTCACGCATGGGCCGGCGCTCCTTCCAACAGCTTGGCCGCGAGCCACGCCGGATCGAACGATCGGATGTCGTCTGGAACCGTCTGACCGAAAGTGACGTAAGGAATGCTAAATCCGAACTCGCGCACGAGATTCAGGATCGCTCCGTAAGATTCGGTCTCGTCCATCTTGGTAAGCAGCAGCCGGGATACGCCGTACTTGACGAATTGGGCGGACACCTGTCTCATGTCCTGGTATTTGTGTGTCAGGCTGAGGACCAGAATCTTCTCGGCCTCTTGACCCGGCGAGAGCAAGCTGTTGACCTCGGAAACGTATAGCTCGTTGCGGTAATTTCTGCCGGCCGTATCCATCAGCAGCAGGTCGCGGTCTTCGAGCTTTTTATAAGCCCTGGCCAGTTCCGAAGGAGAAAAGACGACCTCGAGCGGCACGTTCAGAATGTCCGCGTACGTACGCAATTGGTCGACGGCAGCGATTCTGTACGTATCCGCCGTAATAAAGCCGACGGTGCGGCGTCTGGACAGCGCCTGTTCGGCACCGAGCTTGGCGATCGTCGTCGTCTTGCCCACGCCTGTCGGCCCGACGAAATGTACGATATGCGTGTCCGGCGCGATGCCTTCGTCTTGAGCAGGCGCCAGCCAAGCTAGAAGCAGCGCCTGCGCCTCGTGCAGAGCCATCAGCTCGAGGTCGAAATCCGTATCTTCGCCCTCTCTATCCTCTTCCCGCTCCTTGAGCTTCATTGAAACAGCGGCGGCGAATTCTTCGACATATACCGGTTCCACGCCTTGCTGCGCCAGCAAGCGGCTAAGGCGCAGCACGGGCTCCGGCATGCGCTGAGGAGCCGGCTCGCGGCCGGCTTGCTGCCGCAGCAGATCCTTCATCGCTCTAAGCTCGGCCAGCAGCTCGGCCGTCTCGCCAGGCGCAGCCGCTTGCGGCTGCGGAGCCGGTATCGCCGGCGCGCTCGAAGGAATCGGTTCGGCGACTCGCAATGCCTGCGTCGGTTGAGTCGCCTCGGGCTGCGGCGCATCTGGCGCGGTACGATCCGACGCACCGAGGGCGCGCGCGGATGCGAGCGCTCGGCTCATCGCTTCGTCGAAGCTCGCCTGCGAGGCCGAGCGTTCGTCCTTCAATTCGGAATGCGGAATTGACCGCCCCTGGACTTCGCCAGCTTCGCGTAGCAGCGTTACGGCAGCCTCGGCAGCGGCGGAGGTCTGCTGCCGCTCCGAAGGCGGCGCGGATCCGACCGACGAGCCCCCTCCGTAGCGCTGTCGAATCGCGCTGGCGGGAAGCGGCTGCGGCGCCTGTTCGCCGGCGCCAAGCGCCGGATTCGCATTCGAAACCGGTTCCGCCCCTTGCATCGCCGGATTCGGCTGTTTTTTGGCGGCTTCCGCCTGGGGACGCAAGATCGGCTTGGCCGACGGACGCGCCTGCGGCTTGGCGGACTCGTCCACCGCAGCGATTACTTCCATCCTTTTTTTGCGAAACATGCCAAGAAACCCGCCTGTGCGGATTTCTTTGGTGTTCAGGATGACGGCATCGGACCCGAGCTCGCTTCTGATTTGTTGAACGGCCTGCGGCAAATCATCCACTAAGTATCGTTTGACCTTCATGCATTCACCACCCCGACGCTTTGTACTTCGATATTGGGCTCAAGCTCGCTATAGGAGAGCACGGGAATGTCTTGCAGGCTGCGCTCGATCAATTGACGCATGTACATCCGAATGTTCGGAGACGTCAGGATAATCGGCTGTTGACCGGCTTGGAGCGTCTTGTTGATCTGCTCGCTCAAGCGGTTGTAGATCGCTTGCGTCGACGAAGGCTCCATCGCCAGGTAGCTGCCCTGGTCCGATTGCTGAACGGATTCGGCAATTCGTTTCTCGACGCCGGGACTGATCGTAATCACGCGCAGCGGCTCGCTCGGATTGGCGTATTGCTGCGTGATCTGTCTGGATAGCGCTTGTCTGACGTATTCGGTCAGCACGTCCGGATCCTTCGTATACTTGCCGTAATCGGCCAGCGTCTCGAAGATCGTAACGAGATCCCTAATCGAGATTTTCTCCTTAAGCAGCTTGGCGAGCACCTTCTGGATGTCTCCGACCGTAAGGATGTTCGGCACCAGCTCTTCCACGAGCGTCGCATAGCTCTCGCGCACGCTGTCGACGAGCGATTTGGTCTCCTGGCGGCCGAGCAGCTCGTGCGCATAACGCTTGATGACTTCGGTCAGGTGGGTGGCGACGACCGAAGGCGGATCGACGACGGTGTAACCGGACAGCTCCGCGCGTTCCTTGGTCGCTTCGTCGATCCAAAGCGCCGGCAGTCCGAACGCAGGTTCCTTGGTCGCGATCCCCGTGATCGAATCGTCCTCGAAGCCCGGGCTCATCGCAAGGTAATGGTGCAGCAGCAATTCGCCGCGCGCGACCGTGTTGCCTTTCATCTTGATGACATACTCGTTGGGCTTAAGCTGGATGTTGTCGCGTATACGGATGACCGGCACGATCAGTCCAAGCTCCAGCGCGCATTGCCTGCGAATCAGGATAATCCGGTCGAGCAGGTCTCCCCCCTGCGACGTGTCGGCCAGCGGGATGAGGCCGTAGCCGAATTCGAATTCGATCGGGTCGACCTGCAGCAGGCTGATGACGCTCTCCGGGCTGCGTACCTCCTCGATTTCCTTTTCCTCGACGAGCTGCTCCTCGGCTTGCTGCCTTTTGGCATTGTTCAATTGCATGCGGTACGCGGCAATGCCGAGGATGAGCGCATAAGGAAGGGTCGCGATCGGTCCGATCGGCGTCGCGATGCCCAGCAATACGATCGTGCCTGCCACGATATACAGCAGCTTCGGATATCTGAACAGCTGTTTGGTCAGGTCAGCAGCCATATTGCCTTCGGACGCGGCCCGGGTAACGATGATCCCCGTCGCGGTACTGATAAGCAGCGCGGGAATCTGGCTGACGAGACCGTCGCCGATGCTCAGGATCGAGTACGTGCTAAGCGCTTCGCCGATCGGCATGCCGTGCACGGCCATCCCGATGATGAAGCCGCCGATCAGGTTGACCGTCACGATAATGATACTCGCGATCGCGTCCCCTTTGACGAATTTGCTCGCACCGTCCATCGCGCCGTAAAAGTCCGCTTCCTTTTCGATCTTTTCGCGACGTTCTCTCGCCTGCGTTTCGTTGATCAAGCCGGCATTCAAGTCGGCATCGATACTCATCTGCTTGCCCGGCATCGCATCGAGCGTAAAGCGCGCGGCGACTTCGGCGACGCGTTCAGAGCCTTTGGTGATAACGATAAATTGAACGATGACGAGGATCAAAAACACGATAAAGCCGATCGCAAGTTCGCCGCCGGCGACGAAGCTGCCGAACGTGGCCACGACCTTGCCCGCGTCGTGCTCCGACAGGATGAGACGCGTGGTCGATACGTTCAGCGCCAGTCTGAACAATGTCGTAATCAGGAGCAATGTCGGGAAGATGGAGAAATGCAAGGCATCCGTCGTATTCATGGCGATAAGCAAAATCATGAGCGCCGCCGAAATATTGACGATAAGCAGCAGGTCGAGCAAATGCGTAGGGATCGGGACGACCATCATCAGGACGATGCCGATGATGCCGACCAAAATGCTGATGTCCCGAATTTTCAAAAGTCTTCCCTCCCGGCTTCTCTTATCCCGCGCGGCGGCAGGCATACATTAAACATTGCGGCGTCCCTTGAGCCTATATACGTAAGCCAGCACCTCCGCTACAGCTTGGAACAGGTCTGCGGGGACGGTGTCCCCGATCTCTGCCTGTTGGAAGAGCGCGCGTGCAAGCGGCTTGTTTTCCATCGTTATGACGCCGTTGTCCTTGGCGATTTGCTTGATCCGAAGGGCCATGTAATCCTGGCCTTTGGCGATGATTCTCGGCGCATCCATGCGCGTGGCATCGTACTGGAGCGCCACAGCGAAGTGAGTCGGGTTCGTAATGATGACATCGGCCTTCGGAACTTCCTGCATCATCCGCATCATAGCCATGCGGCGCTGCTTTTCTTTGATTTTTCCTTTTATGAACGGATCGCCTTCCGAGTTTTTATGCTCGTCTTTAATATCCTGCTTGCTCATTTTCAAGCTTTTCTCGTATTCGTATTTCTGGTAGAAGTAATCTCCGAAAGCCAAAATCGCCAAGGCGACGCCAACGAGAAGACCTACTCTAACCATAAGACCGGCCACGTAAGAAAGCGTTTGCTCGATCGGCACGTACGCCAGCGACATGATTTTTTCTCTTTCGCCCCAGATGATCATATAGACGATAACGCCTACGATAATCAACTTGAGCGAGCTTTTCAGAAACTCCATGACGGACCGGAGTCCGAAGATGTTTTTTAAGCCGGAAAGCGGATTGAGCTTGCTGAACTTGGGCTGCAGCGGCTTGGGAGTAAACAACCAACCGATCTGAACGTAATTTGCGGCGAGCGCGACCAGCACGGTCACAATCAAGATCGGCGCGAGAATGAGCAGCAATTGCAGCGTATAGCTCGTGAACAACCCCATGACGTTGGCGTCGTTCACTTCCATCGACAACTGCCTTCGGAAGATGTCACCGAACAACGCGAATATTTTCTCGTGAAAATAAGGGCCGAGCGCCATCATGACACTGATCGTCGCCACTAATATAAATGCGCTTGCGATCTCCGGGCTTTTGGCGACTTGGCCTTTTTCGCGGGCATCCGAACGCTTTTTCGGCGTTCCTCTCTCCGTCTTTTCGCCGGCAAAGCGCTGAAGATCCATCCGCAAACGATTGGCGGTCAACGCGTTCTCTCCTTCACGGCTCATGTTACCGCCGCCGGATTATGTGGTCTTCATGATGACGAACAGCTTCTCCAGCGAATCGAACATGCGATCGAACACGATCTGAAATATCGTAGTGAATCCCGGCATCAACAAAATTAACAATGCCAAGCCTATCAAGATCTTGAGCGGAATGCCGATAACAAAAACATTGTATTGCGGAGCGGTACGTGCCAGCAGTCCAAGTCCGAAGTCGGTAAGAAACATCGCCACGACGATCGGCGTCGAGATCTGGAGCGCGAGCAAAAAAGTGTCCGCGAACGTACGCACCAAAAATTCCGTTAATCGCCCTTCCCCGACACCGCTAAACAGATCATTGTTCAGAGGCAGCCATTTATAGCTGTTCATAATGGCGCCGAGCAAATAGTGATGTCCGTTAATCGATAGAAACACCAGGATCATCATCATGTACTTCAGATTGCCGAACAGCGGCGCCGATACCCCCGATACGGGATCCAGAATATTGGCAATGCCGAGTCCCATCTGAATATCGATCAGCGTGCCGGCCGTTTGAATCAGGGTGAAAAACAATGAAGCCGTATAACCGATCACGAGTCCCGCCAATATTTCTTTGAATATCGAGAAAATATAAGTCGCGTCGGTTGGAACCCCCTGGTCGAAACCAACGGTCAAAAATACCAACAGCGCGATAAACACGCTGATGCCCGCTTTGAAGGGACCTGGAATGTTCCGCGAAGAAAACACGGGCGCGACGACAATAAAAGCCGAAATCCGACACAACACGAGCATGTAGGCAGGCACAACCTGCATGATGGCTTCGGTCGTCATATCATCCGATGTAGTTGGCCAGATTGCCTAAAAGGTGGCTCGTAAAATCGACCATCGTATTCAAAATCCATGGACCGAAAATGAGAATCGCCAAAAAGACGGCTACGATTTTCGGTATAAATGCAAGCGTCTGCTCTTGAATCTGCGTGGTCGCCTGAAATATACTGACGAGCAATCCGACTACGAGGCCGATGACCAGCATAGGCGCGCTTACCTTAAGAACGGTAAACAGCGCTTGGCCCGCCAGGCCGATTACGAATTCTGCGCTCAACTGCGATCTCTTCCCTTCTAGCCTCCATCAAGTCTGGAAACTCGTCAGGAGCGATTTGACGATCAAATACCACCCGTCGACGAGCACGAACAACAAAATCTTGAACGGCAGCGAAATCATGACAGGGGGAAGCATCATCATCCCCATGGCCATCAATGTACTGGAAACGACCATGTCGATTACGAGAAAGGGAATAAAGATCATAAAGCCCATCTGAAAAGCGGTCTTCAGCTCGCTGATTGCGTAGGCCGGGACGAGCACCGTGATCGGAATATCCTGGTAGGATGCCGGCTTCGCCGTCTTCGTGTAGTTCAAGAAGAGCAAGAGATCCTTTTCCCGCGTGTGCTTGTACATGAAGGCTTTCATCGGTACCGATGCCTTTTCCAAGGCGACCGTCTGCGTAATCTCGCCCTTGATATAAGGCTGGACTGCCTGCTCGTTCACTTGCGAGATCGTCGGCGCCATAATAAAAAAGGTCAAAAACAAGGCGAGTCCGATCAGCACCTGGTTGGGCGGCGTCGTTTGCGTTCCGAGCGACGTGCGCACGAACCCGAGTACGATAACGATTCGCGTGAAGCTGGTCATCAATACCAATATCGATGGAGCCAGACTGAGAACGGTCAGCATCAACAGCAAGGACAGGGACGAAGCGCCAACCGGCTGGCTGCCGTCGCCGGCCGTGATGCTGATGATCGGTTCGGCGTAAGCGGTAGACGATACCGCAAACAGCAAGCCCGCCGTCAACAGAAAACTGAATGTCGTTTTGCGTTTCATGGTTCTTCCGTCCGATCCGCTGGCTTGCTGTCCGATAGCAGCCGATCTACCTGCTGCTTACGCTCTGAGAGCTGGCGCAGGCGTTTTTCCAACGTTTGTTCGAAGCTGCCGGATTCCGCTCCGCCCTTCGCGGCGTCGGAACGATCCGTCGCTGCTTCCTTTTTGTTCAGCAATTGCTTCAGCCAAGGAGGCACCGCAGGACGCGAAGCTTCGACATTATCATATTGGGCGATAAGCGCCGCCACGACGTCGGGATCGGTGATGGACTCGAGCAGCTGTACGTTTTCCCCGACGCCGAGCACGTAGATGCGATTGTTCCATTCTACGACCTGCATCGACTTGTTTGCGCCCAGCGTAAGTCCGCCCAGCGACCGGAGGGAGCGGTTGGCCCACCACCCCCGGTTGCGCCTGCCGACGAATCGGAGCAGCAAAATAATGCCGCCGACCATCAGCAGGAGCACGAGCAGCACCCACAACATTTCCCAAGATGATGTCATGCTGTCTGCAACCGATTAACCCAGCGTTTTTTTGATCGCTTCGATAACGCGGTCGGCCTGGAACGGCTTGACGATAAAGTCTTTGGCGCCGGCTTGGATCGCGTCGATAACCATCGCTTGCTGGCCCATGGCGGAACACATGATAACCTTTGCGTTCGAATCCATCTTGCGAATTTCTTTCAGCGCGGCGATCCCGTCCATCTCGGGCATCGTGATGTCCATCGTGATGAGGTCCGGAGAAAGTTCCTTGAACTTCTCGATCGCTTGAGAGCCGTCCTGCGCTTCGCCTACGACCTCATATCCGTTTTTAGTCAAGATGTCTCGAATCATCATGCGCATAAATGCTGCGTCGTCCACGACTAAGATACGATTTGCCATTACGATTTCCTCCCGGGGTGCTGATTATTGGATTTTTTGAACGCGATCCCACTGACTGACGATGTCTGTCACCCGAACGCCAAAGTTTTCGTCGATGACGACGACCTCGCCTTTGGCGATCAGCTTGTTGTTCACGAGGATATCCACCGGCTCGCCGGCAAGCTTGTCCAGTTCGATAATCGAACCTTGGGACAGTTCCAGAATATCCTTGATTTGTTTATGCGTCCGGCCCAACTCTACTGTGACTCGCAGCGGTATGTCAAGCAAAAGATTCAAATTGCTGTCGTCCGCGTGCGCGCCGCCTCCTGTCGGGAATCCGGCGAACTGGACCGGTTGCACGTTTACGTTGCGTCCGGCAGGCCCGCCCAGCGTCTGCGGCTGCTGAGGCGGCATCGCATATTGCTGAGGCGGCATTTGGTATTGCGGTTGCTCGTATTGCGGCTGCGCGTATTGCGGCTGCCCGTACATCGGCTGCTGCGGCGGATATCCGGGCGGCGGATAAGCGCCGGGCGGCGGATAATCGTAAGCCGGCTGCTGCTGTTGCTGCTGAGGCGCTGGCGCCTGCTGTGCCGGAGGCGCGTATTGCGGCGCCTGAGCGGCCGGAGCGCTGGCCGCGGGCGCAGCCTGGGGCTGCGGCGCAGGGGCCGGCGTATCGTCCATTCCGCCGATGAGAGAGTGCACCAGCTCTTTGGCGAACGGTACGGTCAGCAGCTGCATGATCGTCGAATCGATCAAATCTCCGATTTTTAAGCGGAACGATATTTTGACGAATTCGGCATCCGGCGGTATTTTTTCGATGCCGGTATTTTTTTGCATGTCCATGACGTCGACCGCAGGAGGAGAGATGTTGACGAACCGGTTGAAAATCGTCGACATCGAAGTCGCCGAGGAGCCCATCATTTGATTCATCGCTTCCTGAACCGCGCTGATGTGAATCTCGTTGAGTTCTTCCGTCTGGACATTACCTTCTCCGCCGAGCATCAGATCCGCGATCACTTGTGCGTCGTGCGTCTTGATGACGAGGGAATTGATGCCTTCGAATCCGTCTACATAGTCGACGTGAACGGCGACATGCGGCCTCGGAAACTCGCTTACGAATCTATCCCTCGAGATCATGGATACTTTAGGCGTCGTAATATCCACTTTCCTGCTCAAAAGGGTCGATAATGCCGTCGCCGCGCTTCCGAACGTGATATTGCCGATCTCGCCAAGCGCGTCCTGCTCCAGCGGCGTAAGATAGTCGTCGATGTGCATCTCCGCTTCGGCCGAAGGCGAGCTGTCCTGGTCTCCGGCGGACTGCCGCAGCAAGGCGTCGATCTCCTCCTGGGACAAGTAATCTTTACTCGTCATAAACCTCTTCCACCCCTTCGTCGATAACCTCGAGAATTTGGACCGCGATTTTATCCCGTACCGTTCCCGGACTACCGATGTATTTCAGCTTGTCCCCGACCCGAATGTCCAGTCCGCTATCCACGCTCTTGCCGAGCGTGATCACGTCTCCGACGCCGAGATTGAGAAACTCGTGTATCGAGATTCGAGAGGTTCCGAGCACTGCGGAAATCGGCAGCTGGGCCTTCGTCACCCGTTCTTCGAGGAGCTTGATCTCTTCCGGCGCTCTCGTTTTCTTTTGAGAAACGAACCAGTGATGAACGGAAAGTTTGGACATGATCGGCTCGATGACGACATGCGGTATGCACAAATTAATCATGCCCGTCGTATCGCCGATTTTGGTGCTGAGCGAGATCAGGGCGATCGTCTCGTTTGGCGACACGATCTGCATGAACTGCGGATTCGTCTCCAGCGCTTCAAGGCGCGGTTCGATGTCGATAACGGTCCGCCAGGCTTCCTGAAGCGTCTCCAGCGCACGGCTGAATATTTTTTCCATAATGATGTTCTCGATCTCGGTCAAGCTGCCGATCTTGGAAGGCGCGGTTCCGGCGCCGCCGAGCAGCCTGTCGAGCATCGCGAAGGCGACGTTCGGATGCACTTCCAGAACCATCCTGCCTTCGAGAGGCTCCGCCACGAAAATGTTCAGAATCGTCATTTTCGGAATGGAGCGGATAAACTCGTCGTAAGGCAGCTGCTCGACCTGAACGACGTTAATCTGCACGAATGTCCGCAGTTGAGCCGAGAAATACGTCGTTAAAAACCGCGCGAAGTTTTCATGGATTCTCGTCAAGCTCCGAATATGGTCCTTCGAGAACCGCGTCGCCCGCTTAAAGTCGTAGGATCGTATTTTCTTCTGCGTTTCTTCCTTGCGAAGCTCCTCCGCGTCCATCTCACCGGAAGATAACGCGGCAAGCAAGGCGTCGATCTCGTTTTGTGAGAGAACGTCAACCAATTGATTTCACCCCTTTCCGCTGAATTCGGCCGCTGTCACAATTCTTGCATCAAGAAGTTCGTAATGCCGATTTTGACGACCTTTCCTTCAGTCAGAACAGGATTGATCTCGTTGAGCAATTCGGACACGAGCTGGTCTTTCCCTTTCGTGCCTTGCATCTCTTCCGGTGTCGTGCTCCAGAGCGCGCGATTGATGATCGGCTTGATGAGGCTTTCTTTCACTTCATCGAATTCGGTTTTGGCCTTCGCGTTGTCCAACTGGAAAGTGAATCCGAAAATCACTATATAATTCGTGTCGGACAAGTTCGTTTTTATATCGTTTAAATCGGATGTGACCTTGCTCCGTTCTGCCGCGGAGAGCGCTTCGGCCTCTACATGCTTCACGCTCTCCTGCACCGCCGCTTCCGTGTCGCCGGCATCTTTCTTGCCGAAGAAGGTGGACCAGGAATAGAGCCCGGCAATCACGATCAACGTGATCGCCAGAAGCAATGATACAAGCCAAGGCAACATTTTTTTCATGATGAAGATCCCTCCGTTTGCGTATCGGACGAACTCGTGAGCGCAGCCATCATGCCGATGCTTCTCAAATAATGGCGTATGGAGCGGATCACATCCGAACTGTTTTCGACGACGATGTATTTCTTGCCGGTCGTCAGCGTGACGAGCGTATCCGGCGTCTGCTCTACCGATTCGATCAGCAGCGCGTTAATAAAAAATTGCGTGCCGTTAAGCCGCGTGACGGCGATCATGGGAATCCCTCCGTAATCGGGGAGGGATTCCCCCTCCCGCTTTATTGCCTTTCAATCTCTTAAAGAGGATGAAGCGAGCGATGCTAAGATTAGCGCTTCAGGTTGACGACTTCCTCGAGAATCGAGTCGGAGGTCGTGATGATGCGCGAGTTCGCCTGGAAACCGCGCTGCGCGACGATCATTTCCGTGAATTCATTGGTCAAATCTACGTTGGACATTTCCAGTTGACCGGCGACGATGGAGCCCGTGCCGCGCTCGGCGTCCTGGGCGGCGCCCAGATTCAATTCGCCATCGGCGTTCGCATTCGGCGTCATCCGGTACAGGTTGCCGCCGATTTTTTCGAGGCCGCTCGGGTTGGTGACCTTGGCAATGCCGATCTGTATGCCGGTATCCGTCTGGACGCCGTCCTGGTCGATCGATACGATGCTGCCGTTCTGGGAGATCGAGAACGCAGTTACGCCTTCGTCGAGCGTAATCGGCGCGCCGCCGTCGGCGGAGACGACGAACATGCCTTCTGCGTTTACGAGCTGGCGGTTGGCATCAAGCGTAAAGTTGCCGGCGCGCGTCAGGTAAGTCGCATCCGAGTCGCCGCTCGGCTTGACCGCGAAAAATCCGTCGCCGTCGATTCTAAGGTCCGTAGGAACGTTGGTCGTCATCGCGCTGCCCGCCGTATGAATGTTATCGATCGCCGCAACGGCGACGCCAAGACCGATCTGCTTGGCGTTGACGCCGCCTGTCGTTCCCTCGACAGGCGAAGTCACGCCGGACATCGATTGGCTTAAGATGTCCTTGAACATGACGCGTCCCGCTTTGAAGCCGACCGTATTGACATTGGCGATATTGTTGCCGATTACGTCAAGCTTCGTTTGGAATCCACGCATACCCGATACGCCCGAATACATAGAACGCAACATATGAGTTCACTCTCCATTAAGTTTTTCTGCGCAGACAAACCGCTTCAGTCATTCCACGGTTTAGGCCTCCTCGTGAGGTCCGGCCCGTTTCTGCCCGGTTGTTAGTTGACTACGACGGCGCTGTCGATATTCGTAAAGACATGCTGCTGCATCGACTTATCGTCCATCGCCGTAATGACGGTGCGGCTTGGTACGTTTACGATCATTGCCATGTTCTGATATAACACAAGCGAGTCTCTGGCGCCCTTGGCCGATGCTTGGTCGACGGCGGTCGCGATGGCGCTCAGCTGCTCGGGCCCAAGCTTGATGCCCCTTTGCGCGAGTCGCTGTTCGGCATGTTGGCTGAACTTCAACGACTGTGCCGACAGCATCGTTTTGAACGCGCTGCCGTCCTGCAGCTTGTCATTCTTGGCGCCTCTTATGACCGGCCGCGCCGTCGATGCTAAAGGCGCCGCATTCCGGGCTGCAAACCCTACGTTCAATCCGATCAGCGGATCACTCAACGGTCTCCGCCTCGCCCTCCTGCGCAGCGATGGTAACGGATGTCAAGTCCCCGATCGCCACTTCGTCTTTGCCGATGACGGCAAATTGATCTCCATTTTTCATCTTGATCGAATCGACCACGCCGGACTTCGTTACCGTCGAGCCGCTCGCCGTCGTACCCAGCCATTCGACTTGCTTGCCGATCAAGCTCGATGCGAGCGCGGCTGATTGGCTGAGCCCATGAAGCTCTGTCGACATGTTCATCGTCTGCTCGAGCGAGGAGAACGTAGCCATTTGCGCGATAAAGTCCTTGTCCTGCATCGGCTGCATCGGATCCTGGTTTTGAAGCTGCGTGAGCAAGATTTTCATGAACTGGTCTTTGCCCAGCTCCGCGCCTGCTCCAGTAGGTTCCGTCTTGTTATACGTCGAGTAATTGGACCATACGGTCTTCGATACTACAGTCATGTTTCCAAGTCACCTCCTCTGGCCGTCGTTAGGCGATCACGTTCAGCGCGCTGCCGTATCCGGCATCTCTCAAGGAAGCGGAGCGTTCAAGCTCTTCTTCGAACTCCTCGAGCGTTTCTACGCCGCCGTTCGTTCGTTTGGACTCGCCGTTCCCCGATTGCTGCCTGCGCTGCTCCTGGAACTGGAACGTCGAGCTTTGCGAGGTTTGCGGCTGCTGTTGAACGACTTCTACGCGATCCACCTGGATTCCCTGGTTCTGAAGCGTCCCTCGCAGCTGCGCCATTTGGTTATCGAGCAATTCCCTCGCCGCTTCGTTGTGCGCGACGAATTGCGCGCTCAGTACGCCGTGCTGGATCGTAAGCCGGATTTGCACTTCGCCCAAATGTTCCGGATGCAAGTTGATATTCGCTTCGGAAATGCCGTTGCCGCCGGACAGCGTGAACTGCTTCACCAAAAACTTGTCCATTTGCTCCGCGAATTGCTGTCCCGGTACGGTAACCGGAGCTTGGGGCTTCACGTTTGCCGAGGGATCCGTCTTAGAAGCAAGATCGCCAGTCAATGCCTGCCAATTCAGATTAACCGGTTGCTCTTCGGTACCGGACGCGTTATCCGTCTGCGCGGAAGCTGCGGACGTCGACGCATCCTCGGCCACTGCGTTGGCATTCAGATTCCAGTAAACGACCGGCTCCTTAAATACCGCATAGGTCTTCTTCACTTCAACGTTAATGCCGACGTCGCTTGCATACGATCCTTCTTTGACCATGCGATCCGCAAACGAGGTATGCTGCACCGCTTTGTTGCGATTGCCGCCATTAGCCGCTAGAACGTCTTGTCCCGACTGAAGCACATTTTTGATGCTCGCTCCCGTCTCGGCGATCTCGCCGCCGGACAGCTTGCCGTTTTGCAGAAGCGTGCGAAGATTTTGCACAGCGTCCTGTAAGGCCGTCAACGAGAAGACCGGCTGAGACTGACCGGTTGATGCGGCTTCCGTTTGAATGTCGGCTTGACCCGTCATGCCGTTATCAGCTTCCGGCACGGTCGGCGCATGCAACATCTTGGGCTGAATCAGCGTCTGTAGGCTTGCGAGCAGTTCGGCCAGCTGATTCATCTGAGAATCCGGCAGTTCTTTGCCCTGCTGAAGCTGAGCCACCTGCTCCTCCAAACCGTCCAGGAGCTGCGACAGTTCATCCGCTTCCTGATTTTGTTCGTCGGACTGCGAATCGCTTGGGGCGATTGTCAGCGCGGCGGACAGCATGCCGAGCAATCCGGCCATCTGATTGGGCGCAGCGGCGTTTTTTCCGTCTGCCGCAGGTGCCGCATCGATTTTTTGCACCAGCACGCCTTGGAAAATCCCGCCTGCCGCTGTCGCCTTTGATGCGCCCGCGCCACTCGCGTTCGTAGCGGAAGCTGCGTTCGTCGATTGAATATTCATCTTTTTCACCTCCCTTCCAAGACGCTAACGGTTATTTCAAACGTTAAGAGTTCGCCGGTACGAGCTTGCTTACCAGCGACGCGGTCTTATCCGCGTCCTTTTGCGACATCGCGGCGAGCACGCTCGATCTGGCGTTGTTAGTCATCGCGCTCAAGATTCGGAGCGTCTTCGTTTGCTCCGACGCAGACATTTTGAGCAGCAGATCCGCGGCGCTAGCCGCGTCCATGGAAGAAAAGGTGCTTGCAAGCGCCGAGCTGTCAAGCGAGCTCGAAGCCGTCTTCGTCTGGTTCTCAAGCTCTTTGACCCTGGCCTGCAACGCTGCGATCTGCTGGTTGGTCACGCCGTCGGAATCTTTGAGCCTCATCGTAATATCTGCTGCCACGGCAGGCGTCATCTTCTCGAGAATACGGCCTCTGGAAGTATCGTTCATCGCCCCCATAACGAGCGCCGCTTCTTCCACCGTTAAGCTTTCCATAATCGGAGCAGCCTTGCCCGGCGTCATTTTGCCATACATATCAGCTAGCGAACGAATCTTGGCCTGATAGGCGTCTTGGTTGATCTGGTGATCGCTCGACTGCTTGTCCAGCGCGGCGATCTTCTCCTGGAGCTCCGCGATCGTCTTTTGCTGCGTGACGCTTTTGGCATCCGAAGCTTTGAGCGCGGCGTCGCGCTGAGTCAGTAGCGCCTGAAGTTCCGCCAGCTTTTGCCTGGCTTCGTTCACCGATTCGACCTGCGACTGCTGCGCGGGATCCTCCGCGCTCTTCACGTCGGGCACGAGCGAATTAATGACCGGTATTTGATTGCCGATCTTCTGCGCCTTCTCTCGCAATGCCGGATTGAAGATAATCAGGAGAACGAACAGCAATATCGCCGTAAAAATGATAGGCGTAATAAAAAACAGAAAACGTTCAAAGCCGGAATAGCCGTTTTTTTCCGCGCTGGCATCCGCCACGGCCTTCCCCTCCATTCACCGAGCTGACTAAGTTACCTTCTGGCAGAAGCTCTCCGCAACGCGATTTCGTCCAGCTCGTTCTGCTCGCGGATGAGCGCCTCCTGACGGTACTTTTGCAGCGATTTGGAGCGTGCGTTCTGCCATACCTTCTCGTCCACCATCTTGTCGGTGAGGAAAACCTGACGCTGCTGGACATGCTCTTCGGCCACGCGCACGCCTTGTCTTTGTTGCCTGATCCTGTCGTCCAAAAAAGAGATGTAATCCTGCAGCAGGTGAAGCTCGGCAAGCGCCGTCGGTTTTGACGAGCGTTCGGACAGCTCCATTTCGTAAGCGCCGCGCTCCTGGCGGAGCTGATCGAGCTGCTCTTCTTCGCTTTTTAAGCGTCCGAGCGACGCGGCATACTCCCATTCCGCCATCGACTTCTCGCTTCCCTTAAGATCTACGATCTTTTGCAATGGATATCGGAATCGCAAGACCATTCAGCCTCATCTCTTGTAGAAGTCAATGACCAGCCGTTCCTGCGCCTGCTGCAGCGTCAGCTTTTCCGACGTGCGCTGCCTGCAGTAATCGTTGATAACGTCGATAAATTGAATGGCTTTATCGATCTGGGGGTTCGTGCCCCGCTGATAAGCGCCGATATTGATCAGATCCTCCGAATCGCGGTAAACGGATAACAGTCGCTTCAACTGCTCCGCCGCTTCCTGCTGCTCGCTCGCCACGATATCTTTCATGACGCGGCTGATGCTGGCCAGCACGTCGATGGCCGGAAAATGTCCTTTGTGGGCCAAATGCCTGCTCAGGACGATATGACCGTCCAAGATGCCGCGAACGGCGTCCGCGATCGGCTCGTTCATATCGTCGCCGTCTACCAGGACGGTATAAAACGCGGTAATCGATCCCGCAACGCCCGTGCCCGCCCGCTCCAGCAGCTTGGGCAGCGCCGCGAACACCGAAGGCGTATACCCGCGCGTGGCCGGCGGCTCCCCGATGGCGAGCCCTACCTCGCGCAGCGCCATCGCGTAGCGCGTGACCGAATCCATCATCAGCATGACATTCATGCCGCGATCCCTGAAGTACTCCGCGATCGACGTTGCGATGAGCGCGCCCTTGATTCGGATCAATGCAGGCTGGTCGGAAGTCGCCACGATAACGACGGATCTTTCGAGACCTTCCGGCCCGAGATCCCGCTCGATAAACTCGAGCACTTCCCGTCCGCGCTCCCCGATCAAGGCAATGACGTTGACGTCTGCCGACGTGTTGCGCGCGATCATGCCGAGCAGCGTGCTCTTGCCGACGCCGGAGCCGGCGAAGATCCCCATCCGCTGCCCTTGTCCGACGGTTAGCAGACCGTCGATGCAACGTACGCCCGTGCCCAGCGGATCGGTAACGCGCGGTCGCTTGAGCGGATTGCTCGGCACGCTCTGCGTCGAATACCTGGGCATCCGCGCGGGCAGCCTGGCGCCGTCGAGCGGCCGGCCGAGCCCGTCCAGCACTTGTCCCAGCAGTTCGGAACCGACCTGTACGGTCAAAGGTCTGCCGGTCGCGACGACATCGCAGCCCGGTCCGATCGCCTGCAGCTCGCCAAGCGGCATTAACAGTACGCGATTGTCGCGAAACCCGACGACCTCCGCCTCGATGGGAGCCCCGCCCCGAACCGGATAAATAAGACAAACTTCTCCGATCGCCGCATCCGGCCCTTCGGATTCGACGGTGAGGCCGATGATCTGCGCCACTTTTCCGTTGACGCGAACCGGGTCGATATGCTTCAACGCCTCGGTGTACTTGCCGAGATCAAGCGCCATCCGCCGTCGCTCCTTCGTCCGAGGAATGCGCCGCGATCTGCAGCAGTTCTTCTCGTATCGACTCCAGTTGCGTATCGACCCGCGCATCGATGCTGCCGTATGCGGAGCGGATCACGCAGCCGCCGCCCCGGACAGTCGGGTCCGGAACGATCTGAAGCTCCGCTTGAGAATCGATGGAGTGCGCGAGCTCGTCTTTGGCCGCCTCTACGAATTCGAACTGCTCCGGCGCGACGCATAGCGTGATCGTTCCCTGCTCCTTGCGCCGTGCCAGCGCCTGCTTCATCAGGTCCAGCGCCGTCTCGGGCGCGCTTCCCAGCGTACCGCGCACGATTTTCCCGGCGATATCGCAGCTAAGCTCAACGACGAAACGCTCCGCCTCAGCGATAATTCTCGACTTGGCTTCGTAGGCTTGCGTCACGACGCGCTGCGCCTCTTGCAGCATCTGATCCAGTCTCGCCATCGTCTGATGCTCTGCCTGCTCGCTGCCGCTTGCGAAGCCTTCCTCGTAGCCGCTTCGTTTCGCCTCTTCGACGTATTCGGCATCTTCCGCCCTACGGGCTTCCCACCATGCCGCGATTTGCGCCTCGGCATCCGCCTGGAACGCATTCGATTGCTCCGCCGCAGTTTGAAGGATCTGCCGCGCCGTCTCTTCGGCATCCTCGAGTATGCGATCCTTCAATGCCAGCGTTTCTTCGTCGGGCGCGTCGTCAACTGCCGCTTCTCCGCCGTTCGTCTTAGACTGCTGCGCAACGAAGCGTATCTGCTCCAGCCGCTTCAGCTCGTCCAGCGATATAACGTGCGAGGATTTGATCAGATTAGACAATAATATCGTCTCCTCCGCCGCGAGCGATGATGATCTCGCCGGATTCCTCGAGCCTGCGTATCGTCGCTACGATACGCGTCTGCGCCTCTTCGACGTCGCGCAGCCGCACTGGTCCCATGTATTCCATTTCTTCCCTGAACGTTTCGGCCATCCGCTTGGACATGTTGCGGAAGATCGCGTCCCGCACTTCCTCGCTCGCCACCTTGAGCGCGAGCTGCAGATCCGCGCTCTCCACGTCCCGGATAATACGCTGGATCGAACGGTTGTCCAGGTTGACGATGTCCTCGAAGACGAACATTCGCTTTTTGATTTCTTCCGCGAGCTCCGGATCCTGTATCTCCAGGGAATCGAGAATGGTCCGTTCCGTACCGCGGTCTACGCCGTTCAGAATCTGTACGATCGATTCGATGCCGCCCGCGTTCGTATAGTCCTGCGTAACCGTGGAAGACAGCTTTTGCTCGAGCACCCGCTCCACCTGAGCGATCACGTCAGGCGACGTGCTGTCCATGAGCGCGATTCTTCTCGCGACGTCCGCTTGCTTCTCCGTCGGCAGCGAAGACAACACCGCCGACGATTGTTCCGGCTGCAAATAGGAAAGCACGAGCGCGATCGTTTGCGAATTTTCGTTTTGGATAAAGTTTAAAATCTGCGTCGGCTCAGCCTTGCGGGCAAAGTCGAACGGCCTTACCTGCAGCGTTGCAGTCAGCCTGTTCAAAATGTCGTTTGCCTTTTGCGAGCCGAGCGCCTTCTCGAGAATTTCCTTGGCGTACGTAATACCGCCCTGCGTCAGATATTCTTGCGCTACGCAAATTTGGTGGAACTCGCTGAGGATGGACTCTTTTTCGTTATGATCGACTTTGCGTACGTTCGCGATCTCCAGCGTAAGCTGCTCGATCTCTTCCTCTCGCAGATGCTTGAACACTTGGGCGGAAACTTCAGGCCCGAGCGTGATAAGCAGGATCGCCGCTTTTTGCCGGCCGCTGAGCTGCATTTGCGTTCCTTTAGCCATGTATGCCACCTCTATTCATCCACCAGCCATGTACGCAATAGATTGACGAATTCGTCCGGCTTGCGCTTGGCGAGCCCTTCAAGCTGCTTGCGCACCTGGCTCTCGTTCGTGACGCTCTCGATATCGATCGTCGGCAATTCTGCGCGAGGGGCGTCGAGCTGCGCTTGCGCCGCCGCCGCCAACTCTGCTTCCCTTGCATTCTTTCGTCTGCGGTATACCAGATATCCGGCGCCGCCCAGCACGGCAAGCGCTGCAACGCCGATGCCCGCCAGCCAAAGCGACGAAGCCGATACGCCGCCGCTCCCGGCGGATTCGTCCGAAAATTGCTGTGATACGACCGACACGCGGTTCGCAAGATCCGTGTCCGTCAGCGACTGTCCGGAATCCGCGAGCAGGATCCGCACGTTGTTGCGAAGCATCTGCTCCAGCTGCGTCTGCTTTTCGGGCGTCATGACGGTCGAATCGACCGCTACGCTGATTGCAAGATCCTTAACCTGGTATGGCGCGTAGGCGATGCTTGTCGTTTCCCGGCTCGGCTCGTAGTTCGTCGTGCCGCTCGTGCTCTCCGAGCTGGCCGTGCCGCTCGTTCCGCCTGACGGATAGTTGGGCACGTCCGTCGAGCCGGTTCCGGCGACGCCGCCCGCCGTGCCCGTGCCGCCGGTCGAGGACTCGCTTTGCGTCTGTTCGCTGATGATAATGCCTTTGTTGTCGTTGTTATCGAGCGGCTTGACCAGATTGAGCTGCGTAGAGCGCTGGTCGAAATTGAGCGTCGACACGACGCTGACGACGAAGTTATCCATGCCGACCGTCTTGGCCAGAATCTGTTGAATGTTCGTCTTCACGCCGCTCTCGTACTGCTTCTGGATGGCGAACTGCTCGTCGAGCGCGCTGCCGCCGACCGCTCCCGTTCCGCCCAGCTTGGCGGACGGCGCAAGGTCTCCCGTCGTGCTCGTGATGGTGATGCCGTCATAGTTGAGGTTAGGAACCGATGTTTTCACCAGCTTGTAGTAGCTGTCGATCTCTTCTTGCTTGGGCCGGTAGCCCGGCTTGAAGGTGATCTGAACGGAGGCCGTGGCGAGTTCCTTGTCGGAATCGTTCAGGAACACGGATTCCTCGGGAAGGTTGATCAGCACCTTCGCCTTCTTGACGCCCTGCATGCCCTGGAGCAGCTGCTGCACTTCGCCGTTCAGCGCGTTGCGGTATTTGACCTTGAACTCCTGATCGGTCGTACCGATCGTCGAGGAGGATTGGCTGAGCTCCGCAAAGCCGATGCTGCCGTTCTGCACGAGCCCCTGGGAGCCGACATCGACTTTGACCTTGTCCGCGGAAGCGCTCGGCACGGAAATGCTCGTACCGCCGTTGCTGAGCTTGTAGGGGATGCCGCTTCCGTTCAAATATTCCATAATGGCCGACGCGTCGCCGCTGTCGAGATCTTGAAAGGCCAACTCGTATTCGGTACGCGTCAGCAGATAGGAGATAAAAATAATAAAGATCAGGATAAACGCTGCGGATGAAGCTAAAATCCACTTTTGCTTTTTGCTGTATTGATTCCAAAAGCCGATCAGTCTGTCTCTCAAGCGGGCCCATCTTTCGTTCACAATTTCACCTCATCTGCGGACTTTGGATGCTCGTCTAACCCAAGTTACATCTGCATCCGCATGACTTCTTGGTAGGCCTCGACCACTTTATTGCGAACCTGAGCGGTCATCTCGAGACTGAGTTCGGCTTTTGTCGAGGCGATCATTACATCGCTCACGTCGGCTTTGCCCACTAAAAATTGATCCGTCACAGCATGAGAATTTTGCTCTTGGGACGCGACGCTTTCTACGGCTTTTTTCAGGAAGTCCGCGAAGCTCGCAGTCGCCTCGGAAGGCGTCGTTCCAGCCTGCGTGTTTTGAAGCTGGGACATCGAAGCGGCGGAAATGCCGGAGGCGCCCAAAAGATTATTGATAATCATGTTTCAATCCATCCTCGCGTGGGTAATGACGTTCAAGAGAACTGTGATCAATTACATAATTAAGAGGATCTGCCGATCTCAAGCGTTTTGGAGAACATAGATTTGCTGGCGTTGAGGGCCGTGACGCTCGCTTCGTAGGAACGGGTGGCCGAGATCATGTCGACCATTTCCTTCAATACGTCGACGTTGGGCATGCTCACCATGCCGTTCGCGTCAGCGTCCGGATGCGTAGGATTGTAGACTTGCTTGAATGGCGTCTGATCGTCTGTAATAGCCGTGACCTTTACGCCTTGGGCGCCCGTAGCGTCCAGTTTGTCGTTCAGCATGTTCTGAAAAGTCGTGTCTACCGGCGCGACTTCTACCATTTTCCGCCGGTACGGTACGAATTTGCCGTCGACATACGAAGCGCGCGTAGTTTCCGCGTTGGCGATGTTCGACGAGATGACGTCCATGCGCAATCTTTGCGCGGTCAAGGCGGAAGCGCTGATATCGAAGCTTCCCAGGATCATTAATGCCCCTCCTCGATGGGTGTTTCTTAATGTTCGATACTACCGTTTATTTACCCATGCCTGTGCGCATCATCTTAACGTCGTGGTTCAGTTGTTGAATATATAAGTTATAGCGCAATTGGTTTTCGGCTAGCTTCGTCATCTCGCTGTCGATATCCACGTTGTTGCCGCTGTTGTTAAACACTGTTGTCTTATCTGACAGCACCTGCGCGTCCGGAATCGAGCCCGAAGCGCCGATCGCGATATGCCTCGCATCCGTTCGTTTCCCGATTAATGTCGAATTGCCGCCGTTCATCGCCTGACTAAGCAGCTGCTCGAATTGAACGTCCGACCGTTTAAAATTAGGCGTATCGACATTGGCCACATTGTTTTGCAGAACGCTTTGCCTTAACGAAGCCGCGTGCAATGCGCCTTCGAGCCGCTGGTAGCTGACGCCGCTCAGCAAATCCATGTCTCTACCCCCTTTATTAAAAATCTATCACTTCTCTAATATAACTTCGTCCTTAAAATCCAAATTCCTCTTTTTTTTCGACAAAGTCTTCACATGGCGTGGAAAAAAGTCGATATATAGGAGATTAAAATTTTCTAAAATTATCATCTACGAGTAGCCCTATTCTGACAATAAGAAAAAAGCCCTAATCTTCATGGAGAAGATTAGGGCTTAAATCTATGTTTTATGGATATTTCAGGATTTTCTGGCCGCCAATTCCGGAAGCAGCTTCGGGTTCATAATGCGAATGTATGTCCCTTTCATGCCGAGCGAACGCGTCTCGATAACGCCGGCGCTCTCCAGCTTGCGCAGCGCGTTGACGATGACAGAGCGCGTGATACCCGCACGATCCGCGATTTTCGAAGCGACGAGGAGGCCTTCTTTTCCTTCTAATTCCTCAAAAATCTGATCGACGGCCTCCAATTCGCTGAACGACAGCGAGCTTACCGCAATCGCGACGACCGTCTTGCTCCGGGATTCCAGTTCGGCTTCTTCGGCTCTTTCGCGCAAGATTTCCATACCGATAATCGTAGAACCGTATTCCGCCAGAATGAGGTTATCGTCTCCGAATTGTCCGCTTTCGCGGGCAAGGACTATAGTCCCTAATCGGTCTCCCCCTCCAATAATTGGCACAATTGTTACATTCGTCCCCGCGAACGCGGCATCGACGGGCGCCAGGAGAGATTGGCTATCGACGTCTACGGCCGTAGTGTCAATTCTCAGCAATCTTGCGTTCGTTTCATTCGGAAAGCGGAATTCATCCTGCCCTTCCTGCTTCAGCATCCAATCCTGGAAATAGGAAGGCAGGGAGGCGCCCAAAATTTTCCCTCGCCTGCTGACGACGAATACGCCGCCCGTGAGCGTCTCCCGCAAGCCTTCCGCCATTTCGCGAAAACTTAGCGATTTGCCCGCAGCCTTTTGCAGCAGCGCGTTAAGCGTACGGGTCTTTTCCAACAGCGTCATGACTGCTTCCTCCTGCCTGACTTAAGCAACGGCTTTTACAAAATATATTGGCTTAAATCTCGGTTGCTGGCAATCGTGCCGAGCTTCTCCCGCACGTACTCGGGCGTAATTTCCAGCCGCTCCAGCTGCAGCTCCGGCGCTTCGAACGACAAATCCTCCAGCAGCTTTTCCAGCAGCGTATGGAGGCGGCGAGCGCCGATATTTTCGGTATTGCGGTTTACGTCTTGCGCCATGTTCGCCAGCTCCGAGATCGCCTCGGCGGTGAACTCGACTTCGATGCCTTCGGTACGAAGCAGCGCCGCATACTGCTTTGTCAAGGCATTTTCCGGCTCCGTCAAGATCCGCACGAAATCTTCGTCCGTCAGGCTGCTGAGCTCGACACGAATCGGAAAACGCCCTTGCAGTTCCGGGATAAGGTCGGAAGGCTTCGCGACATGAAATGCGCCCGCTGCGATAAATAAAATATAATCCGTTTTAACGGGACCATACTTGGTCACGACGGTCGAGCCCTCTACGATAGGCAAAATATCGCGCTGCACGCCTTCTCGCGATACGTCTGGCCCCTGGCCTCTGCCGTTACTTGCAATTTTGTCGATTTCGTCAAGGAATATAATGCCCGATTGCTCCGCGCGGCGAACCGATTCCGATACGACTTCGTCCATGTCGATCAGCTTGCCCGCCTCTTCCTGCACGAGCAGCTTGCGCGCGTCCCGAACGGGCAGCTTGCGCTTCTTACGCTTTTTAGGCATGAACTGGCTCAGCATTTCCTGCATGTTCTGACCCATTTGTTCCTGTCCAGGCCCCGAAAAGAGATCCATCATCGAAGGCGTTTGGTCTTCCACTTCGACTTCGACCAGCTCGTTTTCCAGCTTGCCGTCTTCAATCTTGGACAGGATATCGGAACGCTTGGATGCCAGATCGGGATCGACAGGGTCCGGTTCTTCCGCCTGCGCGTTCGCATTGCCGCCGAACAACATCTCCAGCGGATTGCGCTGCGTTTTGGCCTTGGACGGGGACGGCGCCAGCAAAGCGGCCAGACGCTCGTTTGCCGCGCGAACAGCCTTATCCTTGACTTTTTCCGTCCGTTCTTCCTTCACCATGCGGATCGACGTTTCGACGAGGTCCCTAATCATCGACTCGACGTCCCGTCCAACGTAGCCGACCTCGGTAAACTTGGTAGCTTCGAGCTTAATAAACGGAGCGTGCACGAGCTTCGCAAGCCTGCGGGCGATTTCCGTTTTCCCTACGCCGGTAGGTCCGATCATCAAAATATTTTTGGGCACGACCTCGTCTCGCAGCTCGTCAGGGAGTCTGCTGCGACGGTACCGGTTGCGCAGCGCGACGGCTACCGAACGCTTCGCGGGCTTCTGGCCGACAATGTATTTATCAAGCTCGGCTACGATCTGCCGCGGGGTGAGTTGATCGTTCATCGCTATCCCTCCACTTATCCGATTCAAATTTCTTCGACGATGAGGTTGTCGTTCGTAAATACGCAAATTTCGGAAGCGATCTGCAGCGAGTTTCGCGCGATCTCTGCGGCCGTCATTTGCGGCGCATGACGCTTTAATGCCCGAGCGGCGGATAAGGCGAAGCTGCCGCCGGATCCGATCGCCAGGATTCCGTCGTCCGGCTCGATGACCTCCCCATTTCCGGACAGGAGCAGCATGCCCGTGGCGTCGACGACGAGGAGCATCGCTTCCAGACGCCGCAGTACGCGATCCGAGCGCCAATCCTTGGCGAGCTCCACTGCCGCGCGCTGTAGATTGCCGTGATGCTCCTCGAGCTTGCCTTCGAACTTTTCGAACAGCGTGATCGCGTCCGCGACCGAGCCCGCGAAGCCTGCAAGCACCTGCCCACGGTACAACCGTCGTACCTTTTTCGCGGAAGCCTTCATTACCATGCTGTTGCCGAACGTGACCTGGCCATCTCCTGCGATCGCGCCTTTCCCGTTGTGCCGGACGGCGCAGATCGTTGTGGCGTGAAAAGTAGCTTCCATGCGTATTCCTCCCTCTTTCATCGGTTGAACGCTTGACGTGCCTATTGTCCGTCATTGACTGCGTACTGAAACGGCAAGTTTTGCGCCAAAGAAGCGGCTAGCTATTAATGCGCTGCCGCTGCTTCGACTGCCTATTGCCTAAGTGCCGACGAACCGCGATTCCTCGGCAAAAGCGCGAACCGCCTCAAGCGCGCGTTCCGCGATCGCTTCATTTTTCTCTTTTTTACTCTTGACCTTTCTGCCCAGCGGTGGAAACAACCCGAAGTTTGCGTTCATCGGCTGGAAATGGCGGAAATCTGCCGTCGTAATATAATGCGCCATGCTGCCTAGCGTCGTGTGCTCGGGCAGCGTTACCGGTTCGAGCCCCCGCGCGAGCCGGCCTGCGTTCAAACCGGCGATCAAGCCCGAGGCGGCCGATTCGACATAGCCTTCTACGCCGGTCATCTGACCCGCGAAGAAGAGCGTCTCTCTTTCCCGGTATTGATAGGTGGGACGCAATAGCTTGGGCGAGTTGATAAACGTGTTGCGATGCATGACGCCAAAACGCACGAACTCGGCATTTTCCAGTCCGGGAATCAACGAAAATACGCGTTTTTGTTCTCCCCATTTGAGATGGGTCTGGAAGCCGACAAGGTTGAAGAGCGTACCGGCTGCATTATCCTGCCTCAGTTGGATGACCGCATGCGGCAATTTGCCGGTCCGCGGATCGACCAGACCTACCGGCTTCATCGGTCCGAACAGTACCGTCTGTTTGCCTCGGCCCGCCATTACTTCGATCGGCATGCAGCCTTCGAAATACATTTCTTTCTCGAAGTCTTTGATTTCCGCCGTCTCGGCGGTCGTGAGCGCCTCGTGGAAAGCATCGAACTGCTCCTCCGACATCGGACAGTTCAAATACGCCGCTTCGCCCTTGTCGTATCGCGAGGCCAGAAATACCTTATCCATATCGATCGAGTCTTTCTCGACGATCGGCGCTGCCGCATCGTAAAAATAAAAATACTCTTCGCCGAACAAGTCCTTGATTTGTGCGGACAGCTCCGGAGAAGTCAAAGGTCCGGTCGCAATAACGACGATTTCGTCCTGCGGAATGGCGGACAGCTCTTCGTTGATGACGGTGACAAGCGGGTGCTCGCGCAAACGGCTCGTCACTTCGCCCGAAAAGCCTTCGCGGTCGACCGCAAGCGCGCCGCCTGCAGGCACCGCATGACGATCCGCAGCGGATAAAATTAAAGATTGCAAAAGCCGCATTTCTTCTTTAAGTACGCCGACCGCATTGGTCAGGCCATTGGCTCTTAAGCTATTGCTGCATACGAGTTCGGCAAACCCGTCGGTATGGTGTGCCGGCGTCTTGCGTACGGGCCTCATCTCGTAAAGCTTGACCGGCACGCCTTGAGAAGCGATCTGCCAGGCCGCTTCGCTGCCGGCGAGTCCCGCCCCGACGACGGTTACGGCTGGATATGAATTCACGATCATTGACCTCCTGCGCTGCAAATACAATTCGGCTCCCGCAACCGGCAAGGCGCGCTTGCGATCCCGGGAGCCGCCATTTTAGTCAAACGCTTCTTCGAGTTCCGCGGCTTCCTCCTGATGGGTGCATGCGGTGCAATGCCATTCGGTCTGGCCGCGCACGCGCTTCTCCACCATCATGCCGCCGCACTCCGGACAAGGCTTCGGCACCGGTTTGTCCCAAGAGACAAAGTCGCATTCCGGATACTTGTCGCAGCCGTAAAACATCCGTCCCTTTTTGCTTCGCCGCTCAACGACCTGGCCGCTCTTGCACTTCGGACAAGTGACGCCCGTCGCCTTGACGATCGGCTTGGTATTGCGGCATTCGGGAAATCCGGAGCAAGCGAGAAACTTGCCGAATCTGCCCATCTTGTAAACCATCTGGCTGCCGCATTTTTCGCAGATCTCGTCCGAGGGCTCGTCCTTGATCTCGATTTCTTTCATTTCCTCTTCGGCCACTTCAAGCCGCTTCTCGAACGACTTGTAAAACTCGCCGATGACGTCGACCCAATCTTCCTTGCCGTCCTCGACATGGTCGAGGTCGCCTTCCATATGCGCCGTGAATTCGGCATCCAGAATTTCCGGGAAAAACTCTTCCATAAGTTGAATGACTAACTCGCCGAGCTCGGTCGGAAAAAACTTCTTCTCTTCGATGGCCACGTAGTTGCGCTTTTGGATCGTCTCCAGCGTCGGCGCGTACGTGCTTGGCCGTCCGATGCCGAGTTCCTCGAGCGACCTTACCAGACGCGCTTCGGTGTATCGCGGAGGCGGCTGCGTGAAGTGCTGCTTGGGATCGACAGATTCCGTCTGCACCTTGTCGCCCGTCGTAAGGGCAGGCAACAGCCGCTCTTCGTCGGTCGTGTCGTCATCGCTGCCCTCGACGTATACCTTCATAAAGCCGGCGAATTTGAGCTTGGAGCCCGCTGCGCGGAATGTCGCCTCGCCGCTAGTCAGGTCGACCGTCATCGTGTCGAGCACCGCGGAAGACATCTGGCTCGCGACGAAGCGCTCCCATACGAGCTTGTAGAGCCGAAGCTGATCGCGCGACAGGTACTGCTTGACTTCTTCCGGCGTTCGCAGTACGGATGTCGGCCTGATCGCTTCATGCGCATCTTGCGCGTTGGCATTCTTTTTCAAATAAACGCGAGGCGTTTCCGGATAGAAGCTCGCGCCGTATTTTTCTTCGATAAAGCCTTTGGCTTCCTCTTGGGCGATCGGCGAGATGCGCGTCGAATCCGTACGCATGTACGTGATAAGACCTACCGTGCCTTCAGCGCCGAGGTCGACGCCCTCGTACAGTTGCTGCGCCACCTGCATCGTTTTGGAAGCGCGGAAGTTCAGCTTGCGTGCCGCCTCCTGCTGCAAGGAGCTCGTAATAAACGGCGGCGAAGGGTTGCGCTGCCTTTCCTTTTCCTTGATCTCGCCGACGATAAAGGGGTTGTCGCCGACTTTTTCGAGCACCTTGTTCACGTCGGCTTCAGTGTGAAGCTCGCTTTTGTCGCCGGCCAGCGAATGGAACTTCGCTTCGAATGCCGACGCCCCCTGCTTCAAGTGAGCGGTGATGCTCCAATATTCGACGGGCTCAAACACTTTGATTTCGTTTTCACGGTCCATGATCAGCTTGACCGCAACGGATTGAACGCGGCCCGCGCTCAAGCCCTTCTTCACTTTTTTCCATAGAAGCGGGCTGATCTTGTAGCCGACCAGGCGATCGAGCACGCGGCGGGCTTGCTGCGCGTTGACAAGATCCATGTTAATCGGTCGAGGCGTTTTGAATGCGTCCTTGACGGCCTGCTTCGTTATTTCATTAAATACGACGCGGCATGCGTCCTTTTCGTTCAGTTCCAAATAGTGGGCAAGGTGCCATGCGATCGCTTCGCCTTCGCGATCGGGGTCAGCCGCGAGATAGACGCGCTTGACCCGCTTGCTGGCGTCCTTCAGCTCTTTGAGGACGCTTCCTTTGCCTCTGATCGTTATATATTTCGGTTGAAAATCGTTTTCCACTTCCACGCCGATTTGGCTTTTCGGTAAATCGCGGATGTGCCCCATGGATGCCTTGACGATATACTTGCTGCCTAAATATTTGCCGATCGTCTTGGCCTTGGCCGGGGATTCTACGATGACGAGTGAATCCGCCACGTCAAAACCTCCTCTCCTACGGTCAACGGGCCCTTGGCCGGACCGTCGTCCGTATGAAATCCGGGATCGACGGTGCTGCTCACAGGGCGATATATACGGAACCGGGTTGCTGGTGTATTCGTTGCTTTATTTGTAAAGATATCAGAACCGCGTGTAAAAGTCCAAACGTGAGGCCGCTGCGATGGCATAGTTCCTCCGCGGAAGCCGGCCCGTCGGCCAGCAAACGGAATATTCGCGCTTCTTGTTCCGTCAATTCGGGCTCGCTGTACGAGGGCATTTCCGGGATCCGGACGCCGCCAAGATAGCGGCGGTAATGCTTGATCACATCCTCCGCTTCAAGCACTTGGGCGGCCGCTCCGTCACGAAGCAGTTCGAGCGCTCCGCGGCTTCTCGGCGAGCTGATCGGACCCGGCACCGCAAAGACATCGCGATTTTCCTTGATTGCCTCGTTCGCCGTGAGCAATGCTCCGCTGCGCGACGCCGCTTCAACTACGACGACGCCAAGCGACAAACCCGCGATAACCCGATTGCGCATCGGAAACATGCCGGGATGAATCGGCACGTCCGGCGGCGTGATCGAAACGATCACTCCTTCTTCCGCGATGCGCCTGTAGAGCAAACGATTTTCCGGCGGGTATACCACGTCGGCGGGCGAGCCGAGCACGGCTACCGTCCCACCGCTGCCGCGCAGCGCGCCGGCATGGGCGGCTGCGTCTATGCCCTTGGCCATTCCGCTTGTGACCGCGAGTCCGGCGCGGCTGAAAGCGGCGGACAAATCCTCTGCGGCGCGCTTGCCGTAAATCGTCGCTTGCCGGGTCCCTACGACGGCGATCTGCGGCCTAGCAAGCAATTCCAATCGTCCAATATAATAGAGCACCCAAGGCGGTCTGTAAATATGCCGCAGCAAATCCGGATAGTCCGGATCCATCTCCGTCACGACGGAAAGCCCGGTTTTATCCCATCTGGCGCGGCGCTGTTCCATTCGACGGCTGTCCAAGCTTGCGGCGATCGCCTCCGCTCTTCTTGCGGAAAGCCCCATTTCCCGCCATTCTGCCGGCCTTCGCAGCGCTGCGTCCTTCAAGCCGTCCTTTGCCATGATCGTGTTGATCGTTTCCCAGCCGACGCCTTCCGTCTCGTGAAGCGCAGCCAGCGTATCGCGCATCCGCTCGAACATCCGGGCACAACCTTTCCTTTTTTCAAAAAAACAAACAGCCCTCCACGCTCCGTCGGGAGCGCGGAAGGCTGCCTGCCATCCGAAAAATCACGTATTTTGTCTAATTGTTAGATCTTGCACTTTTCCAGCATGCCGCGCTCTTCAAGAACAGCGACCAAAGTCGCGCCCATGTCGGAAGGCGTCGGCGCAACGCGAATGCCACACTCTTCGAGCACTTTGATCTTCTCGGCCGCGGTACCCTTGCCGCCGGAGATGATCGCGCCGGCGTGGCCCATGCGCTTGCCGGCAGGCGCCGTCGCGCCGCCGATGAAGCCCACGACAGGCTTGGTCATGTTGGCCTTGACCCATTCTGCCGCTTCTTCTTCCGCCGTGCCGCCGATCTCGCCGATCATGATGACCGCGTATGTGTCCGGGTCTTCATTGAATAGGTTCAAAATATCGATGAACTCGGACCCTTTGACCGGGTCGCCGCCGATGCCGACTGCGGAAGA
Source organism: Cohnella sp. GCM10012308 (assembly GCF_042649185.1). NCBI lineage: Bacteria > Bacillati > Bacillota > Bacilli > Caryophanales > Paenibacillaceae > Cohnella > Cohnella sp. GCM10012308. The sequence continues at coordinate 196,339 of NZ_JBHRYU010000001.1, forward strand.
CTGACCGATGCCGCGCGTCGTCAATTGATGAACGGCTTCGTACGTCAGCGTACCCGAGCGGGATACGACGCCGACATGGCCCTTTTTGTGAATGTAGCCAGGCATGATGCCGATCTTGATCTCGTCCGGCGTAATGACGCCTGGGCAGTTCGGACCGATCAGGCGAGTTTTCTTGCCTTCCATGTAGCGCTTGACCTTAACCATGTCGAGCACCGGGATGCCTTCGGTGATACAGATGACAAGATCGAGCTCCGCGTCGACCGCTTCGATGATCGAATCGGCGGCGAACGGAGGCGCGACGTAAATGACGGATGCGGTTGCGCCCGTCTTGGCTACGGCTTCGCGAACCGTGTTAAAAATGGGCAGCGTTACCTTCGTGCCGTTCTCCAGATCGAAATCGATCGTTTGGCCGCCCTTGCCCGGCGTAACGCCGCCGACCATTTGCGTGCCGTATTCGAGTGCGCCCTTGGCGTGGAACGCGCCAGTCGCCCCCGTGATGCCTTGGGTAATGACCTTCGTATTTTTATCGATCAAGATGCTCATGACTTCACACTCCCCGGTTCTCCCTGATTATTTCACCAGCGCGACGATCTTCTGAGCGCCGTCCGACATCGAATCCGCGGCCACGATATTGAGGCCGGAGTTGTTCAAAATTTCCTTGCCGAGCTTGACGTTCGTGCCTTCGAGGCGAACGACGAGCGGCTTGTCGAGGCCCAGCTCGCGCGCAGCGGCAACGACGCCTTCGGCAATGATGTCGCACTTCATGATGCCGCCGAAGATATTGACGAAGATACCCTTAACGTTCGCGTCGGACAAAATGATCTTGAACGCCTCGGTTACTTTTTCCTTCGTCGCGCCGCCGCCGACGTCGAGGAAGTTAGCCGGCTCGCCGCCGAAATATTTGATAATGTCCATCGTGGCCATAGCAAGGCCCGCGCCGTTGACCATGCAACCGATGTTGCCGTCAAGCGCGATATAGGACAGATCGAATTTGGAAGCTTGGATTTCCTTTTCGTCTTCTTCGTCCAGGTCGCGAAGCTCCAGGATATCCTTGTGGCGGAACAGCGCGTTGGAATCGAAATTCAGCTTGGCGTCGAGCGCCATGACGTCGCCGCCGCCGGTAACGACGAGCGGATTGATCTCGGCGATGGAGCAATCCTTGTCCACGAACGCCTGGTACAGCGACAGCATGAACTTCGCCGCTTTGTTGACGAGCTCGTTCGGAATATTGATAGCGTAGGCGATGCGGCGGGCCTGGAACGTCTGCAGGCCGATCGCCGGATCGACGATTTCCTTGATAATTTTCTCAGGGGAGTGCGCGGCGACTTCTTCGATCTCCGTGCCGCCTTCTTCGGAAGCCATCAGGACTACGCATCCCGTGCCGCGGTCGACGACGAGGCCTACGTAATATTCCTTCTTGATGTCGCAGCCTTCCTCGATCAGCAGGCGCTTGACTTCCTTGCCTTCCGGACCGGTCTGGTGCGTGACCAGAACCTTGCCGAGAATGTCGGAGGCATATTGGCGAACCTCGTCCAGGTTTTTGGCTACCTTGACGCCGCCGGCCTTGCCGCGTCCGCCGGCATGAATTTGCGCTTTGACGACCGAGACGGCCGTGCCGAGCTCTTCGGCAGCCTTGACCGCTTCGTCGACCGTAAACGCGACCTTCCCGCGAGGTACGGCGACGCCGTACTGTCTCAAGACTTCCTTGCCTTGATACTCATGAATATTCATGGCCCTGCATCCTCCCGTTTAAAACGCATCATAACAACCTTGTAGGCGCTTCGTACAAGCACCAAACCTTACCCATTGTATCACTTTTCGACTTGGCGTTCCTCTGTTTTTCATCAAATTTTTAGATGACTTTGGCAACGATTTCATCTAAAAAGGAGAATGAACGGCCCACGCTTTCCTTAACATAGCCCAACATGCAGACACTGTATTCATCGCTTTTGCCTATTGCCGGCTGCAGCGAAAGAAGACATTTCCCGCGTTAGTTCGGGCAGCTTTGTATGATCACCGCAGCTTAACGAGCAGTCCGTCGCTCATTTGCCCCGGGAAGGCGGTTTCGTCCGGCTGCCTCCCCTCGTGCCAAGCGTATCGCGCGTCGCGCCGGATTCATAGCCGGGCATTTGCCTGTCCAGGGCGCGATACTGAACCGCCTCCGCGACATGCTCGAGCCTCACCGCTTCGCTGTCTTCCAGATCCGCGATCGTTCGCGACAGCTTTAAGATACGGTCATGGGCCCGGTAACTAAGCCCTAGCCTGCTGTACATACTGGTCAGCAGCGCCTCCGCGTCGTCCGCGAGCCGAACATGTGCGGACAGCAGCCGTCCTGACAGCTCGCTGTTCCACCGGATGCCGGCTTCCTCATAGCGGCGCAGCTGCCTATCGTAGGCGACGCTTAACCTGTCTCTTGCGTCCGCGGATGTCATCCCGCCCCCGCCGAAGCTGACTGCCTGTCTGGGGATCTCGACCTGAAGATCGATCCGGTCCGCGAGCGGCCCCGACATTCTTGCGCGATAACGGGCAAGCGAGCCGACCGAGCAGGTGCAAGGATGCTCGCTCTGGTCTCCTCCAAAGTAACCGCAAGCGCATGGATTCATCGCCGCGGCCAGCATGAAGCTTGCGGGAAAACGCGTCACGCCGCGCGCCCGTCCGATCGTCACGTGACGATCCTCGAGCGGCTGGCGAAGCGACTCGAGCGCACCTCTTCCGAATTCGGGCAATTCGTCTAAAAACAGCACGCCCCGGTGTGCGAGCGTGACCTCGCCGGGCTTGGGCACAGGTCCCCCTCCGATCAGGCCGGAGGTCGATATCGTATGATGCGGCGCCCGAAAAGGGCGCTCCCGAATCAAGCCGGCGCGCGCGCCCGGGAACTTCCCGCTCACGCTGTATATTTTGGTAACCTCGAGCGCCTCTTCGTCCACAAGCGGCGGCAGCAGCGACGGCAGCCTCCTGCAAAGCATCGTCTTGCCCGTCCCCGGCGGACCGAGAAAAAGAAGATTGTGCATGCCGGCAGCCGCGATTAGCAGCGCACGCTTGCCCTGCAGCTGTCCGGCGACGTCCGCCAGATCGAGCGGGACGCCCGAGACAGGTCCGCTTATCGGCTCCGGATCGGTCTCGGCATGCGCCGTCGCGTCCGTCCCGCTCCGGCCGCGAATCCAATCCTCCAGCGACGAGACGGACTGGACATCGATGCCTTCGATCAATCCGGCTTCGCGCGCACTCGCCGGCGGCACGAATACGCGCCGCAATCCCGCCGTCCGGGCCTTCTCCGCCATTGCAAGCACGCCAGGAACAGACTTCACTTCTCCGTTCAGCGACAATTCGCCGATGATCAGAGCGCCGTCAAGCTCGTCCTGCCGCATCTGCCCGCTCGCGCAAAGAATGCCGGCCGCGATCGCCAGATCGAACGCGCTCCCTTGCTTGCGCATGTCCGCCGGCGCCAGATTGACCGTGATGCGGTCCAGCGGAAACTTCATTCCGGCGTTCTGAATGGCTGCCCGCGCACGGTCGATCGATTCGCGCACGGCCGGATCGGGCAAGCCGACCACGTTGACTTGGGGCAAACCCGCGGCAATGTCCACCTCCACCTCGATCAGCCTGCCTTCAACGCCTAGCACGATGGCGCTCAACAGCTTGCAGTACATAAAAAATACACCTTCCCTCCGCAACGTATATTCGTCGCCGGAGCAAGGTGCTTCCCTGCAATCCGTATCCATTTTATTTCCTTATCGCTTAGTCTAATGACGTGCGCGCCGCTTGTCAATCGCCGGCATTCAAAATGCACCGGACAAGTGCCGCACTTCCGTGATTTCATCCGCCCAGTCGTACGTTACCGCCACGACGTCGAACCTCGTCCTTACGCCCTCAAGTCCCGCGAAGCGCAAATACACCTGGGCCGTCGCGCGAACCTGCATGCACTTGCGCGGCGTGACCGCCTCGACCGCCGTGCCGAACCGGCCGTTTTCCCTGCGCGAACGAACCTCCACGATCACGGTAACGTCCCCGTCCGTCGCGACGATATCAAGCTCGCCGGTCCGGCAGCGCCAGTTCCGCTCGCGTATGCGGTAACCCAAACGTTCCAAATAAGCAGCCGCTTCCGCCTCGGCCCGATCGCCGCGCATTTTGCGAAGGTCCGGCTTCCGATTGTCCGCCCCTGGGTCCCGCGTCAATTTGACTGCCCCCTGTTCCTCTGGGAGGCCCGCTTGTCCGAACGGTAAACAAAGCTAAGCACCTCAGCGACCAGCTGGTACAGCTCCTGCGGAATCTCCTGCTCCAGGTCCAGCTTCGAGAGCACTTCGACGAGCGACGCGTCCTCTTGGACAGGTATGCCGTTCTCCGCCGCGCGTTTCATGATCTCTTCAGCAACGACGCCTTTGCCTTTGGCTACAACGACTGGCGCGGACCTTATCTCCGGATTGTACTTCAGCGCGACGGCTTTGTGAGGGACATACCGCTCGCCTCCGCCCGTCTCTCCAGCTCCGCCGGAACGATCTGCGCCTACCGACTTTCGTCCGTCACCCTTCGGCTGCTCCATGCGCTTCCCACCTTGTTGTATCCGTGTGCAGGCCGTTAAGCCCGATAATCGATGCCTTTGTAAAGTTTGGCCGCATAAGCGCCTCCAGAGGCCGCTTGATTGGATTCCGGCGCGCCCGTCTCCGGGGCGACCCGCTCGGGATAGGGCGCTGCCGTTAAGGACATAAGCCGGTATCCGGCCGACCTGAGGCCGTCCGCGGCTTCTCCCTTGGCTTCCTCGACCAGCTCCGCCATGCCCGGCTGATCGTTCAACAGGCGAAGCGAGACCGTCCGGTCGACGACCTGCACGTCGACGACGGTGCGTCCCATATGACGCATGTCCAGATCGAACAACAGTCTGCAGTTGTCTGCATCCAGTTGGCCGCGCCGCCCGCGCCGCGCTTCGATATGAACCTTGGCCGTCGTCTCGCCGTCCTGCCCCTTCATCGGAACGAACAACGTCATATGGCTCATCATCGCCGTATTCTGGCGTTCTGCCGACAACAGCAGCTGCTGCCCCGTGATTTGCTGGACGAGATTTTGCGCCGCTTCGCGCAGCGCAGGCGGAACGTCGTCGCTCGCGGTCAATCCTAGCAGCACGCTTTTTAACGAGTCCGCCGGTTGTGCCGACCCGCTCGAAGCTGGATCCGCCGCGTTTGCCGCGCCGCCCTGAAGTTCGCTCCAAATGCCGCTTTTGAGCGCCGCATGCTCATGGTTTGCGCCTAGCGCGTTGAGCAGCTTGCCGATCCAAGACGGCTCCTTGTCCGCGCTTGTCCCGGCCGTTCGATCGCCCGTGACTGCGGCTGCGCCGCTCGCCGGGCGCGGAGGCTCGGAAGAAGCCCGGGGCTCCGCCCGGCCGCCGACGGCTCCGGAAACCTCCCCCGCCTCATCAGGCGCAGCGCCCACGGCATGCAAGCCTGCCGCTGCCGAATCCGCCGCACGTCTGCCCACCGCTTCCGCAGCGCGCGGCGCGTCTCCCTTTACCCCCGCCGTATCTGCTTGCAGGACGACGTTCCCGCGGCCAGCCGCGTCCTGGCGCCCCTCGGCCTGCCGAACCGCTTTTGAAGGCTCGGCGGGATCGCTGCCGCCTTCCGGCCGCTGCCTGCTGCTTGCGGTTGGATCCGCAGCCGCCGAACGGCCTTCGCCATCCGTTTCGCTCGCGCCGGAGACCTGTGCAGTGTCTCCTGCGGCTGGGCCTTCTACCAGCGCGGACACCTGCCTTAGCAGCGTCAAAACGCGCTGCGAGGCATCCGCCGTCTCCGGCTTGATCGACGGATCGGCCGCGGCTTGCCCAGCTATCTCCGCCAGGGCGGACAGCTGCTCATGCAGCGGCGGGCCGTATAAAGCCTGTCTTAAAGAGCCGATCGTCGTCTCCGTCGGCTGCAACCCTCGCCGCAAGGCGACCCCCGCCGCGTTCATCCACTCCTGCGCATCGGCACCCGGCGGCTTGGCCGATGCCGCCTGCGCGAACCAGTCGGCCGTCTCGCGCGTGACGGGGTAGCCGTCCCGAGCAAGCCCGCGAAGCAGCTCCCGGCTCCATGGCTGCTCGGGCAGGCCGAACGCCTTCACGCCTTCGCGGGCCAGCGTCCCGTCCGCGGCGTCGGCCTGCGTAACGTCCGCCAGCGGCCGCAAGGAGACCAAGCCCGAAGACGAATCCGGACGCACCTGCAGCAGCGTGCTCTGGCCGACCGTCATTTCGGCCTCGAGCTTGGCCCGGACAGGGACGCCGTTGATGTTCATGAGCGCATCCTGCCCGTCCAGCATTTCGATCAAAACGCCCCGCACGATCTGTCCGATCCGCAGCTCCAGCGCTTTGACGTCGGTCGGCTGGCTGTCCTTCATGAACGCCCGCATCAAAGAACCGATGTTCATGTCCATCTTGGCTCAACTCCCTTCTTCGAGTCTGCACTTCACACGACTGAAGGCTATGTATCCGTTTATCGGCTGCCGCCCGTTAATTCGTTAAAAAAGCGTCTGCTGCTCGGCGGCGTACTTCGTTAAAAACGATCTGCGGTGGAGAGGCGTCGGGCCGAGCGCGAGCAGCGCGTCGCGATGCACCTTTGTCGCGTAGCCCTTGTGGTCTTTAATTCCGTAGCCGGCATAATTTAAATCCCATATTTGATCGCATAGCCGGTCCCGCGTTACCTTGGCGACGATCGAAGCCGCGCCGATCGATTGGCTGAGCATGTCGCCCTTGATGATCTTCGTTTGCGGAAGCGGCAATTCGACGGTCTCCGCGTCGATCAGCAGGTGATCCGGCTTCACCGCCAGTCCTTCGACAGCCAGCTTCATCGCCAAACGAGACGCCTGCCGGATATTGATTCTGTCGATCGTCGCGGCGTCGACGCGGCCGACCGACCACGCAACCGCATTCGCAAGAATGATATCGTACAGCTCGTCCCGCTTCTTTTCGCTCAGCCGCTTGGAATCGTCGATTCCTTCAAGCGCCAGGCCGGCCGGCAACACGACGGCCGCGGCGACGACATCGCCGAACAAGCATCCTCTGCCTACTTCGTCCACGCCGGCGACGGCGGACATACCGTCCGCCCATAAGTCTCGTTCATATGATAATCTATCGATTTCAAGAGGTAGCTCGGTTTTCAAATCCATCTCCGCCTTTAATGCGCTTTTGTTCGTTTGCGTTCTGTCCTCTATTGTCCGACAACTGCGACAATCCGGCAACTGTTTTTCAACGCTCCCCGCCGCCTGCAGCCTTCCAAACCCGCAAATACGCGCGGAAGTTTTACCCAACGCCGAGGGGCAACCGCACTTGCAGCAGTCTTCCCGTCCATAAAAAAAGCCCGCCGACCGAAGTCGACAAGCCTCTATTTAAATGACCGGCGTCTCGAGCGATATTCGCCCCAGCTTGCCCGAGCGCAGGTCGCGCAGCAGGACGCCCGCAGCCTTGTCGTAATCCACATGGCCCCCGCTGCCGAGACATCCCCGGCGCTTGCCGATATCGGCAAGTACGTCTGCCGCTGCCGCCGTGTCAGGAAGTTCCTCGGGGAGCGTATCCAGACTGTAACGGTCGGTCAGCGTGTCCCGGTAATGCTCCGCAAGATATCGGATCAGCGTACAGCCGACCTCGTCGACGTGCAGAACCTCTTCCTTGATTGCGCCCGTTGCGGCAAGCCTGAAGCCGACGTCCGCATCCTCGAACCGGGGCCACAAAATGCCGGGCGTATCCAGCAGCTCGAGGCCGCCGCCGGTACGGATCCATTGCTGCCCCTTCGTGACGCCGGGCTTGTCGCCGGTCACGGCCGCGCTTCGTCCTGCCAGCTTGTTGATCAGCGTAGACTTCCCTACGTTCGGTATACCTACGATCAAAGCGCGGGCAGGCCTCGGCTTAAGGCCCTTGGCGATCTGCCGGTCGGTCTTTTCCTTGAGCAGCGCCTGAACGCGAACGGCGATATCCTTGACGCCAGTGCCGGTGCTCGAGTCGATCAGGAGCGCGCTGTGTCCGAGAGCCTGGTAATGGGCGAGCCAGGCCGCGTTCGCGGCCGGATCGGCCAGGTCAGCCTTGTTCAGTAAAATGAGCCTCGGCTTGCCGCCGACGATCTCGTCGATCATCGGATTGCGGCTTGCTTCGGGTATGCGCGCGTCCAGCAGCTCGAATACGACGTCAATCAGCTTAAGCTTTTCTTCGATTTGCCTTTTGGCCCGGGTCATATGACCGGGGAACCATTGGATGGTCAAACGAAACAGCCTCCTCTCGTATGCGCCTCGGGTAGCGCCGGTCCATCCGGCTGCCGCAGCCTTAGGCCAAGACGCATCGCGTCAGATTCGGCTTAATACCCTTTGCCGATGTATTTGATCTTGTCGAGCGGCCAGAAAACGAGTTCGGCCCGGCCGACGACGCGGTCGATCGGCACATAGCCGATCATGCGGCTGTCCTTGCTGTTCGGACGGTTGTCGCCCATGACGTACAGCATGCCGTCCGGCACTTTGCCGTCCGGGAACGTTTCGTTCGGGAAATCGCTGCTCCACTTTTCTTCGTTGTACAGCTGACCCGAGGCGTGCATTTCCTCGTACGTATCCTGCAAATACGGCTCCTTGATTTTCGTATCGTTGACGTAAATGTCGTCGCCTTGAACCTTGACGGTGTCGCCTCCTACGGCGATGATCCGCTTGATATAGTCCCTATGCTCGTCCGGCACGTGAAAAACGATGACTTCGCCGGCCTTCGGCTTGCGAATGTCGTACAGGGCTTTGTTCACGATAATACGTTCGCCGTCCCAGAAGTTCGGCTGCATCGACTCGCCGTCGACGATAAAAGGGTTGAACAGCAGCCAGCGGATCAGAACGACGAGCACGCCGGCGATCGCCAGCGCCTTGACCCATTCGACGGCCTCTTTGCCGGCCTTGGATTTTCCGGCGCCGGGCGCGGGCGGAGACGCCCCGTTCGAGCCGGGCTCGCTAGGGGAAGCTTCCGGAACGGTCTGCCCGGAAGGCGAGCCGGGTACGGACGAATCGCCGAACGCGGTCTCCGTTTGCTCCAATTCATTCCGTTTGTCAGATTGATCCATAAGCTCGCCTCTTTTCTGCCTCAGCTAAATGTACCCGTCCCAGGGTATGTATGCCACTTGTGCGAAGAACGCGAAGAACGCAAAAGAGGGCTTGAACGAATGCCAAGCCCCCTTGCTTTTTCATTATCGAATTTCCTTGATGCGAGCTGCCTTGCCGCGCAGGTTGCGCAGGTAGTAAAGCTTCGCACGGCGAACTTTACCGCGGCGCGCCACTTCGATCTTCTCGATGCGGGGCGAGTGAACCGGGAAAGTACGCTCGACGCCGACGCCGTAGGAAATCTTGCGAACCGTAAAGGTCTCGCTGATCCCGCCGCCGCGACGCTTGATCACGACGCCTTCGAACAGTTGTACCCGCTCGCGGGAACCCTCGACGACTTTAACGTGAACCTTCAGCGTATCGCCTGGACGGAAAGCCGGGATGTCCTTGCGCAGTTGCTCTTGCGTAATCGTTTGAATCAGACTCATGGGGGTGTCCCCTCCTTCCGCCATAGACGTTCGTGCCGCTCCCCGAATATTCGTATCCGGATCTTAGCTTGCAGAGGACCGCCCGATTAATCATGCCGCAGCTCCGAGGCACAAGGCCGATCATAGGCTCCGACATACACAACATTTGAAATTTTATCACAAACGCCCGCCGCATTCAAGTTCTAATTATTCCAGCAGGCGACCGGCGGCGTTATCGCCCGGCTAAAAGGCAACGATTCAAAGTGCGTCGCCTTCACCCGGCTCCCGTACCGCGGTCTCAAGCCACTTTTTCTCCTTGTCGGTCAGCTCCGCAAGGTCCAGCAGCTCGGGCCGGCGCGCATGCGTCCGCAGAAGCGACTGTTGCCGGCGCCATTTGTCGATCTCCGCGTGATGACCCGACAGCAGAACGTCCGGCACCTGGAGGCCGCGGAAATTAACGGGACGGGTATAGTGAGGATATTCGAGCAAGCCGTCGCTGAACGAATCGGTAACGGCGGAGCTCTCGTTGCCGAGCACGCCAGGCAGCAGCCTGACGACGGCGTCCACGACGGTCATGGCGGGCAGCTCTCCGCCCGTGAGCACGTAGTCTCCGATGGACAGCTCGTCCGTCACCAAGTGACTGCGTATGCGCTCGTCATAGCCCTCGTAATGGCCGCAGATGAAAATGAGATGCGCCTCCCGGGACAGCTCCTGCGCCTTCGCCTGCGTGAAGGTCTCTCCCTGCGGACACATGAGAATAACGCGTGGCTGCGAATTCTGAGCCTCCGAAGCAGGCATGTCGCGCTCGGCTTCGTCGTCGCGTGGTTCCGTTAGCACCGTCCGTCCAGTCACCGCCTCTACGGCCGCGAAGATCGGGTCCGGCTTCAGCACCATGCCGCCCCCGCCGCCGTAGGGCGTGTCGTCGACGGTGTTGTGCTTGTTGTTCGCGTAGTCGCGGAAGTTCACCGTATTCAGCGAGACGAGCCCGCGATCGCGCGCCTTGCCCAGGATGCTGCTGCCGAACACGCCCTCGAACATCTCCGGGAAAAGCGTTAAAACGTCTACGCGCATCGTCAGAGCAATCCTTCCATCAGATGAACTTTGACCCTGCGGGCGGCGACGTCGACTTCCTTGACGACTTCGTCGATATACGGCAGCAGCAAATCTCCGCCCTTCAGACGTTTGACGACCCAGACATCGTTCGCGCCGGGGGACAGAATCTCCTTGACGAAGCCCAGCTCCTCGCCTTCCTCCGTGAAGACGGCGCAGCCGACAATATCGCTCAGATAGTATTCGTCTTCCTCGAGCTCCACGCGGTCCTCGGCTTCGACCTTAAGCTCCCAGCCCTTGTACTTCTCGACCTGGTTGATGTCGTCCCAGCCCTTCAGCCGGACCACGAACATGTTTTTTTGCTCGCGGGCGCTGACGACCTCGACCTCCGCAGGCTGCCCGCCGGCTTCCGGATTCACGAGAAGCAGCTTGCTGCCCGCGCGGAACCGCACATCCGGAAAGTCCGTCTGCGGCCACACCTTGATCTCGCCCCGCACGCCGTGCGTATTGACGATTTTGCCGACGTTCAACAGTTGTTGCTCTGACAAGGGAACGCCCCCTTTTACGATAGAATATCCAGACCCGCTGCCTGCCCATACGGCAACGGTTGGCCCAGAAGGACGAAAAAGCCCGGTACGCTGTTCGCGCGCCCGGACTTCAGCTGCCTGCTATTCGGATACGATGTCCACGATGACGCGTTTGTGGGTCTTGACCGCGGCGGACGAGACGACCGTGCGCAGCGCCTTCGCGATCCGCCCCTGCTTGCCGATGACCTTGCCGACATCGCCGGGATGAACGGTAAGCTCGTACACCAGGCCTCGCGCGTCTTCCTTGACCTGAATTCGTACGTCTTCCGGATGATCCACCAATGCCTGTGCAATAACCCGTATGAGTTGTTCCATGGCCGTTAGCCTCCGGGAAATCCGACGTCTTACTTCGAGAGCTTGGATTCGTGGAACTTCTTCAGAACGCCGGACTTGCTCAGGAGATTGCGGACCGTATCGGACGCTTGCGCGCCGGATTGCAGCCACTTCAGTGCCTTCTCCTCGTCGATCTTCACTTCGGCCGGTTGAGCGACCGGGTTGTAGATACCGATCTCCTCGATGAAGCGGCCGTCGCGCGGGGAGCGGGAATCAGCTACGACCACGCGGTAGAAAGGGGCTTTGTGAGCGCCCATACGCTTAAGACGAATGCGAGTTGCCATTTTAAACTTTCACCTCCTTAACGAGATATCGATGCTTGCGAATCAGAAAGGAAACTTCATGCCCTTGCCGCCTTTGCCGCCGAGCAGATTTTTGAGGCCCTTCATACCGCCCTTGGGTCCCTTCGGTCCCATCATGCCGGAAAATTGCTTCATCATCTTCTTCATGTCCTCGAACTGCTTGAGCAACCGGTTCACGTCGGCCACGTTCGTGCCGCTGCCGGCCGCGATCCGCTTGCGCCTGCTATAGTTGATGATGTCGGGCTTCTGCTTCTCCGCCTTCGTCATCGACTTGGCGATCGCCTCGGTCCGGGAGATCTGCTTCTCGTCGATCTTGAAGTTCGGATTGGCCTTCAGCTTGTTCATGCCGGGCATCATGTCGAGCAGTTGGTCGAGCGGCCCCATCTTGCGGACCTGCTCCATCTGTTCGAGGAAGTCGTCGAACGTGAACTCGGCCGTGCGCATCTTGCGCTCGAGCTCCTTCGCCTTCTCCTCGTCGATGTTCGTCTGGGCCTTCTCGATCAGCGACAGCATGTCGCCCATGCCGAGAATCCGCGACGCCATCCGGTCGGGATGGAACGCCTCGAGCTGGTCGATCTTCTCCCCCGTGGAGGCGAACTTGATCGGACAGCCCGTCACCGCCTTGACCGACAACGCCGCGCCGCCGCGGGTGTCGCCGTCGAGCTTGGTCAGCACGACCCCGGTCAGCGCCAGCTGATCGTGGAAGCTCTTGGCCACGTTGACCGCCTCTTGGCCGGTCATGGCGTCGACGACCAGCAGCACCTCGTCGGGATTGACCGCCGCATGAATCTGCTTGATCTCTTCCATGAGCGCTTCGTCGATCTGCAGACGGCCCGCGGTATCGATAAGCACGTAGTCGCGGCCCTCTTCCTTGGCGCGCGCCACGCCCTGCCGGGCGATCTCGACCGGACTGACCTGGTCGCCCAGGGAGAATACCGGCACGTCGATCTGTCCGCCGAGCACCTGAAGCTGCTTGATCGCGGCGGGACGGTAGATGTCGCCGGCTACGAGCAGCGGCTTGTGGTTCTGCGACTGCAGCTGCTTGGCGAGCTTGCCGACGAGCGTCGTCTTGCCCGCGCCCTGCAGGCCTGCCATCAGAACGACCGTAGGAGGCCGGTTGGACTTGGCCAGCTTGGACTGCGTGCCGCCCATCAGCTCGATCAGTTCCTTGTGGACGATGTCGACTACGACCATCCCAGGCGTGAAGCTCTTCGTCACTTCCAGGCCGACGGCCTTCTCCTTCACCTTCGCGATGAAGTCCTTGACGACCTTGAAGTTGACGTCGGCCTCCAGCAGCGCCAGACGCACCTCGCGCATCGCCTCGTTGACATCGTCCTCGGACAGCTTGCCTTTGCCGCGCAGCTTGCCGAACACGTTCTGCAGCCTTGTCGTCAATCCTTCGAATGCCATGAGCCGGTCCCTCCCTTCCTCAAAAATCTCGCATCTATTCGTTCAATCATATCATTTGTCGGGTTCGCGTTCAAAGCTCGCCGTCTTCCGATCCGCGCAAGCCCGCGGCCGTCCTGGCCAGCGCCTCGCGGTGCGGCTCCGGGAGCCCGCCGATCTGCCGGTCGAGCGTCTCGAGCCAACTGTGCATCCGCACGTGCCGCGCCATGAGTCCAAGCTTGTCCTCGTAGCCCTCGAGCGCCTGCTCCGCCCGCTTCAGATGCTCGTAGACCGCCTGCCGGCTGATCTCGAAGTCCGAAGCGATCTCGCCGAGCGAGTAATCGTCGTGGTAATAAAACTTCAGAAACGTCTGCTGCTTGTCGGTCAGCAGCGGCCCGTAAAAATCGAACAGCATGTTCATCCGGGTCGTCTTCGCGAGTGCGCGCTCTCCCTGCATCACGATCACTCCTATGCTGTCAAGGGAAACGACTTGACACTCCGCGTCCGAAAACTATCATAAGCTTTCGCCCTGACGTTGTCAAGGCAAATACCTTAACACATAAAAAAGAACCCACGCCTCCTTTAAATGAGGCCATGGGTTCGGCTGTCAATACGATTATTGCCAATACATTATCGCCTGACGAAATATCCGACCAGCTTCTCCGTCTCGGGATCGAATACAATCGTCAGCGGCCCGATCAATGCATCTTGATCCGTGCTGTAATTGACTGCGATCAGCTTGCCGCCGGCCGCCTTGATCTCTTCGACGCGCTTCTTGGCAGCTTCATCGGCAGCCATAAGACCTGCGCTGTCAGGTTCGATCACGGCAACCTGGGCTTCTTCCTTCTTGGTCAGCAGATGCGGCAGCTGCTCGGCAGGCACCAGCTTCCAGGCGATCTCGCGATAAGCCGCGATCTGCTCGGCGGTAGGCTGCTGTTCCAGCACGACGACCGTATCGAGCGCCGCAACCTGCCCCTCGGTAATCGTCGGGCCGTAATAAGCGCGAACCGGCGTGCCCGGCTTGATCTGCGTCCAGTCGGCGGATCGGCCTTCCTTGTCGACGAGGCGCGTTTCCTTGCCGGATTGGAGAGTAAGCACGGGCGTATCGACGCCGTCCTTCAATTCTGAGAATTGAATCCGCCAGCCGCCGTCCGCTTTTTCCACGGAATAGACCGCATTCTCCTTGACGAGCCGCTCGGCCGTCACGGTTACGGACGCCGCATGGGATTGCCCCGGATAACTCATCGCGATGGCCGGACCGTATTCGGCGATAATATGCATGCCCGCCTTCAGGTCGCCGGCCGCGATCTTCTTGCCGTCCGCGCCGGTGACGACCGACTTGGCGTCGGCCGTCAGGATGATCCACGCGTTCGGTCCGGTACCGAGCACCTCAAGTCTGACGCCGCCGTCCGCATTGGCGGTCGCGCTCGCTACGACGCCGGAAGTCATCGCGTACTCGGCCTCTTCCGCAGGCGCGTTCTTGCTCGTCAGATCCAGCTGCTTTTGATTCCAAGAGATGCCGTAGCCGAACGCTTCAGCCGCGTCGCGGACCGGGATGTAAGCTTTGCCGTCGATATAAACCGGGTGAAGCTGCGTTTTTTCGCCGTTGACCGAAACTGAGATATCGCCGCGGAGCTGGCCGCTTACTTTTTCGATAAGTCCGGCCGCGCTGGCGCCCGTCGTCGCGAGCAGTCCGGCCGCGGTCGCGAGAATGATCCATTTTTGTTTTTTCATAAGAAATGCTCCCTTCTGAACCCGAGATAGCGCAGCGATCAAGCGCTTGCATGGTCACTGACGCGCCGGCGCGTCCAAAAGTTACACCCCTTGAGCGATTTCGTCCATTTATTTATAAAGAAATATTCAGCTCTCGGGCCACGGACCGGATATAACGAGCCGCTTCCTCGGCTTCTTCGGGCGCATGCAGATGTTCCACGATCAGCGAAGTATCGGGGTCCAGCTTGCTCAGCTCGCTAAGAAAGGTCCGGTAGTCCAGCGCGCCGCGGCCGGGCACGACCTCGTCCAGATGCACCGTCAGCTTGCCGGCCAGCTTGATATCCTTGGCATGGCAGTTGCGTATATACGGGCCGAGCTTGTCGAAAAAGTCGCGAATCATATCGCCGTTCTTATAGTAGATTCTCGGGCTTGCGATCATGTTGACCGGGTCGAAATGGACTGCGAACGCCTTCCGGTCGATCGCCTTGAGCAGCGCCAGATACGTGTCCGCGGAATCCGGAAAAATCCATGGCATCGTCTCCAGCGCAAAATACGTGCGTGTCGGACGCACGGCGTCGATAATCTCGCGTACCGTGTCTACGATGAGCGCGAAGGTGTCTTCCGTAAAATTGTCCGGGTGCGGTCCGTCCCATTGTTCGCCACGGGACCCGGCGATGTTGACGCAGCAGCGGGCGCCGACCGTGTCAGAGAGCGCAAGCCGCCGCTTGCAATGGGTCAGCGCCGCCTGCCGGACCGTCTCGTCCGCGCTGATCGGATTGCTCCAGGCGCCTACCTCCGAGATGGTGATGTCGCTTGCCTCCGCGGCTCGCACGTAAGCGCGTACGACGTCGTCGGACGTATCGTTCAAATCCGGGCATACGGCGGACCGGTATCCGCCCTTAAGCACCTCGTTCACCCATGATTCAGGTGTGCTCGTATCTCCGAATAGCTGGCTGCCCAGTCGCATTTTTATATCCTCCCCGGTTCGTTTTCGAATCGTTCGTCGTTAAGAACGACTGCCTTTAACAATGCGCCGTCATCGCCCATGACCTTGCCGAATTCGGTCGGCAAATCCGCAAGACGGAACCGATGCGTAACGAAAGCGAGCGGGTCCAGTTCGCCCGCAACCGCCATCCGCTGCAGCTCGGCCCCGTCCTCCATCGAGGAATACAGCGAACCGACCAGCGTGAGATGCTTATGGATAAGTAGGCTCGAATCGAATGCGAACTTCGCGCCTTCGCCGATCGTGACGACCGTGCCTCCGATCGCGACAAGCTCGAAGATAAGCTCGTAGGAAGCCGCCTTGCCCGAGCAGTCGACGCCGTAACCGAAGCCGGATTCGCCCGAAAACGCGCGCAGACGCGAAGCTGCGTTCTCGTCCGCAGACACGGCGATCGACGCGCCGAGACGCAGCGCGGCCTCCCTGCGCGCCGCGATCGGATCGACCGCCGCCACGGCGGCGCCCTTGGCCTTGCATAGCGCCACCGCGGCCAGACCGATCGGTCCGCAGCCGGTCACGAGCACGCTGTCGCCCGCGCCGAGACGCGTCCGTTTTAGCGCGGCGTAGGGCGTGCCCCAGTTGTCGAACAGCAGCGCGCCTTGCTCGAAGCTGATCGCCGGATCGAGCGGAAGGCAGTTGCGCGCGGGCACCGCCATTCGCTCGGCGAAGCCGAATCCCATATGGACGAGCGGCGCACTGCCGCAGCGGACAAATCGTCCCGCCCGGCATTCTTCGCATTCGCCGCAGCCTTTTACATTGTTAACCGCCACCCGGTCGCCAGGCTTGAAGCCGGTCACGCCTTCACCGGTCTTGACGATCACGCCGGCCGCCTCATGTCCGGCTACGTAATCACTGGGCGCCTCGACATGCCAAAACCATTTGTCTGACCCGCAAATGCCGCAGGCCCGGGTCTCGACCAGCACTTCGCCGGGGCCGGGCTCGGGCTCCGCGCCATCGACGACGCGCAGATTCTGCGGCCCGAAGGCTTTAACCGTTTTCATTGCACACAGCACCTCCATAGTCGCAAAAGCTCGTTGGCTTGAATAGACGTGAACGCGTGTTTACGCAATTTATTATAGCAAATAGTCCTCGCATTTTAAATCACTACCCTTTGCTTAGTCGGCTGCGGGCGCAGTTGAGCGGCAAAACCGCGTAACTTCGGCACAACGTCTGCTCTGGAAGCCAGTTATGCGAAAAACCGTGTAGCTTCGACAAAACGCAGGCTGCGAGATCAGAGGCTACCGAGCGCCAGTTGTGCGGAAAAACTGTGCACTCCAGTAAAACTCAGGCTGCGGGCGCTCAGTTAAACCAGCAGAAACGGGCAACTTGTGCCGATGAGCGCGAATGGGCGCTAACGCCGTATCCGTGCCGCCGGAGGCTGTGCCAATACGAGCAAAGAGGCACGATCGCGCCTCCTGACCGAGCGGGAAGCCGACGCTAAGCCCAAAAAGGCGTTAACGCCATCTTCGCGACACCTCGGACTGTGCCGATAAGCGAAAATGGACGCTAACGCCTTTTGTAATTCTCGTTCGTTGCAAAAACGACCGACGCTCCCGCGTTTCTCCAAAGCAAAGCAAACGAGCTACCCCCGCACAGGAGGCTAGGGATCGGCTTCCTTGCGAAACGATTCTGCGAATTTTTCACAACGCTTCGCCCGACTCGTAAACGTCCAGCGCCGCCTGCAAAGCTGCGCCGGCCTTTACCTGCGCGCCGTGCCGCAAGAGCACCGCCTCGAAAGCGCCAAGCAGACTCAGCACGTTGTCCCGGCGGCAGCTGTAGCCCATCGTGCCGATGCGCCAGATCCGGCCCTTGAGCGGGCCGAAGGAGCTGGCGATCTCGATGCCGAACATTGTCAGCAGCATCGCGCGTACCGACTCGCCGTCGACGCCTCTTGGAATCTCCACGCAGGTCACAACCGCCATTTTGCAGGACGGGTCGCCGTACTGGCGCACGCCCATCGCCTCCAGACCCGCGACGAGCGCGATCTCGTGATGGCGGTGCCTCGCCCAGCGCGTCTCCAGCCCTTCCTGCAGCACGATCCGCAGCCCTTCGCGCAGCCCATACAGCATGCTGGTCATCTCCGTATGATGGTTCAGACGCGCGGCGCTCCAGTAGTCCTGCAGCTGGGCCAGATCCAAATAATTGCTCTGAATGAAACGGCGCCCTTCCTCCGGCTCGGCGCCCGCCATGCCGGGGACGCGAAGGCCGCGCTCCACCCGCTTACGGGCGAGCACCTTCGCTTCGGCGCGCGCGTTGTAGGTGATCGGAGCCATGCCCGATGGCACGGACAGGCACTTCTGCGTGCCGCCGACGACGGCGTCGAGCAGCCAGGCGTCCGTCTCCACGGGCACGCCGCCGAGCGTCGCGACCGCGTCGACCACGAGCAGCGCGTCCGTCTCGCGGCAAACGGCGCCGATGCCGTCGAGCGGCTGCACGCGGCCGGTCGACGTCTCGCCGTGCACGATCGCGACGAGCTGCGGACGCTCGCGCCGGATCGCCGCGGCGATGTCGGACGGATCGAACACGCGGCCCCATTCCTGCGCAAGCGTCACGACTTCGGCGCCGCAGCGCTCCGCGATCTCGTGCAGCAGATGTCCGAACCGTCCGTAGATCGGCACCAGCACCTTGTCGCCGGGTTCGATCAAGCTCGTAAGTACCGCCTCGATGCCGGAACGCGAAGTACCGTCCACCGGATACGCCCACCGGTTGCCGGTGCGAAAGACGTGCCGCAGCATTTCCATCGTATCGTTCATAAGCGCGGTGAATTCGGGATCGAACTGGCCGAGGATCGGATAGGACAGCGCCCGCAAGACGCGGGGATCGACCTCGACCGGGCCTGGCGTCATGATCGTGCGGGGCGATGGGCACAATTCAGCATAGGTTTTCATGAAAATCTACTCCTTGTAGGCTAGATCGTACAAGACGGAAACGAGTACGGCCGCCCCTTCGGCAAGCTGCTCGGGCGACGTGTATTCATCCGGCGAATGGCTGATTCCAGCGCGGCTCGGCACAAAAATCATCGCCGTCGGACACAGCGGCGCCATCAGCTGCGCGTCATGTCCGGCCCCGCTCACCATACGCTGGTAGGAAAGCGACATTCCGGCGCATGCCGCCTCTATGTGAGCGGCCAGCCGCCCGCTCATCGGCACCGGTTTGGTCGCGAGCCAAGGCGTCACGGCAAGCCGCAATCGGCGCCGGTCCGCGATCCGCTGAATCTCGCTGAGCACGAGATCGGAAAAAGCGGACAAGCTCCATTCGTCCGAATGGCGGATATCGAGCGTCATCTCCACGAAACCGGGGATGACGTTCGGCGTATTCGGGCGCGCTTCGATCTTGCCGACCGTAGCGACGAGCGGCTCTCCCCACGACGAGGCGAGCGATTCCAGCTTGAGCGCGATCTCCGCCGCGCCCGCGAGCGCGTCCTGACGGAGCGTCATCGGCGTCGTGCCCGCATGGTTGGCCGCTCCCTCGATCGACAGCGCGTACCTGCGCTGCCCGACGATCGTCTCGACGATGCCGATCCGACGGTTGCGATGCTCGAGCACGAGCCCCTGCTCGATATGCAGCTCCACAAATCCCGCGAGCGGCGCAAGCCGACACTCCGGTCCGTCCGAACGGCCGAAGCCCGACGCCTGCATCGCTTCCTCAAGGGATACGCCGTCCTCGTCCTTATAGCTCCCGGCTTGACGCCAGTCATAGATGCCCGCGGCGTTGCCGGAGCCCCAGTAAGCGATCGGAAACCGGCTCCCCTCTTCTTCGCAAAAAGAGACGACTTCGAGCGGACGCCGAGGCTTCCCGAACGTCCGGCGCAAATAGGCGAGCGCCGCGATGCCGGCGACGATGCCGTAAACGCCGTCGAATACTCCCCCATACCGCACCGAATCGATGTGCGAGCCGGTCAGTACGGTTGGTTCGCCGTCGCGTTTCCCCGAGAGACGTCCGTAAAGATTGCCCACATTGTCGTACCGGACCGCAAGTCCCGCTTCCTCCATGCGGGCGGCGAGCGCCGCCTGCGCGCTAAGCCAGGATACGCCATACAGCAGTCTGGTGACGCCCGGCTTTTCAGGCTCGTCGGTATGGACGGCCATCTCGCCGAGCAGCGCCACGATCTCTTCATTTAACGCATGGACCGGAATGTCGGACAGGCTCATCTTTCGTTCACCCTTTCCTTGAGCGGACTCAGCAGCTCGCCGCATCCCGCTCGAACGATACCGCCGCCGCTCAGCGAATAAACCATTCGACCGCGCACGAGCGTATTTACGACCCTGCAGGAAAATGTCCTGCCGATATAAGGACTATGGCGATGGCGTTGGTAAAGGTCTTCGCGCTTCAGCGTATACGCTTCCTCCGGATCGACGATTGCCAGATCGGCATCGAAGCCGACCGCGATCCGTCCCTTGCGGCCGTTCAAGCCGAACCGCCTCGCAGGTCCGTCGGCCGTCAACCTGGCGATGACCGGCAGCGGAAGCCCGCGCTTCACCGCTCCTTCGTCCAGCATTAGCTCCAGACTGCTCTGCGCACCCGCAATGCCCCCCCAGGCGCTCATGAAGGTACGACCCTCCATCGACTTCCAGGCCTCCGGCGAAGGCGAATGGTCCGAGGCGATCACGTCGATCAGGCCGGCGGCGACCTGCTGCCAGAGACGCTCCCGCCGCGCATCGTCGCGCATCGGCGGCGCGCATTTGGCGGCAGGACCGATCCGCCCCATGTCCAGATCGCTCAGCGCGAGATAATGCGGACAAGTCTCGGCCGTGACGTCGAGCCCTTCGATCCTCGCTTGCGCGATCAGCTCCACCGCCTCCGGGCTGCTCATGTGCACGAAGTGAAGACGGCAGCCCGTCTCGCGCGCGAACAGCAGCGCGCGGCTCACCGCCTCCAGCTCCGCGACGACCGGGCGGGAGGCGACAAAATCCGCCGCGTCCGCCCTGCCTTCGGCGGCTGCCTTAGCCGCGAGTCGGGAGGTGATCGCCTCGCTCTCCGCGTGAAGTCCGAGCAGACCGCCGAACGAAGCGATCGTTCGCATGCCCTCAAGCAGCGTCAGATCGTCGACTTCGCGGAAGCGGTCTTCCGTTTCGCCGCCCGGATCGGACATAAACGCCTTGAAGGCTTTGACCCCCGACTCGTGAAGCGCCTGAAGGTCGTTTGCGTTGCCCGGCACGAGCCCGCCCCAGAAAGCGTAGTCGATGCTCGACACGCCAACAGCGCGATCGGCTTTCATCGCCAGCGCTTCCGCGTTCACGGTCGGAGGCAGACCGTTGAGCGGCATGTCGACGAAAGTCGTGCAGCCGCCGGCCGCGAGCGCAGCGGAACCGGACGCGAAGCCCTCCCAGTGCCCCATGCCCGGTTCGTTCAGATGCACATGCGCGTCCACCATCCCCGGCAGCACCCATTTCCCGCGCGCGTCGACGATCTCGGTATCCGGGCTTGCGCATAGCTTCGCGCCGATCCCGGCAATTTTCCCGTCTTTTATGCCGATATCGAGAAAAACCGCTTGATCCGGCAGCGTGACATATCCGCCTTTTACGATCAGATCGTAGCTAATTCCCATCGCGCGTCTCCCCCTCCCCAGCTCCTGCCGGCCCCATGCTTCAACTCCCCCGGTACGTGCTGTAGCCGCCGGGGGAGACGAGCAACGGTACATGATAATGGCTCGACGGCTCCGACACCTCGAAGCGAATCGGCACCTGGCTCAAGAAAAACGCATGCGCGTTGCCCCGAAAATAATCCCCGACGCCAAAAAGCAGCTCGTAAGTTCCCTCTGCAAGCAGGTCGCCCTCCACAAGCGGAGCGTCGAGCCTCCCGTCCTCGTTCGTGAAGGCTTCCTTTATAAGCGTCCGCGCCGAATCGCCCACCCCGATGCCGAACAATTGCACCCGCATACCTGCCGCAGGTCGTCCGATCGACGTATCGAGTACGTGCGTCGTCAGTTTGCCGCTCATGCAAGCCGCCTCCCTTCTATTCGTCCGCTAGCAGGTCCGCGAGCCGGAAGCCCGTAATGCGCGCGATTTGCGCGACCGCCTCAGCCAACTCTTCCTCCGCGTCATAGTCCAAGCGCGCCATCATCGCTTCCAAAATTTCTTCCCGCCCCTTCCCCCTGACGGCGAGAATAAACGGGAAGCCGAAACGGTCCACGTAAGTCTTGTTCAGCGCCGAAAAGGTATCGTATTCTTCCGGCGTCAGGCGGTCGAGCCCCGCTCCGGATTGCTCCGATGCCGAATAAGACGTGACGGCAAGCCGCGTACCGAGATCCGGGTGAGCCCGTAAAAAGGCGATCAGCCGCTCCCTCGGCGAACCGCGGACTTCGTCCATCATCGCTTGGTGAAGCGCGGCGACCGACGCATACGGACGACCCGCCCAAGCTGCCTCCGCCACCCATGGCGAATGCTCGAACACGCTGCCAAGCGCTTCGACGAACGACTCTCGGTCAAGTCCGTTAACGTCCGACAACGACAACTTGCCGTTCGCTGCGCCGCTCATTTCCAATATCCCTCGTGTACCGCTACGACTTCTCGTTCAATCTCCGGAAAAGGACCGACGACCTCGATCGGCTTGCGCCCGCTTGCCAGAATGTCCCGGCAAGGCATGTCGAGCGTCAGATTCTGCTCGTCGTCGCCCGTCAGCTCGGCAAGCCGATGCTCGGAGATGCCGTATACGACCCGTCCGACGTTGCCCCAATAGATCGCCCCCGCGCACATGGCGCAGGGCTCGGCCGTCGAATACAGCGTGCAGCCCCACAAAAAGGGTTTCGAATACGCCTGCGATGCGCGCTGCATGAGCGACGTCTCCGCATGGCCGGTGCAGACGCGACCGGTAATCTCGATATTGCCCTGCTCCATCAGCACTTCTCCCTCCGGCCCGACGAGCACGCAGCCGAACGGCGTATTGCCCGCCGACCGCGCCTGCCGCGACACCTCGACGCTTTTGCGGAGATAAAATAGATGAAGCTCCTTCTCGTTACCGTTCATCCCGTTTGCTCCTTTTTCAGCGCGATCGCTTTATGAACGGACCGCCAGACTCCGCCGTAGCCGGTGCACCTGCACAGATTGCCGGACAAGGCCTCCTCGATATCCGCGTCGCTCGGCGACGGATTATTCGCCAGAAGCGCCGTAACGGAAACGACCATGCCCGGCGTGCAGTAGCCGCATTGATAGCCGCCCTCCTCGAGGAAGCACTGCTGAACCGGCGTCAAGCCGCCTTCGGACAAGCCCTCGATCGTCGTGACCTTCTTGCCGTCGCATTGATAGGCCATCGCCAGACACGAATTGACCGGCTTGCCGTCGACGAGCACCATGCAGGCGCCGCAGCGTCCCATCTCGCAGGACCGCTTCGTCCCGGTGAGGCCGAGATCGTCGCGCAGCACGTGCAGCAGCCGCTTCGCCGGCGGTATTTCCAGCGCCGTAGGTTTGCCGTTCACGTTGATGTTCAAAAAGCGGACCGGCTCCGCCGATACCGGCGCTATCTCGCTCATTCGGCTCCCCTCCTGTCGGCACGGATCATTTGAAGCGGATCGGCTCCTGCAGCAGCGCGGGATCGATCGGCAGCCTGCTCACGCGCTTGCCCGTGGCCCGATAGACCGCCTCCGCGATCGCCGGCGCCAATCCGACCGATCCCAGCTCGCCAAGCCCCCTCGGCCCGTGCTCGTCGCCTTCCGGCAGCTCCTCGATCGCGTCCACCGTCACGGCTCCGCTCTGCTCGACGATCGTCGGCACGAGGTAGGTGTCCAGATTTTTGGTTAAATAATGACCGCCGCGCATGACCGCCTCCTCCGTCAGCGCGAAGCCGAGCGCCATGCTGCTGCCTCCCTCGATCTGACCGAGGTAGCCCTGCGGATTAACGACCGGGCCGGCGGCGACCGCATGATATTGCCCCACGACATGAACGCGCCCGGTCAACGTGTTCACTTCGACCTCCGCCGCGACGGCTGCGTACGAGTACATGTAATGCGCGCCGACCCGTTCAACGGGAGACGTCGGATAGGTGAAGTGCGTCTCTGCCGCGATCGGCTGCCCGGCAGCCTCGGCCAGCGCGGCGAGCTCGGCGTAAGCGATGAGCAGCCGCCCGTCCTCCGCGCCGCGAATGCCGTCTTCTCCAACCGCCAGCCTATCCGCGGGCAGCCCTAGCGCGCGCGCAGCGGCTTCGAGCAGCTTGCCGGCAAAGGGACCGCGCAGCCGGCGAAGCGATTGCCACATCATGCTCGTCGCGCGCGAGGCGGTCGTGGAGCCGCTGTCGGGAACGACGTCGGTATCCCCGATCGTGATGACGATGTCGCGCTCGGCGAAGCCGAACATCTCGATCAGCATCTGCGTCAGCGATGCGATAAGACCTTGGCCGAATTCCTCGTAGCCGAAGACGGCCTCGATTTTCCCATCGCCCCGAAGCCTCAGCCGCCCGCCCGCAGGATCGGGAATGCCGACGCCGAGACCTGCGGCGTGCATAACGTACGCCGCGCCGATGCCGCGCCTGAGCCACGGCGCGGACGGCGACTGGGCGGACGCCTCGCTTTTTCTACGCCAGAGCTCGCTTGCCGCAAGCGATTCCCACACCTGGGCGGCTCCGCCCGTCACCGAGATCGGCTGTCCGAGCGGTCCCGGGTCCTCCGCCCGCCGCAGATTGCGGCGCCGGAGCTCCCACGGGTCGATGCCGAGCAGCGCGGCAAGCCGATCCATCTGTCCCTCCAGCGCGAAGATCGCCTGGTTGCCGCCGAAGCCTCTGAACTCGCCCGACATTCCGTTGTTCGTGAACGCCGATACGGTGTCCACATCGACCGCCTTGAAGCGGTACGGACCGACGACATGCTCCGTCGCGAAGTTCAATACCTCCGCGCCGAGCGTCGAATACGGCCCTTTGTCTGCGATGACGTAAGCCCGATGCGCGACGAGCCTTCCGTCGGCGTCAACGCCCGTTTTCATCGTAATTTTCATCGGATGTCGCTTGAGCCCGGCGCGAACCGACTCCCATCTGGAATTGTGAAGCTTCACCGGACGTCCGGTCGCCAGCGCCAGCAATGCGCCGTACGGCTGCACGTTCAGCTCGTCCTTGCCGCCGAACGAGCCGCCGATCGGGCTGGACACGACGCGAATGTCCGTCTCGGGTTTTGCCAGGATACGGGCCAGCTGCATCCGGTCCATGAAGCCGTGCTGCGTCGGAGAATATGCCGTCAGCCTGCCGTCCTCGCCAGGCACGAACAGGCCGCCTTCGGTTTCCATATACGTATGCATCTGCCTGGGCGTGGAATACGTCTCCTCGACGATATGCGCGGCTTCGGCAAAGCAGGCCTCGATATCGCCGAACTTGTATTCGTTGCGGTGGAACACGTTGCCCTCGGGATAAAGCAGAGGCGAACCGTCCCGGATGGCGCGCTCCGGATCGTCGACGACCGGCAGCGGCTCGTAGTCGACCTCGATTGCCGCAAGCGCGAGCACCGCAAGCTCGTCGGACGCTGCGGCGACGGCCGCGACGGCATCGCCGATGAAGCGGACGCGGTCCTCGCAGAAGACCGGATAATCGGGACGGGCGATGCCGAAGCGGTTAAGCCCCGGCACGTCTTTTGCCGTGAGCGCCGCGTGTACGCCGGGAAGCGCCAATGCCTTGGATACGTCGATGCTGCGGATGTAGGCGTGCGGGTGCGGACTGCGGAGCACGCGGCCGATCAGCATGCCGGGAAGCGACAGGTCCGTCAGGTAAGCCAGCTTGCCCGTCACTTTGCCTTCGCCGTCGGGACGAACGCGCCAGCGGCGGCCGCTCGAAGCGCGGTTCAACAGCATGGCGTCCCCTCCTGTCCGGGCTCGGCATCGGCGCGATCGTCGATGCACGATTTCCAGCTCGCGGCCGCGACGAGATTGGCCGCCGTCATCCGCCGATATTCCTCGCCGACGAACGGATCCGGCATAGGCGCATATTCGTCCTTGACCTTCTCGTGCAGCGACGCGAGCAGCGCGGTATCCGGCACTCGGCCCGCGATCAGCGCCTCGGCGGCCGCCAACCTGGCGGGAATCGTCGTTCCGCCGCCGGCCGATATGGCGATGTCCGCGATCGTTCCGCCTTCGCCGAACGAGACGTTCAGCGCGACGTTTACGACGGGCGGGATAAAGGCTTCGCGACGGCCGACTTTATGAAAAGCGCAAAAACGCCTTGTCTTCGAGCTCGCGGAAATACGATAGATGGCCGGCAGCAGAATCGCAGTCAGCAAACCGGGTGCGCCGCCAGAGCCTGCTCGCTCCCGCTCTAGCCAAGCCGACAGCGGTTCGGCATGCGCGCCCGCGCCATCCTGCCAGACGAGCGCCGCATCCAGCGCGAGCAGCGCGGTCGCCATGTCTCCCGTGCGAGAAAGCACATTGCCGCCGATCGTCGCCAGATTGCGGACGGACGGCGCAGCGATGACGCGCGCGGCTTCCTTCACGAGCGGATACGCCGCCGCAAGTCCGGGATGACTGCGACATTCCGCGAGCGTGGTCAGCGCGCCGATTCGCCAGCCGCCGCAACCTTCGTCCGACGGCCCGACGCCGGTCATTTCCGCCACGCCCGACAGATCGATCAAATGAGCGGGGTACGGGGCGAGCCCCGCCTCCCATTGCGTTCGCAGCAGCGTGCCTCCCGCGACGACTACCGCTCCCGCTCCAAGGTCCCGCTTGAGCCGCCAAGCCTCGCCGGCGGTGGAAGGATGCCATACGAAGGGAGACTCGAAAAGAGAATTTGCCATCGCGCGCTCCCCCTTTTGCCGCAGCTAGAATCGCTGCTCGCGGATATACGGCAGCCCCAGCGATTGCGGCGTGCCGGACAGCTTGTTGCGGCTGCGCCAGCCGAGGTACATAAGCACGAGAATCGTGACGATGTAAGGAATCATCTTGAGGAAGTAAGACGGGATCTCGCTGCCGATCAATTGAATCTTGAAGCCGATCGTGTCCATCGCGCCGAAGAAGTAGGCGCACAGCAGCGCGCGCACCGGGTTCCAGCGGGCGAAAATAATGAGCGCGACGGCGATCCAGCCGCGTCCGGCGGTCATCCCTTCGGTCCAGGTCGGCGAGTAGGCGAGCAGCATGTCGGCGCCGGCCAGGCCGATCAGAATGGTGCCGGCGATGACATAACCGTAGCGGAACGTCTGCACGCGGATACCCATGACGTCCGCCGTCGCCGGATTGTCGCCGATGGCGCGCAGGTGCAATCCCCATGAGGTGCGGTGAATGTACAAGTGAAGGACGACGACCAGTACGAAGCTGAGCCAGGTGAGCACGTTCAAGTGGCCGAACACGTCGCCGAGGAACGGTACGCCGTCCAAGAAGTTCAAGTCGAGCTTCGGCACCGAGCCCGGTATCGGCGTGCCCGCGACCGACTTGCCGAGATAGGCGCTGAGTCCCGTGCCGAACAGCGTCATCGCCAGACCGCTCACCGTCTGGTTCGCCCTGAGCGTTACCGTCATGAAGGCATGTACCAGTCCGAGCGCGATGCTGATGCCGGCGACCGCGAGCAGCGCCAGGGGCAAGCTGCCCGTGCGGATAAACGTCATGCAGGAGATGACGGCGCCGAGCAGCATGATGCCTTCCGCGCCGAGCTGAATAATGCCGGAGCGCTCGATCAGGATGCCGCCCAGCGCGGCGAACAGCAGCGGCGTGCCGGAAGAGATCGCGGCGACGACGATCTGCGTAAATGTATCCATGGTCGATCTCTCCTCTCCTAAGCGTTGCGCCGCAATCTGAACTTGCCGAACATGCCGCCGGCGATCAGGAAGAACAAGATCGCGCCTTGAATCATGTTGGAGATGGACGACGGCAGGCCGATCGTCTGCACGCTGTAGCCGCCGACGATCAGGCCGCCGAACAGGACCGCGGAAACGACGAGCAAGGCCGGATTCAGCTTGGCGAGCCAGGCGACGATAATCGCCGTATAGCCGTAGCCCGGCGAGATACCGTACATCAGCCTATGCGACACGCCGGACACCTCCGCCATGCCGGCGAGACCCGCAAGGCCTCCGCTGATCAGCATCACGAGTAAAATGTGTCTTTTGATCGGAATGCCGGCGTTTTTGGCCGCTTCGGGATTGGCACCTATGAGCCGCAGCTCGTAGCCCCATTTCGTGTATTTGACGAGCAGTCCGTACAGAACGACGGCGACAAGCGCGAACGCGAGCCCGAGGTGAAGCCGCGTATCGCCCAGCGCAGGCAGCGTCTGCGCTTCGTTAAACATCGGGGTGCCTGGGAAATTAAAACCTTTCGGATCCTTCCAGGGTCCGAACACGAAATAGTCGAGCAGCAAAATCGCGACATAGTTCAGCATCAGCGAAGTAACGAGCTCGTTGACCTGAAAATAGGTGCGGGGAATCGCCGTGAGCAGTCCCCATACGCCGCCGGCGGCGATGGCGAAGACGACCATAAGCGGGATCGTGCCGTAAATCGGCAGATTCGGGAACCAGATCGTAACGGCCGTCGCCGCGACTGCCCCGACGAGGAACTGCCCTTCGGCCCCGATGTTCCAGACGGAGATGCGGTAAGCGATCGCCACGCCGATGCCGCACAAGAGGAGCGGGATCGCCTTGACGAGCGTCTCGGTAATGCCGAACGAGGAGCCGAAGGCGCCTTTGATCATCTTGGCGTAAACGGCGATCGGATTCATGCCGTTGGCGGCGATGAATATGCCGCACAGCACGAGCGCGAGCAAGATGGAGAGCGGCGCGATCCACCACGGATTGCCGGCGCCCGACGGATCGATCTCGATCCGGTACGAAAAGCGCCTGCGGCGCGGCGCGTCGGCCGGTTCGAGCGGCAGCGCGGACGCGGCTTGGGTCTTGCTCATATCGCTTCCTCCTCCGCTCCGTGCAGTCCGGCCATGTACATGCCGATCGTTTCCCTGTTCGCCTCGCCGCGGCGCAGTTCGGCGACGATGCGTCCGCCGAAAATGACGAGGATGCGATCCGACAGCTGCATGACTTCATCGAGATCCTCCGAGATGAGCAGTACGCTCTTGTCCTCGGCCCGCAGCTTGGCGAGCAGCCGGTGCACGCCCTCGGTTGCGCCGACGTCGAGCCCTTGCGTAGGGTGCACCGCGACCATCAGCTTCGGATCGTGATGGATCTCGCGCGCAAGCAGCAGCTTCTGCTGGTTGCCGCCCGACAGCTGCTGCACCGGCGTGTCGATGCCGGGCGTCCGCACGTCGAACTCGTCGACCAGCCGCTGGCCCCAGGCTTTGTTGCGGCCGATGCGCAGGAAGCCGAGCTTAGCCCGATCCGCGGACCGGTAGGACTTGAACAGCAGATTGTCGACAAGCCCGAGACTGCCGGCAAGGCCGCTTTTCATGCGATTTTCCGGCACATGCGAGATGCCCGCTTCGATCGCGCCGCGCACGGATGCGTTGCGAAGCGCCCTGCCGTCGAACTCGATCTGTCCGCGCCGCCAAGGAATCAGGCCGGTCAGCACCTCGGCGAGCTCCTTCTGGCCGTTGCCCGCAACGCCGGCGACGCCTACGATCTCACCGGCGCGAATGCTGAGCGACAAACCGTCCAACGCTTTGCGCCCATGCTCCGCCACGACTTCCAACCGGCTCACCTCGAGCAGCGTCCTTCCCGGCGTTCGGGCAGGCAGTTCCCGCTGCGCGGCGACTTCCTTGCCGACCATGAGCCTTGCCAGCTCTCTCTCGTTCGTATCCTTTTTGTCGATCGTGTGGATCATTTTCCCTTTGCGCATGACAGAGATGCGATCGGCCACGGCCATGACTTCCTTCAACTTGTGCGTCGTCACGATGACCGTCTTGCCATCCGCCTTCATCGCCCGCAACGTCTCGAACAGCTGATCCGCCTCGCCGGGCGTCAGCACGGAAGTCGGTTCGTCCAGAATGATGAATTGGGCGCCCCGATACAGCGTCTTGACAATCTCCACGCGCTGCTGCTCGCCCACCGACAGCTGCCAGATCGGCCGGTCGACCGGGAAAGCGAGTCCGAACTTCTCGGCCAACGCCCCAATTTCCCGCTGCTTGTTTTTCATCCAGTTCGAACCGCGCCAGAAGGATGAACGCTCGCCAAGCACGATATTTTCCGCGGCCGTAAGCGTCGCGACGAGCCTAAAGTTCTGGAACACCATGCCGACGCCAAGCCTCGCTGCATCCTTCGGCGAGCGAATGCGGACTTGTTCGCCCCGGAGCAGGATCTCGCCGCTCGTGGGGCGGTAGACGCCGGACAGCATGCACATCATCGTGCTTTTTCCGGCGCCGTTTTCCCCGAGCAGCGCATGGATCTCTCCCGCTCCGGCCGCAAAGTCTACGCGGTCGTTGGCGACGACCGCGCCGAACTGCTTGACGATCCGGCGCATCTCGATAGCGTGCATCTTTGTTGTCCTCCTTCGTTGCGGGCGCTCAAGGGATTTTGCCCGGTGCCTGCATGCGGACTTACTGCGGTATCGTGCCTTCTACGCCTTTGACGAACCAGTTCATTTCGAGAATTTCCGCGTCCGAGAGCAACTTGCCGCTCGGGACTTTTTCCGCGCCGCTCTGATCGAGGATCGGGCCGCTATAAATATTGTCTTCGCCCGCGAGGAACTTCGCCTTCTGGTCTTCGACCAGCTTTTTCACGTCGTCCGGAATGCTCTCGCCGAGCGGGGCGATATCGACCATGCCGTCCGTGAAGGAACCCAGGTATTGCTCGTTGGTCCAGGTGCCGTCCATCAGCGCTTTGACTTTCTTCACGTAGTACGGGCCCCAGTTCCAGATCGGGTTCGTCAGGTAGGCCTTCGGCGCGTAACGCGTCATGTCGGAGTCGTTGCCGCCCGCCATCGCGCCCTTCTCCGCAGCCGCCTGGAGCGATGCCGGAGAATCCTGGTAAGCCATCAGCACGTCTGCGCCCTTATCGAGCAGGCTCATCGCCGCATTGCGCTCGGTCGTCGGATCGAACCAGGTGTTGGTCCAGACGACGTCGACCTTAACGTCCTTGTTGACGGTTTGCGCGCCGAGCGTAAAAGCGTTGATGTTATAAACGAGTTCGGGGATCGGAAACGCCGCGACGTATCCGAGGTGGTTTTTCTTAGTCATCTTGCCCGCCGCGATGCCGCTCAAATAGCTGGCCTCCCAGTTTTTTCCGAAGTAAGTCGCCATGTTGTCGTTCGTTTTGTAGCCGCCCGCGTGCTCGAACTTGACGTTCGGGAACTTCTTGGCGACGTTCAGCGTGTAGTCCATGTAGCCGAAGCTGGTGGTGAAAATGATATCGTGGTTTTGAGCGAGCTCGGTGATAATCCGCTCTGCGTCGGCGCTTTCCGGTACGTTTTCGACCGTGTCCGCCTTGATGCCAAGCTCTTTCTCCATGTATTTGACGCCTTGATCGTGTTGATACGTCCAGCCGCCGTCTCCCGGAGGACCGATATAGACGAACGCGACGCGGGGATTCGGGATGCCTGTGCCGGTCGAAGCTGCCGACGGCGACGACGATGCGGTTGATGATGCGCCGGACGAAGCCGGCGAGCTTGCGGAGGCTGACGCCGACGGGCTCGCGTTACCATTGTTGTTCGAATTGCCGCAGCCCGACAGGACGAGCACCATCATCACGACAAATGCAAGACTTGCGCTCCAAGTGCTTCTGATTTTTTTCATACCGTTCCTCCCCGACTCCCTGTTTGTTGGTCGATTTGGCCTGTGCCAATGACGTAATCCCACTATAGAACCGCGTCATTTTAACGTCAACATAGATGACATGTCGTTGGAGAATCGTCTAAATCATGCTTATCCGAATTGTGCACGGCGCACTTCCGAATGATCGAGGCGGGATTCGGGATATTAAAGGCGTTTTAATGCGAATATCCGAACGATTGAGAATACTCAAGCTTTGCAGCCTGCCAATCCGCCGGCGTATCCACATCTATGGCAAACCGCGCTTCTTCTACAGGTATACGAATACCAGGGTATACTCCGCCATTCATTAGCTTTCTCGCTCCCGCATCGCCTTCAAGCGCTTCTAAAGCATCGTACATGCGAGGAGAAAAGATTGCAGGAGGGGCCGAAAAACGGCCATAATCGCAGGCTATATAGTCAAGCGAGGGGGAATCCTCAAAAACGCGCACTAGACGCTCGAACAGCGGCGGCGTTAAAAACGGCTGATCGGCTAAAGCGATGATCACCGCGTCCGGCGAATGTCTCCGGGCGGCCCGAAGACCCGCCCGAATCGAATGAGAGATGCCTCGCTTCGATTCCGAACTGCGCACGATCACCGCGCCGGACGCGTCATTCAGCCAATCGAGCGGATCCATCGGCCGGACGACGGCGATAAATCGCGACACCGCGCCGCATGCACGCAACGCCCCCCATCCCTTTTCGCCAAGACGCTCACCATCCGCAAACGCCAGGGACAGCTTGTGCTTGCCCATTCTGGCGCTCTGCCCGGCCGCCAGGTAAATAGCAGCGATTTTCAACCCGTTCATCCGCTTCACCGCTTCCGTTTTTTCGTCTGACCGCGATTAATTCCGCGGCGATGCTGACCGCGATCTCCTCCGCCCCTTCCGCGCCGATCCGCAGGCCGACGGGCGCCCTGACAAACGGCGGCATCGGAAGCCCGTCGAACAGATGGGCGATGCGCCGGGCGGAGCCGATCACGCCGATATACGCAAGCCTCGCGGGCAACAGCGCCTCGATCAGCGCCCTGTCCTTTTGCATCTGATGACCCATCACGAGCGCATAATCGGGCGGACCCGCTCCCAGCTCGACCGCGACCTCGGCAGGCGAACCGCATATGAGCTCCGCGCCGGGAAACCGCGCGACCGAGAGCAGTCCCGGCCGCCAATCGACCACGACCACGCCGAACCCGAGCGCGCCGGCGATTCTCGCAACAGGCTCCGCGTCGAAGCCTGCGCCGAACAGCAGCAGCCTCGGCCGGGGCGTCACATTCTGCTCGAACAGGAGCCGCTCGAACCGGCTTGCTGCCGGCACCGCCGGACGATCGGCCGTCCGCTTAGCCCGAACCTCGTATGCGATCGCGGCTCCGTCCCGATAGCGAATAATTGAAGTTTCCTCCCCGGCCCCAAGCCGAGCCCCTACCTCGCGAAACGCATCGGCAGCCTCGCCGGCCAGCGGCTCGAGCAGCACTTTAATGACGCCGCCGCAGCCCAAGGCATCGCCCCAGATCGCGTCCTCCTCAGGCCTCATATCGTACTTCACGATCTCGCAGCGGCTTTCCGCCAGCAATCGCTGCGCCCGTTCGAGCAGATCGCGCTCAAGGCAGCCGGGGCTGATCGTCCCGCGCGTTCTGCCGTCTGCGTACAGCAGCATCATCGCGCCTGGCTTGCGGTACGCGTGTCCCTCTACGCCAATGACCGTCGCAAGTACGGCGGGGGCGGCATCCGTCATCCAGCATTCCACGATTTCGCAGGCTTCCATGCCGCCTCCCCCTTTTGGTTCAAACGCCGATCCGCGCCAGCAGCGCCTTGAGCGAACGGTCCGACTCCTTTAAAACGCGACGGCGATCGACCGTCAACACCTTCTTGCCCGACATGACAACCTTGCCGTCGATGAGCACCGTGTGTACGTCGCCGCGCGTCGCCGCGTACACGACGCGGGAGAAGATGTCGGCATCGAAGGAAGGATAAACATGAAAATCCTCCAGGTCGAGCAGCTGCAAATCCGCCTTTTTACCGATTTCGACGCTGCCGATCTCGCTCTCGAGCCCCAGCACCTCGGCCCCGCCCATCGTCGCCATTCGCAGCACCTTCCGCGCGTCCATGACCGTCGGTCCGTGCTGCACCTTTTGAACAAACGCCGCAAGGCGCATTTCCTGAAACATATCGAGGTTGTTGTTGCAAGGCGCGCCGTCGGCGCCAAGACCGACCGGTATATTCATCTCGAGCAGCGCCGGCACCTCCGCGATGCCGGAAGCCAGCTTCATGTTAGATCCGGGGCAATGCGTCACCTTCACGCCGCGCTTTTGAATGATCGCCTTTTCCGTTTCGTCGAGCCAGACGCTGTGCGCGAGGATCAGATTCGGACGGGCGAGACCGATATGATCCAGATAGACGACATTGCGCATGCCGCGTTCGGATTCGACCAGCGCGATCTCGTCCCGATTTTCCGAGGCATGGGTGTGCACTCGCACGCCGTATTCCGCAGCCAAATCCCGTACGCCGATCAACAGCTCTTCCGTGCACGAGACGACGAAGCGGGGGCAAAACGCGTATTGGATCCGTCCGTTCGCGGCACCATGCCACTTCTCCAGCAGGTCGACGCTCTCCTGAAGCGATCGCTCCGTCTTTTCCTGCAGAGCGAGCGGCACCTCCGTGCCATGATCCATCATCACCTTGCCGGAAAAGGCGCGAATCCCGCTCTCCTCGATCGCCCGAAATGCCGCGTCCGTATGGTGAACCGTCTCCATGTCGAGAATCGTCGTCGTCCCGCTCCGGATCAACTCGCCGATCCCTAGCAGCGCGGAATAATAGACCGAATCTTCGCTGTGCGCGGCTTCGAGCGGCCAGATACGTTCGCGCAGCCAATCGATCAAAGCCAGATCGTCGGCCCTGCCGCGGAACAGCGTTTGGCATAGATGGATATGCGTCTGTACGAAACCGGGCAGAAGCACCTTGCCGTCCGCCTCGATTATCTCCGCATCCGGCGCGTCGATGTCCGAGCCGATCCGTACGATCGCGCCGTCCTCGATAAGCACGTCGCCGGAGATTACTTCGTTGTCGCCGTTCATCGTCAAGATAAGGGCGCCCTTTATCCATATTTTAGAGTCCGCCTCTGATTTCATCGCAGCCGTCCTCCTCTATATAGAAGCCATTTTTCATCAATCGCCCTTAGCGCGCTTTGGCAGCCGTCCTGGACGCTTCGCCGGAGAGCATTTTCCGAAACTGAAAAACCAGCTTGAGCCGCAGCAGGTCGTTGACCCGCTTGAAATCGACGTCGAGCAGTTCGCCCAGCTTCTCGATCCGGTAGGTTGCCGTATTCCGGTGAATGAA
Organism: Cohnella sp. GCM10012308; assembly: GCF_042649185.1. Classification (NCBI taxonomy): domain Bacteria; kingdom Bacillati; phylum Bacillota; class Bacilli; order Caryophanales; family Paenibacillaceae; genus Cohnella; species Cohnella sp. GCM10012308. The sequence continues at coordinate 231,109 of NZ_JBHRYU010000001.1, forward strand.
CAGTTTTTTTGCCGTCTCATTAAGCTGACCGTCGTTGTCCAGATACGTCTCGAGCGTCCGCATCATCTCTTGGACATAATCCGGATCCTTGCCCTCGAGACCGGCCAGCAGGCGGTCGCAATAAGTCACCATTCGCTGGCTGGACACTTGCTCGAAAATGTAGGCGAAATCCAGCGATTCATACCGCACCACCTCGCCTCCGAGCCCCCACTGCAAGGAGAGCCTGTGCGCTTCACCGCATTCCCGGTACGCCTCGGCCAGGTGGGCCGCTTTCTTTTTCCGGCTGCTGACCGCGGCCTTCGCGTTTCCCCGCAGCTCGCCCTTCATCCCCGCTATACAGCTTGACAGCGCTTCGGACAGCCGGTCTTCTTCGCCGACCGCATCCCGTTCCGGAAATAGGGAAAGCACCCCCTCCTCCAGCACGACATGCGTGCCCGACAACCCCTGAATTAGCGCATGGCTTAAAAATTCGTTTTTCAGCGCGTCCAGCCGTTCCTCCTGTCGTTCCCCCGGGCTCAAGGACGTACATACGGTCAGCACGCAGCGGTACGCGCCTTCGAACAAGGCCAACTCCCACTTGGCCGCATAGGACTCCAGCGATTCGTGAGACATGCCGTTGCGAAGATGGCGCTTGACCATCTGGCCGAAATCCCGCTGGATCGACAGCTCGAGATAATCCTCGTAATTGAAGTTCAAATGAAACGAGAGCAGCTCGGCAGCCTGGCTGTACAAACTCTCCTCGATCGCCGACAAATAGATGCGGGGCGTAAAAAACAGCACATGCCCCGTACAGCGCGCCGACTTCATCAGCGGTACGCCAAACGCCTGCCAGCCCTCGGTTTTGAGCCACTTGCCATGCGAGTTCCAGGGCCAGTCGGCCAACAAATCCGCGTCCGCGTTGTCCGACCCGTTGTATACCATCTGCCCGCGCGAACCGATCACGGCGATCGGCTCGCCGATCACCTCGGCTACGGTCTCGAACAGCTCCCGGACGTGATCGGAACGAAGCGCGAAACGCATGAGCCGCACCTGCTTGTCGAGCACGTCCTGCAGCATGCCGGTGTTCTTGCGCATCTCGGCGTTGAACAGCCCGTTCATCTGATCGGAGAAAGTGAATGCATACGGCAGCTCGATCAGCGGGAACCCCAATTCGTCGGCCTTGCTCACGAGCGCTTCCGGAATGGACGTCCAGAAGCGGCCAAGCTTGATGCCGAGCCCCGAAGCTCCCCGCTGATGAAGCTTGTGCAGGAAAGCAGCCGCTTCCTCCGGGTCGTCCTTGATCAAATACGCCGTCGTGAACAACATTTCGCCTTCCTTGATCCAGTCCGCGATGTCCGGGGCGTCCATCACGTTAACCGACTTCACCACCCTGGACCGGCCACTCCCTCCGGCGATCAGCTTTCCTTCCGAGAGCGGGTATACCGCCAACGCCTGTTCAACCGTCAGATGCATATTTCTCACTCCTTGGATCATGATCGAAGTCCAACGATACTTATATGTTAATATATATTACATATTAGTTCCGAATTCTTATTTTGACAATCAATAATGTTATGTTTATTAACGTTTGTTTTTGGAAACGATTGCGGCAGCCACAAAAGAAAAAAGCCCTCTCGCCGTTAAGGGCGTGGAGGACTTATCCTGTCGGTCGCTTGCAGATATCGCTGCGCAAGCCGTTCCAATCCAGTTCATGCCGGGCAAAATCATTTCTGCCAAGCTGGCGGCGCATCGATGCCGGCCGCGTCAAGTCAGCCGCACGCCTCTGCGTATCGATATACGCTCCCTTGGCCTGTCGTACACGAGATCCGCTACGCTGTCGGCCCGAATAAGCGCAAAGTCCGCGGGCGCGCCAGGGCGAAGCGTCCATCCTTCGATACCCAGCGCCTTCGCCGCATGGTCCGTGCACATGCCAAGCAGGCTGCGCGCATCCGCCGCGGTCCCCATATATGCAGTCTGCGCGAGCAGAAGCGCGATATCCAGCGGATCGCCCGTACCGAAGGGCGTAAAGGCATTGCGGACATTGTTGGTCCCGTAGCACACATTGACGCCGGCATCGAGGAGGAGGCGGACCGGCGTAATCCCCCTGCGAACGGCATGCGTATCTCCGCGTCCGTTCAAGTACAGATCGGTCGCCGGCAGCGCGAAAACGTGAATGCCCGCCTCGGCCATTCCGTCGGCGATCCGGCGCGCCCGATCCGGCGGCACCGAACCAAGCGAGGTTAGATGACCGACGCAGACGCGGCCCTCCAATCCGTAATCGCGCGTGCAGCGAATGACGTCCAAAATGGCGAGCTGCCCGGGATCGTCGGAGAAATCCAAATGAAGATCGACGGGCAAACCGGCGTCGGCGGCAAGCCTGAATACGAACGCCAGATGCTCGGCCGCATCGCGATCGTTGTAAGGTATGCCGCCTACGGCATCCGCGCCGCGACGCACGGCCTCGCGCAGCAGCCCCTCCGTTCCCGCACGGTCGAAGATCCCTTCCTGCGGGAACGCAACGAGCTGCAGCGCCATCCGTCCGGCCAATTCCTCCTTGAGCGCCAGCGCCGATTCCAAGCTGAGCAGGCCGAGCACCGGATCGATCTCGACCTGCGCGCGCAGCAGCGCCACGCCGTAAGACAGCGCACGCTCGAGCAGTCGGCGCGACCGCCTTGTCACGTCCTCGAGCGTATATTCCGGCTTGAGCGCCGCCGTCATCGCGATCGCTTCGCCGAGATTCGCCGCCGGCCGCTCTAGCCTTTCGGACAAAAAGGCTTTGTCGAGATGAACGTGCGTCTCCACGAGGCCTGGCGTAACCACATATCCCGATGCGTCCAATGCGCATCTCCCCGCCTCTGCATGGTCCGGCCCGGCAGGCAGGATCCGGAAGATCGCTCCGCCCCGTATCTCGATGTCGATCTTCTCGCCGCTTGACGGGTCCAAGGCCCCGGCGATCCAATCATAGGTTTGCGCTGCCACAGCACGTCCGCCCCCTCTTGCTGCGTTTTATCCGATTTTAAAAATGCCGCCCCATCGCTCCGCCAACGCAGGCTGCGGCACGCCAGCCATGCGAAGCGCCTGCCAGGCCGTGACTGCGACCGAATCCAGAACCGGCTTCCCCAATTCCGCTTCGATGGCGGCCGCAAGCGCGGCCCCGTCCATGTTCGTGCAGACGACGGCGACCGCGTCGACCTCGGTATCATGTGCCGCGTGCCGTATGAGCGCCTCGACCGTGTCGGCTGCGACGCAAGCGAACTGCTCGTTGACATGCAGGCCGCAGCCATGCCGTGCCGGACAAGCAAGCCCGAAGCTTGCGTATTGCGCGGCGATCGCTTCATTGACGTCATCCGTGTAAGGCGTGACCAGACCGACGCGCCGAATGCCGAGCGCTTCATAGGCATCCAACAGCGCGAGCGAGGACGTCGTCGCCGGAATGCCCGTCGCTTGCCTGATCGAATCGCAAATATCGCGGTCCCGCTCGAGACCGAGCCAGCTGCCCGACGTGCCGTTCCAGACGATCACGTCCACGAGCGCGTCCGCCAACAGCCGCGCGGCGGCTAACATCGGCTCAAGCGCGAACTGCGCGCCCGCATCTTCTTCCAGCGTGATTCGCGTGACGGGCAGCCGGGCATAGTGGACGCTCGCGCCGGCCACGCCAGCCATCAGCGCCGACGTAACCGGCTCGAGCACCGTGTTGGAGGACGGCGTCAGCATGCCGATCCGCTTGCGCCGCGGGGCCAGCCGGACGAAGGGCCGCGTCGCTTGCGGCCTCATGCTTCCTGCGGATCGTACAGCGTCAGATCCGCCATAATGCCGCAGCCGGGCACCCATAGCTCCCGGTTGATCTCGACCGCCGTCACCGCCGGCTTGTGACCGTCCGCAAACGTCTCTCCCCAGGCCTCCATCGCGCCTGCGTAAAGACTCAAGTCCGTAAAATACAGCGTGGCCTTGACGACCTGCTTCAGATCGACGCCGGCCGCATCCGCGATCCGCCTTGCCTTAAGCAGAATGTATCTCATCTGCAGCTTGCCGGGAATGCCGAAGTGCGGCAACCCCGGAGGCGGCGAAGCTTCGGCCGCAAGCCCGACGCCCGGATCGGTCGCCATCAGGCCGCTGAAAAATACAAGATCGTCCGCGCGTACCGCCGCCGGCTCCTTGCTCTTCGGCGCCCAGCCGCCGACGACCGGCCGCTTCAGATGCGCAGCCTCCGGCATAAGCAGGTCCAGGCCGATCTCGACGCGGCAGCCTCTCGCGCCGATCTCGACGCTCGGCACCAGGATGCGCGCGGGCGCTTGGGCCGGATCGGGGAACCACTTGGCCCAAGTGTCTTCGAATGCCGAGTAATCGGCCGGATCTGCCAGATAGACATACGCTTTGACCGCGAGCGCCAGGCTCGTGCCCGCTTCCTCCGCCACGCGGCTCAGCCGGTCGAGAATATAATCCGTCTGGCGCGCGCACGGCTCGTCGCCCCAGAACAGCCCGCCCGTGCGCGCCTCGGGCGCCAGGCCGACAAGCTCGCCGCCGTCGTATATTCCCGCGCCCCAATTCCCTTTCCAGTCCGATGCGAGATCGCCCGACAGGAACACCCACTTTCCCATCCGCACGCCCTCCGCGAACCCCGCCGCCGGCTTGGGCAAGCCCGGCGCGGATACTTTTTCCGGTATATCGCCGTCAAGCCTCGCCGTAAAGTCCGCCTCCACCTTGGCGCCCGCTACGAGCGTGCCGCGAACGCCGATGCCCGTGCTCGGCGGGCTAAGCTTCTTGAAGTAACGATTTTTCTCCTGCACGTAACGCTTGTTGTTAACCGTGAGATCTTGCATACGGTAGCCCGGAGACGCCATGTCGGCGACGTACCATTGATTGACGCGCACGACCTGTTCGGGCCTGGCGCCTGCCGCTTCCACGATCGCGCCGACGCGGCCGTACAACACGGCCGCCTGCTTGCCCATCGCATTTTGATAATACGGGAAAGCTTCGGGCACGATCGCCTCCGGCGCGAGCCCCGTCACCAGATCGGAGGCGGACTGCCCCGAAACGAACAACCAGTCGCCCGCCCGAATCGCCGGACTGTAGGGGACGCTCAGACGGGGCATCCCCGCCGGCCATACTTCCTGAATTTGATGCGACACGCTAGATCCGCCTCCCCGAATTGTCACTTTTCTGCCCCTCTTGTTTTGGACGGCTATCGGCGCCGCTACCGTCTAGGCCCTTTCGCCTTCAAGACAATGAAGCCAAAAACGCCGTGAGCGATGCCGCCAGGCGTTCGGGCGCCAGCTTGTGCACCTCGTGGCCGACATACGCAAGACGCTCCGTGCGTATGCCGGGATTCATCGTCCGCAGCTCCTCTTCCGCCTCCTCGGATATGAACGGCGCAAGGCCTGCGGACAGAAGCAAGGCAGGCAGGCGCAGCATGCGGTAATAAGCATGGAACGGCTCTGCGTTCATCGCCGCGTAGGACTGCTCGATCGCGGCCGTCGCGCACGATTGCAGCTCCAGCGCTTTGCGTTCGTAGTCGAAGCCGGGCGTCGTGTAATAAGCCTTAAAATCGTCGTAACGCCCTTCGTCGATCGCCCTTTTCGGCTCGAGAAACCGGGACAGCGGCAGCGGAAACGCCGAACGGCCAGGGCCCGAGAGCGGCGGGTCGACGAGCACGACGCCGTCCGCCATAGTCGGGTGCGTCGCCGCGAATGCCGCCGCGATCCGCGCGCCCATCGAATGGCCGACCAGCACGGGACGCTCCGCGTAGCCGTTCAAGCTGTTGCAGACGACCAGCAAGTCCTCTATATAATCGGCCATCCGATAGCCCGACTCCGGCTTGAACGATTGGCCTCTGCCGCGCAGGTCGAGCGCCATCGGCCGAAGATGGTCCGGCAGCTGCCTCATGAGCGGCTCGAAGGCGGATGCGTTCTCGGTAATGCCGTGCAGGAACAGCACGGGCCGCCCTTGCGGCGCGCCGCATTGCAGCAGGCGCAGACGAACGTCCCCCGCCCCGCTCAATATTGCGGTATTCACGTCGTCCGTCCCGGTACTTAGAATCGGCAGTGTCATTGGCGCCTCCCCCTTCAGGCCTTTTCCAGCTCGACGGACAGCCCCTTCGTCTCCAAGTAGTCGAGATACCGTTTCGCGAGCCATTTGTTAAGCTGCGGCAGCGTACGCTCAAGCGCCGCGTACCGTCCGCGCCTCGACAGCTTCGAGTACAGACCTTTCTGCAGCGAGGCGTTGGCCGCCAGATCCTGCGCGTTAATTTCCTGTATGCTCTCGTTGGCCTGTTCGTAACGCTCCGCAAAGTCGGGCAAGGCGACCGTTTCCGGCGGATACAGCAGTCCCGACCGGAACAGAATCTTCCCCGGGCCGTCAGGCAAAATGATATTCCAGAACACTTGGTCGGGCATCAGGCCGAGCGTCAGCATCGGCGGCACCGTCGCGATCGTCATGCGCTGGCGCTGCTGGGCGGTAAGCCCTTCGATCGGAGGGAAGTTCGCGGTCATGTCCGGCGAAAACCCGGCATCCATATGCGTAAAGCCCGTCGGGTGCATGATCTGTCCGTCTCCGTCCTCGTAATCGACGAAGCCGGCGAGCTGGCTCGGCGCGAAATCGTGAGGACCTTTATGCAGGTAATTGGTATGGTAAGGCTCGATCGACGACTCGATCATAATCTTCCAATTCCACTCGCCCTCGATATCGACGAACGGCATCGCCGTAAGCTCGTTCAGGCGATAGTTTGTCATCTCCTCGTCGAGCTTGGCGAGGGTCGGAGCAAGCGGCGGCGCATCCGGGTCGTAGTGGGCGAAAATAAACCCGTTCCATATTTCAACCTTAAGCGGCGGGAGGCTGTGGTCATGACGAAGAATGTCGAACGGCTCGATGCGGATCATTTCCGGCGCCGAGATCAGTTCGCCGTCCATTCCGTACGTCCACCAGTGAAGAGGACAGCGGAAGTTTTTGCAGTTGCCGGCGCCTTCCGCGACAAGATGGCCGCGGTGCTGGCAGACGGCGGAGATGACATGGATGCTCATGTCCTTGGCGCGCGTCACGATGATCGGGTCGTCGTTCAGCTGCAGCGTATAGTAATCGCCCGGATTCGGCACCTGCTCCTGCCGTCCCACGCACAGCCAGCTGCGGCCGAACACCGCTTCCTTTTCGAACGCGAAGAAGGAATCGCTCGTATAGCATTCGGCGGGCATGGACCGCGCCTCCTTGGTCTCCAGCAGCGAGGCGCCGAGCTCGGACAGCACTTCAAGGACGTCGTGCGTAACTTTATAAGCCATATTCGCTTCCTCCTCGATTAGAAAAAGTTGAAAGGGCGATGAACAAACCGGCCTTTATGCCGGAACGAACGGCTCGCGCAGCGCGAACAAACGCTCGGCGGCGGCCTGCGCGGACTCGCGAATCTCTTCGGCATCCGCCGTCATGAGCTTGCGGCCGAGCACGAGGGGCTTGCCGTCCACGAATACATGGCTCACGTCAGCGCCCGAGGCCGAATACACCAGATTGCTGACCGCGTTGTCGTATTTGCCACGGATAACGGGCGTCAAGTGATGCTTGCGGAAGTCGACGGCGATCAGGTCCGCCTTCTTGCCGATCTCAAGCGAGCCGATCTCGCCGTCCAGCCCGAGCGCCCGCGCGCCGTCGATCGTCGCCATCCGAAGCGCAGTCTCGGCCTTGATGACCGTCGCGTCCAAAAGGCGAGCCTTCTGCAGCAGCGGCACGAACTTCAGCTCTTCGAGCATGTCGAGATTGTTGTTCTCCTTCACGCCGTCGGTGCCGATGCCGACCGTGACGCCGAGATCGAGCAGCTCCTTGATCGGCGCGATGCCGGAGGCGAGCTTCAGATTGCTGACCGGACAGTGCGCCACCGCCGTTCCCGTACGGGCGAGCAGCTCCCGCTCCGAGTCCTGCAGCCAGACGCAGTGCGCAAGCACCGTCCGCGGCCCGAGAATGCCGCGATCGTAGAATAGCTCGACAGGCCAACGCCCCGTCGCGGCATGCAGCCGTCCGGCCATCTCGATCGATTCTTCGCCGTGGGTGTGGATGCCGGTATCGTACTTCTCGGCATAGGCGGCGGCTTTGCGGTAAGCATCCTCCGTGCAGTAGGTCAAATGCTCCAACGCGAACCACACCTGGATTCTGCCGTTTGCCGTTTTGTTGCGGTCGAGCACAAGCTGCACGTTTTTGTCCAGGGATTCGAAGTAATCCATGCCGGGCTTGTCGACCACGTAGGGCGCCAGCGTGGCGCGCAGCCCGAGCGACTCAGCCGCATCCGCGCACTTGTGCATGTACCGGTACATGTCCATCACGCAGGTCGTCCCGGACAGGAGCGCTTCGGTATAGCTGAGGCGTGCCGCGGCGAACGCGATATCCGCCGTTAAGGCGCGATGCTTCGGATCGACGTATTTGGTCAGCCATTCGAAAACAGGCAAATCCTCCGCCGTCCCCCGGATCAGTCCCGAGTGCAGATGCAAGTTAACGAGTCCCGGCAGCAGGACGTGTCCCGTCGCATCCAACCGCTCCGCGCCCGCGTATTTGCTCTCAAGCGCGACCGACGGACCGATATCCGCGATCCGCCCTTTCTCGATCAGCAAAGCGCCGTCGTGGATCACTTCATCTTCCGGATTCACCGTCACAATCGTGGCATTCGATATCAGCAAGCTGTCGTTCATCGCATCCCTCTCCCTGCCGTCGTTAATGAATTGTATATCCGCCGTCCGCCAGCATCGCGCTGCCAGTCACGAAGGACGCAAGCGGGCTGCTCAGAAAAAGAATGCAGCTCGCGATCTCCTCCGGGCGCCCGAGTCTGCCAAGCGGATGCATCGCGATCAAATCGCCAATCGTGCCCTGCGGACCGCGTTTTCCTTCGAATTGCCTGCGCAGCAGCGGCGTATCGACCGCGCCGGGGCAGATGCAGTTGACGCGAACGCCGTCCGCCGCCGTCTCCAGCGCCAGACTGCGGGTGAAGTTGACGACCGCCGCCTTGGAAGCCGTGTAGGCCGTGAAGCTGCCGGCGCCGACAAAGGCGAGCTGGGAAGCGGTATTGACGATACAGCCGCGCGAAGCTCTAAGCATGGGCAGCGCCGCTTTGCAGCACAGGAACACGCTCTTGAGATTGACGTCCATGATCCGGTCCCAAGCCGCTTCGGTCGTTTCCTCCAATCCCGCCACCAGTTCGACGCCCGCATTGTTGATCAGAATGTCAAGACCGTCCCAATGCCGCCGCAGACGCTCGAACGCATCCGCTACCGCATCGGAATCGGACAGGTCTGCCGGCAGCTGCAAATGGCCATCCGCGATACGCTCCTTCTGGAATGCGATATCGTATATGGCCGTTGACGCTCCAGCTTCTCTGAAAGCCGCCGCAGCCGCTGCGCCGATGCCGCTAGCGCCGCCGGCGATCAGCACTCTTTTGCCTGCCAGTTCCATCATGGCTCCGCCCTCCTTGCCGCAAAGTTCAAGACCTGCCATGGCGCTCTGCCCGGACGCCCGGCCGTATAATGCATCTCCAGTGTGCTAGCGTTCCAGATCAGGCCGCTGAGCGTCACGTGGGGCAGCGCCGCACCGGAACGCCCGTATACGACGCCGTCCGCGCAAATATCTCCGGGCGCCGCAGCGTCCGCTCCGGCGCCGCCCTTGCTCGCGAGCATGGATGCCAGCGTCGACAACGCCTCCTTCTGGCTGGCGCCGGAACGCACGAGCGCTTCGAGCGTGCCCCGAGCTCTGACGAGCCGAAGCTCGCGATCCGATCGGATCGCCTCGGGAAGAGCAGCCTGCTCGGCTAGCTTAAGTCCGAACGCCTGATTGCTCCGCGCGGTCCAGCCTTGCGCCGTGTCGTCGTGCCAGGCCGTATCCGCGCCCTCGTGCTCGAATACGAACAGCTTGCCTTCGCGGTCCGCGATGACATGGCTGCCGCCGACCGTCGGCTCTGCCGCCGCGCGGTAGCGCTCAAGCATGAGCGCGAGCGCTTCCTCCGCAGTGCCGCAGCGCGCCAAAGCCTCCGCTTGCACGCTCCCGCGCAGGTCGTTCATCCAAAACCGCTCTGCGGGACGGCCGTCCCGCGCGGGAAGCTCGCAGCCGAAATAGCTGCTGATGAGCGTGACGCCCCGTTCGTTCATGCCCGCGTTGATGCCCTTTTGGGGCTGGATGCCATAGGCCAGCGAGACATAGCCGCTCTCCGCGCCTGCGATGCCGTGCCAGTAGCCCACCGGGGGAGAGTCCGAGTTTTTAAATCCCAGCAATACGGCTTCGCCGTTCGCCCCCCTGCTTGCGATCGCCCCGATTGTGCACATCCGCCTGGATCCCCCCTTTCGTCCGTCTCGGCCCTGTTCTAGGCTCGGATGGCTTCGATGGATTCATTTTAGTGGCGAATTCGCAATCCAGACAACCGCATACGCGAACGTTTGTCATATTAAATAACATGAATGCTCGTTTTTCGTTGATCCGCATGACTCAGAATCATAAATCAAGTCAACTTTTCGCACATCGTTTCGACCCACTTTGGGTTTCTTGAGATTAGTTGGCTGTACCATCTACTCATTCTCGATAGAGTGTCTTATAATATAGAAGATTAATGTCATATATAATTCATAATTGTTATTTTATGTATATCCTTTAGGGGAACGCAATGATGATTGCCGCACCGTCCAGCACGCAGGTTTTAGACAGCAAGTCCGTGCTTGCCGCAATGGAGCACTCGCTCGCCATGATTCAATTCGGCACCGACGGCACCGTATTATGGGCGAACGACAACTTCGCTCGCGCGATCGGATACCGGGCGGAAGAGCTGCCCGGCATGTCGCACAAGCAATTTTGCACCGAGGCGTTCGCCGGGAGCGCCGAGTACGGACGGCTCTGGTCTAATTTGCGCGAAGGCGTCAGCTTCCAGGAGAAAATTCAGCGCGTGACCAAGGAAGGACGAATCATCTGGTTAGAAGCGACTTATATGCCTGTCGTTAGATACGGCGCCGTAGAAGCGGTTCTCAAGGTCGGCACGGATATCACCGCGCGCCAGGAAAGCGAGATTGCGCAGCTTGCGATGGAGCTCCGGCGGCTGGCGGAATGTCTGCGGACTCGCGCCGACGACGGCATCGGCAAAAGCCGCGAGGTCGCTGCGGCGATCCGTCGGATCGTGGAAGCGGCCGGTGACAACAGCCGCTTGTTCGCGGATTTGCAAAAGCAGACGGATACGATTAAAGGCGTCGTGCAGGCGATCCGGGAGATTGCCTCGCAGACGCAGCTTCTGTCGCTCAACGCAGCCATCGAGGCGGCGCATGCGGGAGAATTCGGGCTGGGCTTCGCCGTCGTCGCCCAAGAGGTGCGCAAGCTGTCCGAACAGGTCCGCGAAGCGACCAAGCAGGTGCAGTACGGCGTCAAGGAGATCGTCGCCGCCACGACCGGCATTCATGCAGGCGCCGGCCGGCTGGATGCCGCCGTGAGCGACAGCGCGCGCCTGATCGAGCAGGCGCTGCTGGAATTCGAGGGCATAGGGGGAGCCGCGCAAGATTTGGACGCCAAGGCGCGCAGCCTGACCGATTGCATGTAAGGTCGCGTCGATGATGGCGAGGTCCTACGGTTTGGCTTTAACTGGCGCTTCTTCGCCGAGGTTGGGCGCGAGACTTTGACATGCAGCTCTAACTGGAGCTTCTTCGCCCTGGCCCTGTGCTTAGCCATGCCATGAAACGCCTTGGCATACTCGGCAAGCACTTGCTACGGAAATAAAAACGGGATGAAGCCATTTTTCAAGCTTCATCCCGTTTTCGTTTAATAGGCCTTTTCTTACGCTGCGATCGGACGCCGCCTTGAAGGCGTCGGATGTGTATCTTAACGGTGCCCGTATCGCATGCCGCGAACTCATGCACGGCCTATACGCCGCTGCCGAACCACCGCGGCAGTACGCCAAGCATTCGGCCAAGGGGCTCGGCGGCATATTCGTTGACAGGTGCCTCGAAATGATCGCTGTTCGACGTCCAGTTCAACTTGCCCTCCACGACGGCGGGCAAGCTGAGCCACGCCTTGGACTTGGACAGGCGCTCCCATGACGCTTCCGCTCCGGGGTCCCGGCCTCTGTGAACGAGTATCCGGTCCGCGCCAAGGCGCGCGAGCGTATCGGGAGCGACCGCTTTTAACCAGGAGACCCCCTGCTCTCTTAATCCTTCTGGCTCGCCGAAACCCAAATCGTCGTAAAGCAGCGTTGCAGCCCGCCGGCCGCATATTTCCACGCCCCGTCCGCCGACGACGAGTACGAGCAAGGCATCGCCGCGGACGCTTTCTGTCAACCGGTCGCGCGTCGCCGCGACGGCGCGATCGTAGCGGGCCAGCCATTGCTCGCTTTCCGCGTCGCGATCCAAAAACGATGCCACCCGCCGCAGATGCGTGCGCCAATCTTCCTCCCAGTCCAACAACAGCGTAGGCGCGATTTCCCGCAGCTTGTCCTGCTCGTCTTGCGGGAAAAACGAACCGATGCCGACGATTTTATCCGGCCGCGACTGCAAGAGTACGTTCCGGTTAAATTCGTATTGATGGCTTAGCGGCGCCTTCACTTCAAAGGCATACCGGTTCCGGTAGTAATCCGTCCAATATTGGTCCGTCGGCGCGGAATAAGGAATCGTCCTGAGCGCCAGCAGCTGTCCGACGTTGACCCAGCTGTATGCGGCGATGCGTCGCTTCTGATTGCGCTGGTAGACGGCCGGAGCGATCCCGGTCTGCTTTTTGAACAGGCTGCTGAAATAACTCTCGCTCGTATAACCGATTGTCTCGGCGATCTCGCCGAGCGAGGGACCGCCGCTTTCGTTCAACAGCCGTTTGGCGTCCCGCATCCGAAGCTCCGTCCGGTATTCCACGACGCCCCTCCCGTATTTTTCCTTGAACATTCTCATGAAGTGGAACCGGCTGAGCCCCGCGACGGCGGCCAGGGCTTCAATCGTTATGTCTCCTTTGTAACGGTGCTCGAGCTCCATGCGCGCCGCCTCCAGAGCTCTTTCGGTCTGCTGCTCCCGGCAGCTCAGCGCCAGGCTCAGCAGCTCCAGCAGCACGGCTTCGCACCGGAGGCGATCCGACGGCAGTCCGGTTTTCCAGCCTGCGCCGATCGTGCCGAATAGCCGGCCGGCATCCGAAGCCGAAGGCAGCTGAACATACGGCGGAAACGGCAGCCTCGGCGGCACTGAGGTCTCGGCGCGCTGCGCCGTGTCCAAGTCGGGGGGCATAAAAGCATAAAATTCAAGCATCAGCAGCTCGGTCGGAAGCCCCGAATAGTTCGTCAGCTCGATCAGGCATCCCGGCAAGCAGACGAAAAGCGCCCCGGGCCGCAGCGCATACGACCGCCCGTCGATGACCAGTCGTCCGCCGTGCGCGTTCGACAGCAGCAGCGCAGGCGACTTCGTCTCAATGAACCGCCTTTCCGCCGGACCGCTTTGCGGCTCTTCGCGGATCGTGACGACATCCAGCAGCCGATAACAGAGCAGACCTGCAGCCTCTGGCTGCAGGTCGGAAATCCCGTTACGCATGGAGATCATTCAGCACGTCATCCATAATCAAACCGCTTGCAATCGAATTCAGATTGAACCAATAGCCTGAGTCCGCTTCAAATACTTGTCCGGCTTTTACGGCCTTCAGCGCCTTCCAGAGCGGGTTATCCACCGGGGGCGCGGCCCGTCCGGGACCGGAGATGACGAAGATATAATCGACGTCCGCGAGCTCGGCAAGCTTCTCGATCGAATACGTCTCATAATTGCCGCTCACCACGGCCGGCTGTTTGAAGCCAAGCGCCTGATACAAAGTGATGCCGCCATAGAAGTTCGGGCCGAACAGCTTATAGCCCTTCTCGTCGACGCCCTGCATCAGAACGGCGGTCTTGTCCTTCGGCAGATCGCCGAGACGCGACTTGGCATCCGCCAGCTTGTCGTCGTACTGCTTAAGTGCCGCAGCTGCGGCATCTTCGTCGTTCAGCAGCTTGCCGAGCTTCTCCAGATTGCCCCGCCAGTCCGAATCGTTGTCCGACAGCACGTACGTAGGCGCTACCTGCGCGAATTGCTCGTAGCTGCCTTCCGGCACGTATACCGGAGACAGGAAGATGATAAGGTCGGGGTTATAGGAGAGCGCCTCTTCAGGCTTTAATCCATCGTCCATTTTAAGCAAAGGAACGTCGGCGAGCCTGTCCTGCAAATATTGTTGGGGAACGCCGCCTGCGCTCCACTGCGCGACAGGCTTGATACCGAGGGCGCTGAGCGGATCCTCCAAAAACGGCGCGATGATGCGCTGTGGATGCGCCGGCACCTTTACTTCGTGTCCGGCGGCGTCGGTAAGCAAGCGGTATTCCGCCGCAATGCTCGCTTCGGCGGAGGACGCCGCTGTCGACGCAGTTGCTTCGGCTGTCGCCGCAGACGTACCGGATGCCGTTTGAGAAGCGGAAGAACCGGCGTTCGTGCTGCCGCAGGCGGCAAGCACAGCAATAAGAACGACGAGTGAAACGAATTGCGCAAAACGAATGAATCTGTTCATGTTCGAGGACCCCTATGCAATTGATATTGATTATCATTCTTACGATAGTATAAAGGCTTTGCCCGCGAATGTGAATCGTGCATTGTGCTGTCTTTTCGCAAGGCTCCGCATAATGACTGTATGGAAGGCTGTCGTTCGCATCGCATGCAAAAAGCGTCCATGACCGTTTTAGGTCATGAACGCCCTCGGCGACCGCGTTATCTTTAATAGCGCTCCAAAATCTTCGTCGTCTTAAGACCGTCCTGCGGCAAAAACCAGCCTTCGGCGATCAGCTTGTTTTTAAGCGAATCTCTTTTTGCAGACGCGGTCGCAAAGTCGTCTTCCTTAAAGGAAGCTTCGACGAGATATTCGTAACCGCTGCCCGATGCCTTGTTGATTTCCCACACTTCGATATAGAGCTTTTCGCCGTCCCATTTGCCGATCGAACGCTTGGCGCTGACCGTCCCGTAAATATGGGCGTCATGGAGAATGTCTTCCGCCCAATCACCCGATTGCCAATGCGCCAGCTTGCCCGGAATGAGATCCTCGGCGAGGTCTCTCGAATCTCCCTTGCTCGGCAGCTCCATGCCGTCATATCCGTCAAGCTCCGCGTCCTTTTTGTTGCTGAAGCTCAGCGTTTGCGACGCGTAGCCCCAATCGACCTGCGCCTCGTAGTCGTCCTCGTCCGCATCGAAGCCGTCTGCAGACGCCGCACTCAGCGCAGCCTGAATGTTGCCGCCCGCGATCGGATATCGCATTTTATACGTGACTTCGAAATCCTCGTCGCTATAAGACTCCATTTTCCGGATCCGAACGTCCCAGCCTTCGGCATTCAGATTTAGATCGTTACTGTCCAAGTACTCGACGTTCATTTTTTCGACCGTGGACGGCATGTCGAACGCGTTCAATACGGCGGTTTTCAGCTTGTGGTCCGATCCCAGCACGACGGCCGGGTCCAGATACCATTTCACCTCGTAGTCGGGCGTCGCGACGCCTGCGGCATGAACCGTTTGACCGCCGGACCATCCCGACAAGAGCGTAGATGCCCCGAGCACGGCGCAAGCCAACAGCAGCGAACTTCTTTTCACTAATAATCCCTCCTTCGATTACCGTTCCTTCCAGCAGCCGCGTATACTCGCGTCCCTGTCGGCTCGGCTCGCTTCAACTGTAACAAGCGATTATTCGAAAGGCATACGATGGGCATCAACGCCGGATCAAGCCGTTTTCGGCATTTTCTTGCTTCCCATCGATTGTATCTATAGAAGGATTAAAAGGTATAAAACAAAAAAAGCCTCGCGGGCGGGAATGAATCCCGCTCACGAGACGGTATGCTTATGCGCTTAGCGCGACGATTGGGCTTTGGATTTGGCCGCTTCGGCCGTGGCATTGCCCTCGGACTTGAGCACTTCATGGTGCGGCTTCACTTTCCGGATAAAGAAGGCCAGCACCAGAGCGGCGATCGTGATCCAGGTAGCCACGACAAACGCGTGCTGGATGCCGTAGAGCGTTGCCTCCTTGCCGATATCCGCCAATTGCGCCGCGTTTGCCTTATCCGTCGGATCGATACCGGCAGCTTTAGTAAGCGCTGCGCCTTCGTCCGCCGCTTTGTTCGTCATAATGGTCACGAGCAAGGCGGTACCGAGCGCGCCCGCAACGTTACGCAGCGTCTGCGACATGGCCGAGCCGTGCGAGTTGAGCGTCTGCGGCAGCTGGTTCATGCCTGCCGTCTGAATCGGCATCATGAGCAGCGACATGCCGAACATCCGTGCGGAGTAGATCAGAATGATATGCATATATGTCGAATCCAGCGCGATCCGGCTCAGCTCCCACGTCGTGAACGACGTGATGATGAGACCGATGACGGCCAGCCAGCGCGCGCCGATCTTGTCGAATATCATGCCCGTGATCGGCGACATGATCCCCATCAGGATCGCGCCCGGCAGCAGCAGCAGACCGGATTCGAGCGGCGTAAAGCCGCGAATGTTCTGCAGATAAATCGGCATAAGCACCATCGCGGAAAACATCGCCATCGTGATGATGACATTGATGACCGTCGTCAGCGAGTACATATCGAACTTGAATACGCGGAATTCGAGCAGCGGCTTCTTTGCGGTCAACTCCCGCCATACGAACAAAACGAGCGAGACTGCGCCGACGACCAAGCTGACGATAACGCGGGTGCTGTCCCAGCCGTCGTTGCCGGCGTCGCTGAAGCCGTACAGGATACCGCCGAATCCAAGCGTCGAGAACACGACGCCTAGCACGTCCAGCTTAGGTTTGGAGGTCTGGGTGACGTTTTTCATCGAAACGGCGCCGTAGATCAGCGAGAAAATCGCAAGCGGCAGCACGATGTAGAACAGCACGCGCCAGGAATAGTGCTCGACCACCCAGCCGGAGAGCGTTGGACCGACGGCCGGCGCGAAGATCATCGCGAGCCCCATCATGCCCATCGCCTTGCCGCGCTGCTCGATCGGGAAGATCGTCAGGAAGACGACGGACATAAGCGGCATCATGATGCCTGCGCCAACTGCCTGAATCAGGCGCCCCGTCAAAAGCGTTCCGAAGTTGGGCGCGACCGCAGCCACGACGGTGCCGACCGTGAACAATCCCATAGCGACGATATACAATTGACGCGTTGAAAATTTTGAAATCAGATAGGCGGTAACCGGAATAACGACGCCGTTGACGAGCATATAGCCCGTCACGAGCCATTGAATCGTATTGGATCCGATATGGAGATCCGCCATCATCTTCGGCAGCGCGACGTTCAGCAGCGTCTGGCTCAGCAGCGCGACGAAGGCGCCGATCAGGAGCGACGCGACGATCGGACCTCTTCTCAGGGTGGAGGCTATGGCATTACTCATCTTTATGTTCCTCTCTCGCTTTGTGTAATATTTGCACGATGCGGCCGTGAATGCGCAGCAGTTCGTTCAGATCCTGCTCGTCGAGCTCGTTGAGCGGCTCCAGCATTATTTTTCTCCGCTCGTCGATCTTTACCCACAAATCCTCGCCTTCCGGCGTCAACCGCAGCGATATCGACCGACGGTCGTTCTCCGGACGTTCCCGCGAGACAAGCTTCGCCTTGACCATGCGCTCGACGATGCCGCTTGCGGTGCTCGGACCGACGAACAGGCAATCGGCCAGCTCCGACAAGCTCATCTGCGGCTTGCTTCTGAGCGACTTCATGACGAGCAGCTGAATCGGCGTGACGCCTAGATGCTGGCCCGCACGCTGCATCGAATGGTAGAACGACTGATTGACCTCTCTAAAAGATGCAAAAAGTTCAGATATCAGCGATTGATCCTGCATCTCCCTCCCCCTTATCCGTAATATTAGGTTTGAACTTGCCCTTAGAACCATTTCCTTGCAAATGATTGCTTAACAAATAATTCGCATACGAAGTATATTAGTACTTCCGGCTTTCCGGGTCAAACCTTATATTTGCCCAAAAACGAAGAAAATCCGCAGCAAGCCGCCCTGAGGGCGGCTGCTGCGGCCGGAAGATCACGGTATTCCGCAATCGCGCTTTATTGCTCTTCGGTATTCGGTTGCTCTTCTGCCAGCCCCGCAAAAAGCGCATGCACGAACTGCTCGGCGTCAAACTGCTGCAGATCGTCCATCTTCTCGCCGAGGCCGACGAACTTGACCGGCAGCGACATCTCGCGGCGAATGGCGATAACGATGCCGCCCTTGGCCGTGCCGTCGAGCTTGGTCAGCACAAGGCCGGAGACGCCGCTCTTCTCGTCGAACAGTTTGGCTTGCTGGAGCGCATTTTGCCCCGTAGCCGCATCCAGCACGAGCAACGTTTCGTGCGGGGCGCTTGGAATCTCCCGCTGAATGACGCGGTAAATCTTGGACAGTTCCTCCATCAGGTTCGCTTTGTTCTGCAGGCGTCCGGCCGTATCGCACAGCAGGACGTCGACGCCGCGCTGCTTGGCCGCCTGTACGGCATCGTACATGACCGCCGCAGGGTCGGAGCCGGCTTGCTGGCTAATGACCTCTACGCCGACGCGCTCGCCCCAAACCTGCAGCTGCTCGATGGCGCCTGCGCGGAACGTATCGCCTGCGGCGAGCAGCACCTTCTTGCCCTCTTGCTTAAAACGGTGCGCGAGCTTGCCGATCGTCGTCGTTTTGCCGACGCCATTGACGCCGACGAACAAAATGACCGTGATGCCGCCCGGATTCATCTTAAGCTGGGACGATTCGCCGCTTTCCGTCAAAAGGCCGACCAGCTTTTCGGATAATATCGGCTGAAGCTCCGAAGGCTGCTCGATGCGGCGCTTTTTCACCTCGTCGCGAAGGTCCTCGATCAGCTCCATAACCGTGTTGACGCCGACGTCGGCGCCGATCAGAATTTCCTCGAGCTCCTCAAAAAACGCTTCGTCGATTTTTTTTCGCCGGCTGAACAGGTCGGTCACTTGTCCGACAAAGGCGTCGCGCGTCTTGGAGAGGCCTTCCTTGAACTTATTCGTTACCGCCTCGGTCTTCGAGGCGATGCTTTCCTTCAGTCGTTTAAAAAAACTCATCTTCCGTTCCTCCTGCCGGGCAGCCCGCCGCACTTCACGCTCGGCGTCCGTCCCGTCCTTCAATATGATTCTCGCCGCGAGCCTTGCATGCCGTCAGCTCAGCTCGCCAGGTTTTCACGCCGTCGCTTCCGCAGTAAATTCTTCGCTTTCTTCGAGCTTGACGGATACGAGCTTGGACACGCCGCCTTCTTCCATCGTGACGCCGTAAAGCATGTCCGCTTCCTCCATCGTGCCCTTGCGGTGCGTAACGACGATAAACTGCGTCAGCTCGGAGAAATCGCGCATATAACGCGCATACCGGGCGACGTTCGCCTCGTCCAGCGCGGCTTCGACTTCGTCGAGCACGCAGAACGGCACCGGCTTCACGTTCAGAATGGCGAACAGCAGCGCGATTGCCGTCAAAGCCCGCTCGCCGCCGGACAGCAGCTGCAGGTTTTGCAGCTTTTTGCCCGGAGGCTGGGCGACGATCTCGATGCCCGTGTCGAGCGGGCGGTCGGGCTCGCTCAAGATGAGATCCGCGCGGCCGCCGCCGAACAGCTTGGAGAAGACCACGACGAAGTGGCCGCGAATCTGGTCGAACGTCGTTCGGAAACGTCTCGACATTTCCTCGTCCATCTCGTGGATGATCGCGTGCAGCTTGCTTTTGGCTTCCATGAGGTCGTTCTTTTGCGCGTCCAGAAATTCGTAACGCTCGCTTACGCGCTTGAATTCCTCGATGGCGCCCAGGTTGACCTCACCGAGCATCGTGATCTTGCGCTTCAGTTCCCGAACGTCGTTCTGGGCGGCGGGCACGTCCTCGGGCACCGCGTATTTTTCCTTGGCCCATTCGTAGCCGATCTCGTATTCCTCGCTGAGCTTGCGCAGGAGATTGTCGAGCTCGACGTCCATCCGGTTCGAGGAGATCTCCGCCTGCCGAAGCTGGTCCTCGACTTGACGCAGCTGGCTGCGCTGCTCCCGCGTCGCGTTTTCCTTGCGCTCGAGCTCGCGCTGGCGCTGCGACCGGTCCGCGCGCCGG
Organism: Cohnella sp. GCM10012308; assembly: GCF_042649185.1. Taxonomy (NCBI): domain Bacteria; kingdom Bacillati; phylum Bacillota; class Bacilli; order Caryophanales; family Paenibacillaceae; genus Cohnella; species Cohnella sp. GCM10012308. The sequence continues at coordinate 251,095 of NZ_JBHRYU010000001.1, forward strand.
AATTCGATCCCTTCGGTGTATTCCTTCTTGGCGAGCCGCAGCTGGTTAAGCCGTTCGCGCTGCTGGTTCTGCTCTGCGGCGGTGCGCTCGGTATCCGCCGTATTTTGCGCAAGCGTCTCCTTCAGCTGGCGCGATTCCGCGGACATCCGCATCTCGTCGCCGCGATGGCGGCTCGACTGCTCGACGATCGATGCGCGCTCCTGCTCCATGCGCGCGATCTTCACCTTCATCTCGGTCAGCTGCGCCTGTAGCTCTTCCTTCGCGCTCGCGCTCCGCCGCTTGAACTCCTCCGCCTCGCGGATCGCGCGGGACAGGCGCTCTTCTTCGGCGGTGTGCTTGACGAGCCTGGCTTCGGCTTCGGCACGAGCGGATACCAGCTCCTTTTTCTCGCGGCCAAGCCCGCCTTCGTCGCCGCCGATGGCGGCGAGCTGCGCCTCGAGCAGCTCCCGCTCCTCGGCATGCCGCTGCCGCTGGGCCGACGCCTGCTGCTCTTCCATCCGGGCGCGTTCGCCGGATTCCCGGAGCTGCTCGATATTTTGCTGCGCCAACGCAAGCTCTTTTTTCAGGTCGTCGAATTCGGCGCGCAGCTTGATCCGCGCCTCCTCCGCCGCTTTGATCTCCTTGGCCAGCTCTTCAAGCTGGCGCTGGCGGCCGAGCAGGTTGGACGATTTGCGCGCCATGCTGCCGCCCGTCATCGAGCCGCCCGCATTGACGACGTCGCCGTCGAGCGTTACGACCCGGTAGCGGTACTGGAGCCTCGAAGCAATCCGGTTGGCATGCTCGAGCTTCTCCGCGATCATCACGTTGCCGAGCATGCTGCCGACGATGCCCGCATACCGAGACTCGAAGCTTACGAGCTCGGACGCCACGCCGACAAAGCCGTCCAGCTCCGATACGCTTCTGCGGTCGCCGTCTCCGACGTTGCGGGGCTTGATGACGTCCATCGGAAGAAACGTCGCGCGTCCCGATTGACGCTGCTTCAGGTAGCCGATCGCTGCGCGCGAGGTCGCTTCGTTTTCCATGACGATATTTTGCAGCGCCGCGCCGAGCGCGGTCTCCACCGCTACCTCCAGATGCGCGGGCACGGTCACGAGCTCGGCGACCGCGCCATGGACGCCGTGCAGATGTCCGCGCTTGGCGGCCTTCAGTACTTCCCGGACGCCGTGCTGGAAGCCGTCGTAATCGTTCGCGAGCTCCGCGATCGTATCGCGCCGCGACACGAGCGCTTCGCGCTTCTGATCCCAGCGGCGTCCCTCGCCCTGGGTCTCCTCGAGCCGCCGCTGCAGATCGGCGACGCGCGTGCCTTCCGAAATATAGCGGTCTCGCGTCTGCGCGACCGCCTGCGCGCAGGCCGCAACCCGCAGCTCAAGCTCCGCTCCGCGAAGCTTGAGCGCTTCGCGTTGCTCCTCGAGCTTGGCACGCTCGCCGGCCGTACGGGCCGACTTGCGCGCGAGCTCCTCCCGCTGCTGCTCGCAGTAGCGTATATCGTTGCGCGCCTGGGCCATCGCGTTCATCGTCTCGAACAGATCCGTTTTCAGCCGCTCTTCGGCGTCCTCGCTGCCGTCCGCGATCGCGAGCTTCAACTCTTCCTCGATCAGCTTCTTCTGGAGCGCCTCGAGCTCGCCTTCGACCTGGGCGCGGCGACTCTCGATTTTCTCCCCTTCGGCCTTGGACGCGGCGAGCCGCTCGGTCACGAGCGCCAGACTCTCATCGAGCTGCGCGCGTCCGCGTGCCAGATTCGCCATCCGCTCGGTCAGCAGCTCGCCGTAGCCTTCGCTTTTTTCGGTCTCCTCGGTCGTCCGAAGGAGCTCGTCCTGCAATCGCTCGAGCGCTTCCTCGAGCCGCTGCAGCGCCTGGCGCTCTTCTTCGAGCTGAGCGTCGTGCGCCGACACGACCGTGGACAGCTCGAGCTGTTCCTTGCGGAGCTTCTCGAGCTTGCCGTTCGTCTCCGCCCACGTTTTGTGCACGGTATCGATCTGATGGACGTACAGCGCGATTTCTTTGTTTTTGAGTTCTTCCTTCAGCAGCTTGAACGACTCTGCCTTAGCCGCCTGCTTGCGCAGCGGCTCGACCTGGCTCTCGAGCTCCACGACAAGGTCGTTGATCCGCAGCAGGTTGCCTTCGGTGTCTTCAAGCTTGCGCTGCGCTTCCTTTTTGCGCGACTTGTACTTGACGATGCCCGACGCTTCCTCGAATATGCCGCGGCGGTCCTCGGAACGCGTGCTTAAAATCTCCTCGATGCGTCCTTGTCCGATGATCGAGTAAGCTTCTTTGCCGATGCCCGTATCCATGAACAGCTCCGTGATGTCCTTCAGACGGCACGGCTGCTTGTTGATCAAATATTCGCTGTCCCCGCTCCGGTGCACGCGCCGCGTGACCGTTACTTCCGCGAATTCGAGCGGCAGCGCCTTGTCGCCGTTATCGAGCGTGAGCGACACTTCGCCAAAGTTGACCGGCTTGCGGGCATCGCTGCCGGCAAAAATAACATCCTGCATATTGCCGCCCCGTAGGCTCTTGGCGCTCTGCTCGCCGAGCACCCAGCGGATGCCGTCGGAGATATTGCTCTTGCCGCTGCCGTTCGGGCCGACGACGGCCGTGATGCCGCGGCCGAACTCTAGCTGCGTCCGGTCCGCGAACGATTTGAAGCCGGCAAGCTCAATGCCTTTCAGATACATGGGGATCCCTCACCTTTTGTCTCTCGCTGCCCGCGGCTTGCCCGCCGCCCGTCTCCGCGTCCGCCCGCAATTGGCGAAGCGCCTGCGCGGCCGACTGCTGCTCCGCTTCCTTCTTGGAGCGCCCGGCGCCTTGGCCCAGCCGCCGCTCGCCGATGCGGACCTCGACGACGAACTCCCTGTCGTGCGCCGGCCCCCGTTCCTCGAGAATCCGGTAATCGAGCGTGCCGAGACCCAGATGCTGCACGCGCTCCTGCAGCTCGGTCTTGTGGTCCTTGATCGGCGCCTGGCCTTCCTTGGGCAGATGAGCGAACAGGTGCTCGCCGAGGAAACGGTTCACTTCCACCAAACCCTGATCCAAATACAACGCGCCGACAAACGCCTCGAAGGCGTCGGCCAGCAAGGACGGGCGGTTCCGGCCGCCCGTCTGCTCCTCCCCTTTGCCGAGCAGCACGACCTGCCCGAATTCGAGCGCCTCGGCAAAACGGACAAGCGACGGCTCGCAGACGATCGCGGCTCTAAGACGCGTGAGCTCGCCCTCGGGACGGTCGGGGTACATGCGGTACAGCGCCTCCGACACGGTCAACTGAAGGACGGCGTCTCCCAGAAATTCCAGCCGCTCGTTATGTTCCACGCGCGAGCCTCGCTGCTCGTTCACATATGACGTATGGGTAAAAGCCTGCCTTAGCAGCGAGACATTGCGGAATCGAACGCCCGCTCTCTCCTGCAGCCGGTTCATGACTTCGCTCATGTACGGCATCCTCCTTCATTTCCTCCGCAATTCATGACGCTTCGTTCACCCGCCGTCTTGCGGGCGATTACGCCATATTTTAGAAAAAACGCAGGCGGCACGCCGCCTGCGTCATGGCCGAGCGCTTATATTCAAGCCTCGTATTTGCGCAAAATAACCGTGGCATTGTGTCCGCCGAAGCCGAACGAATTCGACAGCGCCACCTTCACGTCCGCTTGGCGCGGCTCGTTCGGTACGCAATCCAGGTCGCACTCCGGATCCTGGTTGTCGAGATTGATCGTCGGCGGCAGCACGCCGTTCTGGAGCGCCAGGCCGACGATGACGGCTTCGACGCCGCCTGCCGCGCCGAGCATATGGCCGGTCATCGACTTGGTCGAGCTGACGGCCAGCTTGTGCGCATGCTCGCCGAACGTGCGCTTGATTGCTTCGGTCTCGGACTTGTCGCCGACTGGCGTCGAAGTGCCGTGCGCGTTGATGTAGCCGATCTCCTCGGGCGCGATGCCCGCATCCTTGATCGCTCTGGCCATGCAGCGCGCGGCGCCGTCCGGATCCGGCTCGGTCATGTGATGGGCGTCGCCGCTCATGCCGTAACCGATCACCTCGGCGTAAATGTGCGCGCCGCGCGCGGTCGCGTGCTCGAGCGACTCCAGAATGAGAACGCCCGCGCCTTCGCCCATGACGAAGCCGTCGCGATCCGTATCGAACGGGCGGCTCGCCTTTTCAGGCTCTACGTTGCGCGTGCTCATCGCGCGCATATTGGAAAATCCGGCGACCGCGATCGGTCGGATCGTCGCCTCGGCGCCGCCGCAGATCATGACGTCGGCGTCGCCGCGCTGGATCAGCTTGTACGAATCGCCGATCGAATGCGTGCCTGTCGCGCAAGCCGTAACGGCCGTCGTGTTGGGACCCTTGGCGCCCGTGACGATCGAGATCTGGCCGCTCGCCATGTTCGCGATCATCATCGGGATAAAGAAAGGACTGACGCGGCGCGGACCCTTTTCCATCAGGATCGTATGCTGATCCTCCCATGTGCCGAGGCCGCCGATGCCGGAGCCGACGCTAACGCCGACGCGATCGGCTTCGGCGTTGACGCCGATCTCAAGACCCGAATCCTTAACGGCGCTCAGCGATGCCGCCAGGCCGAATTGCACGAAACGGTCCATTCGGCGCGCTTCTTTTTTGTCGATTCCGTGCGCTTCAGGCTCCCAGTTCTTCACTTCGGCCGCGATCTTCGTCGGATAGTCGGCCGTATCGAACGCCTCGATCATGCTCACGCCGGATTTGCCGGCGAGCAGGCTGTCCCAAAACGTATTCAAATCCGTGCCCAGGGAGGAAACGACTCCCATGCCGGTTACCACTACACGATGTGCCAAACTATGTTCACCTCTTCAGCCGATGCGTAAACGCTTGGCGCCGCCCTTGACGGACGAGCCCGTTTCGCGTAGAAATCCGGGCGATCCGGATGCGAGAAGCGTCCGAATCCCCGGAACGGATGGTAAGCAAGACTGACGAACGGATCGGCGTCCGCATGGGACGGATCCCGTCATTTATTGCAGCGATTCGTCCCGGCGGGAAGAATCGTTCTAATAAATACGGCGTCCGGCGCGGCGGGGCGCATATCCGGTTCTGTGCAGGTAGCTACGGCCCGGGACCGTCCGTACACGGATGGCCGCCGGGCCGCAGACCCTTAAATCGATGCATAATGTGGAGAAGTCCCGCTCTTCGAAGCGGGACCCGTCAGATCAGTTAGGCATGAGATTGTATGTAATTTACGACTTCTCCCACCGTAGTGATCTTCTCTGCATCCTCATCGGAGATCTCCAAGTCGAATTCGTCTTCGAGTTCCATTACCAGTTCGACGACATCAAGAGAGTCGGCGCCCAAGTCATCCTTAAAGTTCGCTTCGTTGGTGACTTCGGCCTCTTCTACGCCCAGGCGTTCGACCACGATGCGTTTAACGCGATCATATACATCGGACATCCGGTTCACCTCCCTTTTGGTATTATACGAGATAGATGGACAAAAAGCCAGCGCGTAAACGGTTCCGCGAAAGCCCCTTCTCCGTTGCGCCGCACGCCCGCGGAAGCAAGTCCGCCGGGGTACGGCAGCGTTTTACATATACATGCCGCCGTCCACATGAATCGTCTGGCCGGTCATGTAAGATGCGCTGTCGGACGCAAGGTACAGCACGCTTGACGCAATCTCCCCCGGCGTTCCCATGCGGCCGAGCGGAATGTCTTTCAGCATGGCTTCGCGGAGATCGGCGGGCAGCTTGTCGGTCATATCCGTCTCGATAAAGCCCGGCGCGACCGCGTTGACGGTGATGCCGCGCGACGCAAGCTCTCTTGCCGCGGACTTGGTCAGACCGATGACGCCGGCTTTGGCCGCGACGTAGTTCGCCTGTCCCGCGTTGCCGAGCACGCCGACGACCGAAGAGATGTTGATAATGCGGCCGTAACGCTGCTTCATCATCGGACGGGTAACCGCCTTGATACCGTTGAACACGCCCTTGAGGTTCGTCTCGATAACGGCGTCGAATTCTTCTTCCTTCATGCGCATAATCAGGTTGTCCTTCGTAATGCCGGCGTTGTTCACGAGAATGTCGAGCTTGCCGAACGCTTCGATCGCGCGCTGCACCATCGCGTCGAACTCCGCAGCTTTGCCGACGTTCGCCTGAACCAGAATCGCCTTGCGACCGAGCGCTTCGATCGCGTTCGCCGTCTCACGGGCGGCGGCTTCGCTGCCCGCGTAGTTCACGGCGACGTCGCAGCCCGCTTCGGCGAGCGCGACCGCGATCGCCCTGCCGATTCCGCGCGAAGCGCCGGTCACGAGCGCCGCCTTGCCGCTAAGATCAAACTCCGCCATATTATTACCCCTCTCGCGTTAGGCATAATCACTAGGTCCGCAGCCGCCCGAGGCGTGCCCCGTTTTAGCCGAGCTCCGCCTCGTTAACGCCGGCGGCGTTGCCCACGGATACGACCCGTACCGTCTTGTCGATCTTCTTGATCAGCCCCGCCAGCACGGTGCCAGAACCGATCTCCACGAACGTGTCGACGCCTTCGCCGATCAAATAGCGGATGCTGTCCTCCCATAGCACGGGGGAAACGACCTGCTCCACGAGCAGCTCCCGCAGACGCGCGCCCTCGCCCACCGCAGTCGCCGTCACGTTGGCGATGACCGGCACTTCGGCATCGCGGAAGGCGACTTCGTCGAGCTTGGCCGCGAGCCGGTCGGCCGCCGGACGCATGAGCGACGAGTGGAACGGGCCGCTTACGTCCAGCGGAATCACCCGCTTGGCGCCGGCTTCCTTGCCGCGCTCGACGACGGCCGCAACGCCTGCAGCCGTTCCGGATACGACGATCTGCCCCGGACAGTTGATGTTGGCTAGCTCGACTTGGGTGCCGGCGGCCGAGATATCCCGGCAGAGCGCGTCAAGCGCTTCGCGTTCGGCGCCGAGCGTCGCCGCCATCGCGCCCTGGCCGCTGGGCACGGCTTCTTCCATGAACGTGCCGCGCGCGCGGACGAGCCGGATCGCGTCGGCGAAGTCGAGGACGTTCGCCGCGACGAGCGCGCTGTATTCGCCGAGGCTGTGACCGGCAACGAAGTCAGGCCTCACGCCACGCGCCTTGAAAGCCTCGAGAAGCGCCACGCTTGTCGCAAGCAGCGCGGGCTGGGTGTTCGCCGTCTGGCGGAGCGAATCCTCCGGTCCTTCGAAGCAAAGCGCCGATACGGAAAATCCGAGCGCCCGGTCGGCAGCCTCGTACACGCGACGCGACGCTTCGAACGCTTCCGCCGCATCCTGGCCCATTCCGACCGCTTGCGCCCCTTGTCCGGGAAATACGAATGCGATTTTGCCCATGATCGTTCGTCAGCCTCCTCTATCCTTTACCAGACCAGTACCGATGCGCCCCATGTGAGGCCGCCGCCGAAGCCGACCATCGCGATCGTGTCGCCCTCTTTTACGCGGCCTTCCTCTACGGCCTCGGCCAGCGCCAGCGGGATCGAAGCCGCCGACATGTTACCGTACCGATCGATGTTGATCACGCATTTCTCCGGCGGCAGCTCGAGCCGCTCGAGCGAAGCCTGGATGATGCGGATGTTCGCCTGGTGCGGCACGAGCAGATCGATCTCGGACTTGTCCACGCCCGCCTTGCGGAGCGCTTCCTCGGCCGCATTGCCCATGATGCGCGCCGCGAACTTGAATACCTCGCGGCCGTTCATCTCGATGAAGTGACGCTTGCCGGCCAAAGTCTCGTCGGACGAAGGCTGGCGCGAGCCGCCGCCCTGAATTCGCAGGTGCGGGCCTCCGGAGCCGTCGGCCCCGAGCTCGAACGACTTGAAGCCGCGTCCTTCGGGCACTTCGCCGATGACGACGGCGCCGGCGCCGTCGCCGAACAGCACGCAGGTATTGCGGTCCGTGTAATCGGTAATCCGGGACAGCGTGTCCGCGCCGATGACGAGCGCGTACTTATACATGCCGAGCGCGATGAAGCCGGATGCGTTGGCGAGACCGTAGATGAAGCCGGAGCAAGCGGCGGACAAATCGAACGCGGCCGCCTTCTTCGCGCCAAGACGGTCCTGCAGGATGCAGGCGGTCGACGGAAAAAACATGTCCGGCGTAATCGTCGCGACGATGATCAGATCGAGCTGATCCGCCGTGATGTTCGCCGACGCCAGCGCCTTGACGGCCGCTTCGTACGCCAGATCGCTAGTCGCCTCGTGCTCGGCTGCGATGCGGCGTTCGCGGATGCCGGTGCGGCTCACGATCCATTCGTCGTTCGTCTCCACCACTTGCTCGAGCTCTTGGTTCGTCAGGCGGCGCTCCGGCGCGTACTTGCCGATGCCGAGGACGCCAACGGGAATTCCATTCATCGTCTTCTCTCTCACTTTCCGCCGAATTCTTCGGCCAATGCAGGGATGAGTCCGTTGTCGATCGCGGCTACCGTATGGCGGATCGCGTGCATCGTCGCGGTGGCGTCCGAGGAGCCGTGGCTCTTGACGACCAGCCCGTTTACGCCGAGCAGCGGCGCGCCGTTGTAAACCTTGTAATCCATCATCTTGCCGACGCGCCTGAAGTTCGGGCGAAGCACGGCTGCCGCCAGCTTGGAGCGCAGGCTGCTCGTCATCTCCGCCTTCAACAGGCCGAACACCGTCTCGGCCGCGCCCTCGATCGCCTTAAGCAAAATGTTGCCGGAAAACCCGTCGCAGACGAGCACGTCGCAGCTGCGGCTAAGCACATCGCGCGCTTCGACGTTGCCGATAAAGTGAATCGGCGCCGTCTCGAGCAGCTCGAACGCGGCTTTGCTCAGCTCATTGCCTTTGGCCGCCTCGGTGCCGACGTTAAGCAAGCCCACCTTGGGCTTCGCAAGCCCGTGCACCTTCTGCCTGTACATGCTGCCCATCAGCGCATACTGAAGCAGATGTTCCGGCTTCGCGTCCATATTGGCCCCGAGATCGAGCGTCAGGACGCCCTTGCCGTCCGTCGTCGGGAATAAAGAGGTGAGGCCCGGCCGGTCGATACCTTTGAGCCTGCCCAGCACGAGCAGTCCCGCGGCCATCAAGGCGCCGGTATTGCCCGCGGAGATCATCGCGTCTGCGGCGCCCTCCTTCACCATGCGGGCCGCCACGTTCATCGAAGCATCCGGCTTGCGGCGCACGGCTCGGACGGGTTCGTCGTCCGGCTCGATGATGTCCGCAGCCGGCACGACCGTCACGTTCGAAGGCTTGCCCGCGCCCAGCAGCGGATTTAGCGCTTCCGGCCGTCCGACGAGCAGCAGCTCCGCCTTCGGCCACTGCGAGGCCGCGGCCAGCGCGCCTTCTACCGTCGAGCGGGGCGCATGGTCGCCGCCCATCGCGTCTATGGCGATTTTCATGCCTCTCCCGCTCCTTCCTCGTCCGCAGAGCCTGCGGAGCGATAGATCACAAAGTTTCCTTGAAATACCATTTCGTCGCCGACGTAAGTGAATACCTCCACCTTCGCCTTGCCTTTCTGAACGCCGCTGGATCTCACATACGCCTTTGCGATGCACTTTTCCCCATGCCTGGCAGGACGAATGAAACGGATATCCGCCGATGCGGTCAAAGCGATCTCGTCGTTGATGACGGCTACCGCGAGCGAGTTGGCCTGCGCGAACACGTGATGCCCCCGCGCAATGCCGCTCCGGGAGAGGACGTGCTCGTCGCGGATCTCGAACATCGAGATGCCGCTCTTGTCGAGCTGCAGATCGAGGACATCCCCGATCACTTCGTGAAGCGGCAGCGATCGGACCGGGTCGTAGGAGCGCTCCGCCATCAGCTTGAGCCGCTCGCGCAGCTCGGGGATCGCCAGCTCCAGCCGGTCGAGCCGGATCGTCTGGATGCTGACCTTAAGCAAGCGGGTCAGCTCCCGGTCGGTAAGGAACGGATTGTCTTCGATGAGGCGGGCGAGCTGCTGATGGCGTTGCTTTTTGGGCATGCGTTCCATGGGCGACACCGCCTTATATGTTCATACTGATACCTGGTGCCAATCGAATATAAAGAAAAACGCGCCTTGACGCTAGTCACGCCGGGACGCGTTATTTCATTATTGCTTGATGATTTCGCGGGATTTGTACGTGCCGCAAACCTTGCACACGCGGTGCGAGATTTTCAATTCTCCGCATTGTTCGCACTTGACCAAACCCGGAACGACCAATTTGAAATGCGTCCGGCGCTTGTTTTTGCGGGCTTTGGATGTTTTGCCAAAAGGTACTGCCATGTTCCCACCTCCTTACCAGAGTCGAAAGCGAAAGCGGCCTCTATCGGCATTCCTATTTCGATGTCGTTATGAACGTTCGGAATCGAACCAGCCTTTGAGCGCCTCCAGCCTCGGATCGATCTTGATCGGCTGCGGCCGCTCGGGCTTGCCGTTCAGGTCTTCGCCGGTCTCCGGGTCGAGTCCCTTGCAGTCTTCGCTGCAGGTCGGCGACAGCGGCAGATTCAACAGCAGTTCGTCCTGCAAATAAGGCCGAAGCTCCAGCCGATCGCCGTGGAACGGTACGAAGTCCTCGTCGTCCTGCTCTCCGAGATCCGCCACTTCCTGCGAGACTTGCTTAAAGCTCTCGCTGTAAGGAATGTGAAGCGGCTCTTCGAACTTGGTCAAGCAGCGAACGCATGTCCATTCGAGATTGCAGTCCAGCTGGCCGACTACATGGACGAACTCGCCGGAAGGCTCGGCCGTGACGTCCGCTTCGAGCGGACCGGCCGGACGCACGCCGGGTACCTGTGACAGCAGATCGGCGACGTCAATCGTCTCGTGCAGCGTTAGCCTAGCCTTGGCTGCCCTCAGTTCCTGTACATTGAGCAACATATTATCACTCCAAACAAACAAAAGTAATTATAGACGCGGGACGGCGCTTTTGTCAACATTTAACGCGGCGGACGACCTTGGCGCCCCGATTGGGAATCCAATCCTTCTTTCATGTTATCATATCCTTAATTCGCGCTTCAAAGGAGCGTTCGCCATGTCCACCGTCGGCCTCGTCGTCGAATACAATCCGCTGCATAACGGTCATCTCTATCATATACAACAATCGCGCAAAATAACGGAAGCCGAATCCGTGATCGCCGTCATGAGCGGGCACTTCCTGCAGCGCGGCGAGCCGGCGATCGCGGACAAATGGTCCCGTACGGAAATGGCGCTGCGCGCGGGCTGCGATCTCGTGCTCGAGCTGCCCGTCGCCTACAGTGCCCAGCCGGCCCAGTGGTTCGCCTACGGCGCGGTCGCCGCGCTTGCCGCAACCGGCGTCTGCGACGCGCTCTGCTTCGGCAGCGAGAGCGGGGACGCAGGCGCCCTGGCGCGTATCGCAGATCGGCTGTCCGCCGAGCCCGAGTCGATGCGGCTGCGGCTTGGCGCGCTGCTGAAGGAAGGCTTGCCTTATCCGAGCGCATATGCCGCGGCCGCCCGCGAGCTGCTGGAGGCCGCGGGGGAATCGGACGCCGCGTTCGGGCTGGCGCAGCCGAACCATACGCTCGGGCTTCATTATTTGCTCGCGCTGCGCAAGCTGGGCAGTCCGATGAAGGCGCTGTCCATCCGTCGCGAAAAGTCGGACTACAATCAAACCGCGATCACCGACGCGGCCATCGCCAGCGCGACGGCGCTGCGCAAGCTTATCGGAGAAGCGGGCGGCGCGCTGGACGGCCTTGCGCCTTATGTGCCCGGCTCGACGCTGGATGTGCTGCGCAGGGAAGCGTCGGCGGGCAGGGCGCCCGTGACCTGGGAGGCTTTCGCGAGTCCGCTGTTCCATCTGCTCGGCTCGCTGCCTGCTTCGGAGCTCGCGACCTATGCCGAGGTGACCGAGGGTCTCGAGCACCGCATCAAAGGCGCGCTGCGTGAGCTGCGCTCCTGGCGCGTGGACGAATTGCTGGATCTGCTCAAGACGAAGCGGTACACGCGCACGAAGCTGCAGCGGACGCTCGCGCGCATCCTGCTCGGCCACCGGGCGGAGGACCTGAACGCCGACCGGCTGGCGGCGGGCGTGCAGTACATCCGCGTGCTCGGCTTCACGGCGCGGGGACAGGCGCTGCTGAAGCGCATGAAAAAGACGGCGGCCGTGCCTGTCGTCCAATCCGCGGCGGCCGGCGACTGGCCCTATCTGGCGATGGACGCGAGGTCCACCGCGGTATATGCCGCGGCGCTTGCCGCCTCGCGGCCCGCCGACGCCTGGCGGGACTATACGGAGCCGCCTGTAAGGGTATAACGGCGGTTCGCGCGTCCGGAGGATCTCCAGCCGCATTTCACTCAGTATCGCGATATGCTTTCCTTCGAACGATCGTAGAAAAGCGATCCGCAGCGCCGCTACAGATCCTGCGACATCCGGATCATGTCCCTGCACGGAATGCCGTTTTCGACGATCGGCTCATCGTAATGCCTCACGAAAAAGTCGACGTCTACGCCGACGATCCGGAAGCCGCATTTTTGGTAAAGCGCGAGCTGCCCGACGCCCGAATTACCCGTGCCGACCTCGATCGTACGATACCCTTCGCGCTTTGCGGTTTCGATCGCATGAAGGACGAGCGCTTTGCCGATGCCCCTCCCCTGATGACATTCGTCGACCGCGACGTTCACGAGCTCCGCCGTATCCGGCCGCGTCGGCAGCAGAACATATGCGCCCAAGGCAGTTCTCTCCACTGCTCGAGCGACGTAGCATACGCCGCGCCGCAAATATTGCTTTACCAGCTTTTCCGACGGATCGGCCAGCAATAGCAGAGTCATTGGCGGTTCTTCCCCCGGTCCTAGCGATTCGATCCTCATGCGGCCCCTCCGTTCCATATTTGGCAGTTTTCCGCGTTCAACCCGGCGGACAAGACTGGTCTATCGCCGGACGAGCATGCGTACATTGTAGCATGACCCATTGAGCGGCCATGGCCTTGTCTTGCGCGATCGCGGCGCTTCGCACCACCAGCCATCCGTTAGACCCGAATGGGCGTGAGGAGGCGGCTTAAATGCCGGAATCCGCGTCGCGCAAAAAATCGTTTCTTATCTCTATATTGCTTGGCGGCTGCGCATTGGCGCTCGTCGTCGGCATCGTGAGATCGCCGGACGAGGCGTTCCGAGCTTCGCTGGGCGGTCTTGAAATCTGGTGGAAGACCGTCTTTCCCGGCCTGCTCCCTCCGCTCATGCTCGCAGAGCTGCTCGCCGCTTCCGGACTGCTTCACGGCATCGCGGCGCTTGGCAGTCCGCTCTTCCGCCGTCTCTTCAAGCTGCCGGCGGCCGCGGGCTGGGTCGCGGCGTTCGGCTGGACGGCGGGCATGCCTGCCGGCGCTCGCGAGACGGCGCGCCTGCGGGATCGCGGCATGATTCGCGGCCGCGAAGCCGAGTCGCTGCTCCTGCTCTCTCATATGCCCAATCCTTTTCTCGTTATCGTCGTGGTGGGCAGCGGCTTTCTGCAGGCTCCCGCCTACGGCTGGGCGATCGCCGCCGGGCTGTGGGTATCGGGCATCGCTGCCGGCATCTTATGGCCACGGCTTTTCGGAAGCGCTCCGACGTTGCCTGCATCAGGGGATTCATCCGGCGAGCCGGCGCCGGACAATGAAGGCGGCGTCCTCCAGCCGGCAGGCTCCGCCCTGCGCCGGGCCTTCCGGGCCATGCAGGAGGCGCGAATCGCCGACGCGCGCCCATTCGGCAAGCAGACCGCCGATGCCGTCACGAGCGCAGTCGCCACGCTGTTCGCGATCGGCGGCCTCATGATGATGAGCGCGGTGCTGCTGCGCATTTTGCAGACCGCGCTGCCGGGCACCGACGCTTGGTTGACGATCCCCAGCCTATACGAGATGCACCTCGGCGCCTATGCTTCCGGGCGCTCGGCGTTGTTCGAGTCCGCGCCGGCCAAAGCCGCCGCGCTCATCGCGGCAGCGCTTGCCTGGAGCGGCGTCAGCGGCCTGCTCCAAGCCCGGGCCGCCTGGAGCAGCAGCCGTTTCCCCTGGTCGCGCTTTATCGCCGGCCGCCTGCTGCACGCAGCGCTCGCCATTATCGCGACTTATCCGCTCGCCCTCGCGGCCGAGCGCGGCTGGTTCGCGCCGCTCGCCCCCGCATGGCACGGCATCGCGGGCCCGATTGCGGCATCCGGACAGGCAGCCGGGCCGCTTCCTTCCGGCTGGGCGCTGCTGCCCGGCACGACGCTCGCCACGCTCGCATGCCTCGGCATTTTTGTATTGCTTGCCCTTCTCGCCGCCATCATCTCTCCTCGGCGCCGTGGCAGCGGCAAACGCCCGAAGTAACCGCCAGGCAATCGCGGCGGGCTCCAAAGCCGAATATGCAAACGGGCACCTCCGGCGAAAACGTCGCAGAAGGTGCCCGTGTCGTTAATCCCGCTTGCCGAACTTCCCCCGCAGCGCCGCCTCGACCGCAGGCGGCACAAGATCCTGCACCGCTCCGTCGAACTTGGCGATTTCCTTGACGATGCTCGAGCTGAGATAGGAATACTTGGGGTTGGTCATCATAAAAATCGTCTCGATGCCCTCGTCGAGCTGGCGGTTCGTCGAGGCCATCTGCAGCTCGTACTCGAAGTCCGTAACGGAACGAATGCCGCGGACGATTACCTGGGCTTGCTGGGACCGCATATATCTGACAAGCAGGTCCCTGAAGCTTCCGATTTCTACGTTCGGCAGATCCTTCGTCACTTCGAGAAGCAGGCTCGTCCTCTCTTCGACAGTGAACAGCGGGCTCTTGCTCGTATTGTTCAGCACCGCGACGATCAGCCTGTCGTACTGCTTGGCCGAACGCCGGATAATGTCCAGGTGTCCGAACGTGACCGGGTCGAAGCTGCCCGGGTACACCGCGATGCGATGCTCGCTTTCCGGCCGATTCGATTTGACATTCATCTAGGCTTCGCCTCCGTATCTATAGATGGATATCGCGGTTTCGCCGTACAAGGCAAGCCTTCGTCGCTCGAAGATCCCGATGCGTTCCCCGTATTCGAAGCCGGATTCATGCTCGATGACCGCCACCGTTTCCTCGCCCGCGAGTCCGCGCGCCGTCAGCTCCATCAGGAGTTCGTCGCCATTCTTCATGACATAAGGCGGATCCAGGAACACCAGGTCAAACGGCTCGCTGCCGCGCTGCTCCAGCAGCCTGATCGCCTTGACGGCGTCCTGCCGGTAAATCTCGGCCTTGTCGGCAAGGCGCGTCGCTGCCAGATTGGCGCGGACGACCTCGATGCTGCGCATGTTGGCGTCTACGAAAACGGCGCTTCCGGCGCCACGGCTGAGCGCCTCGATCCCGAGCCCGCCGGTGCCGGCGAACAGGTCGAGCACGCGCTCCCCGTCAAAGTACGGCCCGATCATGCTGAAGAGGGCTTCCTTGACCTTGTCCGTCGTCGGACGGGTCGTCTGGCCCGGCACCGCCTTGAGCGGGCGTCCTCTGGCCTCTCCGGATATGACTCTCATCTGTGATGTTCGACCCCCGCGCACATGGTATGCCTTGATTTGACAGCAAGACAGCCGCGGGTCCGCCGCGGCTTAGATGAGGCTTATGTTACCATATCCCGAAGCCGGCGGGAAGACCGTCCCGAACGCTCGGTCACCATTCGCAAATTTTCGCAATTTTTTGGCTCCGCGGCGTATATTTTCCTGACTCGCGGCGATACTGCTACTACCGGCGTCGAGAGATGCCGGGGATAACCGCGGAGAAGGCTTACGTTTCCCCATAAGTTCTTCGTCCGGTTTCTCCTCTCCCATGTGACCTCCGTCGAAAGACGGGGGTCGTTTTTTATTGACCAAAATCGCCTAAAAACCTTGATTTAACAGCATTTTATGAGCACGAGAACCAGCACGAGCAACTCGCAAAATTCGTGATTGTCCACCATTTGTCCACCAAATTCGAAAAACAAGCCTAAAAACGTCCTCATTATATACCGCGCTCACCGAATCAAGTACCTCCAGTTCGGATCAATTTTCACCGTCTGGATATCCTGCTCGTCCCAAACGATGAGGAATCAATCAGCCAGCCGGCGGAGCGTGACGCGATGGATGCCTTCCCTCAGACCAGTCTTTTTGTACAGCTCGTAAAACGTCGGCATGCGCTTGTGGGTAATCGAAAAATTTGCGAGGATGGTCAGGAGCTTTCGTTCCTTGTCTGGTATCGGCATGTTCGTCACCTCGACTATAATATACGAACAAGATACGAACATATCAAGTCCAGAAAATAGAAAAGGCCCACTCGTTAGAGTAGGCCCGTGGTAATCATGTGGTTGTAGACGATTAGGAGCTTGCGCAGCGCCTCCGCCGAATAGGGGCTGTTGGCCGAGAGCGTTTGATACAGCTCCGCGATCCGGAAGGCGATGCCCTTGCCGGTCATCAAGCCCTGGTAGTTGATCAGCGGCAATATCGGGGTGAGCTGCAGCAGCTTGGCTTCCGCTGCCGCGCCCCACGTCTTGTCCCCGAGCTTATTGTCGAGGTCTTGCACCCGGGCAGCCGCGGCGTAAGCGTGTGTGAAGTCTGCGGCGCCGCTGATGCGGTACTCGATGCGCTCTTCATAACCGGCCAGGTCCATCACTTCAGCAATCGCCAGCTCCGCGTACATGCGCGCCCACGGGAAGTTCTTGCCCGGGCAGAACGGCTTTCGCACAGGGTCGATCTGATAATGGCCGAGAACGTACTGCGGAGTCAACGCAATGCGATGCCCCCAGATCCGCTCGACCTCCGACTGGATGTATTTGTGCAGCCAGCAGCTCGTCCAGAACTGGACCTCCGTCAGCGTGCCGTCGCCTCCCTCGCTCCCGTATCCCTCATGTTCGATAGAGACACAGTACAGGTTCGGGTTCATGCCTTGCTCGCGCACGATCGGCGCGGTAGCCCGCGGTATGGCATCCGTCGTCAGGCCTTGCGTCCAGGCGGCATTCTCGATCCGCACATACTGGTGAATCACGCCGGCGCGGCTCACCCCGAATTGCGAGGACGCCTGCGCCGCCGGATTGCGGAACCAGGCGTCCATGCTGCCGATCGTGCCAGCCGAGATGTGGTCCGCGATGACCAGCGGCGTTATCTTCTTTCCTCCCCGGACGCGCGGCCCGAAATTCGTGACCTTGTCGCCCATCCATTTCATATCGATCAACGCGTCCGCCTCCCCTTAGTGCGCCTGCCGAGCGTCTGCACCTTCGGCTTCGGCGGTCTTCACGTCCTTCTTTGCTTCCGTCCAGTTGTACCCGGTGATGATCGTGGTGAGCGCGACGATCGATTCGATGGACGCTCCGAGCTTGTAAATGGCGTCCAGCACGACGAACGCGAACGCAATGGCCGTGAAGATCAGCTTCCGGCTGTTCAGCTTGTAGCCGGTCGGCAGCCCGTTAGCGTCCCGGACGACGGTCACGTACTCGTGCGCCTTGAAGTATCCGAGCAGCAGCACCGCGGCCGCCACGATGTTCGTCGGATCAATATCCAGCCCGAGCAGTTGATTCGCACCCGTCACCAAGGCACCAGCGATAATCGTCAATACGTCAGGTCGAAACCACTTTTTCATGTTCTTCATCCTCCAATTTGTGAATAGCTGGTTTTCCCGGCGTGCTGCAGACCGGGCATAAAAGAACGCCACCCAGAAGCGCAGCCGCTGCCTGGCGGTCTGTCCCCTCGAAGGTGGCGTTAAATCGTTTGATGTAGCTGCAGGGCTCCATGGCTCCACCCCAAGCGCGTGCATGATGCGACGCTGATTTTCCATGATCTCGTGCTGGTTGTCGACGTATTCCTTGTCAAGCTCCTCCGCGGCGAATAGGTAAGGCATCATCCGGCGCAGCTTGTTATTGACGGCGCGCACGCGCAGCAATGCGTACAACACCGACGCGGCCGCCGTCATCACACTGATTACCGGCTTCGAAAAAATCGTTTCAACCAGCCGGCCGACCGCACGAAAAACATCAAGAAGATCGTCGAACGTAATGGCCGCCGCCTCCTTCCATCAAAGGGCACGGGCGGTGGTAGCAGTAGGATTTTCTCCATGTCCGCCCCATGCAGGCGCCGGACCGCCTTCCTGCTCTTTCGCGTAAAGTCCGATCGCGCCGGCGGCTCGTAGAACCACAGGCGGATCGGGATGTCCGGCAGCTCTTCGCGTTCCTTTTCCATCGTGCTCACCCTTTCGTGGCAAAATAAAAGAGCCCCCTTATATTAAGGGCTCTGTTTCGTATCCATAGATTGACAGGCACAATTTATTGATATAAATTCAATGGTACAACAGCTTGGCTAAGAGGGCGGCAGGCTAATCTCCCGGAAGGGAGGTGATGCCGATGGAAGTTAAGGACGCGCTGACGCTAATGATCTCATTCGCGACGCTTGTCGTACTTATTCTTTCGTTCCATAAAAGGAAATAGACCGCCCTCGTCCAAAGGATGCGGTCTATTCCGGCCAAAACCTTAGAAGCCATACGCCCTCTTAAGGCGACTGTTGGGAAAAGGAGTCGGTTGCAGCCGGCTCTTTTTCTTTTGGAACAACTAGGAACAACTTGTAACCACATATTACACTTCCGAAGTCCGAAAGTAAACTCCTTCAATAGTTACACGCAACAATTTATTGAAGAGTTGAATAGCAATTTTATTTGTTATAAGTATCACTCCTAATTGAAAATAAAAGAGCCCCCGGTTAAGGGGACTCTTCGGCGTAGGCCGTGTCGTCGGTCTGATATTCGTATGAGTCCTGGCCGCGCCCGCTGTGACCGCCGCCCATAAGCCATAGGTTCAGGGCAAGGAATACGATCACGGTGATGATGCTCCATGCCCGCATCGACATCTACTTCGCCTCCAAGGCTTTCGCGGCTGCTTCATTCATTTTAGCATCAAGCTCGTCCATTTTCGAGCGCTTGGTGTCCGCGTCGATGTCCTTGGAATCGCGGACCGCCTTGTACCGCTTGTTCAGCTTGTTGATGGCATTGTACCCGGCCTTCATCCGCATGTATTGACGCTGCTGATCTATCGGAAGGATCTGATCGTCACGGTCAGCCGAGGCTTTCTTCTTGGAGATCTTGTCCCAGGCGTCGTAAAAATCCTCGCGCACTTGGCCGCCGCCGGACGTCGTTGCGAAGAACGAACGGAAGAACGGGCTTTCCGTCAATTTCTTTGCGGGCTCCGGCGTTTTCTTCTTGCCCGACACCTTGTCGATCACCTTGTCCACCGCATCCACACCATACTGCCCAAGGCCGGCCGTGTAGCCCTTCAGCGTGTTGTCGATGATCCGTGGGCTCGCCGCATTCGTCTCACCGAGGCCAACCTTGTCAGCAAGCTGGCCGAGTTCCTTGGCGACCTCACTCGTGTAAATGCCGTACTGATCCTTCTTCTCGTAGCGTTGTTCGCCCTGCGGCACGATCGGCGCATTCCTAAAGAACGAATGATTCGTCGTCGCCTCGAGAAGAGGAGTCAGCGCCGTGAATAACATCGGCGGCGTCACGGACTCAGCCGTCGCGCGCCCGTATTCCTCGAATGCTTCGGGATCATTCGCCTCCAGCCATTGCAACATCCGCTCGGTGCTGGTAGCAAAAAGCATGCCAGCTTCGAACGGCTTGGGGATCCGTACGAACTTTCCTCCCCCGACACCGATAACGTAGAACGAATCCTTTTGCCATTGCGGAATGTTAGCGAATGCTTGCTGGTCCTCTTCGGAAAGCTGATACTTGTTCCAAAAGTACACCAAGCTCGCCGGGAGCGCGAGCGTCGTGAACGCCCGAGTCAGGAACGATGCCTTGTTTTCCTTGAATGCCCGGACCATCTTGTCCGTACCCTGGATGCTTGCGTTAAGGAAGGCGATCGCCTTGTTTGCCTGTCGGATGTTACTTCCGGCTCTGTTGAAGTCCATGAGGTCCCGGGCAGAATATGCCGCCTCCTCAATGTCGCCAGTCTTCTTCAGTACTCGGTTGAACGTACCGATCTTGGTCGACAACTCCGATATCTCGGCGCCCTTGCGCAGCACATCCACGGTCTTTTGCACTGGCCGATAAAGCGACAACCACTTCGCCAGCTCCTTCGGGCTCGTGACGACGTTCAACGTCTTGTCCTTCAGGCTTTTCTTGAACACAGCCTCGAGCGCCTCGCGGTTCGTGTCTCGGTCGAGCGCCATCATCGTCGACATGGCGCCGCCGCTGTTCACGAATTTCTCATAGACATCCGTCTTCCGGACCGTGTGCATGAAGCCTTTCATGAAATCCAGCGGCGTGAATCCGTATTTTGTGCTGTTAACCATCGCGCCGGCCACGTCGCGGAAGGCGTTCCGGATCATGAATTCAGGTGTCAATGTGGCGCCGCCGCGGAGCACGGAGGCCATGCCGCCGAGGAAGCGCAGCAGGCTGTTCGAACTCTCATTGTCGAGCGAAAGCATCGCGTTATACAACTCTGGATCCCGGATTTTGAACGCCTGCTTGTCGCCATTCACCTTCACGAAAATAATATGCTGTGCATCATCCGATGCTCCAGGAACGTGCTCCACCCACTTGCCGGCGCCGTCGATTTTCGCCAGATCCGCGAGTTGCAGACCGACCTTGTTCTTCGCCGCGGCGTTCATAACCAGGAATGTGTTCTTGACCATAGATTCGACCGGGTTAAGGATTGATCGGTCAGATCCTTCTTCGCTCATTCGCTTCACCGGCGTCGTAACGTTTACGAATCCCGAGCTAGATCCGTAACCGCCATTTTTGAAGCCCGCGACCGCATCATCGTCGAAATAGCGTTGAAACGGTACGTAATTCGGGTACTTAGCCCGCATTTCGGCGACAACCTTCGGCGATAGCAACCCGGAGTCCACCATCAAATCGAGCAAGGCGTTATTGTACTTAACGATCTCCTGTTGCGCCTTTTGAACAACCGGATTGCTTCCCAACCGCTGGAGTACCGCGCGCGCCTGTGCTTCGCTGAACGGAACGACCTTGCCCATCTTTCTCAGATCTTCAGCATGCACAACGGCAAGGTAAGTTCCAAAGTCTTTTTCACTCATGCCGATCTTCTGCAGCGGCTTAACGATCTCCTGGAGCCCGTCCGAGATCTTGTTGCCCTGCGAGTCGAAAATGCCGCGCGTGACGGCCATCTTGGCCTGCTCGCCGACGCCGCGGCTAAGGCGTGCCATCTTGTAGATGGAATCCTTCCCGACGCCGATGGCACCGGACAGTGCTTTTTCCGCAATCTTGATCGGGTTAAGATCGTCAACGAATCGGGTGTACCAGCGATTCCAGTTCCCTTTCGCTTTGCCGCCACCTCCTTCGAAATCCACCATCCCGACCGCCTGGTCGTACTCGCCCTGGTTGATCCACGTCTGCACGTCCTGCTGCACGTTGCGCAGACCCTTGCGCACGTTCTTGGGCAGTTTGCTGTCCAGGAATGCAGAGAAATTCGGAGCGAGTTGCCGGGCTTGCTGCGGATCGGACAGGTACGTTCGCAGAAACTCAGCGACGCCTTCCTCGTGCCATTCGCTTCGAGGGTACGAGCGGTAATTATGCACGCCCTGCGTGTCCATCATATCTAGCAGTTCCTGTTCAAAGCGCCGATCGAGCAGATCGTGTTTCTTCGAGAGATGATGCCCAAGCTCGTGCGCGATCGTCTCGACGTCCTCGGCGTAACCGGTCCGTATGACGCCAGGCTGCGTTTTAAATACGCCTAGCACCTTACTTCTATCGTAACCGGTGCGTCCGGAGTCGATGACCACGCCGAGGTTCTTGCGGATCCGCTCGACGAGTTGAGCCCGGGAAATCGTCTTCGTCGGCTTGGATGTCGCCCGTGTCGGGCCCGAGCTGCGCTGCCCGGCAGGCGATGCAACCCGCGCGCGGACGTTGCCTGGAAGGCTTGGACCTGCGGGGGGGACGTTCGGCGGCGGCGCCCCCGTTGCCCCACCACCATTAACGCGCGCCTTCACTCCTTCTGGAAGCCTGCCAGCGCGCTGAAGCAGGTCGCTTTTCACCTGTTGAAGTTCCATCATGCGCTGTACATCCTCAGGAGTAGGAGTACCGCCGGAAGAATAACGCTGGTCTAGTTCCTGCAATGCCTGATCCGCCGCCTGATATTGCCGCGCCAGGGTTTCGATGTCATCAGTAGCCGCAACCGCCGGAGCCCCAGGAAGAGACGGTTCTGACGACACCTGTACCGATCCTTCGCGCGGTAAAGAACGTGCTGGCTTGACCTGCGGGGCATCATAAATACCGTATGCTCGCCGGCTTTGGTCCGAAGTTACTTGATCTTTAAGGCTCGGCCGCTTGCCTGCGAATGCAGCATCAAGATCGAACCCCTTGGATTTGGCGACGCGGCTTGCGACATCGTGCATGCTCATGTTGCTTCGGATCTCGTTCGCCAGTTGAGTCATGTCGTCGTACGACAGCTTCCGGATCTCGTTTAACGATACGTCCTCGCCCAGGTGCGGTCGAATCCACTTCGCGAGCTCGTTAGGGTTTTCGAGTGGCGGCGTCATCTGCTGGTAAACATCGTCCCGGATCGAGCCCATGATGTGGCTAAGATACGAATCGTTCGAAGCATTTCGCAGCGTCCCTGTCTGAACGGATCTATATTGACTCGGGACCTGAGAGCTCTCCAACGCATCGCGAGTCGCTTGCTCGAGTTCTGGCGCCACCGCTTTTGTGCGTTGTAAAAAACGACTGAACGCTGGCGCTAGGGCCTTCCCAACCAAGCCTAGCGCGCCGCCCGTAGCAGCACCGAATACCGCCTCGTCCTTCGCCTGCTTGAGGTCGCCCGTCTGGGCAAGCGCGTGCGATGCGCCAAGCGGAGCACCGACGGCTGCCTCGGTCAGGCCAGTCTGAATAGCCCTTCCTGCTGTCGTCCGTTCAAGAGCAGGCAATGCCCTGCTTATTACCGCGCCTGTTCCCTTCGTGAGCGTATTGACCGCCGTCAGGCCGCCGCCTGGCGTGTAAAGGCTCTGAGCAACGTCGGCCGCAGGTTTGGTTTTGTCAGCCAACCAGTCGAGTCCACGGAGCACAGGACCAATCACCGGTAGATCTCGACTTCCGCCCGCGGTTCGATATGCTTCGAGTTCTTTCTGCTCTGGGGACTTCTTTGCTTCCTTTGCCGCCTTAGCAGCGTCCGCTGCGACTACTTTTTGTCTAGTTTCTGGCGTGATCTGGCTATCGACGAACGACTTTGCTGTATTAAGCGAGTTGTTCACCGACAGGCTGCCCGCCGGCAGCATCGTCTGCAGTTGTTGCGGAGATAGCTTGTCGATCCCGAGCTCGAGGCGGCGACGCCCAACAAACGATGTCGGCACAGCAACGGCAGGAGACGTCTGGGCGCCAGGAACACGCGCGGGGGTCGCGTTAGAAGCAGCAGCCGGCTTGTCCAGACCGAGCTCCCGGCGACGTTTCTCGATAAAAGACTCTGCCACGACTCACCCTCCTAACATTGACAAGTACTTACTCACGCCGCTTATCCAGTTCTTATTGAGGCCCGTCGGATCGTTAGCAGCGCCTACAGGGGCGTACTTACGCTGGATCTGCTCGATCGTTGTCAGCCCTTGATCGTAGTAAAGTCGTTTCAGATTGCTTGCCATCGCGTCGATACCGGCCTCCAAGGAGTCGAACGACATTAGCCCGTTTTTGCCCATCATGCCCCCGACGTTGTTCTTGTTCTTCACAGCGTTAGATGTTCCGTTCCCGGTCTCGTGCATCACGATTGCTGTCATAAGGTTCGCATCAACACCGTATTTTTTTGCAGCGGCTTGAAAGAGATCTCCGGTCCCCTTGAGTACGCCGCCAAGCGCACTGTAAGAGCCGCCAGAACCGGAGCTAGTCAGTTTCCCGCGGTATTCTTCGGGACGTCTCCAGTCCACGGGATTTGATATCGATTGTAAAGCTGCCACATTTCGTATTCCGACAGCCCGGATTGTAAGATCGCCGTCTCTACCGCCTTCGCGTTCTGAAGAATGTTGTTGCTATAATCATCCTTCTTGTAAACGGCCATCGTGTCCAGGTTCTTGACCGTGGTATCATAGGCCGATGTTTTGCTGCCGCTGCTCGTCGTATCGGATTTAACCGGCGTGCCCGCAGCGATCCCGAACGCTTCCAGACCAGCCGGCGCCACCCCGGTCAACTGCCAGATATCGAACAGTCGGCTGTAGGTGGAATTCGTGTCCTGACGCGAGTTGTCCGTTGAGGTGTTGGATTGCGACAGCGCCAGTTGCGCATCGTCATAGCTGATTTGATGGTCCTGCATGGCCTTCTGCAATCCGTAGTTAAGGCCATATTGTCGAACATTCTCGTCAAATTGCTGTTGATACTGCTTGTCCGCAATGGCATCGCGTGCCTTCTGGTAAGCAAACTGCTCCTTTTGGAAGGACTGGCTCCATGATTGCTGCTGCGCTGCTTGATCGGAAGCGACGCCGGCGAGCGTGCGCGTCCCGTTGTACGTCCCGGTCAGCCCGGCTACTTGCAGGCCCATGTCGTCCTGATGGTACTGGTCTTGGATGAGGGCGTTCGCGCGAGCTGCCGCGACTTCCTTCGCCAGCGCCTGCTCGTCGAGCTCGGCGTTGTTGTTGATCGTCGCCCGGCGCTCCATGACGTCTTGAAGCGTGTTCGCCTCGGCCTGATTGATCGCGTTCAGGTTGTTCTGGCCGGCAGCCTGTAGGGCGACGTTCGCAGTCACATTGTCTCCGGACGCGAGCAGGCCCTGTTCCGCCATGATCGTCCGGAGCCGCTGCGCGCTCTGCTGGGTCGATGCGTCCGCAAGGTTTCGATTCTGGTAGGCGCTCTGTTTGGCGGTCGTCTCAACAGAGTTCAAGCCCTGCTGAGCCGTTTCACGGGCTTTTCGCAGGGCCTGAAGTTGAGCTGCGAGGCTATTGTCGTACATTTCGTTGATAAGGCTGGAGGAACCCTGTCCGTTCGAGCCGGTCGCGCCTGTTGCCCCGGTTCCACCTGTATTCTTGCTGTTAATGTATGCCTCGAGCTGCTGCGTGTTCATGCCTTGAACAAGCGATCGTTCCTGCGGATCGAGCTGGTCGTAATAGGATTGCGCGTTCTTGGCTGCCCAGAGTTTGTTTCCGGAATCGTACTGTTTCTTGCTGAATAAGATTTCATTCAGAGGGTTGCCCTTTCCACCGTAATTCGTATCAGGCGCCGGCGTGCTCGTCGTCATGCCTGTGCCTGATACGTTCGAAGATGAATTAGAGGCGTTCCCAATTACGGATCCGCCTGCTCCGGACGACGACGAACCAGCACTTCCGGATGTCTGCCCTTGTTGAGTCTGGTATGCCTGGTACAGAGGACTCGTTTCAGTTTTTTGAGCCACTGGCGCTGTAACGCCGCTCAATTGAGATTTTGCCCACGCAATCTGCCCGGCGTTTGCCGTATTCCCCGATTCCGTTTTCCCAGCCGCCAGATTGCTCAGATACTTATACTGGTTCTCAGAAACGGTCGCCAAGAATACCCCTCCTCGTCTCTGCCGTCGGGCTCGTAAGTGCGATGCCTTCGGCTGCCTTGCGCTTAATCTCCGCTTCAATCGCGGGATTCACTGCCATGATTCTCACCCCTACGAGAATAATAAAAAACCCCGCCATGGCGAGGTTTACTGTTCATCATGAACTATGCGTTATTAATTTTTCCATATTTATAATCTGCATTGCGTCTTTGAACCATGCCTGCAATAAAGCAAAATGCAGTGAAGTAAGTAAATGCTCCACCCATGATCGGCTCCATCATGAAAGTAATAAAGAAGGCCGTAAACATGGCAATAAAGAGTTTTTTAAACAGGACCGGTTGATCAGATTTTACAAATGTCCTTAGAGATAGCAGTGTGAAAACAGTGAAGATAAGCAGCAAAACGAATGGAATGATTCCGGCCTCGTATCCTACGTCCAACCATAAATTATGAGCGTAGCGAAGAGAAATAACGGTCTCCTTGTTGCCCATAGGATGTGCAAATAGCCCGCTAAAAACCTCTTTCCATGCCGTCGTTCGTGAGTCTCCAAAGATGCCTTCGTCTTCGAATCGCGACGCCAATAACGTACCTTCCCACTTTTCTTTTAGGCCTAACAGATTTCGGTTGTACAAGAACCACAAGATCATACCCAAGATAAAGAAGTTAAACATCCTAATAGCTTTTCGCGAATTAAATCCTTCTGAGAACATCCATACTGTCAGGACCGAAGCTACCGCGATTGCTAGTCCCGTTCTATTCCCGAGCTGCATAATCGTGTAGAAACTCAGTACGAATGAAATCAGGGTGAACATCTTGAATTTTCTGCTAACCTGGTAGCCCCTTGCTTTGAAGAACAAGATCGGCAACAAGGCCAAGCCTAACGACACCGTTGTATTTAGGAGTGTCGCACTTATCAAGCGGTTATCCCAAATACTTATGACGTACCTGCCCTGTAAGAACGCAGACGCTTCGTCTATACTGCCGAAGACTTTAACTGTGTTCAACAGGCTTGCAAAGCCAAATGCCACATAAGAGGCAAGAATCACAACCAAATAAAAAATGGTTTTTCTGAAATTCAGATCGCCATGAGCAACTCTTTGCCCAAAAATATAAAGAAAGACGGGAAATAGCACAAAGCAAAAAGCTTCTTTAATCCCGATGTACCCGTAAAAATACATCATTAACGAGTACATCGCGCCAAAGCTTAAAAGCACTGCGAGTGTAGAAAACATAAAAATATCCATCTTGGCTTTGACCAAGTATCTAGCTAAAATCGGAATTAAGACAAATGGCACATACTGACTGAGGCTCATGAAATCCGATACGTAGATCGCGATTAATAATCCAACGAATAAGTCCTTTTTGCTGATTCCGGTCCTTATTGAAAATGATACCGGACGTTCCTTGGCTATCCCGTACAAGATGCACACCCCTATAACTGATATAGGGGTATTTTAACATACAAGTAACTTTTTATTAATCATAAGCTTTCGTGACAGTGATAACTAAGCCGACAGGATTCACAGCAGCTGCCGTCCTATTCTGCAGGGTCACGTATAGCGTACCTGTAGATGCCGACTGCCAAATCGGCGATACCCCCAAGACGCTAACGCTCGAAATTTGATTGATATAGACATTAATTGCATCCTTGTTGTTAATCGGTCCATTGATCGTCGCGTCCGTCAGCACGATTGCGACGGTCTTCGTCTCGTTTGCAAGCAGCGAGTCGCTATAGGTGAAGCTGAACGCTTTGATCACGCCGGACGTCCGGACGTTGTTCGGGCCGGTCTTCGTGTAACCTGTAAGTACGTTCACGCCGGACGCGAACCCGGTTTGCTGGAATGCATAATCTCCAAACGAGTTAATCGTCCCCGTCCCTGTCTTCTCGTACAACTCACCGTCCGAGACATTCCCGATAAAGGCGTTGCAATCGATCTTAACCGACGAAGTTGTTAGAACGAACAGATTTCCCACCTTGGCGGGTTTGAATCCCCCACTCTTCTGTGCTGTGGTCAAGTAGAATACATTGTTCTCGACGACAAGCCCGAAGTGACTCGCGGTAACCAGCGTTTTAAGGTCGAGGTATCCGAGTGTGTTGCTTTCTAGGTAGTTCCTCGCGATCGTGCACGCCCAGCAGTTACCGAGCTGAATAGCGTATCCCGTAAGCCCTTCGATCACGTTGTTCAGGATTCGCAGGTTATGGTTTTGCTGAAAATTCGGGTCCCCTGAAGTGTTCGTTAAATTTCCGATCCCGTGCTCCCGGTTTTCGATCAGACAGTCTTTGATCGTGGTATCGATCGTCTTAAAGGCATAAAAAGCCCAGCTCTTTCCGCCGACTATATGCTCCGAATCGAACCGAACAGACTGGAAGTACCTAGTCGCCGCGTATGCAATGGTATCCACGTTGTAATACTCATTGTTGGATGACTGGAGTCGAATAATCTTGTCACAGTCCCAAATCTTGCAGCCCATGTTTGCGGTGCTTTCAAATCGGCAATTGGAAATGTTAATGTCGCCCACATCGACGTTGTCGGCTGTGAAAATGATTCCGCCGTCGTTTTTAATAATTCCGCCGCCATTGCCGATTATATAAAGCACTCTACGGTCGCCATAATCCGCTGCCTTATTAATCTTGATCGAACCTTGACCGGTAATGTCATACATTTTCCGGAGCTGAACGAATCCCTTGTTGGTAATCGCATAATCAAGAGCTGATTGCAGTTTTTGACGACTATTCCCCGAAAAGCTTTCTGGATCTATCGGCATCTGACCAGAATGCTGAAGTACAACGCCTCCGATTCCAGGGTCAGCTAGGGCGGGGTTGGATATCCCAAACCACGAACCAGTAAAATTGCCAGCTTCCGAAAGCTTTCGAACATTGGTCAATTCCGACTTGGTCACATAGTTCTGGCCGACTGAAGTACCTTGCGAGTCGATCAGATCTTTCAGCGCTTGAAGCAGAGCTTGTACGGTGCCTCCAGACAGTCCGGCGATTGCCGATGCACCGACAAAGCCAGCCCCCGAGCTCCCCTTCAAAATATCTCTGATGGATTGCAGAATCGCCTGGACAGTAGTCCCGTTCAAATCGGCAATGGTCGATGCTCCAATATTCAGGGCGCCGCTGTCTCCGGACGTGACAGCCTGCAGCGCATCGATGAGCGCATTCACGGCAAGGCGAAGTTCCTCGCCGCGGCTATCGAATTTCTCTTTGACTTCGTCTGCGGTAAGGCTGTCCGATAGGCGGTCTGCCTGGTCCGAGTGATTGAAAGTAAAGCCGTTCAGTTTTTCCAACATCGTCGAATGCTCCTCCTTATTTGACCGGGCTTCCGTAAATCGGCTCGAATGAAATTCCGAGAATCTTCAGGCTCTGGTGCGGCTTGTTGTTGACGTATTTCAACTGCATGTGCGTGATCTTCTTCAGCTTAATCTTGCTGCGCAGCACCGTCGGGAAGGCTGTCACAAGATACGTGAAATATCCGTAATCGAACTCCGCATAGCTGATCAGCGACGCACTTGCTGTCCCCTGCAGCGTGTTCGTGCCGCGCCCGTCGAGTGTGTAAATCTCAACGGTTGTCTGGATGTCTGCCTTGATGGTCGTGTAGATCCGAGGGACGTTTTTACGGATATCGAAGGCCCCCATGTCGAATTGCTTGGTCATGTAGTGCGCCTGGATGGCATCGCCGTTATCGCTGTAGGCGTCCAGCTCGTCCGGATCGGCCACACGCATTATTTCCCCGTTCGTGGTGCCGAAGTACAGCTTGCCGTCCAGGTCGAAGAAGGTAGAGACCGGCATGTTGTCGTAAAGGTACCACTCGCCGATCTGGTCCTCTGATGTCGGCTGCAAGTAATCCCAGACGTAGATCCTGCCATTCAGCGCTAAATAATACTTCTTGTCAAAGTCGAAGCCGAGCGCGCCGGCCAGTCCGGTCTCGCGCAGCAGCATACGATCGACCCGACGCGACTGGTGCGATACGTTCCGCTCGTCCCGGACGGTGCCGCCGGCGAGCATGTGCAGACCCTGCCGCGTCAGGCTCACCGGGTTATTCTCGATGATCTGGACGGACTCTGGCGCCAAGCAGCCAATCGTGTCGTTGATCGGACGGACCGGAAATGTTATGTCCGTCCCCGTGTCGTTGTAAGTCATGCCCCACTTGGAGCGTTCCTTGTCGATGACGGCCGTGTCGTACTGGACGCTCACAGCCATGATCTTCTCAGCGTTCGATCCAACCCTCTGAAAATAGTTCTCCGGGACATAATTGGGGCGGTAGATGTCCGAGCGGTAAAGCGTGTTGGCATCCGAACCCCAGAAGAAGACGCGAGTGTCATTCGTGCCACCGAAGATTTTAAACCCGGTACACTTCCGGATCTTGTCGCCATCGTTGTACGTCCTGAATGCACGGATCTTGACGTTGTTGACGCCCAATGCCGGCGCGGAAATCCATGTCACGACGCCTGTTGTGCGGTTAACCGTGAAGTCCGTCGTCTCCACCTTGTTGTACGTTAAGCCGCCGTCCGTCGAGGCCACAATGGCCGTCGCGTCGAGGCCGGTGAGGATCAGATGATACTCCGTCGCCGTCCCGTCGCCGCTGAAGCTCTGCTCAAATCCGGCCCCAAGCAGATTGCGCTGCTCGAATACCTGGCCGCCGCCCGCCGGCGAAGCGGAGATCGTAAGCGTCGGAATGTACGGGACCACATCCTGCAGCGTCGTGCCGTCAAACTGGAGGTAGTGAACGCCGTCCATGATGTAACAGAACTCGTTCATCACGAAGAACTTCACCCTGTTGCCGGACATGCTGGAAGAAAGCACGGTACCGTCCGTAAAGTCATCCGCATACTTTCGCAGCGTCGTGCCGTGCGCGACCAGAATGGCGGTACCGAACTGGAAGATGCCGAGGATCGGGCCGGCGCCCAGGCTGGCGAGCACCTCCTTGAAACCAGTACGTTTCTGCGGCGCGCCCTCGTTGTCCAGCAGCATGTTCAGCATGTCCGGCGATTCGTTGTCAGCGAGTTGCGTCGGGTCCTCAGATACGTTGAGCCCCCGGAACCGCGTGATCCGCATGGGAGTCGGCGTCCGGCGGCTCGCGGCCGGGAAGATCGGCATGATTTATCACCATCCCATCGTATTGGCGACCGTCCGCGGTCCGCTTGTGCGCCGCTTGGACAGGCCGCCTATGCCTTCGTAGTAGATGTTCAGCAGTTTGTTGCTGATCTCGCTGTTCTCGTCCGCGACTACCATGCCGCCAATGAAATACGGAATCCAGCGGTGCGTCTCCAGATCGATCTCGAACACGTACGCGTCCGGCGTGTCGTCAGCGATCGGCGTCGGATGCTTGGCATAGTAGAGCGTGAATGTGCCGTCAAGGCGCTTGTTGATCGTGAACACGCCGCCCTCGATCGTGAAGTCGTAGAATGCGCGCCCGTTGCGCTGGACGTACCGTATCGATCGGAAGTCCGCCGGCAGGTCGTAGCTGTTGTAGCCGTCCGGAAGCCCCTTCTGCTGTACGTATTCGGTCGAGCCGTCGATGGACACCTTATCGGATATTTCGCGCTGCGCGTCATCCGCCAACGCGTTCATCCGAAGCGTATAGTCCCGATTGCTCGCGACCGGGATCAGGGCGCCATTGTTGCTGTATTCGTTGATGAGCTTGATCGCCCGCGTCTTTGATTCGCCCAGGTTCATCGCTGATCACCTCACACGTCGAGGAATAGGATCGACAGGCTGGTTCCGGTCGCATTGGAGATCGCCGATAGCGTGCCGTCGACGCTCACGAAGATCGGCAGCGACTGCCCAACTGCCAGCATAAAGCCGGTAGTCGAAGACGCCGCGCCCTGCGCCTTGGGCCGGATGTAGGCCGGCTGCGTGCCAGCGTTGGAGATCAGGCAAACCCGGCCACCGATAACGATGTCCTGCGCCGTGTCCGCCAGGGTGACGACCTTCGTGTCTACGATCTGATATGCGCGTTGCAATTGCATAACCTGAACACCTCCGGAAATAGGAAAAGGGAGAGCTTCCGCCCTCCCTGGTCCGTTACTTATCTTTCATGAGTCCGTTATCTTTCAGCGTCTTGACCATGAGATTCCACAGCCGGACGGTCTCCTTGTCGGCGCCGTCTTCGGACGCCTTGATCGTTGGAATATGCTCGATCTGCTCCTTCTCGGCTGCGCCAGATCCGTCGTTAAGCGTCCACGTGATCTTGCTCACGATCAGACCCTCCTCTTGACCGCATAGCCCCACGTACCGCTCGCAAGATCCACGGTGCCGGCCGAGGCGTTATACAGCGAGATCTTGATGTTACCCGCGGACGACACGCTTGCCTGAGCCATTACGCCCTGCGTGTCGTATGGCGGATACAGTTCCACCGCATCCCCGAGAGCCGCGCCCGCAATGGCAATCGCCGACGAGACGCCGCCGACTCCGGTCGCGAGGGACGGCGGATCGAACGCAATCATGCCCGACGCCACCACATAAGGCTGCTTGACGTCGCCCGACCACGACTTCCCGGCTGGGACGTTCACGCCGTTCGGGAATGCCGTGCCCTTCTGGTCCAATCCAGACATGGTATTCCCTCCTTAGTTCGGGTTGTGGCCGTAGATCGGACGTGCGTCGGACCAGCCCATCGTGAAATCCATGTAGCCGACGAACTCGGTCACCAGGGGGTTGTCCGGCTTGTTGCGGATGACCGTCGGTGCCGTGATCTCGACCATCTTCATCATTTCCATCATGAGATCCTTATCGCCGACGGCCCATTGCTTGGCGCTAAAGCCCTTGATGACGATGTAGTTCATGTCCTTGACCGGGTTCGCGCCGTTCTCTGCGCTGTCCGGGATCAGCTTCGCGTCTTCGCCGAAGTATTCCTTTGCCTTCGGCTCGAGCTCAGGCGACACCAGAACGATGTTGTAGTCGCAGTCGAACTCAAGCCCATCGAACGTCTTAAAGCGCTGGGCCGCCGTCTGCGTCTTCGTGATCGATGCGATCGAGAACGTGTCCGTGCCCGCGTTGGAGAACGTCTCGGCGCCTTCCTCGTTCGCGATCGGGTGCGCCGTAGAGAACAGCGGTTGACCGTCAGCGCCAACGAAGCTGCCGTTCCAGCCGTTGGCGAACAGGTTGTAGAACGCCCGGAGTTGCGTCATGTGGAGCGAATCAGCCATGCGGGTGCCAGCCTTCTTGGCTTCGCCGGACATGTCGACCTTGGCGTATTTCCACTGGATCGACGCCTTCGCGGTGTACTCTTCCGGCGTATAAACCTTTTTGAAGCCGCGGTGCTGGTTCAGCTCCGGGATCGTGCTGCCGTCGTACTTCGGAACGAGTCCGTAGCCGCCGACGCCTTGCTCCTGCAGGTCGATGCGATCGATGGATTCGAAGCCGATGACCTGCTTGATGATTGCCCGTTTCTTGTCCAAACGGTCGTTGAACCACTTGGTAACGAGCGGATAGAGATCGTCCTGGTATGTGTAAATATCGAGCATATTGCCCTCCCCTTCCGCCGATTAAACGGCAACCATGGTATTTCCGAACTGATGCAGCCGGAGGATGAAGTAAACCCACTCTTGCTCGGGATCGACGCGAACGATCATGATGGACTCGCCGCCGTTTTGGGCAAGGTTCAGGTTCGTGCCGTTTGCGTTGAGATCCCATCCGAAGCTGCCGACCGGCGGAAGGACCAGTGCCTGATCGCCAACGGTTACGCCGCCCGTGAAAACACCCGTGAACGTGCCGGTCGTCTTCGTGAAGTCAGAAACGCGGTATGCCTTGCCTACGCCGTTCGTCAGCGCCGCCGACTTGCGTACCTTCAGCAAGCCACCGTTGAACTTGTCGTCGGCCGGATCCGTGATTGCCGAGTCCACCCAGGTCGTCGTATTGCCACCCGTTGCCGTGGAGATGATATTCGGCTTGCACTTGAAGACGGCCAGCGGCGAGCAGTAAACCCTGATCTTGTCGCCGTTCTCGCGTGGATTCAACAACGTGGCCGTGCCGGTGTGTTCCTCTGCAGAGACGCCGAGGTATGGATCGTCTTGGTCCGTGTCGCCGACGGCAACGACGAAGCCCTCCACGAGCTTCACGACCTCGCCTTTCTCGATGACCGTGTTCGCAGCGATCGGAAATTCTCCGATGATAGGAGCGCTGGTCACGGCAAGGCTGTATGCGTATTCGATCATGCTAAATGTGCCTCCCTATTTTTTGATGTGTCCAAGCAGTTCGGCGTATTCCTTCACCGACATGCCGTTTTGCTTGGCGAGCTTCACCTGATGGTCGTTGAGGCCGTAGGTGCCGCCCGTATGGTCGCCGCCGCCACCCTTGCCGCTCGCCGTGCTGCGGTCGTTGTTGCTCTTGATCTTGGCGATAGCAGCAGCCTCCGCGCCGCCCACGAGGTCAAGGAAGTCCTCGTATACCTCGAGCAGCGATAGGGCCGGGTTAGCGCGGCTCAGGAATTTCACGAAGCGATCGTTCTGGCCAAGCTGGTCGATGTCCACGTCGGCATGCTTTTCCTTGAACGCGGTAACCTGCTTGTTCCAGGCTTCCTCGCGAGCTTTGGCCTCGTTGGCAGCCTTTTCGCTATCTTCCTTCTCTTTCTTGATTGCCTTTAGCTCTTCCTTAACGGACTTGATGTCGGCGAGCAACTCGGGCGATGCGCCCTTCTCTTCTGCCTCTTCCTCGAGATCCTTCAGTTCCTGCGCCTTGCGCTTTTCTTCGGCCTGCTGCTTGAGCACGGCCTTTACCTCCGCAGGAGTCCCGGAGTAACCGAATGCCTTCAGATGGTCGTTGATCTCGCGCAGATCTTCGTAATCCTCCGGCTTCTTGGCGCGCGATAAGCGCTCGCCTACGATTCGGTCGACTTCCTCCTGAGTGAACGTTTTAACCGGCTGCTCCTGGCCGCCGTCGCCGTTTTCGTCTTGCCCCTCGCCTTCCCCTTCACCGAATAGCTGCAGGTTCAGTTTCAGCAAGGACTTGCGTTGTACTTTTTCCATCCTTAAACCCTCCGTAAGCCCGTCGGCTAAAGAATCCTCGTCTGTTCCGAGTTGTCACCGCCGAATGCGGTATATGAGAAAGGGCCTCCGCTGCTCTGCGGGGGCCCTGTTATTCGACGATCTGCCAGTCTTCCGACAAGATATCCGGTTGTGAGGCAAGCCATCCCGGCTGCCATTGTTGCGATGCCGTCCACATGGCGATGTATGGCTGGCTATCGAGCGGTGTATCGACGCCGATATGCTTTGCAGTACGATCGTTCACCTTCGCTCCCGGCTCCTGCGTTGAATGTGGCGGAAGCTTCAGTGACGGCATCAACACGATCCACATCCCTTTGCCGTTCCACCCTGCCCGCGCTACTTTCTTGCCTTCCTTAAGTGCCTGAATCGCTTGTCCGAAGTTCATGTTCGTCCTCCTCATGGGATCTGCTATTTTACTAACTGAACTGTCTTGTTGACGCTGGCGCTGTCTCCGTCGTGCTTGACGATCGCTGCCACGATCTGCGCGTCCGTCGGATAGGCGCCGAACACTTCCCTGCCGACCTCGAGCGGCGGTTGGAACAGCCCGCCGCTGCTCTGGGTGACGAGAACCGTAAACACGTTTTTCAGCATGCCTTGCACCCCCTAAATGGTCACGTTTGGCCCAACCAAAAAATCCCCATCATCCAATCGTAGGAGGAGGGGCTTACCGCAATCCACACAGCACCAGTATTCATAGATGCCCAGAGCGTTCTTATTAACAGGCTGACGTTTGCCGCAGCAATTAAGCAAGTATCCGTATCCAAGCGACATGTCCGGCGTGAGCGATACGCGAACGGTTACTTGCCTTTTCCCTTGCGCGCCAGCATCGCCGCCTTGATCGCCTCCATCCCCTCCCCTTTCTTGGCCTTGGGCTTTGGGTCCGTCTTCGGCTTCTTCTTCATGCCGCACCTCCCTCGATTAACTTCTGAAGCATCAGCTCTTGCTCTTGCTCGGAAGCTGCAAAGAACGCCTCCTGCTCCTCGGGAGACAGTTGCGAGATGATCGCCTCGACGTCAACGGCCGGCGCTGCTCCTGGTGCCTGCGATGCTCCCGGCTGTCCTGTCGCAGCTCCCGGCGCACTCTGCATAGCCGTCATCTGCTGCTGCATGGCGACCGCCTGCTCGATGGAAGCCTTGATGTCGTCGCTGTTCGGCAGGTCGAGAAGATCCACAATGGAGAGCACGATGCCGACATTCTCCGGCGTGATCTTTAGGTTTGCCAGTTCCTGCGTCGCGGCAAGCGTGAACGCCTTCGACCGCTTGATGCCCTCGCCGACACTGATCTCGACGTCGACCGTCGGATAGTACTGCTGTCCGTCCGGCCCGGCAGTCTTCATAGTCTCGCTGTTAAAGGTGATTGCCGTGTCCGGCTCGTTCGGCTTCTTACCGCGGATCAGGATGATGCGATCGGTATTGTAGAACTCGAGCGCCGTCCAGTCGGTCAGCTGGGCCAGCCGTTTGAAGCCCTGCGTACGGCCGGCCTTCTTCGTGCTCTTCCGCGCCTCCGCCTTCTCGTTAAGCTGCGCGATCCCCGAGCTGGTCGTGACGCGGACCGGCTCCTTGCCTTGTGAGGAATCGTAGTTGCCGTTCGCTTCCTGAATCTTGTCGCTGATGAACTGGATCATGCTCAGGATGCCGCCGTTCTGACTTAGGCCGCCAAGGCGCCGGATCGCATTGATCTTGTTTTGCTTGACGCGCACTTCCGCCCCTGGATGGTTAGGGAATACGGCCTCTTCATCCACCATCGCGCCTTCCTCGACAACGACGATGTCATTCGCCATAAACACGTCGTTCAGCAGCGCCGTGATGAACTCGCGGTTGCCGGCGTCCAGCAGGTCCTTGATCGAATCGATCTCGCCCTTGCCCCAGAAGCTCTTGCGGACCGGAATCTTGGTGTAGTGGACGAACGGGTACATCTTGTTTCCGCTGTGCCGAGTGTTCACCCAGTACTTCGGAATGTGCTTGACCTCGACGTTATTGATCTGGATCGAGCAAGCGATGTCTCCCTCGTCGTCCCGATACCAGTGTTCGAGGACCTGCAGTGTCTCGTCGTCCAGGCTCGGCGTTTGGTTGTCGTAGATCTCCGTCTCGTAATGGTTCGAGTCGGTCATGATCTTGTTCACGATCTCCCCGAATTGCCGGCGCGCCTTCCGTCTGTGCAAGCGATAGGGAAAATCGAAGTATTCGCAGTCGTCCACGTCGTAAGCAGCCGGGTCGGGGAAGATATTCGCCGGGTCCGGATTTCCGATTACGATATCGCCGACGTAGCCCGGCCCCTGAATCGAGCCGTCCCACGCTACCTTGAAAATGGCGTTTCCGAGCTCGTTCAGCGAGCGATCGTTGTTAATGTTCAGCTCGTCGATATCGTTGTTGTACCACACGAAGTTGACGACCTGCTCCCGAACCTTCGCCTTCTCGCCATCCATATCGTCGTCGCGGCCCTTGAATTGCGGCGTCGGCACAACGTCGTCGATCTGGCTCTCGACCTGCACATAAGCGTCGGGCAGCGACGGCGGATGGAAGTTGATGCCGAACTTCTCGGTAAACATCGCGGCCTGTTGCTGCGTGTATGGCTTGCCGTTGTAATAATTGTTCAGCATCTTGAATCGTTGCTGCACCGGCTCCTTCTCGATCTTGGCGAGATCGAAGTCGCGCTGCACCTGCGCCTCGCGCTGCTCTTTCGTCTCCATTCGGAACTCGAGCAGATTGCCCGTAATCTTGCCCTTCACGATCCTGGCGGCCTTGTTGATCGCCCTTCTGATTGGCCCTGCGATTGGACTCACCTCCTACACTGCTTTCTTCTTGCTTACGCCGAGCCGATCGCCGAGCTTCTTCTTCGCCGGCGGCGCCTCTTCGATGATGTACATTCGCTGCTGGTGCCGGATCTCTTGGCAGATCGCATCCGCCAGAATTGTGTCGTCGTGCTTGCCGGCCATCGCCTCGGGCTTGCCGACCTTGTTGCGCACGAACGTGAGCATCTCCGACAGAGTCGTGACGTCGTTGAACGTGTCGATCCGCTCGCGCGCCAGCGTGACGTGCTTGGAGATGATCAGCGGCCGTGTCACCGTGTCCGTGTGGAAGCCGTACGCCTTCCGGATCTGCCCCGTGAACGTGTCGGGAACCTCTCGGGTGTACTGGTTCGGGTACTGGAGTCGGTCGAGCTCCTTCACAGGGTGCAAGTCGAAATTCGTTTCGATGCCGATCAGCGCCTGATTGTAATACATGCCGAGGCAGTACATTTGCTTCGCGTACAGATCGGTGTCGAGTCGCCAGTGCCAGACAGCCGCCTGATTCCACGTCACGTTGTTCCGTACCTGCCCGCAGGAAAGGTCGTGGCCGCCCTCCGCGATGTCGCCGCCGATCACGTACGGGTGACCGCGTTGCGGCTGCTCGTAGATCGTCAGCGGCCCGCGCGGATCCACTACAAACTTGATCGAATCATTTACGATCTTTTCGTTTACATAATTGAACACGAACGTGCCGCGGACCGGCTTGGCCGCCTTGTATCGTTCCTCAAGCGATTGCTTGCGCGGAATGATCTTCTGCGCAGAATAGACCGGCGTACCGGTCTGCAGGAACGCCTCGTCGTCATTGGACGGATACTCTTGCTTGAAGCGATCCTCACGGGTAATCCCGTCCTTCTCCGGCATCTCGCTTATCTTCCAGCGTCGCCATTTGATCTGCTCGGGCGTCCAGCCGTAAGCCTCTATGCCGGCGCGTTCGTCGTCGTCGTAGACCAGCTCCTCGCCATCCTTCAGCGGCAGCTGGTATTCCGGGTGCTGATGCCAGGCGTAGAAGTGGCTCGCCCAGTTCGTAAGCCCGGCTTTGGCGTCCGTGTACGTCTGGTAGTAGAAGTTGCCGACACCGTTCGCGGTGCTCTCGATGACGATTTCGCCATCCATCGGAACGGCCTGCAGCAAGCCCGTCATGAGCGTCTCAGGGTCAGGCCAGAACGCGACCTCCGAACAGAGCAGATAGTTGATTGTCCAACCGCGGCCGAAGCCTGGCGTACCGGCGGTGCCGACTGCAATCCGGCTGTTATTGCCGACAAAGTAGTACTCCTTGCGGTTGCCGTACTTCGGCTTGTTGCGGCCGTTGTTGAGCTGCTCTTTCTTGGCTTCCGGTAGCCGGTCATACATGAGCTGGATCGTTTGGAAAAGCGTCTGCGTCGAATCGGCATCATGTGCGACGATCGCGACGGTGACGTTCTCCTCGTTGATCGCGCACTCGAAGAACCGCGCCAACGTCAGGGTGCTGAACCCGAGCTGCCGCGGCTTCAGGATGACATCGCGCAACGTCTTGTCCGCCCAGTACATAGCCTGGATCGGGTTGAAAGCCAGCGGCACGACGCGTTTATCCTTGGTCCGAATGTAGAGGCGCTCCTGAATGTACTCCTTCGGCTTACGCTCCCACTTCGGCGTGTTCTTGACCTTGGCCGATTCTTTTATCCGGTTGTGGATGTTGGCCAGCAGCACATCAGCAGCACCTCCTCCTGTCATTTCGACCGCGAATTATTCCAAAAATTATTCCTTGAGCCCGAACGTGCAGGCGCTCAGGCTTCGACCGCCGACGTTGCTGCACCATTCGTCGTCCAGTTGGTTGCGCAGGAGCGAAGCGCCGCAGCGCGGGCACTGCTTGCCGAAAAACTCGCCCGTCATCAGATCCTTGATAACCGGCTCCACATCGATGCCGACCTTAGACATGGCGCGCACCCATTTTTCCGCCGTCTTGTGGCCGTCCCAGTTCGGCGCGATCTCCAGCAGGTTGCCCAGATCGAAGTCGTCTGGAACGTGGAACGTGAAGCGCCCGTATTCAAGGCTCACGACGCGCTCCCAGCCAGGCCATGGATCAGGTTGATGCCGGTACCAGCCGCACGGCAGCCCGTGCTCGTCGACTTGGCCGATGTGATGCTTGCGTGCGATGCCATTGGAGAGCGCCGCGTACATCAGAACCAGCATGTTGCGCTCCCAGTACGCGCCGTTCTTCGTCTCCTCGGCCGACATGCCTTCCTTCCATACGAACGGTTTCATAGCCATCCGCTCACCTTCACCCTTCCGCACTTGGCGCAGGTCTTTGTCCAGAACTTCGACATGCCCGAATCGTACAGATGCGGCCTTGGCTCGGCCCAAACATGCCTGCACAGCAATCTCCGAAAAAACTGCATCATACCTGATCCATCCCCCTCATTTGTTGTTGCTGCTCGACAATGCGCTGCAAACGCGGATTACTGGCGATGCGCTGCTCGGCGATCTCGAAGGCCTCGGCGTTGGTCTCACGGAACACCTGCATGAACAGGTGGATGTACTCCTGCACAAGGTTGAACTCGAAGGCCTTCTCGCGCAGCTCCGACATAAACTTCGCGTTCTCGCGCAGCTCCCGGTTCAGCTGGGTGAGCGCGGCGATGTTCCGGCGCATCTCCTCGACGAACGCGATCTTCCAGCGTGCCAGATAGTCGGCGTCGGTGCCCTCGGTGTCCATCACCTTCTCAATCAGGGCAGCGAGCCGTCCCTCGACCATATCCGGCAGACCGTCCACGTAGACGAAGCGATCGTACAGCGCCGTCGTCGTCCGCAGCTGCAGGTCGATGATGTCGAGATCGTAGTTAACGAGCTTCTCGACGCGGCCCTCCACGCGCACGACGGCTTCCTTCTTCTTCTCGGTCGACACCGACGCGCGCGTCTGCTCGTACTTGTTGGCCTCAAGGTACCGCACGACAGCCGAGTGCGATATTTCTTCCTTGATACCATGCTTGCGAGCTTCCTCTGTGCAGGCCGCGGCGATCTGCCGGGAAGCCGTGATGCCCTGGCTGATGCAGCGAGCCACGATATGCTGAAGCTCGTAGAACTCGATCTTATTCGGCCTCGCCATCGAATCAGCTCCCTTCAGGCCGTGCCGTTACGTGTTGCGTTATTGTTTCGTTTGAGCCGATACGGATAGGGTCGAAAATAACCTGATTCCTTGTGGCTCTAAGACGGAATGCGTATCGAAACGCGTATCGTTACATCTACCTAATGGGCGTTTGCACGGCAAAAAAAGAACCTATCCCAGAAGGAATAGGTTCGTCAGCTTCGCGTGTTCGATTTTCTCCGTCGCTCGTTCAATATACGACTGGACCGTGCTTCTGCCCAATGCCAACTCCGCCCCTATCTCCTCGAATGTCATGCCGTCGGCGTGGTGAAGGATGAAGCACTGCCGCTCGCGGTTGGACAGGTCTCGCATCGCTTCATCCAGTCTGAAGCGCTCGTCGTCCGTCAGATCTCGGCTGACGCTGTCTCGTTCCACCCGGTACCGCGAGTTATGCGAATCGTACGCCTCCAGCCATGCCGGGTCCCAGCAACGCTCCTCGTAGCCACGTTCGACGCCCCGGACGCTGCCTGGCCGCCTGCCAGTCTCAAGCCACTCCGCAGCGTATTCGCATTCGCCGACCATTTCCCCGATGGTACGGCGCTCCCCCTTGTCCTGCGTGCGTGCGAGAAGCTGCTGCGTCATCTTCGCAGACCGTCGATAGTTCTCCGCGGTCGCCGCGCCCAGGTTCATAATGGTGAGTCCCTCGCGCCTCGTATACAGATGTCCGATCGCCATCGTTTCCCCGCCTCCCTGAATTGGGTAAAGCCCTCCGTAGAGGGCCCCCGATTAATATCCCGTATTGCTATATTCGAAGCTGCTGCGCGGACGTTGCTCGAGCGCTGTTACACGCAGTTCCAAGGCGGCTACCTTGGCTTCGAGCGTAGGTCCTTCAGAAGCTGCTCCTTCCGCCGCGTCTCCCACGTGTTCTTCATCCAGTCCGTCGGCGTGCTGCTCGTCCGCTGCCGGATAAAATCGCTCGTCGGTTGCGGCCGGCTCCGTCTCCTCGGCGGCGGCTGCCTCGACGTATTCCGCAGGAGGGTTGAACGTGCCGATCGTCGGCGGCAGCGGCAAAGGCGATACGTTGAACCGCTCAAGGCTCCTGTTCAACTGCTCAATACGCTCCTTATCCGCCTTCGCCTGCTTCTCCTCATCCGTTTCCTGCTTGATCGTGCTGGTCAGCTTGAGGCCTCCCCCGAAGCCCGCGCTGGCCTTTTTCTTGTATTGGGCGACCTGCGCCTCGAGCTCGTCGATCTGGCTCTTCAGGCCGGACACTTCGGCTTGTGCCTTGTCGCGATCGGCCCGGGCTTGCTCCGCCTCGGCTTGTGCCTCCTCCATCATCCGGACGGCGTTGTCGCGCTTGCCCTCGGCCTCTGCGAGTTGCTCCTGGGCGGTGATGCGGTCAGCGCGGTCACGTTGCGCTTGAGCTTCTGCGGCTTCCCTCGCGGCCGCCTCTGCGTCGTTGGCGGCTTTAAGGAATGCATTCTGCTCATTGAACCCGGCACGCTCCTCTGCCCATGCCTGCGACGCTGCGCGGTGCTCGTCCTGCACCTTGGCGAGCTCGTCGTTGCAGGTGGCGAAGGTATGCTCCTTGACCTGTTGCAGCAGATTAGTGATCTCGGCGTTCGCCGTCGTAACGCCCCACAACTCG
Source organism: Cohnella sp. GCM10012308 (assembly GCF_042649185.1). Classification (NCBI taxonomy): domain Bacteria; kingdom Bacillati; phylum Bacillota; class Bacilli; order Caryophanales; family Paenibacillaceae; genus Cohnella; species Cohnella sp. GCM10012308. The sequence goes on from NZ_JBHRYU010000001.1 coordinate 292,830, forward strand.
TTGTAATCGTACGGCAGCGAGATGCTGGCGACCTCTTCGGCCTGGCGCTGCAGGCGGTCCTGCTCATCCTGTTGCGCCTTGATCTTGCCGAGCTCCTGGTCGATGATCGTCAGCCGGAACTTGTCGTCCGGGTTGTTTTCGTTCAGCGCGGCGCGTTCGATCTCAAGCCATTCTTGCTGATTTTTCAGATCCTCGCTCATCGTTCATGATCCCCTCTCCCGTTTTACGGCCTTGCAACTGTTCGATGCTGATGAACAGCGCGACGGCTCGCCCTTGCTTGTCCTGCATGATCCAGTAATCCCCGTGCTTTTCCCAGGTCGCCCCCACGTACTCTTGGCTCATATCACCGCCTCCGATATAATAGAGTTGTCAGGTCATGATGGAGCCCCCGGTGCTTGCCGGAGGCTTTTTTTATTGGTTCGCGTCCGCTTTCGCGAGGTGGTAGTAGTAGCCGTGGTACGTCTTCGGATTGCGTCGGCATCGTCCAGCCTTCCAGAGGTGATAACGGCGCTTGAGCCATCGGATCATTCCATCTCCCCCTGTTCCAGTAGATGGGGATGGGTGTGGACGTTGCCTACTAAGACGATGTGCGGCGCTGTATTATCGGACTCATTGGCATAAAGACCAATCGGCGCATCCGCCACATATTTATCCCGATGTCGTAGCTTCCAGCAGTAACCGGTGAAGACAATTTCGTTTAACCGGACTTCGCCGCCATCGTAAACGCGGTGATTTGACTCGACGATATCGCCTTCGTATACCTCGACGCCGTTTCTGTCGCTGAGTCCGGTATATTGCCCAACCGTTTTGGTATCGACCGGGATATAGTCGTTGTCCCAGCATATTGCGCATTTTACGGGCAACGTATGGGGGTCGAATGACATATCTCGGACTAAGTCTCCGCAAGCCCACTCGCCATTGTCGATCCGTTTCCCCCGGAATTTATACTCACGCATTGGTATCTTCCTTCCTGGTCTTGTCTAGAAACGTATTAAGTGCACAGATTGGATAGTGGCCATCCAGCTTTGAGCATATAAGGCATCGCCCATTGTTCAACTTGTCGATCAGTTCGAGCAGGGCAACTGCGTTATCCAGCACCCTATCCTTGGACTTTAGCTCGCCTCTCAGCGCCTCTACCTCGGCCCGGAGTACTTTTGCCTGCGCAGCCTCTTCCGCGAGCTCTGCGAACCCGCTGAGGCCCGGCCAGCTACCGTATGCTGTCATGTGTTTGGCTCCTTTAGGGATTGGAGGAAGTTAGCCATACGAATGCGGTATTCTGGGTCCATTACTGCGTAAACGGCCACTTCTTTCATGACCACCATCATTCGGGCGATTGTGGCGTCTCTCTCGGCGAGCTGGGCTTGTAGGGCGGCGATCTCTCCCAAAGCCCGCAGTGCGACATTGACCGCATGCGAAGCCATACCGCATGCTTCATGATCCCATTCGTGCCACCCGTCGAGCGTTTTGCGGTACTTTTCTAAGTCCCTCATGTCAGGGGTGTTATCGATTTGGAGTCTGCTCCTTCCGGATCGGATTATTGAGCGGCGCGCGGAACAGTACGTGATTGATGGACGAGCAGCCCATATGGTCGCAGTTGTGGTTCTCGTCGTCTTCGTCCGGGATGCCGGTTATGACGATCTCATGGTCGGACACGTATACTTCGGCATCGTCGAGACGCTGATACGGGATATTAGACATCCGTCTCTTCCTCCTCTGTGCTGGAAAATGCTGCATCGAACGCCTTCTCTATGATCGCCTGCTTTTCTGGCGGCACCGGACTGAAATCGACGGACGATATGATGTCGACACTTGGTCCGGGCTGGTCGTCCTCTGTGCTATTGATGCCGGGTCCATTCTTCAAGTTTGATAGCTCCTGCTCTGCGTCAATGGCCCTTGTCTGCCAATAGTCCCGTTCAGTCCGACATTTTTGGGTGTATCGCATCAGCGAATCCTTTGCGCTCCGCACGATATCAAGTTCCTGCTCCGCGCTGATAAGCTGTATGTCCGTCTGGGAGAGGGCTTGGCGCTTCCGGATCAGCTCGGCGACGCTGACCTTTCCCTCCTCCGGCGTGATGTCCTTGCTAGCGATATCGTCGACGTCAGCGAACAGCACGAATGAGAGATCGTAGAACAGTTCAATATTTGAGAGCCTTTCCCTGAAGTAGTGAATCCTGCGTTTGTACTTGAAGATTTCTTGAATATCGTTTCTTTCCCACATCTGCAGCAGCGCAAGTTCGATGTCCAGCGCCTCTCGGCATCCCTGTACCGGGGTGGATGGGGTGGGCGGCAGCTCCTTGATGTCTTGGATGATGGCGCGAAGCTCTCGGGCAATCTCCAAATTCACCGGATTCCCATATTCACGCTGCTGCCGCTCGCGGCTTGCGATAATGTCCAGCGCCTGCTTGTTTACCGTATCCGTCATCGAAAGGGCCTCCTCTACCAACTTTTCCGCGAGCAGTTCCTTGCCTTTTGGCGTTATAACGTAGTCGTTTTGACCACGCGAGTAAATCAGTTTGATGAGTCCGGTTCGACGAAGTTTTTCGCACCTGCGCCGTAAAACGTCGTCCCGTATGCGCCAAGAAACGCTGAATCCTTGCTGACGACACGCGATCTGTAATATCTGTCTGTCAGAGAGGGCCATCCGTATATGCCTCCTTAGGGCTTAGCCCTTTTATGATCTAGACCTGGGTCGGCCTCAAACCGATGCTACAATTGATTCGTGGTCCGGGTTCAAGGCGACTTGATAACCCTTCCCTCTTTTGTCCGGTTCCTCGTAAAATAGTCCGAGTTCCGGAGCATCTTCGAGCCACGGCTTTTCTGCGAGATCCTGCCGCCACTGATCCACGATCATGCGTTTCAGCTCTGGCGTGAACATCGTCTGTGACTCTGCGCTGTACAGCTTGCACAGTAGCCTGTGGTCGTCTTCCGCCTGTAGAAACGCCTCGTAGAGCTTCATGCGAGCCTTGACCGTGAAGGTGCCTTGTCCGTAGCAGAGTTCCTTTCCGCTGCGCATTCGTCCGGCCTTGTTTTTCGGTTCCTTATACATCTGGATCATGAGGTTCCGCAGGTCCACGAACGGTTGAAAGTAAGGATGTTTCTGCGCCATCTGCTGGGTGCTCTTGTCGATCGTCACTACCGGGCACACCACACATCCGAACCTAGCGCCGCAGGGATCGTCTGTCTTCTCGTCTGCGCCGGCTTTGCGCTTACGAAGTCCACACTCCCCGGTCGCCTCTTTGTAAAGGTTGCTGACCTCTTCTGCGTCTCCCCAGGCGTAACCGTATTGCGATGAATAGGCCCAGATGTTGTCTAAAGTGAAGTCGATGATCGGGTAAAACTCGCCGTTATCGCCGTGATAATGCTCTCCGGAAGCTTGGTGTGATTCGATGCTCTCACGCCGCTGTGTAGACTCTGACAGCCTCACACCAAGAGCGTCACGTGTTGCCATCGTGTACTTCCGCGCCAGCCGCATCGGCTTGATCTTCATGGCTTCCGTACACCACCGGTTGCGCTTGCTCTTTGGCAGCGGATAACCAAGACCCAGCACCTTGAACGGAAATGTATCCTTCGGCAGCGGCTTGACTTTGACGATCTCCACCGGCAGTCCTGACATCTCGATGAACGTCTTCATCTTCGCCAACTCTCGTTCTTTTGTCGGCTCCGTGGTGAAGTCTACGCCGGTCGACGCAGTGGTCAGGAATAGCTTGCGCGTACGTTTCTCCGGGGCGATCATGGCGACCGCTCGGAATATGACGGATGCGTTAACGGAGCTGTCCTTGCCGCCGGAATAGGCGATTTGCCACGGTCCAGGCTTGGACTCGTCTGCGTATGCCATCAGCGTTTCTAGCATTGCTTTGCTAGTTTTATCTTCGAGGTCCTTTAATTCTTCCGGTGTTAGCGGTTTGCTCTGAAACACTGCTTATCCCCCATTCCCGCGAACATGCGTTTGGTTTAGAATAGACTGAGTTGTCCCTGCTGCTGCTCGACCCATCCGTTTCGCACCCATGAGGCCGGGCAGGTTTGACGGTAATATTCTGGAACTGGTAGACCCGGCAAACGGTGCTGTAGGTCCTCAGCGGACAAATACGGGCTCTTGAGGCTTTGTTGATATCCCGCCTCGTTGTAAACCCAACAGGTGGATGTAGTAGCGTTATGTTTCAAACAATCAACTCCCGAGGTGCTATATGAGTGAACTGGCCTACCTATTTTGCTCGGAGTACGATGGGGGCGACCTTGTGCGATCCTTTGAGCGCTGGCTGATCGCCCGTCTTACCCCTCCTGATGTGATGAGGGTGGAGGTACAAGCTTTTAGGGATACGCTGGATGTGTTGGCGGCTTCTGCTCCTTAGGCTTCCGCACCGGTAGCGAGAACGGCTTCGGCGTCGGCAGACCTGCCCGGTTGGTCGCCGCCTTTACAGGAGCCGCCCGCAGGCTTTCGAGCTCCGCGGGCGTCAGCTTGTATTCGGTGATCTGGCTCATTGCTGGGTTCCGACGAAGCACATGCCTTTGTTCGTCGTCTCAACGACATCCTCTGTCTCACGGCGAACGAGGAAGATCCGGCCTTTCAGGAACAGCACCATTTCTTCCCCGATGTCCATCTCCAGCAGGTCCTTCTCGAAGGGGAATTTCGGCTGCTCCATCGCTTAAGCCGCCCCCAGGATCTTCTTCTTGCAGCGCTTCTTGTAGACACTGTAGAACTGCTGCAGCTTCGTCGAGGATACGTTCAGTCCGAATGCCTTCGGAATCGCGTGCCAAGCCAGCTCTTCAGCCTTCTTGCGCTCAATAAGCGCCGGGAAGTCGTATGGGATGTCGTCGAATTGCGGGCGCTCCGTCAGGATGAAGTTCTCCAGCGTTTGCTGGTCGACCTCGCCGTCCGGCTCCTCTTCATTCAGCTCGCCGCTCTCTTCGGCCGGCTCGTCAGCTGCCGGGTCAACGTCAGGCTCAGGATCTTGGTTCTCGTCGCCCTCCGGCTCGGGGTCGTGGTTCGGGTCTGCCTCTCCGAAAACGACTTCCTGCTGTTCGCCGTCCTCTGCCGCCTGCTCTTCCTGAACCTGAACGTCGTCGACGTCGCTGTCCTCACTGGCCGGCGTAAAGCTCTCCACCTCGCCGCGGCTGTTGATCGTGGCGACGCTGCGGCCGTTCGACGTACGCTCGATATCCATCTCCATCTGCGGATCCTCGAAAGATACGATGATCTCTTTGTCGATCGAATTCAGATACAACGCCGTGAACTGCCGGGCGATGGAGTTGCTCATGGACAGTTTGATGGTCGTCTTCGACTTGTTGCTGTTGACAGCTTCGAGGGTGGTCGTGAATTTACTCATTTGGTCTCATCCCTTCAATTTTTGAATGACTTCGGTCTGGCATTTTATAAGGCGGACCGGCTCATGAATGGCGCGCGCGATCTGCGCGAGCACGTATGCGTCGGTCACGTTGTTGCTCTTGTACTGGACGCCCCAGCGCTTGTAGACTTCGACGGCGAGAATCTCCTTCGCCGCGTTGCCGCCTGCGCCGCTGAACTTCTTTAGGGCTGACGGCGCGATCTCGATGTACTGCATGCCGGCGCGCTCGATCTCCATCCGGATGCCCCAGCCGATGCCGCCGAGCAGGAAGCCGGTTTGTGAGGCGAATCCGAAGCCCTCGATCGCGATGCGGTCGCCCTTTTGCAGCCGGCCCATCACCGCATCGATCAGGCGGGCCATGTCCTTCGCGGTCGGCTCGCGGCCGTTCAGCCCGACGCTGATTTCGATCTCGTCCCAGATCTCCCCGTCCTCGTCCAGCCGGACCAGCCCGGTCTTGGTGCTCGGGTCGATCCCGACGTAACTAGCCATCTTGGAGCGCCTGGCGGAGCTGCTCGACCGCGTACTGGTAGCAGTCGTACTCCCGGATGCAGCTCAGCTCGCCCTCCGTGGCGTCGATGTACTTCTCTGCCGCCTTCGTTTCCAAGTCGTCAATGACGCGCTTGATCGTCTCGTCGCTTACCGGCATTTCTTCCACCCCACACCGTTGATCACTTGCGACAGGCGAAACGCAGTTTCCGCAGCCGCCTTGCTCGTATGGAACCTCTTGCCGTACGTGCGTCCGTCGATCGTGATCTTGTAATAAGGCCTCGTGCCCCTCATGCTTTCACGCTCCCTCGTATCGGCCGACAACGGCCATAAATTCGGTATATCCTTCGCCCATCTCTTCCAGCGGCAATTCCGGGAAAGCGGCGCGGGCCTCGTTTGCCGTCGGGATGTACCCGGTCCGCATGTACTGATGCTTCAACCAGTCGTATAGCCACCAACGATCACGAATGATTCCGTCATGAAATAGCGAGTTGCTCATGCTCCTGATCCCCTTTCCCGGTGATGCGCTGGTAATTTTTCTCGTATTTCATCTTCACGACGCCGGTCGGGCCGTTCCGCTGCTTCGCGATGTTGACCTCCAGCACGCCCCGATCGTCCGTGTCCTGGTTGTAATACTCGTCACGGTAGAGAAGGACAATGTCGTCAGCGACCGCCGAGATGGCTGCCCCACCAAATAGGTCTGATACAAAGGGGCGCTTATTGGCCCGACCTTCGACCTCTTGCTTGACCTGGGAAAGTCCTACGACAGCGCAGTCACAATCACATGCTGCCTTCCGAAACTTCTGACAAACTCGGTGCATTGCCGATCCGCCGTTGTCGTTGCGCTCGTTCGGCTCGACGACTTCCTGCAGATAGTCGATGAGCACAAGATCGAGACCTTCCTGTCGTTTCAGCCGGCGCATTTCCGACGTGATATACTCGGCCGTCACATTGCGCTCGTCGTCGATGTGAATCTTCGTAATCGCGTCCATTTGCACCGATATCTCCTCGAGCTGGGCGTCCGTCAGGTTGCCGACTCGGATCGATTGCATCGATACCTTGGCGAGGTTCGCCATCATCCGGTTATAGTTCTGGGCCTTCGTCATCTCGAGCGAGAAGATCGCGACCTTGTGGCCTCTTCGAGAGGCGCGCATTGCGATTTCAAGCGCGAATGCCGACTTGCCCATGCTCGTCCGGGCGCCGACGACGATCAGGTCCGTACGCTGCCAGCCGAGCGTCATCCGGTCGATCTCTTGCCAGCCGGTCATGATGCCGAACGCTCTCGTCCGATCCTCGCGTTTCAGGACGAGCTGCTCGTACCACTCGACCACGTCCTTGACGCCCGTGTCCCGGTGGAACTTCCGCGGCCTAACCTCCAGCGTCAGCCGTTCGAATTCGTCCAGCGTTTCCTCGAACGATCCGCTCGAAGGGTCCTCGAAGCGCGGTCGGAACGAATTCATCAGCCTGAGCGCCTTTGCCCGGGAGTACGCTTCGACCAGACGCTGTACGTGGTCCGGGAAGTGGTGCTCGAAGATCACTGAGCTGTGCAGCTGCCGCAGGTAGGCGAATCCGCCGATCGTGTCCATCTGCTTCTCATAGCGAGCCAAGATGTTGACCGGGTCGATCACGATGCCTTCGCGGTACAACTCCTCGTACATCCGGAACAGGTTGCGGTGGTACGGGTTGACGAACATGTCCGCTCGCAGGGAGACAACCGCCTCCATCATCAGCGTCGGGTCCTTCAGGATGCTGCCGACGATGTTCTGCTCGAGCATCAAAGCCGCCGTAAACTGGTCATGCGGGTTAGCTTCCTGATGCTGCTCCAAGGGCTCTCGCGTCCTCCTCTCGCATCATGCGCGTGATCGGGTCGTCGTCGTCCAGCGGTGGACCTGACTGCGTGTTCTGCTGGCCGTTCGCCGGCTTGTCCTTATTCGTGCCGCCACGCTTCTTAAAGCCATTCAGCACGCCGTTGATATAAGCGAGCGTCTTCACCTTCGCGCGAACTGCCTCGCGCATCGCTTCAAGCAGCCATTCACCGCCGTAGGTTTCAAACTGGTCGATCAGATCCTCGCGCTCAAGCTCCGTCACGCGGCCGTCATCCGTGAAGTGATCTTCAAAGATTTTGTAAATGTGTCCGAATGAATAATCCTGGTCCCTGCTGCTGCTTGGCTCTGCTTCGTCATACAGCCTAAGTACCTTACTACTGGTACTGGTTTTAATGTCTTTACTTTCTTTAATGTCTTTAGGAGACTGGGAGGCCGCGTCCTGACTGGGCTCGTGAGCTGTGCCTGTTACTGTTTTGGTAACAAACGTGTTACTGTTTTGGTAACAACCTTGTTCCTGTTTTGGTAACTCTTCGTTTTCGTCGTCTTCGAAATTTGTTACCGTTTCAGTAACTTTTGTTCCTGATTCAGTAACACTTTGAGCGACGTTTCGAAGGAGGATTTTGTGGTATTTATCCTCGTTAAAGGTCTTCGCGATACTCACTCGCCAGGAGTCGTAGTCCTTGTTTAGGGTGTATATTTCACCGTTTATGTGAAGGACGTTCGCCATCTGGAGGTACTCCAACTCCTTCTTCACGTGCCCGCGGAGGATGCCCACGACCTCGAAATCTGATGGCCGGAGGATGGCTGATTTCTTCCGGCAGCCGTAGCTCATTCGAATAACGAGGTCCAGTATATTGCGCTGTCGTTTCGAGAAGTCGGTCTTCATAATGGCTTCGAAAAGTTCGTTCGAGAGCTTCGTAAACTGATCTGGCTGCGGATTCGCCATACCTCGCGGCCTCCTTCCCTGATTGGTTTAAAGCGAGATCAGTCGATGCCTTCAGCTACGCGGCCAAGCTCTTCACCCTCTGGATCGCCGCTCTCGTCTTGTCCTTCGCTCTCATCAACTTGCGTTGGCGTGATGTCGATGAAGTCGCCGTCAGCCTGCGAAATGTCAGAACGGACCGTTTCGTCCTTATCGACGGCGTCTGCGACCTCGATGCTGATCGGCAGCCACTTCCATCCGGACCTCGTGACAGTTTTCATGCACATCTCAGGCTCATCAGTGATCCAAGGGTTGTCCGTTCTGTTGTATTTGATGGCGTTTTGATAACCATTTGAACGATCGCGATGCTTTAAAATTTCTGCATAGGGCATGTAGTGAACCTGGTGCCCTCCGTCTTTAAACTTTGCCACCATGTAAGCACCTTTGATCGGTCCAGCATCATTCATCTTTACATCAGATCGAACGTGCCAGGGGATATGCTTCAGGCTGTCTTCAAGTCCGTAAGTAAGCTCGAGATAGTCGTTTTCGTAAACAACATGAGCGCCGATGGACTGAATATGGCCCGAGCGCCGAGCAAGGTCGATCATGCCTTTGTAGCCGATAATGAATTGAACTTCGGTGATGCCTTTCTTATTGTTTTTGAATGGGACGAAATAGCACTGCCCGAGAAGTCCCGGTTCGAGACCGAGCTGGGCCGCCTGCATGACAGCCGCCATGAGGGATGGAACGGTACATTCGAGGAGCTTAGGGTTCGTGCGGATTGTCGTCAGCGCGATTCGGCTGAGACGGTCGATGCTCATGTGCTTCGGAAGAGCTTCGGCGATCTGGCTTTTCATGCGCTCCATGTAGGCGCCGATCGTTTGCGATGGGGTTGCTGCCGGGGCGTTCCCGGTCGTGGCTGCTTGCTGTTGAAGCTTGCCTGCCAACTCGTTATTCGAGCGACTTGTATTTGCTGCTGCCATTACGTTCGCCTCACTTAATCAGGAATTTCCGGACCGGCTTGGTCACGGCGTACTTCGCAAAAATCTCAGGCTCTTCGGCCTTGAACGTCTTCGTGTCCATCCGCGTCTCGTCGTGCGACTTCCAAGTGGCGATCTTCTCGCCGTTAAGCATGATGATCTCTGCATCAGCTGCTGCGGCCTTGATGAAGTTCTTGGCAGCCTCGAGACGCTCTTCGGCGGCCTTCTTAGCGGCTTCGGCCTCGCGCAGTTCCTTCACTCGCGGCTCGTATTCGCTTGAGAGCTGCAGGATGCTATTCGGCGTACTCGTTGGATAAAGGTAGCTCAGCAGGTCCGTGGAGGCCGCGCTGCCGTCGATCATTGGAGGGTTCTGCTTCAGCACGTGATCGTGCCAGAACTGCTTCTCCATGTCGATCAGGTACTTAGAAATGCGATCGTCGCGCTCGATGTAAGTCGACTTAAATTTGAAGCCGCCGAAGCCGCCGAGCAGAACCGCGAAGTGGCCGTAATCTAATCCCATGACCGTCATGTAGTGCTGGAGTTGAATCGCGTAGTGATCGGGGATTCGATCATCGTCCCAATCCTTTTCGTTCGTCGTCGTCTTAACTTCGAGAACGCCTTTACGCTTTTGGGAATCCGTCACGATGCGGTCTACATTGCCGATCATGAAGCGATGTTCCGGATGCTGATAAAGCTTATTGGAACGCTGCACCTTCAAACCCGTGCGAAGCGAAAATTCTCTCGCAACGACGTCCTCTAACGCGTTCCCCCAGTAGGCTGCTTCGCCGGTCGTGTCTGGGATGGACTGGCCGGTCTTTTCGAGGAACACGGCGACCTTCGACTTCCACGGGTTGAGCCCGACGACGGCCGACGCATCCGAGCCGCCGATGCCGCGCGTCCGAAGCTTCAGCCATTCCTCGCGGGGTAAGCCTTTCGTTACCGCTGCTACGCTTAAAGCCATGAGGTGAAGCCTCCCTCTTGATCTGTTTGGGCCACCGTGATACGATGGCCGTACGATGTTTACCGAAGGCCCGTTCCCGCGGGCCTTTTTCTATTCCTCGCAATCGTCACAACTGCGCGGATGTCCTGGCTCTTCGCCGTCGATCAGTTCGCCGCAATGCTGGCAGAACAATCCTTCCAGCACCGCTTCAGCCGCATCTCCCATGCCTATCACCTGCCCTTCTGACGCTTGAACGCATCTGTGAGGGGCGGAACGCATTCCGCCGCCCACGGGACGATTTCAAACCAGTTTGTAGTGCCGGACTTCTTCGATTTCATAGGGGAGGCTGGAGTAGTCGATCTTTTGCTCCCGAAGAATCTTTTTGAGCTGGTACTTCACTTTGCCGAACTGAGCGATGATCTCTTCCGAATCTCCGAACATTTCAGGATCGTAGCTAATTCGCGCTGAGACGAGACGATCTTTGTAATCCTCTTTTGAACGACGAATGTCGACCTCGACTTTACTGACATGAGCGCTTATGTTACAGAACACACAAAATTCGGTATGAAGGTTAATCATGGATGCCAAGCCGCTAATATCGGCGATCATCCCGGAAATTCGCATCTTGTCCTTCGCGGACAGTTCGATTTCTTTTCTACTCATGTCGCACCGCCTGTGTTAAAATGAGCGTAACGAGACGCTTTAGCTGAGCTCTCAACTTCGGCCGCCTGGCAGGGCGGTCGTTTTCATTTGTTCGGGGCTTGTCCGGCTTGTCCAACTCCGCGATGCTGCTTCTGATAAAGTCGATCGATGCGAACCGCTGCTCCTCATCCCCGAACAGGTACGGCGCCCGGATCGCCATGTTGAGCTGGTGTTCCAGTTCCGCCCGGCGTCGCTGCTTCTGCTGCTCTACCGTCATGAGAGGTCCACCCCGATCACCGTGATGCCCGCCTCGTCGTTTGCGCAGGGCTGGCAGTAATCCCGACCGTTCAAGCGAAACTTCGCATTCCTCAACCGGCAGCCGCATTCGTAGCAGCTCGCGCCTGTCCATTCCGTCGACCGATACTTCTCCGGGTCATATCCGCCCGCGTAGGGCTCCAAACCAACCTGTGCCATTCTTCTTCTCCTTCCGTTTCATCAAGTGGACCGTTTCAAAAGTCGATTTCATATTCCGCATTGCCGTTTCGAGCTGTCGCAGCTTCTTCCATCCGTCGTTGCTGCCCGTGAAGTCCAGATTCATCAGGTCGATGCCGTTCGTCGCCGCGCACCATTCGCGCACCAGTGTGTAAGCCGGTTCTTTAATCGCGCCGGTCTCCACCTTGGCGATCGTGGACCGTTCGACGTTCAGCTTCATTGCTAATTGCTGCTGCGTCATCCCGGCGCGCTCTCGGCTGGCCTTCAGCATTTCTCCCACTCGCTGACTCATTTCTCTGTTCACCACCCTCCTGTGCTAAATCTTCACAGCGGAGGGTCTTCTGTGTGATGCTGCAAAGCCGTATGATTGCTCTAACAGATCGATCGCCTCGTACTCCCCGCCTCGCCCGCCGCCAATATCCCCCACGCGGCGGGATTTTCCCGTTCAGTGGCCTTTAAAGCGCGGCGCCGGCTCTTCCGTCATTGCGAACGGCAACCCAGCTACCGAGGCGGCTTCCTGATCCAGCACCCATTGTTCAAGCGCCGATTTCCGAAAGAAGATTTTCGACCGAACCTTGAAGTGCGGAATCTGCTTCTTGCGGACCATGTCGTACAGCATCCATGTCGAGATCTTAAGGAACGGCGCCGCCTCTTTTGGCGTCATAGATTCATCCATTACGGACATGATGTTCACCTCCTTTCGTCAGGCCGAGTGGGAATTCTGCGTTTCTAAGAACTTTTTCGAATAAAAATATGAGGGATCAAGTTTCAAACCCAACGAGCAGACTTTTTCATAGTCGTCGGTGGACATCGGCTGCGAGTTGGTCATCCACCGAGAGAACTTTTTGATGTCATAGCCTGATAATTCAGCGACAAGAGAGAACGTTAGGCCATTGGCAATGATGTATTCTCTGATGCGCTTGTTCATGTTCATATCGGACGCCTCCTTCTTAGAATCTAAGAACCATGACCTAATAATAATTCTTAGATTTTAAGATGTCAAGCCGATATTCAATGTTTCTAAGAATGTTATTCTTTGATTTCAAGAATTGGCTATACTATTTCTTAGCTAACCGGGAGGTGTGTTATGAGCGATTTAGGGAGTCGGCTGCGCTCGGCCAGGGAGAGAAAGGGACTTAAACAAACCCAGGTCAAAGACAGAACGGGGATCAATAATAAGACCCTCAGTGGATATGAGAATGGAGTCAGCGAACCAGATACAGATACGCTGATGAAACTAGCAGAAATCTATGAGGTCTCTACGGATTGGCTTATTGGCAAGAAAAATGAGAGCTATTCGCTCTCAGAAAGTAGTTTTGATCGAATTATTAAGGAAACTGAGAGTCATTATAAGGTTAACCTCCATGACGATCCGGTTGTCCTGGCTGCGATGAAAAGTTTGATTGAGTCGATTGCTCAAGCAAAATCGAAGCAGTGAATTTGCAGACTACCTTGTAGAACTCTGCTTCGCTCACGTCTATACCTTTAAGTTTTATTATCGTGTTGACGTAACATGCTTGCTGCTCGGTTAGCAAATCGACACATCTCCTTTTTACGCAGCCATTTGAAGTCAATTTTATACGAACAATTGTTCTGGTTCAATAGGAATGTGAGGGTAGGTATGGCACCCAGGGTCCGTCCCGTTAAGTGCCGATTACCCACATTGATGCGCGAACGTGGATTAGAGCCCCACGACGTCTATGCGAACCCGAGAATTGATATGACAAAGCAGCAGTTTTCCTCTTATTATACGGGGCGTCAAAAGATGTCGCTTTCGACAACAAAACTGTTTGCTGACTTTTTCGGAGTTCCTATGGACGACATTTATACCTGGAAGTACGAATGATCGCGCGTGGTGATCGGCAAAAAAACAGAGTAGATCGTTCTAGCTACTCTGCAACGGGCGGTAAAGCAATCACTTTACCAGGGCCATCACCTCCGCTAAAAATAGATGATTGGCATGATTTTAACATAGAAATTTCTGGATTGATGTCGAACCTCGCCGTAAAACCGACCGTTCGTACCCTACATTCGGTCAATTTTAAAACGATTGCGTCGAGATATATGTACCCCGCGAGAAGGTGACTCATCGTCGAACAAGGCTACTTGCTTGTCGCGATCGTAACGAAGGATCTTGTTCACTTGGACGAGATGGTTTTTATTGAGCATTTCGAATCCGCGGGAGCTGAGCAGTTCGGTATAATCCTGGAGGGATGCTAGGGGGCGGTAAACGTAATCGTGCGTATGGAATCGGATGTCGTTTCTCTCTGCTGAAATGTATAGGATATCGTCCACTTTGATGAAACTCGGCTTCCCGTTGTTGTATCCCGGAATATACATGCGATCACCTCGCGCGTAGGTTACCCGGAGACGCAGGAATTATTCAGCAAATACCTCAGCCGATGAGGAATATACTTGAGGTAATTATCCATGAAAAAGAAGATAGCAATCATCGTTGCAGCATCCATGTTATTCGGCGGAGTTGTTAGCGCGGCAAGCATGTGGGGAACTTACAAAGGTAATCCAATCATTCGGCTTACTGTAAATGGATCTCCTATTAAAACAGGTGATGTCCCTGCAATCAGCTATAACGGACGCACTATGATTCCTGTAAATCTGCTACAGCAAGCCGGAGTAACCTATACTTTCGACTCAAAGAACCAAACTGTGGATATTAAACAGCAAACTTTTGATGTCGCTAAGATCAAAAGCTATGCCGTTCTTATGGATTACTATGCTGCATTAAACACACTGGGTTCCAGATTTACACAAACCCAGTCCTTGCTCACGAATGATCTGTCTTACCTAAGAGCCAACTTAACGCCACAAGCTATCCTGACGCATTCAAATAATGCCGTTAATGACTTGGTAAATGAGTACAACCGCCTGCAGGCTTTTGAAAAAGATAAATTGGCGGTAGCCACCTCCATAAGCCAACTAGAACCAGCAATCGATCAAGCGTTGTTAGGTTATTCGTCTGCAATTGACTCTCTTAAAGCAGCTGTTACGAGTTTAGGAGCATACAATACTGACACGGATTTTTCGACTAAGTTTTTCGACAATCTCGAAAAAGCAGCAACTTCAGTATCGACAAGCGAGAACTTAGTGATGAATGGATATACGAAATATTTCAACCTGATTCAAGGAAGCACAGTGACTTATGTGCAGCCTCAGATCAATACCGCACCTGACCTGTCAACTCCAATCACAGGAGCAACTACATTTTCGACAGTAAACTCAAAGATCGATGGCGACTTTGATGGGTTTGAGAATGGTAAAATATTTAAATTGCAGAACGGACAGATATGGCAGCAAACCGATTACACATATAAATACAGTTACAAGTACGCACCAAAAGTAACGATTTATAAAGATGGAACAAAATTCAAAATGATAGTCGATGGTGTGGACAAAACGGTAACGGTTGAAAGGCTGAAATAAATGAAATCCGCCGCTCTCATCAACCACGCCTACCTCCACTCGATCCCGATAGCCGTCTGGTACGGCGAGGAATTCATGGGCTCGGGGCTGGTGAAGCAGCACACCAAGTACACCGTCGTCCTGTCCGATCATCAGCACTATTACAAGCATATATTCACGTTCAAGCTGCTCCAGCAGCCGGCCCTTCGATAAGGGCCTTTCTTATCGAAAGGAGCATCTATATGTCGAGTTGGAGGAAACGCGGCGAGAATTCATACCTGCTTATTCTTGAGTACGGCCGCGACGCCGCCGGCAACCGCATACAGCCTACCAAGACGATCCGGGTTACCGATCCGGCGCTCCTACGGGCTCCCAAGCGGTTAGAGGCTCATCTGCAACACGAACTGTCTCTGTTCAAGCTGGAGTACGAGAGCGGATCCAAGCACAAGGACGCTCGCGTCAGCTTCAAGCAGTTTACGGATGAATGGCTGGTAAAGCACGTGGACACGCTCGAAGCGAAGACTCAGACGAATTATCGCCTGCAGCTTAAGAACCGTATCCTTCCCTTCTTCGAACGCATGTGGCTGGAAGACGTGAACACTCGGAAAGTGAATGACTTCCTGGTACACCTGCGGTCTCCAGCTGCGCGTCGTGACGGCATGGGTCCGCTTAAATCGGCGACGATCGTGTACAACTATCGGGTGCTGAAAAGCATCTTTCGGTTGGCTCTGGAGGAAGGCTATATTGAGACAAATCCCATGACCGGCGTACGCAAGCCGAAGGAAGACGACCTCAAGGAAATGGAGGTGTACGACGAGAACGAGATCAAGCAGCTGTTCGCCGCGCTCGAGGACGAGCCCCCTCACATCCGGTTGATGGTGTTGCTGGCGGTTACGACGGGCATGCGCCGCGGGGAGATGACCGGACTGGAGTGGTCCCGGGTTAATTTGGAGGAAGGCTATTTGAGGGTTGAGCAATCGATTACGAAGACGGTAAACAGCAAGCCTTTAATCAAGGGGCCGAAGAACAAAACATCTTACCGGAGAATTACGCTGCCGGAAGCGATCGTCGAGGAGCTGCGAGAGTACAAGGTGGAAAACGTGCGAACGTGGGAAGGACATGACTTCGTCTTCAACCATGCCGACGGCAAGCCGCTGCACCCGAATCGCCTAACAAAGTGGTGGATTGATTTTCACCGGCGCCACGGACTAAAGCCGATCCGGCTACATGACCTGCGTCATACGAGCGTGAGCTGGATGATCTACAAGAAGATCCACCCCGAAGCGATCGCTCGCCGAACCGGACACAAGAATTCGAAAATGCAGGAGATCTACGGGCACATTTTCAAATCGGTTGAGCAGGAAACTGCCGCCGCCTTCAACGATATGATGAAGAGGCCGGAACCGGAAACTGTCCACGAGTTGTCCACTGATTGTCCACCAAATTCGCAAAACGATCCAAAAAACTCTCCAACGATTCATTAACATGTGGACAGGAATGGCGTCATTACGGCAAATCCGACACACAAATTTTAAAATGCCCTAACTGCTCCAAAAGCAAACCGCCTCATCTCCCATGTGACCTCCGTCGAAAGACGGGGGTCGTTTTTTTGCGCCGACAAGCCTCCAAAAAATGTGACCTGGGTTACAGAATCGAAATAAGTGTTCATGTTAGGTTAATGTGGGTAATACGATACAGGAAATCTATACCAATAGCGATGGAGTGTTGCGCGGATGAAAAAGAAGATTCTTTTGCTGACCCTGATTGGCCTGCTGACCGTAGGCGGCGTCGTGAGCGCCGCGAATTTATGGGGAACGTACAAAGGTTATGCGAAGATGAGAATAACGCTCGGCGGGCAGCCTATTTTGACGACGGGCACGCCGGCCATCAATTTCCAGGGCTCGACGATGCTGCCTTTGGCCGCGTTGAAAAGCGCCGGCGTTTCTTACTCTTACGACGCAAAGAAACAGACGGTCGACCTCAAGCCCGCCGGCGCCAATTTAGTCCAGGCGACCGAGGACGTCATATCGCTCGGCGGCGACGGAATCACGCTTACGAGCATCGCCAAGGAAGTGACCGCGGTCGTTTATTTCCCTGCCCTGTACGGCTTCGACGACGACTGGGCGGACATCGATCTGATCTTCAAAAAGCTCGTGCCGCTCGGCGCCGAATACATGCGCGTCGTGTACATCGACGACGACGACGAGGAGAACGTGATCGAAATTCTGACATCCGATTACGACAAGTTCTTGAAGGGCACGATTACGGACGATCAGCTTCAGCAGTTGTGGAGTACGAGCGGTCCGCTGTTCGACTCCTCCGACGATGCGAGCGCCGAAGAAAATCTCGGTTAAGGCGGGGCGGCAACTTGGAGAGATCATTACCTTTTTAAAGGATTCCCGCCATCTTAAATCGTAATTTGCAGCGCTTTAAAGACCTCCGCCAGGAGGTCTTTTTCATTTGCCGCCAGGTTAAAAATATTCCGCTTGACTTTTACTGCGGCGCGAACGGGCACTTGACAGCCGTATGCTATAGTAAAAAAGGAAATTCGTCCCCGAAAGGAGTCATGCTCTTGTTTCAATATAGTCAACAAACGTACGAAGGCGTCAGCTTCGGCAGCCAGGATCTGCGTTACGGCGAGCTGATCGGCTGTACGTTTGTCCGTTGCTCGTTCGCCCATGGCTCCATGGAGGAGATCGCGTCCGTCAAATGCCGCTTCGTGGGCTGCGATTTTCGCGGCGCTTCGCTTAACGGCTCCGTCCATACGGAATCCGCGTTCGAAAATTGCAACTTCGACGGTGCGGATTTGTTCGTTTCGAAGTTCGATCGCTGCAAAATGATGGGCTCTACGTTTTCCAACACCGTACTCGACGGCATCTCCATCCTGCAGGGCGACTGGTCCTATACGAATCTGAGGCATGCGAAGCTGGCTAAGCAGGATTTGCGCGGTATCAAATTTTACGAAGCCGACCTGGCCGGCGCGCAGCTGACCAAGGCGGATCTCAGGGACTGCGACCTGAGTATGGCCTCCCTCGCCAAAGCGGACCTGCAAGGCGCCGACGCGAGGGGCGCCAAAATGGACGGCGTCGACTTCAAGCAATTCGCCGTCTCCGGCCTGCGTATGGATCACGAGCAAGCCGTGCTTTTTTCCATCTCGCACGGCGCCAAGGTCGGTTAATTCGCAATAAGGGTCCGATCCGCAGCGTTTCGCCCAATCGTTCACAAACGCGTCATTTCATTTCCTCCGGCACCGTCCTGTATAATAGAAGCATTAAGAACTGGGCGGTGAGTCGACAGTGAACGGTCCTAAAGCGGTTGGGCTTGTGCTGGGCTATTGCCTGGCGGTATTTTTGTTTGTCTTGGTCATTTATTTGACGATTCGTTTCTCTACATGACTTGACGCGCGCTGCGCGTACGGCCGGCCCTCCTTGAGAGGAGCCGGCTTTTTTGGCGTTCCCGACGCCGCTCCGACGACGCCCGTCCGGAAATGCGTCTTTTCGTGTCGGCACCAGATTCAACCCGCCGTCTGAGGTGTAAGAAAATTATAACAATACCTTACGGAAGGAGGTGTGATGACGCATGAAGCAGCAACGTCTCTCGCTTAGGAATTACCTGGCGTTCTTAGTGACCGAGGTGTCGGAAACGATCAAGCAAGATCCGCATACCACGCCGCGTTCACGTCGCTGATTCGTCATCGCGCCTCTTCCAGGCAGACCGAAGCCGCCGGTGTCCGGCGGCTTTTTAGCGTCCAGACTGTTCGTTTCTCTATTAATAACGCCAAGACGCCAAGTCCGACGAGAGCCGAGAAAACAAACGCCATTTCAGTCCAGGGAAGGATAGACGGCTCCCCGGGTTCGTATGATAAACTAAGCGAATCAACCGATCCCGAAAGGACGATTCTTCATGAGCCAAGCCGCGCAATATGCGGTCCCTATCCTCTTGGTTGCGTTTATTTTGTATCGTCGCATCCGCCGGACGGTCGGCTTTCAGCTGCTTCGGCCGCGGAGGCTTCAGATCCGGATCGGCATCTTCTCCGTCATCGGCATCATCCTGATCGCGGCAGGATTCGTCCACCCGATCGTATTCGCCGCCGATGCCGCGGGCCTCGCCTTGGGCGGATTGCTCGCCTGGTTCGCGATCCGGCACAGCATCGTGGAAAAACGCAGCGACGGGCTCTACTACCGGACGCATGTCGTTATCGAATCGCTTGTCATCGCGCTGTTCATCGGCCGTATCGCCTACCGGTTCCTGTTCGCGATGCAGGGCGCGCAAACGGCCGCGAACGCCGGCGGCGGCGCCGACTCGTTGGAGCAGTACGGCCGCGACCCTTGGACGGCGGCCATCTTCTTCATTCTGATCGCTTATTACGCAGGCTATTACCTCTACGTGCTGCGCGCCGCTCCCAAGCGAGCCGCCTGATCGGCTGGTCGCATGCCCAAGACCGCCTGTCGCAGAAAGGACGTCGAAATTGAGAACCGCAGACCAAGTTAAGCGAAAATATCACGAGCTAGCCTCGCGCAAGCAAGCGCTCGAGGCGCTGTACGCGGAAGCGGGCGAGGAAGCCCGCCCCGAACTGCAGGCGCAGGCCGAGCGGCTGGAAGAACAGCTGTTGCTGCTCGAATGGGTGCTGAATGCGCCGTCCGGCAGTTATCACGGCTGAGGATATCGGAGACGCAGAGCAAGCCGGACGAAGCAGGCCGACGAATGAAGCACAACAAGAAAATCGGGATGAAGCGGCGTCATTAGCTGCCTCATCCCGTTTGTGTTTCTGATTCGGTTGTCCGCAGACGACACTGGCGCGAATTTTGGACCGTCGTTCGCAAGATCGCGCCGTCAATCGAGCCAAAGAGGTTCCACATAGAGCTAATTCGCAAAACCGCGACGTTAAACGAAAAAAAGAGGCTCTGCATAGAGCCCCTTGCGGAATCGGCGGTACCATTGTCTTTATCGCGGTCTTTTTATCGCGTCAAACGAAACCGTAAAATCCCGCCGTATTCAGGTCCAAAGTTTCTTCGACCGCCTTAAGCTCCATACCGCGAAGCGCCGCGATCTCGCGCGCGACCGCAAGCGTCATGGCCGGCGTCGTCTCCATCCCTAAGAACGGACCTTCGAAGGGCCAGGGGCCGTCCGTTTCCGCCATCAACTGTTCGAGCGGATAAGAAGCGGCCAGTTCCCTGATATCCGGCTCGTACAGCACGTCCGGCGTGAGCGAGATGAAGTAACCCCGCGCGGCGATCCGCGCCGTCGTCTCCGGCGCCCCCTTATACCAGTGGAAATGCGCCCTGCGCACGCCGTGGCGGTCTAATACGGCGAGCGCCTTGTCGGCATCCTCGTAGACCGCGTGCAGCGCGATCGGGCGGTCCAACTCGGCGGCGAGGCTCGCGAAAACGTCGAGCTGCGCCAAGTACGGCGCTTCGTCGAACGCTTCGCCGCCCGCCTCGGCCTCCGTCCTCGTATAGTACGGCAGGCCGACTTCGCCGATCGCAAACGCCTCTCCGGCCTCCGCGAGCCTGCGGATACGGCCGCACAGCCGCTCGAGCGCCTCCGGCCCGAGCGGCGGCTGCTCGGGGTGATGGCCGTAGGCGGGCATCACTTGACCGGGCCACGCAGCGGCGAGCAGGCGCGTCTCCTCGCAGGAATCCGGGTCCATCGAGACGGCGACGATCCCTCGCATTCCCGCTGCGAATGCCTCCGCCAGCAGCGCCTCCCGGCGCTCCGGCGGATATTGGTCGACGTGCAAATGCGCGTCATACGCCATGGCCGGCACCTCCCCGCTCCAGCAGCGCCAGCACTTCTTCCTTGAGGGCCACGAACGCCGGCTCCTTCCAGACATCCGACCGCCTCGGCCTCTCGAACGGCACCCGAATCTCCCTCAGCACGGACGCCGGCGCCTTGGACAGCACATAGATCCGGTCCGACAGCGTCAGCGCCTCCTCGATGCTGTGCGTAACGAACAACACGGAGCGCCGTTCCTCCTCCCAGAGCCGCAGCAGCCAGGTTTGCATCTCCGCCCTGGTGAGCGCGTCGAGCGCGGCGAACGGCTCGTCCAGGCACATGACGCCGCGCGGCATGAGCAGCGCCCGCAAAAACGATACGCGCTGCTGCATGCCGCCGGACAGCACCTGCGGATATTCGCTTGCCACATCGCCGAGCCCGATGCGACCAAGCCACTCCTCCGCCATCGCCGCCGCGCGCCGCCGCTCAATGCCCGCCGTCGTCAGCGCGGAAGCGATATTGGCGCCGACCGACAGCCAAGGAAACAGCGACGCCTGCTGCGGCATGTAGCTGATCTGTCCGCGCCGGCCGGTCGTCTCCGCGCCGTCGATCAGGATGCGTCCCGCATCCGGGCGTTCGACGCCGCCGATGAGGCGGAACAACGTCGACTTGCCGCTGCCGGACGGCCCGAGCAGCGTGACGAACTCGCCGTCCGCGACCGTCAGCGAAATGCCGCCGAGCACGGGATGGGCTTTTTTGCCGCGCGCGTAGCTGTGACTAATATCGATCAGTTCGAGCTTCGCTTGCCCGTTCATCGCGCTCCCCCCTCCCGTGCCGCCGGCCGCCAACGGACGACAAGGCGCTCGAGCAGCGCCGCGATGCCGTAAAAGGCGAGCGCCATGCCCACGATGCATACGATCGCGGCGAACACGCTTGTCGTATCGTAGCCCTTGGACTTGAGCACCAGGTAATAACCGATCCCCTCGCTTGCGCCGAGCCACTCCGCTACGATGGCGGCGGTGATGCTGTACGTTGCCGTAATTTTCAGACCGGAGAAAAAGTACGGCAGGGAAGCCGGCAGCTCCAGTCGCCTAAGCACCGTGAGCCGGCTTGCGCCGATCATCGCGAGGTATTCGCGCAGATGCGCATCGGCTTGTCCGAGGCCGGCCAGCATCGACCAGGCGATCGGAAAGTAGCAGACGAGCGACAGCAGCACGAGCTTCGGCGTCAGGCCGAAGCCGAACCAGATGATAAGCAGCGGCCCTAGCGCGATCAGCGGAATGTTTTGCGTGATGATAATGATCGGCGAGAGCGCGGCCCGGACGAACGGGATGAGGTGAAAAACGATGGCCGACAGCACGCCGAGCCCGATGCCGAGCCCGATGCCCTTCAGGGCCAGCTTCAGGGTCGACCCGCTCTGCGCCAGCAGCCTGTCCCGCTGCTCCCATATCCGTTCCCCGATCGCCAGCGGCGACGGCAGCGTAAAGGGCTTGATGTGCCATAGCGCTACGCTCAGCTGCCAGAGCGCCAGCACGGCAACCAACGTGCCGACCGGAAGCAGAAGGCGGCCTAGCTTACTGTCCATCGGGATATTTGCGCAGCAGATGCGCCATGGAGGCGCCGTCCGAACCGTGAACGAGCAGCTTGATCTGCGACAGGACGGACGGGCTGCCCTTTTCGAACATCGCGCGGTTCATTTCCTTCACGATATCGAGCAGCTCGTCGAGGCCGCCCTCCATCGTCGTCTCGAGCGGCCCGACCCGATAGGCGACGCCGGAAGCCTTGATGATCTCGATCGCCCGGTCGACGTACAGATGGGTATCGTCCTCCGGATTTGCGGCCTTCGGCAAAATCTGAATGCTGAGCAGCGCTTGCGACATGTCTGTTTTCCTCCTCGTTTAAGTTCTTATTTAAGATTTCGGCAAATTTAAGGTTGCGGCAAAAAGTCGTTCGTGAACATCGCGTCGTAATCCAGATCCTTCGTCAGCAGCTCGTGCTCCTTAAGAAATTCGGCGTAGCCGGACCACACTTCGCGCTTTTGCTCGCCCCAGCGCGGCGCGTCGTCCTTGTATTTCGGGCTCAGCCAAGCTTGGCTCGCCTTGACGAGGTCCGCGTTCAGGTCGGGATTGGCCTTGATCAGGATGTCCGCGGCTTCGGCCGGATGGTCGATCGCGTATTGATAGCCTTCCGACGCCCCTTCGACGAAGGCGCGGACGACGTCCGGTTTGTTCTTGATCATCTTCTCGCTCGTCGTCAGCACCGGCGTGTAATAATCGAGGCGCTTGTCGAAATCCGAGAGATAGACCATGTTCAGCCGGATCCCGCGCTGCTCGGCTTCGATGCCGGTCCAGGCGTAAAAGATCCATTCGAAGTCGATATCCTTTTGCACGGCGGTAAAAAAGTCCGCGGTGCCCGCGTTGACGAACTTGACCTTGTTCACGTCGGCGCCCTGCTTTTGCATCATAGAGCCGATAACGGCTTGTTCCGCCGGCGAGCCCCATCCGCCGTAGCTATGCCCTTCGAAGTCTTTGGGCTCCTTGATGTTTTTGTCCGCCGGGGAAGCGAAGCCCGACGTATTGTGTTGAATGATGGCGGCCAGCGAGACGATCGGCATGTCGTTCTCTCTCGCTAGGGTGAGCCCCTCCTGCGCGCCTACGCCGAAATCCGCCGCTCCCGTCGCGACCATCTGGTCCGCGCCGCTCTCCGGCGGCAGCACGATCTCGACGTCGAGTCCGCGCTTTTTCCAATAGCCCTGATCGGCCGCGGCGTACAGTCCCGTGTGGTTCGTGTTCGGCGTCCAGTCGAGCACGACCTTCACCTTGCCCAGATCGGCGGCTTGACCGCTTGATGCGGAAGCGGGTGCCGACGACGAAGCGCTCGCGCCCGGCGAAGCCGCTGCCGAACCGCTGCCTCCCTCTCCGTTCCCGTTCCCTCCGCAGCCCGCCATAATCAGCAGTGCCGCGATCGCCGCCGCGCCCTTGCCGTGCCAGCTTTTTTTGACCATTCGCATCTGTCTTTTCTCCCTCTCCATGCCTTCGCACGCAGACATTCAAAAAACGCCCCCCGTATACGGAGGGCGTCCTAAATAAGCATGGACAAAACGCGCGAATCCGATTCGCGCTTCCCGCCTCCCTACGCTGGTACTAACCAGATCAGGTTAAAGGGTCTGCATCGTTGGTGATGGGATGCACTCTCAGCCGGCCTATTCCAGCTCCCCCGGGGTTTGTTCGATTGTCGACGTACTTGGCGTTGATTGATAACGTTCCTCATTATAGCAGAAGATCGGAATCTGTCCAGCTTTTTACGCTAAGCGGCCTCGCCGGCAAGTCACCCCTTCGGCTTTTGCATAATGCTTCCGCCGCCGGCGCAACCTGTAAAAAAAAGGGCGAGGAACACGGCTTTGCTTGTCATTGGCGGCTGTAGGGACATGGTTGAAGTGAGCCGTTCTTCCCTGATTACCGGCGTCGCCCTGGAAATCGGGCATGAACGCGACATTCGGGTAACGGTAGAGGTGCTGAACGCGGCGGAGTCCATAAGCGCGGAAAACGGAAGAGGCGATGCGCCCGCGCAGCTATATATAGCGGAGGCGGATACGCTCTCTGAAGCGTCAACCGGTTGAACGAACAGTTCGACCGGTTGCTCATCGGATCGCATATGCAGGTCATCGTGGTCGACGAGCGGCTGGCGCGACTAGGACTGAACCGCTTTATGGATTTTTTCGTACGCTACCGTTATGTTCGGGAAGACGTCAATCTCGTCATTTATACCGCCGTCTTTAAAGAAGATAAGCTTGTCGGCTTCCTTCCATCCTCCGATATGAATATCGTGCTCCTCGCTAACGACAGCTTGGAGCAGACGACGGTGTCCGTTCCGCTACCGGAGAACAAAGCGTTCGCAGGCGTGCGGCTCATTCGGCTTCATGCTTCCAAGGCGGTCCGGATGCTTCACGGAAGGCCGAAAATGACGCTGAACGTACGAGGCATCGGATTCATCGTAAGCTTGGGGGCCGCCTTGCCGATCGACCAAGCATCCGGTTACATGGAGCTCGAGCGGCTGACCGAGGCTTATGTCAGGGAACGGATCGACGACACCGTTAAAAGGGTCCAGACTGATTACGCGGCGGATATATTCGGCTTCGGAGAATGGATGTACCGGCACCGATTCGGCGAATTCAAGCAACTCTCTGCAAGCTGGAACGAACTGTTCGCAAAAGGCGACCTGCAAGTCGACGTCGATATTCAGCTCGAGCGGTCCGAACTCAAAACCAATATACATAACGACATTCAATATGGATTCGTCGGCGCCGTTCCGTCGCACGAAGCGAGCACGGCCGAATTAAGCGTCCCAAGCGAACGCGGATGCTTGTTTGGCGCGCTTAACGCCTACATCTCGCAACTCGTTCTATTAGAGGCTGCTACAAAATCAAGCCGGCATCCGTCTTATCTATCGAAAGGGGGCACGGCTGCGGCATGGAGGAAGACGCGCAAGTACCCGAGCTATTTCAGCGCTTGTTCCGGGAGCATTACCCCGGCGTGGCGCGCAAGCTCTACGCATTGACCGGCGACCGCGCGGCAGCCGAGGATCTCGCGCAGGAAGTGTTTCTCAGGCTCTACCGGAACCCGCCCGAACGGTTGGAAGCCTGCGGCGCCTGGCTGCACCGGGTACTGACACGGGTGGGCTACGACTATTTGAGGCAGCGGGCGTCGGGCAAGGCTTTGCTGGAAAAGGAGACCGCCCGGATAGCGGCATGGTCGGAAGGCGCCGCCCCTTCGGGAGAGACGGAGGTTATCCGCGAATGGGAGATCGACGTGGTCCGCCGGGTGCTGCACAAGCTCTCGGACCGGGATCGCAGCGCCCTGCTGCTGCGGGAGGAAGGATACAGCTACGAAGAGATCGCCCGCCGGCTCGGGGTCAATCCCAAGATCATTGGCACGCTGCTGGCACGGGCGGAGGAGCGGCTCAAGAAGAAGTACGGTCAGGAGGAGGACGCAAGCGATGAATCACGAGGACAAACGGGCCGGCGGGAAACCGGATTTTGATCCCGGCCGGGCTTGGGCGCGGTTCGAGCGGGCTGCGGAAGGAGAACCGGTGCCGGCGTTCTGGCGGCAGTCCGAGAACGATCATTTTAATAAGGGCGGTGCTATCGATATGAAGCAGGCAAACGCAATCGGCGCGGCGCAACCGGCGCCGCTTGCCCCAGGGCCAGAGACCGGCGCAAGTCTATTAATCGGCGCGGGAGGCGGCTGGCGGACCGAAAAGCCGGCGAAGCGCAGGCTGAGGAGGCTGTCCGCCGGCGTCGCCGCGGCTGCCGTGGCCGTCGCCCTGTTCGCCACCCCGCTCGGAGACCGGACGATGGCCTCGATGCTGGACACCTTCCGCATCCATCACATGGTCGGCGTCGGGATTTCGGAAAATGACATGGCTTCTATCTCGAATCTGCTCGAGCGCGGCTCGCCTGACGGAAATCAGCGCTTCGACCTGGCCCAATACGGCACGTTAACCCAATCGGGCGGCGGCGAATCGCACGCCGTGACTTGGGATGAAGCGGAAAATCGCATTGGCGCCCCGCTGATCCGGCTTGACAGCCCGGCCGCCCCTTCCTTTCAGCCGGCCACCGTGCTGACGTTCCGGCTGAACGTCAAAGCCGTCAATCGGCTGCTGACCCGATTGGGCAGCGACACCAACCTGCCGGCGGCCGCCGACGGCAAGGCGATCACCCTCAGCATTCCGGGCGGCGTCTCCATGGAAGGCGCTTTGGCCGGCAAGCCGGCTCGTCTGCTTCAGTTCGGCAAGCCCTCGCTGACGGTCGAAGGCGGCATCGACGCGAACGTCGTTCGCGACGCGATCCTGGGTCTGCCGGTGCTGCCCGATAGCCTGCGAACCAAGCTCGCCGCCATCGGCGACTGGCAAAGTACGCTGCCGGTTCCCGTTCGCGAAGGCGCGACCGAGAGCCTTCGGCTGAACGGACGCGAGGCGATCATGACCGAAGGCGACGCCAAGCGCTTTCTGCTGTGGCTCGACGGGGACCGCATGAGCCTGCTGAGCGTCGAGACGGACGATTTCAAGACGCCGACCGACTTCCGGCGCGCGGCCGAGGCGCTTGTCGGGCCATGATGATGATCGATACGGCGGACCTAACCAAAACATACGAAGGCCGCGGCGGATGCCGCGGCGTCACCTTGCAGGTGCCGGAGGGCTGCATTTTCGGCCTGCTGGGACCGAACGGCGCCGGCAAGAGCACCTTCGTTAAAATGCTCGCCGGCCTTCACCGTCCCGATTCGGGGCGGGCCGTCATGCTGGGTCAACCGCTCGGGCGACCGGAGGCGAGGCGCAAGCTCGGGTATTTGCCCGAGCTGTTTCGCTTTCAGGACTGGCTCACGCCGGCGGAGGTACTCCGCCTCCACGGCCAGCTGGGCGGACTGCGCCCGCGGGACACGCGCTCGACCGCCTTCCGCAGCCGGGTCCGTGACACGCTGGAGCTGGTAGGTTTGGCGGATGCCGCGGACCGGCGGGTCGGCGGCTTTTCCAAGGGGATGCAGCAGCGACTGGGCCTCGCCGCGGCGCTGCTCCTCGATCCCGAGCTGGTGATCCTGGACGAACCCGCTTCGGCCCTCGATCCGGTCGGCAGGCACGAGATCCGAAACCTGCTGAAGCGGCTTCGGGCCAAAGGCGTGACGGTGTTTCTCAACACGCATCTGCTGGAGGACGTCGAAGCGCTGTGCGACCAAGCGGCCTTCCTATACGGGGGCGAGCTGCTGGCTTCGGGTCCGCTGCGCGAGCTGCTCGGCGGTGCCGGCGACGGCGGCGTCAACTGGCGATTCCAAGTAGGCGGCTGGCTGCCCGACACGCTCGCGGCGCTTGGCGAAGCCGCCGGCGAACCGTCGGTCACCTCGCTGCGGCTCGTCGAAGCCGATGCGAACGGCAACGCCGTCTTGTCCGCGCGCGTATCCGACCGCGAGCAGGCTGGCTACTTGTGTGCGCTGTTCATCCGCAGCGGCCTGACGCTGTACGAATCCGGTCCCGAGCCGAACAGCCTCGAGGATTGGTTCATCCGGATGGCCGCTTCCCGTCAAGGAGGCGACTTGCAATGACGATGTACATTTCGGCCACCTTCAAAGAGCTGACGCGCAAGCGGGTGTTTCTGGTCACGCTTATTTTAACGGCTCTCTTTCTGCTCCTGTTCGGCTTCGGGCTCAGGGAAGTGACGGGCATGACGGAAGAAGAGCCGAACCATGCCGCCAAGCAGCTGGTGGACAGCATGGTTTTTATGGTGCTCGGGCTTTTTTTCGCGCAGTTTCTGGCTTCCTTTTTCGTGCTATTCTCGTCGATGGGGACCGTCACGGGCGAGCAGGAGAACGGTCTGCTGCTGGCTGTCGCAGCCCGCCCGCTCCCCCGTTGGAAGCTCTATCTGGCCAAGTGGCTGGGACATGCCGTCTGGATCGCCGCCTACAGCGCGGTTCTGTTCGTCGCCATGGTGTGGATCGTCCACGGCGCCACCGGCCTTCATCTGTTCGTAGGCGATTGGCTGCGGGGCTTCGCCCTGTTTATTTGGATGCCGCTCTTGCTTCTCACGCTGTCCATGCTAGGTTCCGTCTATTTGCCGATGCTGGGCAACGGCATTTGCACCGCGCTGCTCTACGGGCTCGCCCTCTTCAGCGGTCTCATCGAAGGGATATCCAGCGAAGGAGGAACGCAGCTCGGCATGGAAAAATTCACCCTGCTGACCGGGCTGATCGTGCCGACGGACTCGGTCTACCGGAGAAGTCTATACGAGCTCTTGGGCGGGTCGGACTGGGCCGGACTGACGAGCACCTATTTAGGTCCTTTCTCCATCCCGACCGTTCCCTCGAACGCCTTTCTATTCTATACGGTCGTCTATGCGGCGGTGCTGCTCCTGCTCGGGTGCAGGGCGTTCAGCCGAAAAGATCTGTAGCGAAGCCCCTTCTCCGATAAAACGACTTACGCGCAAGCCCAAAGAAGACATCCGCCTCCTTTTAGGAGAGATGTCTTCTTTTTTATGCTGAATTTGAACCGCAGGCGCTTTAGGTCATCTTTGCATGCGCAGCCCTTCGCGGATGAGCGCATACAAGCTGTTCAAGAAAGTTCCTCTTGTGAGGCAGGATTCGCGGGCCAGTGCTCCATCAAGATCTTTCCCGACGGAGGCGGAGACGCCAAGCGCTCTCGATGCGACTCGCATCCACCGTGTCGCCATCGTCCCGGTCAGCACGCTTTTGTCGTGCCAATACTCCCGTGGGCCGGCTTCGTTCAACGGCAGGCGCGGCCCCATATCGATGCCGACCGGAATCAGGCGGTCCGAAGCCGGAAGTACGGGCAAGGCAAGGCATCCAGGCAAGGTACGTATCCATGCGATCAGCTTGGCGGCTTCGGATAGCGGCATGAATTCGTCCAATCCGGCTGCATAGGTCGTGAAGAACCCTTTTGCTCCAAAGTATTCCGCCGCTCGCCGCGCAGGATGATCCCAGGCCACATCTTCAAAGTAGGTAATACGCTGCTCGCTCTCGAGCAAGCCGATCTGCAGGGCGTCAATCGGAACGCGTCGTACGTCCACGTCCCTTGCGATCGCAAGGTCTGCCGCCAGGCCTGCCGCAAAACCGAGCTGCATCCAGCATGGCTCCATTCGAATGGTCCCGAATCCCATATGCGTCGCCGATACGGCGACCGGAACAAGCAAGCCGTCAATCTCCCGCGGGACAATGACGCCGTATGGGATCTGATAGATCTCCGATAGCCAGTTCAGGCCGAGGAACCCCTCAAGCGCTTTATTTCGGCCTTCCGGCTCCCGTTTTTTCGTCGCATGAGAATCGATGGGATAATCCCCGATCGCGATGCTGTCGAACTGAATCGGCGCGCGTCCCAGACCGGGGGCCAGTCGGGCATCGTTTTCGGTAAACGTGTATTCTCCCTCTACCCGCCTAGCTTCACGCACATAAAGCTGCGGCGGGAAATAATCGGAATGAATAAATTCATCTGCCGCATAGCCCCAGCTTTGCGCATCCTTGCGAAAGTGCTCCGGCAGCTCCTCATCGTGCTGAATAAACCAGAGCAGCCCTTGAATATAGTGTCGCTGACGCTCGGCAAACCGCTCCCTCGTCCGGCGATCTCCATCGGCATAAGCCTTATTCTCCTCCGGAAGGTCCGTCGAGCACATGCAGTAATGATGGTTATTGCAGTCCGTCTTGCCGTTAGGCACGTCCAGAATATTAATCACGTCGCGAACGGAGTTGACGCGCCGCTCGGCAATGTCGCTTGCCAGCGAGGCATAACGCTCGCGGTCATACGCCTGCGGTCTGGCAATCGCAATGAAGTTATCCGGGTCCTGAGTAAGGCACAGCCGGAAATTAAACGCCTGTATCCGATCGTCCCCTTCGCCCGTGCTGCCAGGATAAACTTCCTTGGACTCGTCGAAGTTCATATAGAGCTTGCCGGCGTATTCCTCGTTCCATTCGTCCCGGGATTCGCGGCCCAGCCGATAAGGAACGCCCGCCAGCTTCGCCAGATCGCCCTCGTACGTACCGTCCACGAACACGCAGCCGTCGATCTCCCGTTCCCCTTCATCGGTTTGCAGTCGAAGGCCTCGCAGGCGATTGCCTTCTACCCGCACCCCCTTGAGCTCCGTGCGCATCCGGACCTGAAGCAGGTTCTCCTTGCTCGCCATTTCTACGAGGATGCGCATGGCCACGGACGGCTCGAAGAAGAGTCCGTTATTGCATGCCTTGACCTGCTCGGAATCCTCCCCGTACCGATCGCGATAATAGACGAGCACGCGATCGGCAAATTCGCGGAAAACGGCGCCGCAAGCGTCGCGGGAGAGAATATCGGTTCTTCCCAATCCGCTCGTCAGCATGCCTCCCAGGTGACCCGTCGGTTCCAACAGCAAGGTCCTGCGGCACTGCCTTGCCGCGCCGAGCGCCGCACCGATTCCGCCCGGCGTCGCTCCATAGATGACAACCTCAAAACCGCTCATTTGACCTCTGCTCCTTTTAACGGCGATTAGCCTTTGATTCCCGTAAAATTAATCCCTTTTTCGACGAAGCGCTGAGTGGATATGAACAAGAGCAGCAGCGGAATCAGAGACAGGATGCCGCTCGCGCTGATCCAGTTCGGCCGCACGATGGTGTTCCGGTTGGTCGTCTGCTGCATGTCGTTCATGGCGACCGGGAACGTCCAGTTTTCCGGCGACTTCGTCACGATATAAGGCCACATGAACTCGTTCCATACGGGCAGGAAGGTCATGACCCCCACGATCGTGAATACGGGGATCGACATCGGCATGACGATCCGCAGGAACGTTCTGAATTCCGTCGCCCCGTCGATCCGCGCGGCCTGCAGCAATTCCTTGGGCAGCTGATCGAAGAAGCCCTTGAACAGAAAGATGACGAAGCCCCAGGCGAAATGCGGCAGAATAATCGCCCAAAGGGTGTCGCTCAAATGCAAGTTCTTGATCAGGATATATTGAGGAATCAAGGTCGATACCCCCGGGATCATAATGGTCGCCAGGAAAAACATCAGCAGCGAGAACCTCAGACGATTGCTCCGAATAAGCTGGGACAAGGCATAGCTGCCGATGCCTGCGAAGATCAGCTGCCAGAAGATGACGGCGAACGTGACGATGCCGCTGTTGATAAAGTAACGGTAGAACCCCAGCTCGCCCGCATTTCCCGACGCCATACGCTGCAAGCTTGCGAAGCTATCGAACAGCCGCATCGGGTTGCGGGAATGCTCGATGCTCGTAATTTCCCCCGCCAACACGTCATGGGCCGCGAAGAAATCGCGATAAAGCTTCGCCACCTCATGGCTTGAGGAGGCGCCCGGCGCCTTGGCGGGCTTGGATGCCGGCCCGTACCACGCGAAGTCGCTCAGCTTTCTGTCCGCGATGGTCGCAAGCTTCAGCTTCATCACCTGGTCGTTGACGACCCGGGTAGGAACGACGGACATCTGGCCTACATAGAATTGAGCCGAAGTGGTCTTCGCCCGGAACAGCCGTTTGCCGTCCTTCGTCCCTTCTACGGTAATCTCGCCGATGTTGCTGCGGATTAAGGCCGCCCACGGAAACCAGATCGCCTCCATCGCGTCTTTTTTGTAAAAGTCCTCTTCCTTGCTATCGACGCCGGTATAATCGATCGTAACGGTAAGGGTATGAGGCACGGACGGCATAAATTTGGGGCTTGGAGATTGAATCGACTCGTTGTCCATCATGGAAGTGAGGAACAGCCACACGAGAGGCAGCGTGCCGAACACGAGGAAAAAGATCGTCACGGCATAGGAGGTAACTTTAAGTCCCTTCTCGCCCTTCTCGGAGATGCGGTTGGATGGCATGCGGATCAGTCCTCCTCCCTCTGCAGCCTGAATTGAATGACGGTGAGCACGGCGATGACAAGAAACATGAAAAACGAGAGTGCCGCCGACATGCCGAAATTCGATTGCTCGAAGGCGGAGCGCTGAATGAGCAAGGATACGACGAGCGAAGCGTCCGCGGGACCGCCCTTCGTCAGAATGAAGATATTGTCGAACGCGAGCAGCGCGCCGGACATGAACGAGATGAATTGGATGAGGATGACAAACCGAATGTTGGGTAGAACGAGGAACAGGATGCGGCGCCACGGACCGCAGCCGTCGATCTTGGCCGATTCGAACAATTCCGAAGGGATCGACTTGATCGCGGCATAGTACAGCAGCACGCCGATTCCGCCGCTGGCGAAGAACCCCGGCAGGACGATCGCGAACTTGGTCATGGCGATATCGTTGAGCCAGCCGTAGGGACCGAGCCCGATCTTGCCGAGCAGGTAATTGAACAGTCCGCTGTCGGGGTTGTACATCCACTTCCACAGCAGCGCGCCGGCCACGACCGGCAGGATGCTCGGAATTTGATACAGCACCCTGTACACCGCGTTCGCCCTGCGAATCTCGCTGAGGAAGAGCGCTTGAACGATCGGAACCCAGAACGTTAGCGCGACGGACAGCAGGAAAATAATAAAGGTATTCTTTAACGCGAGCCAGAACGTCGACGTCTTCAAAAAGACGAAATAGTTTTCCAATCCTACGAACTTGCCGGGCGGATTCACGATATCGTAGTTAAACAAACTGATCTGAACGGCCGAGAAAATCAGATAATATTTAAACACGATAAAGACGACAACGGACGGCAGTAAAAACAAGACCGGCGTCCACCGAATGCGGAATCGATTTTCGAGCTTCATCTATTCACCGCCTGCAAAAGAATAAATGCCGGGATCTCCATGATGGAAACCCCGACATTTTAACAATCCGTCCTTATTTGCTGGATTTGCTCAGGATATCCTTATTGTACTTGTCGATTACTTCCTTCTGCGCCAATTGCTCGGCCGCCTTCAGTTCCGTCAGCGGATCCGCGTTTTTATCGAGCAGAATCTTCTGGATCGGCTTTACCACGTAAGGACTCAGGCTCGATTTCAAGTAGTATTCCAATTGCTGTGTCTCGGCCGCCTTGCGGATGGCGCTTAAGAAATCGGTCGGCATCCCCTCGATATAATTCGTCGGATCCACGTCCTTGACGACGGTGAACGGATTGACGCCGAGACCGTTGTCTTTGTTGAACTGCAAACGGGACTCGATGGTTTCTTTGGACGACATGAACATGATGTATTCGAAGGCCGCTTGCCGCTTCTCAGGGGACGCCGACGGGCTGATGGCCCAGAAGCTGCCGCCTACCTGGGACGGGCCTACGCCCGCGGGACCTACCGGGTAGGGCATGAAGCCGATTTCGTTCGGATCCATCCCTTGGCTGACGAAGGCGTTGTAGGCGTCGGAAGCGCCGAGGATCATCGCCGATTTGCCGCTGTAAAAATCCTTGTTATTCTCTTCGTAAGATTGAAGCACGTTGCTCTGAACGACTTGATGCGTCCACTTCAAGTCCTTGTAATACTGAAGGGCTTTGACGGCCGCTTCCGAAGTGAAGGCCAGCTTGACGGTTCCGTCCGGCTGCAGCTCCGTCAAATCTCCGCCTGCCTGCCAGACGTAATATTCGAAGTGCCAGTCGCCCCAGTCCATGCCGAGAATATCGAATCCGACGGTCCCCGGATTTTTCTCTTGCACGGTCTTGGCCGTCGCGGCGAATTCGTCCCAAGTGGTCGGAAGGCTCGCGATTCCGGCGTTCGCGAACAGCTTTTTGTTGTAATACACGCCGGTCGAATACATCGTAAAGGGCACGCCATAGATTTTGCCGTCCCGGGTGGCCATGTTGAAGGCGCCGTCGATAAAGCGATCTTTGTCGGGCGAGGCGCTGACCAAATCCGTGATGTCCGCCACGATGCCCGCTTGAACGTATTCTTGCATCTTAGGGAAGGAGGGCCGGAACACCTCCGGCTGCTCGCCGCCTGCGACCGCTGCCAAAAATTTCTCTGACGTTTGCGTCTCGTCCTCGTGAATGACTTTGATGTTCGGATGAGCGTCGTCGAACTTGGCCTGAAGCTCTTCGGTAACCGCTTTGTTCGAGGCATCCGGCGCCGGCTTATCCCAGACCTTAATCTCGACGATAGCCGCTTCTTTCGAAGGCGCCGTCGAATTCGTCGCCGCCGGAGCGCTGGCGCTCGACTGATCCGTCGGCTGAGCCGCCGGATCGTCCCCGTTATTGGAACCGCACGCCGCCAGCATGCCGAAGGCTAACGACATCGTTAACATCGCAGCCCCTTTTTGTTTAGAACCCCTATAACGCTTCATTCCATAAACCTCCTGTGACAAGTGGTTGTTTTACATCTTCATCATAAGGGTTGGAAACTTCTAGCTGAATAGAAATAATAAACCATTCGGATATGAGAATTTCAACTAAATGGCAGGCTCTCCCCCGATCATCCGCCCTCTTTCCCCGAGGAAGCCGCCCCCTTCAAGCGATACTGAATCGGGGTCGTGCCCGTCGACTTCCGGAACACGCTGCTGAAGTATGCCGCGTCGGGGAAACCGACCAGGACGGCTATTTCTTGAATCTGCAGCTCTGTCTTTTTCAAGAGCTGTTCGGCTTTGCGAATCCGTTCGTCCGTCATATAGCTGACGAAGCTGCTCTTGAACCTCTCTTTAAACCGTCTGGAGAAATAATTCGGATGGATATAGAAGCGATCCGCGATCGTCTGCAGGCTGATCGGCTCGTGCAGGTTATTGTCGATATAGAGCTTGATCTCGTCCATCAGGTCGGGATTCGATGAATGCCGCATTCGGCTTAAGTGCTCGATCAAATTATTCGTCATTCCCGCGAGCTTGCCCGCGATCTCCGTCCAGTCCTCCGCCCCGTGGAGCCAGCTCAGCATATCGTCGACTTCACCGATAATCCATTCCGGGATGCTCGCCTGAAGGAGGAGATATTTGCGATAGAGGAGATAAAAATCGATGCAGAAGCTCTCTAATTGATTAAAGCTGGACGACTCGATTTGAACGAGAGCTTCGATACGGCGGCCGAGCCACTTGGTCAGAGCCGACGCGTTGCCGTCGTTTAAAAGATGAAATACGAGTCGCTCGTCCTCTTCCGCGAGGATCGAGCATCCGTTCCTCATGCCGCCGGCTGCCTGCGGCATCCCGTAAACTTGATTGCGTCCATGGAGGATCCGATCCCGCAGCGCTTGCTTCGCTTGCTGATAGGACTGATGGATCTGGCCGATATTCCGCACAGGCATGCCGATGCCGA
Source organism: Cohnella sp. GCM10012308 (assembly GCF_042649185.1). Lineage (NCBI taxonomy): Bacteria > Bacillati > Bacillota > Bacilli > Caryophanales > Paenibacillaceae > Cohnella > Cohnella sp. GCM10012308. Next base: position 328,266 of record NZ_JBHRYU010000001.1, read on the forward strand.
CGGTCGCCTCCACCTTGAGATAGCGGTTAATGCCCGTCATCGCCTCTTCAAGCTCCCGCTTCATGGCGGAGCGTTCGATGGACTGCCCGTCCCCAAGCACATAGACGAGCTCTTTGTCATAGATCGAATGACGGAACAGCGTTCCTTGGCGGTCAGAGGATTCGAGCATCTGGGAGATGACGTTCGAGATTGCGAATCGAAGCAGCGCTTCATCCCCTTTGAGGAAGGAACGATGGGGCAGGCCGGGCAGCTCGACTTCGAACACGACCACCACGAATTCGCGACAAGAGACGTTCATGGCGGCCAGCTTCTCGTCCTGCTCGACGGCAGCGCTTTCGCCCCCCTGCTGGATCAGCTTGGTCAACAGCCGTTCGCGCGAGGTCTCTTCGCTTTTTTTCTGAAGCTGTTGAAGCTCGTCGCCCATTGACGAATGCCGTCGGTCCTGCTCGATCTTCGCCATGATTCGAATCAGGCAGCCCCGAAGCTCTTCGGGATCGACCGGCTTCAGCAGGTAATCGGCGACGCCGTACTGAATGCCTCTTTTGGCGAATTCGAATTCCTCGTATCCGCTGACTAGAATGAATTGCAGCTTCTCGTCCAGCTTTTTGGCCTCGCGGATAAAATCGAGTCCGTTCATCTCCGGCATTCGAATATCCGTGACGACGATGTCCGGACGCCATTCGGCCAGTCGTCGCAAGCCTTCGAGTCCGTCCGCGGCTTCGCCGATCTCCTCGATCGGCAGTCCCATTCGCTCGATGACCCGAACAAGACCTTGCCGCAGCAAAGGCTCGTCTTCAATAAGGAGCACCTTCATCCGTCCGCTCCTCCTCTCCCAGTTTTCTTAGCGTAATAACGACTAACGTCCCTTGCTCCTGTTCGCTGGATATCGTCAGCCCGTAAGCGCTCCCGTATAAAAGCTTGATGCGATGCTGCACGTTCATGAGCCCGATGGAAGACGGCGGATTCGAGTCCCGGCGCTGCTGGAAGTCCTGGCTCAGCAGCATGTTCAACTCATCCAATCTTGCCGTCGCGATCGGCGGGCCGTTGTTCCATACGGAGAGATAGATCTCTTGATCGGTTCGGCTCCAGCCGCGGATTCGCAATTCGCTCTGAGCGGAAACTTTATCGAAGACATGCACGAAGCAGTTCTCGACCACGGGCTGGATCAACAGCTTCGGGATGGCAATGCCGTACAACGCCTCCTCGACCTCGATCGCGTATTTAAACCGACTTCCGTATCGCTGCTGCTGAATGTAGAGATACAACTCGATCTGCCGCAACTCCAACTGCATCGTCGACATTCTGTCGGTGCCGATGTTGTAGCGGAACATCTTCGCCAACGACCGGCTGATGAGACTGATTCGATCGTCCTCGTGAAGCGTAGCGAGACTATCGATAATGCCCAACGTGTTGTATAAAAAATGAGGATTGATCTGGGATTGAAGCGACTTGATTTCCGCCTCTTTGCGGACCAGATCGGCCTCGTATACTTTCAGGATCAGCGACTTGATTTCCTCGGCCATATGATTGAAACGATGGATGATGTATCCGGTCTCGTCTTTGGAGCGAATAGGGAGCGTAATATCGTAGTCGCCCTTCTCGACGGCCAGAATGCCTTTCTTAAGCTCCTTGAGCGGAGTGAGAATTCGCGAAGACAACACACTTGCGATCAGCATGGCGCCCATTAAGCAGGCCATTCCGATAAAAATCGTATCCCGCGCCAATCCGTTCACCTTTTTGAGCAGGGTGCGAACGTCGACGATGCCGATCAGGACCCAAGACGTATTTGCCAAGGGCTGGGAGACGTACAGCACCTTAGCGTCCCCATGGCGTTCGAGCGGCTTGCCCAGCAAGGAGAGATCGTCCGCTATTCGGACCGTCTCCGTATTGGAGTCCGCCAGCAGGAAGTCTACGCCTTCCGTCTCTCCGAGACCCGCCAGCCATTGACTCAGATGCTCGTAGGACAGCTGGACCATCAGGACGCCGATGATGGGGAACTTGGAGAGCGCGCTGATCTTCTTCACCGCCTGTACGAACGTAAGCGTGCTCGCTTCCTGACCCGTGCGACGGTCGAACGCGATCGAGGGCACCCATACGCCTTTTCCGTCGTTCGCGATCGCCACTTTCTTCAACGCCTCGAAGTCGGGCACGTCGGTGTTATTGAGATTGCCTTTGATCAGGCGATTGCCTTCGAGCTGGGTGACCACAATGAATTCCACGGCGGAATGATCCGTCACGAACTGGCTGAAGTTGCCGGAGAACTCGCCATAGGCCACAGGATCGGAGCCTAACGTTTGCACGAAGCTTTGGAATCTCGGATCCGAGAAGTAGTTCCATGCGGTACTCTTGATGTTCGCCATCTGCGTCTCCAGGTTGGATGCCGATTGCGAGCTGAACATCTCCATGTTCTGGATTTCGCGCTGCTTAATGTCTGAGGAAGTATGGGAATAGGAATAGAGGCCAAGCGTCGATACCGTTACCGTGATAATAGCGAATAAGGCGAGCAGCATTTTGCGGAACAGGGAGCGCGCGACGTAAGCGAATACGTCCATCGTCCGCTTTTTGACCGATTGGATCAACGAGAATATCGCCATCGCCCCCAGCATGCATTTTTCTCTATTGTTCGTGATCGTTCTGTCTAATCCTGCAAAGGGGGCCCTTTCCAACTATAGATTCAGCGTAATTGTATAGCGTTAAAAAAAAAGCGAGAATGGAAAATCTACACTTCCTCGCTATGAATATTTTAACGTGAACGCAAAAAGGCGGCCGAGGGAGCATTCCCTCGCACCGCCGTTGTTCCGCTTGGCGTTAGACCCCGCTTACCTTGAAGTTATCCACATAAACCCGGTGATCCCGCTGAAAAGTTGATCCGATCAGGGCGGCTGCATAGGCCGTCGCGTTGTTGGTGAAGCCGGCCGTCGCGAAGCTGTAATCGCTCGTGCTTCCCGTGAAGGTTACGTCGGAGATCGCGCCGCTTGCGGTATTCACCGTATAGGCGAGATGGAGAAAGCCGCTCTCCGGATTCCATGCGCCGGTATACGCGATCGAGGATCCGACGGACTGCCCGTTCACCTTCAGGGTGATCGCTCCCGTCCGATTGTCGATGCTTAGGCCCGTAAAAGAAGTCTCCACGATATCGCCGCCGCTCCAGGAAGGAAGGGCGGCATAGAATCCGAGCCCCACGTGCTCGTAAGCTTTAACCGGGAACGAAAGGTCCGCTTCGATGCGCAGGCGCGCCGGCTTGGCATAGGTGCCAGCGCTGCCGAGCGGAATGGCGATCGCGCCCTTGGCATTGCCGCCAGCGTTCATCTGCGCTTGCGGTGCGGGAGCGCCTGAGCCGGTGTTGACGAAGGCGGAAAAATTGCCGTTCGAAGGGAAATTGAGCAACGTCCAGGTTCCCCCGGGAAGGTTGGCCGCGTCCGGCGATCTGCCGGCGAGCGTACTCCCGTTGCTTCCGCCAAACGTGTCGGAGATCAAGACGACGGCTTGAACCGTCACCGCCACGTTCGCGGTCAAGCCTCCATAAGCGGCTTGCACGACGGACGTACCCGCCGATACCGCCGTAATCGTCCCTGTCGCATCGACGGCGGCTACCGCCGGATCGCTGCTCGACCAAGCGATCTGAACGCCGCTCATGGCTGCGTTATTCTGATCGTAGACCGCTGCCGTTACGGAAGCCGTACCGCCGACAGGCAAGGCGACGGCTGCCGGGTCGACCGCGATCGACGCCGGTTCGGAGATGTCCGCTCCAACGTTCGTCCGGTCCGTTAAGATCAAATCTCCGAAAAGCTCCGGATTTTTACTAAGGCCGATCCCGCTCATGTATTCCATCCATCCGCGTCTGCCCGTTCCGTCATTATCGTTGACCAGGAAGGAGAATCCGATCGCGTTCGCAGCGGACGGCGTCATGCCGGCCGGCAGTATATCCGACCAGTCGATCGCCATCTCGTAGACGGTTTGGGTACCTTCGCGATGGACCGCGACCGAGGAATTCTGCAGGTTATTGCCGCCGATGCCGCCTCTTTTCATGACCGCGTTCGTCTCCGAATTCAAGGCGATGCTGTTCTCGCTCCATCCCAGCTTACCAGGTTCGATAGAGCGGCCCGGATCGATCGCGAACTGGATGGAGTCGCCTTTCCAGGAATCCCCCGGCGGGTTGTTGTTAAGGTGGGTATTGTCCGTCACGCGGACGGCCAGGTACAGATGCTCCGCGTCCCACTTCGTATAGGCGTCGGCGCTTAAGTCCGCCGTTCCTCCCCAATCGGACATGAGCCGGACCTGCGAGGCCTGATCGAGCGCGAACGATTCCGCATGGCTCCACTCCGCGCTGCCCAGGACGCCATCGATCACGATCGGCTGGTTCGCCTTCACCGCCGTCAGGGCGCTCATATTCCGTTCGATGAGCTGCGAGAACCCGTCGTCCCGGTCTACCCGCACCTTGACGGGAAGCGGCGTGTCCTTGCTCAGGGACGACGCTGGAATCGCGACGGTCGCGCCGGAATTCGGCGCGATCGGTCCGAAGGCGAACGTTCCGGCCATCGAAGCCGGCTCCAGCACCGTCACGGTGCCTCCGCTCATCGTCGCAAGCGAATTCTGATTGTCGATCGTGACTGCCAGATCCCATCCGTCGCCCGCTGCGTTCACGACGGGGGAGGCATGCACGACGACCGCCTCCTTCATCCGGAATTCGAGCGTCAGGCTGCCGTAACGTTCCCCCGCCGAACCGATCGGATTGATTCTCGCGATGCCATCGGAAGAGGTCTCCGGGGCTCTCACGGTTAAGACGTCCGTCGCCGATCCGGAGCTGTAGGCGCTTCCCGAGACCAACTGCCAGCCGAGAGGCAGCACGGACTCATAAGTACCGGAGAGCGACTGGGCCCCGCCTGCCCGCGTGACCGTGATCTGAACCTCTTCACCGGGCGCTGCCGTAACGACCGATGCATTCGCCGTGTACGTCGGCGTATCCAGAACGGGAGCCGCGGCGAAGTTCCCGATGAGGTAGACGGGAGCTTCGGAAATCGTGAACGTCGTCGTCCCGTCGATCGTATCGAAGGAACGGGCATTGCCGAACAGATCCGTCAGTACGACCTGGGCGCTTCCCGTATGCAAGCCGATTTGCTTGTCGACATTCGACCAGAGCACGACGATATCCTGGTTGTCGGACGCCCGGTGGAACTTATACGCCCTGACGTCGCCGTCCGCCAAGCTGTAAGCTTGAACGAAGGAGGCGCCGCCCAGCAGGTCCGATACGGCATTCAGCCCGACGAACGAAGGCTTAGGCGAATTGTCGACGTAGAGCAAGCCTTGGCTGCATTCATAGAAGGTCCCGTCGGTGCAATCGTTCAGAAAATCGTACCAATAAATTTTGTCGATCAACGTGTCGTTCGCCAGATTGGTCACGTACAATTGAGCCGCGTAGGAAGCCGAGTCAATCTCCGTAACCCCTCCCCACTTCTGATCCATCGTCGGCCAGCCGATCTCGGTCAGCCACAATTCAATCTCCTTCGTAAGCCCGTGGTTCGTTTGATAAGCTTGGATATAGTCCTTCAAATCCTGGAATTCTGCGATCGTCCCTCCTTTTTCGGGATTATGCGAAGGATATACGTGGAAAGACATCGCGTCCAGATATTGCGTGGCGCCAAGATCTACCAGCTGCTTCAGCCAAGGCTCGTCGTAGTTCAGCGTTACGCCGCCGACGACCTTCATGCTCGGATTGACGCCCTTGATGGTCGTATAAGCGTTCTGCAAAATGGCCAGATACTGCGCCGGCGTCAATTGCGTGCTCAACTCATTGCCGATCTCAAAAGCGTTCACTTTGCCCTGCAGGCTCGTCACCGTCTGCTGGATGGCAACGGGATCGGTGCTCGTCACGATAAACGTACTTAATCCGTTGGCGGTCGCATTGTCGATGTAGGTCGTCGGATTGCCCGCGACATAGCCGTCGCGAATCGATACGGCGCCCGTCTGGACGGCAAGCGGCAGCCGGACGTCCGAGCCCCCGTACGCTTTGCTGAAGTGCGTGTTCAATCCCAGAAAGGAATGCACGGGCTTGCCCGTCAGATCGGCGATCGTGCCGATGTGAATGTTTTCATGGAGCTTAATCGTACCGTCCGCATTGACCGCGTCTACGGATACGGTGTAGGTCCCTTTATCCAAAATGCCGAAGTTCAGCGGCTTGACGAAGCCCTTCTGCATTGGATTGAGACTGACCTGAAACGCGCCGTCACCCACGACGGCATTGGCATCGTCAAGAAGGTTGTACGTCACGTCCAGCGTTCTGCCCGAATTGAATTGGTTGTCGAAAACCAAATTGACGGCCGAAGCTTCCGTCTCCTTAAAGACGCTGCCCGTCTTCACTTGCGCTCCCCGCATGGACACGGTAGGAATCAACTCCACCTCCACTTTGGAGAAGCAGATCGGGACGCTCGTCTCGATCCGGAAGTCGGCGCCATTATTCAGACGGTTGCCGAATTGCGCATCGTCGACGATGTATGTCGCCTGCTTCCAAGTGTTGCTGCCTTTCAGCAAGGTCAGATCCGTATAGGCGTACTGGGTCAGCGTGGAATCGTAGGCCAGCTTGAAGCCCTTTTCGCCCGTCACGGCGCTGTCGTAGTAATCTACCGTCACCTTGACCTTATTTTTGCCGCCGTAAATATAATTGTCGGACACCTTGAAATAAATGTAATGCGCGCTGGCAGCCGGATTCGTCTGCCAACCGGTGATGCCGCTATAGGTCTGGATGGTCTTGGCGTTCGTATCTCCGGCAAATGGCGTCAATCCGTTTTCCTGTACGGCAGCGCCCAGGATTGCGGTTGCCGGACCGGTAAACGGCGTCACGGTGACGGGAACGGTTTTCGCTAAAGCGCCGTTCTTTGCCGTGACGACGGCGGTTCCTGCTTGCAAGGCCGTGATCTTGCCCGTGCTGTCGACCGTGGCGACCGACGTATTGCTGCTGGAATAGCTGACGGCAAGCTTGTTCATCAGGTACCCGTTCTGGTCCGTCACGGCTGCGGCGATCGTTCTTGTCGTGCCGATCGGCAGGCTGACGCTTGCCGGGACCGCTTGAACCCCCGTCGCCACGGAAGTTGCCGCGCTCTTCCCCACGGTGACGCTTCCGAACAGAATGGGAACGGAGGTATCGATTCGGATGTCTGCTCCGTTTTCCCTGTTCGCGAGGTTCGCGTCCTTCAAAGAGTAGGTGACCGTCTTCCATGTGTTGCTGCCGGTCAGATACGTCTTGGGAACGTTATAATCCCAAGCGTTCGATACCGAATCGTAAGAGAAGCCGAAGGTGTTGTTCGCGATGTCGGCGCTGTCGTAATACTCGAACGCGACCGTAACCGCGTTCGTTCCGCCATTGATGAAGGCATCCTGCACATTCAGGTAAATATATTTCTCCCCGCCGGCCGGATCGGTTCTCCAACCGGACTTGCCTTGTACCGTCTCTTTAACGACGCCTCCCGGGCCGTCTCCGCTCCATGCCGTAATCCCGTTCTCCGTATTCGTCTCTCCCAGCGCGATGCTGACCGGGCCCGGTACCGGATCCGCGCTTGCGTAAGACGGGACGATCGCGACAACGATCATCAATGCGAGCAACAATGATACAACGGACTTCCTCTTCATCATACCCCACCTTCCTCATCATTAGGTTAGATGCAATTTCAGTATAATGACGAGGAGCAAAGCACCCTATGAATATCCTAATGAAAGCGCTATTAAATATTGAACGTGTCCGGAAAACGCACCTATCGCCCTGCTAATAACGCGTTTGAAACTATATCGTCACGCAAAAGAAAAACCCGCGGAATCGCCTGCCGCGGGTTTACTTCTATCCTTATACAACGACGCTAGCTGAAAAATCGCTTCGCATGGCGATGCAGCTCGACGGCGTAATGGCCGAAGCCCTCTTCGGTCGGGTGCACGCCGTCCGCGAACAAATATGGCGATCCGGGCACGAGACCGGTGCCGTCGACGACATGGACATGGCCTCCGGCTCCGTCTGCGCTTGCGACAGCGTCCGCGATCGTCCGCCGAACGTCGGACAGCGTTCCCGCGGCTTTGCGTTCGTCTTGATGATGCGCCCAGATCGGCGTAATAACGAGAATCGGAACCCCGTCATAGCGGGTCGCGATCTTGGTCAACAACGCTCCCGCATCGGCAGCGATCTCTTCCGACGATCTGTCCTTTGCCCAATCGTTGACGCCGTACGCGACCGTGATCAGATCCGGTTCATAGGGCAGCGCGGGATCGAAGCTATCCGGATCGAAGTCGTGCTGGCCGACGCCTTGATTGAGCAGCTCCGCGTCAAGCAGCCTTGCCAGACGGACGGGATAGGCGCCTGCCGGATTGCGACTGTCGAAGCCTTGCGTGATCGAATCCCCCAAGCTTAGCAGTCTGCGTGAAGACCGCTCCGACGCGGGTGCGACGGAAGCGCCGGGCGACAAGCGGACGCCGGCGACCGACAGCCGGGAGAACTGCGACAAATAAATCTCGACCTTATTCGATTCGCCGGCCTCTCCGGTCGGCGGAAGCAGGAAGCGGAACGTCGCCGAGCGGGGCAAGGCGCCGAGCGGCTCGCATGTCTGAAGGCTTGTCCACCGGCCGTTAACCGCTGCCATCGCTTGCGCGTAGTCGCGGACCGTGCCTTCCACCATCACGTCCAACTCCAGCCATTCGGCATCCGTCTGCAACACGAGACAGATGCCGGCCGGACATTGAGAACGAAGACGGTAAGCTTCGTTGCTGCTGAAGTGCGCGAGTTGACGCTCGGTGAACCGAACGGGCTGCACGCCGTAAGATGTCTGCTTCAATGCGAGCAAATTGCGATAATAGGCGGGGTCTGTCCAAAAAGCGGTTGCTTGGCTCATTTTCGTCTCCTTGGGTTATAAGCAATGAAATGGTATGTTATGGCATTATAACATCCTTTTCAGCCTTAAGCCTTATTTACCCCCTTGAAACGACGCTTCGCCGCAGTCCTTCGCGCTCCGCCGGGGCGCGCCGCCCTCAATGCGGATACATCGTCTCGAATTCGACGCCGCAAGGTCCCCCGTCGGCATTCAGATCCAGCTCCACTTCCGTCCCGTCTGCATGATATAGCGGCCGGTAATATTGGCCGATTGCCGTAGCGGACGCGTTGGCATAATGGCAGATGAACGCCCGGCGGAATCGGTCCTTCGTCTTGTTGCGATACGATCCGTGAATCAGATTCCCGTTAAAAAATAGTACGTCCCCAGGCTCCATGACGACCGGCATCGCCTTTTGGTCCTTTGGCGGCTTCACGAAATGGGTCGTGAACGACTCCTTCGCATCGGCGTGCTCCGGACATACGATCTCGTAATCGTGCGTCTTCGGCACGACCAGCATGCCGCCGTTCTCCTCGTTCGCCTCGTCGACCGCGGTCCAGGCGGCGATACAGTTGCCCGGCTCCACCTTCAAGTAAAAGTTGTCCTGATGCAGCGCCTGGCCTTTGGCCCCGGGCGGCTTGTAGTAAAACATGCTTTGCGCGGCCAGCGGCGGCTCCTCGTACAAATCCTCCAATACGGCTAACACCGGCTGATGCAGCATATACCTTTTAGCCGTGTCGTTAAAGCGGTGCGGGTGCATGACCCGCGGGTACCTTTTTAGCGGTTCGTCTTCGCCTGCGTTCATATCGGGCTCGTAATAGCCCGGCACGCCCGTGCGGCCGATGTCTTGGAAGGTATCCTTGATTTCTTGAAGCTGCTGCGGATTATATAGCCCTCTTACGATAAGAAAGCCTTCGTTTTCGAACTTGTTTTTCTGCTCCTCGGTCAAGCTCTGAAGCGCATAAGCCATGCCTTCTCCTCCTCCGAATCGGATATGCTTTTCTTCCGTTCCTACAGGTTCAGTATATTTTTTTCGCGCTCGAACGGGGAGTAGCAATCCTGCTTTTCACTCACACGATTCTGCTATCCGCTGGATATATGGCCCGCTGCGCGCTATGCTGGAAGCAACACGTCTGCTGCAAGGAGAGATATTTGATGGAAAAGTTCGACAAGCCGTCTCAGTACAGCGGGTTTTCCTCCGGCATCATTCTTTCGGGACATTTTCAGGTCGACGACAGCTACGTTACCAGCCGGCCGCAAGGGATGGAAGATTGTCTGATCGCTTATACGCTAGGCGGCAGCGGCTATTTCGAGGTGCCCGGCAATCGGAAAAATTGCGCGCCCGGCGATATCGTACTGCTCGGTCCCGGCACGCCGCATACGTACGGTACGACAAAAGGAGGGGATTGGAACTTCGTATGGGCGCATTTTGCCGCCAGGTCGATCGGGGACAAGCTGCTGCCGGCCGAGCCTTTATCCGTTCATTCGCTGGAACCCGGCTCCGTGCAAACGAGAATATACGAGGCCTTCCGGCGGATTCTCTCCGACGCCAGAGAAAGAAGCGAATACTGGCACGACCTGTGCCTGAATTCGCTGCGCGAAATTTTAATGCTGCTGGCGCAAAGACAGAGCCGCAAGCTCGATCCGCGGGTCGTGGATGCCATCCATTTTTTGTCGGTGCATATGCGGAGTCCCGTTCAAATCGAGACGATGTCGAAGGCGATCGGGCTGTCTTCCTCCCGCTTGTCGCATTTGTTTAAAGCGCAAACGGGCCTTTCCGTCATCGATGCGCTCAACCGGATGCGAATCCGTCAGGCGGCCCTGCTTCTGGAGCATACGGATCGCAGCGCCGCGGAGGTCGCCTACGATGTCGGTTTTCATAATTACAACCACTTTATGAATCAATTCCGAAAATGGGCCGGCACGAATCCGAGCGCATTCAGAAAGCAGGAGCGACCGGACAGCGTATGAGCGTTCTTTATGCAGCAACGGCAAAAAGAGCGGATCGCCCGCTCTTCTTGCGTTCCAAACCTTTGGTGCGCCGCATGTACCAGGCCGGCGATGATTAACGGCCGACCAGCGCCAGGTGAACGCGCGCGCCCTGATGATTGACATCGTGAGCCGCCACCGCCTCGAGCTCCGCCTTCGCTTCTTCTTCGCGTCCGAGTCCGAGCAGACCGAGTCCTCTCATATACCGGCAATGAACCAAATTCCGTTTGCCCAGATCGTCCTCGAACACCAGAAAGTCCGGCAGCGATACGGCAAAGTAATCGAAATTCACATCATCGTTCAGATGCCGCTCGGCATAATCGATCAGCTTGTTGAAGCGCCTTTTCGCCTCGTTCTCGTTCCCGAGCTTGCGCCAGGCCAGCCCCTGGTAGAAAATCATATCCGGCGGCTGGTCGTTATAATACATCGCGCTCGCCGGTTCCTCGAGTCCTTGCGAAGCGCTGCGATAGCTTGCGGTTGCCTGTTCGGACATCCCGAGGCCTTCATAGGCAAGTCCCAGATAATAATGGATGTTGTTCTCCTGCGCGCCCTCGAGCTTGCCCTCCCCCAGATTTTCGGGATAAACGAGCGCTGCCTGCAAATGGGTTGTCGCGTCCTCGTAGCGCCCCGCGGCAAGATCGAGCTTCGCGGACTCGACATGCGCCAGCACATGCTGTCCCGTCGCCTTGCCCTCTCCGCCCTCCCAGGGATGGAAGCGGCGCGCCTCGAGCGCCAGAAGCGCTTCGTCTTGGCGGCCCATCCCATTGAGCAGCGAGACGAACTCCAGGTACAGATCGTCGCGTCGGTCGACCTTGTCCTTGTGCGGCTGCAGCTTCTCGATGCGCTGTTCCGGGGCGAAGCCCAGCCTCTTATGCAGCTGGTCGAGTTCAAAAAGCACGCGCGCATCGTCCTGGTCAAGCGCATACGCCCGCTCGAGCGAGGCGAGCGCGCGGTCGGCGTCGCCCAGCTTATTGAAGTAAGCGAGCGCCAGATTGCGATGGACGGTCGGGAAGCCGTCGTTCGACGCGCGCGACGCTTCCCAGGCCGCGATCGCGTCTTGGTGGCGCTTCTTGTCATACAGCCAGTTGCCCAAGTAATAGTTCGCCTTGTCGTCAGCCGCGTCTGCGCGGATCGCGCTCTCCAGCACAAGCAGGTCGAACAGGCTGTTCGGGAAGCAGTACGCAGGGTTCGCCGCGCGTCCGGCCTTCCGATATTCATCGGCGAGTGTCGCATCGCCGGACGCTTCGTGCAGATAGCCGAGCGCGTAGTGCACCATCGGATACGCCTCGGCCGCGGCATCGGGCGCGATACGGTTCAGCACCTCGATCGCTTCCTCATTCAGGCCAGCGGACGCATAATCGCCGGCCAGGCTGAGGCTATTGTGCGGGTCGCCTCGCATCAGCCGTATCAGCGCCTCGCGGGCCAAGGCCGCATCGGCCCGATCGCCTGCCGCGCTCAAGGCGAGAATTCGCTCGTTGGCCGCGCCAAAATCGGCGACGTCGATCGTCAGCGTCTCCGCCGCATAGCCGGCCGCTTCTGCCAGGCGTCCCATTCTGCGCAGCATCGCCGCCTTTAAGTGGCGCGCCTTGTAGTTGCGGGCGTTGCGTACGATCGAGCGCTCGGTCAGCTCCAGCGCTTCGTCATAGACGCCCTTGGCGGCGGCAATCTGCGCGAGCGTGAAGTAGCCGGCATCCTGCCAGGCCGCAGACCAGGTTGACTTGTACAAGGCTGCGTACGCTTCCTTGTCCTTGCCCTGCAGCTTCAGCGCCAAACCGAGTTGATAAAGAGCTTCGCCGTCGTACGGGTTCGGATTGCGCCACAGGAGCGATTTGACCGCCGTTTTAAAATGCCGCTCCGCCTCTTCGAACAGGCCGCGGCGCAACAGCAGCGTCCCGTAAGCGACGTTGATCCGGATATCCGACGGATCCCGCTTCAAGCCTTCGAGGTAATACGACTCCGGCTCGAACGTCGCGTGACGGTACTGCTCGAGATGCAAGCCCGCCAAGTACAGCTGCTCGTTCGTGCGCAGCTCCTGCGGCTCGGGCAGCGGCTTGGCGGCCTCCGGCACTTCCTCGATGGAAGGCGCTGCGGGACGGTACGCTACCAGCACGCGCCCCTCCGCGCTCACGATCGATACGGTCAAGTCATGCGGACGGTCGTCCTCATCCAACGACACGACGGTCTTAAACGTCGCCATCGGAGAAAGCGTCACAATCTCTCGAAAGTAGACGCGCTTCCTGCCGCGCAGCTCGACGACTGCGCCTTCGAAAAGGGACGTCGCATAAGCCGACGCCGTCGCTTCTCGCGCCTTCTCGTCGACTTCAAGATTAACGGCCGCGTCGACGGTGGCGTTTTTAACGACGCCGATATCTTTATAGGGCATGAAGTATTGCTTGAACGACTTCTCTTCGTATGGCGCGAGCCAGGTGAAGTCCGGCTGGTTGTCCGTGTATACGCCCGTCATGAGCTCGATATAAGGCCCGTCTTCATCCGTCAGGTTGCGGTCCCACGCTTGCCCGAACTCGCCGTTGCCCCAGGTCCACTGCTTTTTGCCCGGGGACACATGGCGGTTGGCGACGTGCAGCAAGCCCGCGCGAACGCCATGATCGTAGCCGCCGACGAAATTGTAATCCGACTTGTACGCCATATACGACGTCGGCACGGGGATGTTGCGGTAGCGCGAAATGTCCACGCCGGCCGAATAATCCATCTTGTAGTACGTGCCGGTGGCGATCGGAAACCGCGATACGTCGCGCTTGCCGTGATCGAACACGGCCGTTACGTCGGGCGGGAATACGGATTGCGTATGGTCGTTAACCGCGACGGCGGGGTTCGCCCACCATAGGAACGTCTGCGGCTCGGGCGTGCGGTTGTACAGCTGCGCGGAGATCTCCAGATAAGCTTTGCCCGGATGCAGCGTAAAGCCGGCCGTCACCTTCGTGCCGTACATGCGATCGATTTCGCTCACCCATACCGTGGCGGCGCCGTCCTCGCGCGCCTCGAGCTTGTATTCGACCGGGCCGTACGTGTTCGGACGATGGTGCTGGGGCCAGTTGAACTCGATGCCGCCGGAGATCCACGGACCGGCCAGACCGACGAGCGCCGGCTTGATTACGCGGTTATAGTAGACGAAGTCGTAGTCGTTCGTTTTGTCGAGCGCGCGGTAAATGCGGCCGCCGAGCTCGGGCATGATCTCGATGCGAAGATATTCGTTTTCCAGAATGGCGAGCCGATAGCGCTGCGGCTTCTTGTCGTCCTCGATTTTGTCGACGACCGGATGCGGATACACGCGGCCGGAGCTTCCCTGGTACACGCGTTTCTCCAGAAACATGGGATTGCGGTCCGGCGCGCCGATGCCGTAGGTCGGAATGGAGACGTCCGCTTCCCAGATGCGTACGGCATGCTGTTCCGCAGTAGCAGTTACTTGTTTCAAAATAATTCCCCCTTCCTTATGCTAGCTTCACTTTACGACAGACCATGCCACTCGCCAATGAACGTAATTCGGTTTATGATGGATCATATTCGGATTTTCGTTAGCGAACGCCATTGAGTGGGGGTAATGTGATGGATGCCGTTCAGAAGCCAGAGGGCTTTCCCGAAGAAAAGCTGCTCGTGCTGCCTGACTACCTTGCCTCCGAGCTGGCGGGCTTCGAGCTGACCAAAAATTTCTACGTGAGCAATATCGGTTACTTCCCCCGCGCGCGTCATCATTATCGCGAACGTCCGGAGGGATGCGACTCGCATATCGTCATTTATTGCGCGGAAGGAGCCGGATGGATCGAGCAAGACGGTAGAACGGATACGTTGACCGAGCGTCATCTGGCTGTCATTCCCGCCGGAGCGCCCCATCGCTACGGCGCTTCCGAGGAGGCGCCATGGAGCATATACTGGTTTCACCTGCGAGGCGGGCAGGTAGGCGCTCATCTGGCGCTTTACGGGCTGGCCGGTCAACCGATCCCGATGCCAGCCGCCCTTGGAGCCGGCTTCGCGGAGAGCTTCGAGCGATGCTACGGCCTGCTGGCCGACAAGCCCTACTCGCTGCCCGCGCAGGTCCATGTCTCCCTGACGCTTGGGCAGCTGCTCGGCGCGATCGGCTTAAGCGCGTCAGGATCTCCCCGCCATCGCAAGCGCGAAGAGGATCTGTCGCGGGCGATTCGCTTCATGAACGACCGTCTGCATGTTACCGTTACGCTCCCCGAGCTAGCTAAGCATGCCGGCCTGTCCAAACAGCACCTCATCCACCTGTTTAAGCAGGAGACGGGCTTTCCGCCGATCGATTATTATTTGCGCCTGAAAATGCAAAAAGCTAGCCAGCTGCTGAGCCTGACCGGTCTGTCCGTCAAAGAAATCGCCGCGGCCGTCGGATTCGGAGACCCGTATTACTTTTCGCGCATGTTCAAAAAGCTGATGGGTACATCGCCAACCGATTATCGAAGGGTGCCGAAGGGCTGAGCGGACCGGGCGTGCTTCTTCCGGCTAAAGACACCTGTCTTTCCGCCGTTTTAACGATATCCCCTTCGGTAAGGTCCGCAAGGTCCGCAAGGATCGCAGCCTCGCCATGCTAGTCATTCATCTCAGCGCTTATGCTCATTTTAGCTGTATGACCTCGGTTGACACTGTCGCCCCCCCCACCGCTGACTATTCACGCTCCCCTTAAAACATTTTCGTCCCTTGTACATCGCTTCATTTTTCGTTTATAATAAGAACAAATGTTCCTGTTAAAGGAGAGACAGCTCTGTGCCCAGTCGTATTTCGATTCTGGATTCAATGCCGGTTTATCGTCAGGACGACTGCGAGGGCGCTCTTTTCGCCGCCAAGTGGCCCCATGGTTTTCGCTGCCCCCGCTGCGCGCATTCTCAATATTATGAGGTGTCGTCTCGCGGGCGACGGCTTTTCGAATGCCGCTCCTGCTGCCATCAGACCTCACTAACGGCCGGCACGGCGTTGGAGGGCTCCCGCACGCCGCTCACCAAGTGGTTCCATGCGATGTACTTGATGCAGCTCGGCATCAGCGCCAAGCTTCTGGCCGAGCTGATCCAGGTGACGTACAAGACCGCGTGGCTGATCAACCATAAGCTTCGTCACGCCATCGGCCAATGGGATCGCGATCGTCCGCTCGAAGGGGCCGTACACCTGCTTGGGGAAATTTACGGCTACGAATACCACCGTCATCTTGGCAGCTCCCACGCCCAAGAGTCATTAAAGCCCCAGCCGGTCGTGGTAGGCGCCTCTCTCAATGAAGCGGAGCAACTCGTTCATCTTAAAATGAAAGCCGTCGACGGGCCGGAAGGAAGCGATACGGCTAGAAGAGGATTGACGGACGGCGAGGAAGCCGCGGAGCGATTTGTGCAAAAACATGTCTTCGGCGGGCTTCCTGCCGGACATGTGACAAGGCTCGAGCGCGGCCACCATGGACGGACGGCTCTACATATCGCCTGGCGGGAAGCGGTGCGCTGGCTTTCCTGGACGTTCGGCGGAATAGGCCCGAAGCATCTTCAGGCCTATTTGAACGAGTTCTCTTTTCGCCTGTCATGCCGAGCTACAGCATTGGCCGAGCTCATCGGATGCTGCGGTACGACAAGCAGAATTACCTACCGGGGCCTGGTTGGACCTAGATCCGGCATACGTCCGTTAAAGTGGGGTTACAGGCGTCCCATGCAACCTAATCGTCGTGCCATGTAGGCGCGAAGCGTCGGGTGCAACCCTCCTCGCTTTTCAGCTTGCCTTTTCGAACGGGATATTCCATCGCGAGCGGAAACGATATGAAATGGATTTGATTTGATGGATTGGACTTGAGCGTAGTGGTGGATTTGACTGGGAGCTGCGTACCCATACCGTCTCGAACCTGACAGAACGACCTGACGCAACAACTTGACGCAACAGCCTGACACACCGACGTGACGCAACAACATGACGCAAGGGGATATCGTTCAAACGCTGCAAAAAGCGATGGACGCCCCAGCATAAAGTCTGGCATAGGTTCCTCTCGGGGCATAATCGCTAGCTCCGGTCGAACGTGCCTCGGATCGAGCGATTGCAGCGGAAAAGCGCATGCAAGCGCAGACCGCCGGCCAGCGCTCGCGCCTGACCGGCGGTCCGTATTGGACACAGGTGAATTTTTAATCTGAAGCCAGCAGATTAAGCGTCAGCTCCGACGTCCTTCCGCTCCGGCTGGTCGCCGCAAGCTTGATTGTGTTGGTCCCTTCCGTCAGATTAAGCGGAACTTGGAATACGTTCACATAGCGCGTTCCGTATGGCGTCGTCTGCGCTGCGCCGTTCAGCTTAACCTCCAGCTTGACGCCCTCGTTCGCTTGGCCCGTTAACAGGTAGCTCCCGGTTTGAACGTGGCTTCCGTCCGTTTCGTCCAGAGCAACGACGGGATCTGCGGTGCCGTTCGAAGGGACGGGATTATGCGTCGCGCCGAACGGATCCGCGGAAGCTAACGAGAATTTAACGGCGTCGGCGATCGTATACTCGGTCGTGGACGCCGACGTTATTTTTACATACTGGTCTGTCCCGGCTTCAAACGGGTAGGCGCCGATCCATACCCATTGATTGCCGTTCGTCTTCTGATTCACGGTTTTTGTCGTATCGGTACCGCCGTCGTATCCGATCTCCAGGCGTGCGGACGAGGCGCGGTCCGCGCTTGCATTCCACAGCATATAGACGTTGTACTCGCCTGGAATCGTCACGTATGGCGTCCACGTCGCCTTCTTATTGGCCAGCTTGTTGCTGTGAACATAGTCTGCGCCGAAGCGTGATGCCGAATAGCTGCTGGATACCCAGCCCGCATCCGCGACGAATCCGCTGTCCTGATTGTCTACGATAATGTCCAGCGGAACCTCCGGATCAGCAGGTTGTTCGGCGCCCTGGTGCACGGCTTCCAGTCCGGCATTGGTCGTTTTCATAATGTCGATCATATCTGCGTACGGCTGATCCTGCTGATTGACCAGGCCGATGTTGAAGTTCTCGCCGTCCTTCCGTCCGGTCACGGCCTGATCGTAGTAGGAGAACCACCCGGAGCCGACAAAGAGCGGGTTATTCAGTTGACCTTCCGCAAAGGCTTTGTAGCTGAGCCCCCGGTCCGCGACAGTCGGAACGCTCGTTGCCGCATTGACCGCGGACAGACCGTGCTGGGTCGTGCTGAACGTATGCTCCAGGTTAAGCAGCGGCTTGCCATAGTCCTGATAGCGTGCCATCCAATTCGGATCGTTCGTATAATTGTCGACCGAGAACGCGTCTACGTAAGCCATCGATGCCGCATCCCAATCAAGGCTGGTACGCCAGGTCGGCACGACCGACGAGCCCAGAAATAAATGATTCGTATCGTAACGCGCGATAATCGCTCTGACCGTAGAGTAATAGGTTCTGGACGCAAGCTTGATAAAGGCCGATACGTCGGCGGAAGGAACCTTGGACAGCGTGATCGGAACCGCTTTCAAATCCTCGAACGAAGCCGCGTTCGTCCCCAGTATTTGATTGGTCTCCGCGAGATCCTGATTATGCCGCTCGGCGAACAGCTCGACGAACTTTGCCTTTGCGGGCGAATCCGCGCCGAAA
This sequence comes from Cohnella sp. GCM10012308, assembly GCF_042649185.1. Classification (NCBI taxonomy): domain Bacteria; kingdom Bacillati; phylum Bacillota; class Bacilli; order Caryophanales; family Paenibacillaceae; genus Cohnella; species Cohnella sp. GCM10012308. Next base: position 346,658 of record NZ_JBHRYU010000001.1, read on the forward strand.
CCCAGCACCTTCGCGACGATGTCGGCGTTCCAACCCGCCTCGTTATCATACGTATAACCGATAAGCCAGGGATCGCTGGCCGCCGACTGGAGCTGCGTCTGAAGCGAAGCCTCGATCGTCGATTCGGCCTGCGGATCGAAAACGTCGTACGTCCAATCGATTCTTTTCAGCGTGGGCGGGTCCTGCAGAACCATCAGGTAAGGAAACGTAAGCGTGTTCGGCTTCGACCACTTGCTGAATGCGTTAAAGCCCCAGTCGATCAGCCGCTTTTTCGTGATATCCTCCCACTTCGCTTCATAGTCGGAGCCGTATTTTTTCATGATATTCGTCGTCAAAAGACTTACCCGTTCGCCGTTGGCGTCATTGGAATAAGCATCCGCATAGAGGGTCGGGTCGGGGAGCTCCTCGAACACCCGTCGAGGCGTACCGTCCGATTTTTTGAGCGGCGTCCCGTACCCCCACTCCCAAATGCTGGCGGCATCGACGCCTTTCATAATAAACGGATACCCGTCCGGCGTAATAAACCACCAAATGCCGTCGATCTGCTGAAGCCTGAAATAACCGCTCGCGGTCTGTCTCTCCAGCGCTTTGATTCCGCCGTACGGATCGTAAATATCCGAATCCAGCTCGACGTCCGCAAGCGCGGCGGCTTCTGTCGCATATTCCTGCTGCAGCTGCGCGTCGGTCGTCACCTTGCCCGGCCAATCGTCATAGATCCACTGCCCGTACCGGTCCGCCATCAGGCCGTCCTTTTTCATCTCGTCCTGCAGCTCCGTTAGCGTCAATGCGGGCCCGGGACTTTGCCCTTCGTCTCCGACGCCCCGATAGATCTGCACCTCGCTCAGCGGAATGTGCTGGTAAGCATGCGACCGCTTCATGTCGATGACGATAAACCGGGCGACGGCATCGTGAAGCGGAAAGTTCACGGCGTAATTGAGCGCGGTACCGGTTCTGACATGCTTCCCGGCCAGATAATAATAATCCGTATTCGCCTCCGGCCGGTATTTGACGACGATCTCCTTGAACCCCCAATAGCTGTTCGGAGAATTCATGACGACGTTGATGCGGTCCAGCGGATAGTCTTTAAGCAGATCGATAACGACCTGCACCGTTCCCGGCAAGCTGCCGTTGCCCATCCATCCCGCATAGGTCGTCGCCGATCCGTCGAGCAGCTTGCCCGTAGAAGCAGGGATGATCCCCGTTGCGTTGTAGTCCGGAGAATTGCCTCCATTGGGCGCGAGACTGAAATAATAGTTGCCGGTCCGGAGCACGGCTCCGGGCTGTTCGCCATGAATGCTGGCGGTCGGAACAAGAAATGCGGCTGCCAATACGAAAGCCAAAAGGAGCGGCCAAAAACGAAACGTATGCCGAGTTTCCATGATGTTCGCCTCCCCAAAATGACTTGCACAAGCAAAGGATAAAAAAAGAAAGCACGGTAGACGGGATTCGTCTGCAGCGCTTTCTACGAATAAAACTGCGGGTTATTCAGACCTGGTATAGCGCCTTGAGCGGCACCATGGATTCTTGCGGGACATAATATTTGAACTTGTCGTCGCTGATGCTGCCGAGAAGCTGGCGGCGGATCGGATCTGCGTCCTCGAGCAGCTTGCCTGAGGCTTGATGATAATCGATCGGCCGCATCCAAAGCGGACTGTAGCCCATGAACAGCTGGCGGCGGGTAAACGAGGACGTATTGGGAGCGCCGGCATGCCATACGTTTTGCGCGAACAGGAACACGTCCCCGGGCTTGCCGCACAGCTGCATTTCATCCTCGAGCTCGAGATTTACGTCTTTATGGTTTGGGTCAAATGGCTTCCTGTGACTTCCCGGTATCAGCTTCGTATTGCCCCGGTTCGGCTCCGACATATCGCTCAGCACATAGCAGGCCTTAATATAGTACGTCGCGGTCAGTCCGCTCGTTTTAGGGAACTGGGGATGCGGACCGTCCTGATGCCAATCGATAAAGCTGTTCGTCGCCGTTTTCTTCAGCTCGGGATTCGGCTTTCTCACGGTAAGATGCGAGATATGGAGCTGGATATTGTAGCCGAGCAGGTTGACGACCAGCGGCAGGACCGTCGGCTCGTCGATCAGAGACAGAAATTCCGGATGGCGCTCCACGCTGTTATAAATATTGTAGGACAGACTTTCCTCTTCCTCCGCCAAGACGGCGTCCACCGCCTCGTTCAGCCGCCTGACCCGCGCCTCGTCCAGCACGCCCGGCAGCAGCAGATAGCCCTGTTCCTCGAACTGCCTCTTCAGCGCCGGCATATCCGGCTGCTTGCGGTCGATCTCTTGATTCACTTCGCTTGCACCTCCGCTCTTATTCATTTGTTTCCGTAGCCGAGCGCGGCGAGCTGCTCCTGGGCCGCATCCATGAACAGCTTATATTTCATCGTCGTTTCGAGGGTTTTGAGGAACTTGTCGTATTCGCCCAGGTCACGCTGCCCGTACGCGAACTTCGCGAGCTCTTCCTTGATATAACGGTCTGCGTCGGAGGCGACATAATCCTCGGGCAGATCGACGAACCCGTTCAGCGTTTGAATGCGCGGCTGATCGTTGGCAAATTTGATAAATGCGGCCTGCGGCACGAATTTCGACTGCAAATAAGCCATTTCGGGACGGCCCGTGAACTGGTACAGCCACGAGTAGCCGACTTCGCCCGCCTTATCCGTCATGACGACTTTGTCGCCGTCCTTCGTATAATGCGTCCCTTCGACGCCGAACTGCACGAGCATCGATCCGCCTGCCGGATCGGACACATAGTTCAGCAGATCGAATACGCGCTGCAGTTTCTCAGGATCCTTCTCGAGCGCCTTCGGAATCGCGTACCGTCCCGGCGTATTGCCGATTTCCCAGGCTCCGTCGAACTTTCCGGCAGGGCCGGCCGGCGGCTCGATCTGAATCCATTCCGCTTTCGGGTTAACGGCTTTGATCTGCTCGATCATGTTTTCCTTCGTCATGTTCGGCCAATCGATCCAGATGATGCCGGCCTGGCCCTTGAACGCCTTCTCCTGATGCTGCATCGCCGTATTGGCAAGCAGCTCCGGATCGACGGAGCCCGTCGCGATCATATCCTTGATGAAGGCGAGCGCATCCTTCATGGCCGGATCGTACAGCGCGTTTACGAGCTTGCCGTCCTTTTCATAGACCGAGCCCGGCGTACCGACGCCGAAGGCGCCGAATACCGGCGCGAACGCCCCGTTCAACTCGGCCCCCGTCAGACCGAACGTATCCTTTTTGCCGTTCTTGTCCGGATCGTCGTTCGTAAAGGCCGCCGCTACGGCCTTCAGGTCTTCGATGGTCTTGGGCACTTCCAGTCCCAGGTTGTCGAGCCAATCCTTGCGGATGAAGTACGTGTTGTAGGGAATTTGCGAGCTTTTGGATATCGCGTAAACCTTGCCGCCGACCGCCCCTTTCTTGACGTTTTCCTCGCCGATAAAATCGGTCACCTGCTTCAGCCGGTCCATATAGGGCGTCAAGTCCAGCAGCAAGCCCTGTTTGGAAAACTCGATCAGCTGCTGCCTGTCGAGCGCGAACAAATCCGGGAAGTTGCCGGAGGCCATCCGGACGTTCAGCTGATTTTTGTAGTCGTCGCCGGAGGCGTATACGGTCAGGTTAAAATCGACGTTCAGCGCTTTGTCCAGTTCCTTCTTGATGATGTCCTGATCGGGCGGAGGAAGATTGTTGCCGGTCTCGATCACTTCCAGCTTGATCTTTTTGTCGGTATTGGCGCTGGCAGTGGGCGATGCGGAATCCGTGTTTGGCGGATTCGATGCGGACGACGGGCTTGCAGGCGACGAGGAGGCTTCGCTTCCGCCTCCGTTGCCGCACCCTGAGACGACGGCGCCGAGCAACGCGAAGGACGTCAACAGAGCGGACGCCCGTTTGATTGATTTCGAGGACATGGCGAACCCCTTTCATACGCTATATTGGAGCGGCCTCCATCCGTCTGGCCAGTAACCGGACGGCGACCGGGTCACCCTTTGATCGAGCCGAGCAGCATGCCTTTGGTGAAGTACTTCTGGATAAACGGATACACGACGAGCACCGGCAGGCTGGCGATCATGACGGAAGCCATCTGCATGGTTTGCGTGGGCGTAATATTTTCGGCATTTTCAAGCGGCTGCTGGCTTTGCATTAAAATTTCTCGCACGATCACCTGCAGCGGGAACAGCGTCCGGTCGGTCACGTAGAAGATCGCCTGGAAAAACTCGTTCCAGTGGCCGACAAGATAAAACAAGCCGACGGTCATAATGACGGGTACCGAAAGCGGCGCGACGATCCGGCACAGGATGCGGAACTCCTTGGCCCCGTCGAGGCGCGCGGATTCGAACAGCTCCTCGGGCAGACCCTCGAAAAAGCTTTTCATGATCAGGACGTTAAAGCTCCATATCGCATTCGGCAAAATCATCGCCCAGATCGAATCGATCAGGCCGACGTTTTTGACGATCAGATAAGTCGGGATCAGGCCGCCGCTAAAAATCAGCGTGAAGACGATCATCAGCAAAATGAGCCGGCGGCCGGGCAAGTTTTTGCGGCTGAGCGGATACGCCATCAGGCCCGTCAATGCAAGGTTGACGGCGGTGCCGACCACGGTGATCAGCACGGTGATTTTAAACGCCTGCGGCAGATTCGACTGCGTCAGCAGCGTTTTGTAAGCGGAAAACGTTACGTCCCTGGGGATAAGAATAAATCCCCCGTTGCGCAGCACCTCGCCGAAAGGCGTGATCGATACGGAGATGACGTACAAGATCGGGAATATGGCCAGCAGGGCGCAAAATACGAGTACGGCGTACATGAAGATGTTGAACAATCTGTCATCCAGGCCTTTTACCATATCCCTTCCCCCCATCTCTTGGCCACGTTGTTTGCAAACAGGACAAGCGCCATGCCGATCAGCGATTTGAACAACCCGACCGCGGAGGCAAGACTGAAATTCAGCTGCTGCAGACCCGTGCGGTACACCCAGGTGTCCAAGATGTCGGCGACCGGATACACCTGGATATTGTAGAGAATATAAATCTGGTCGAAGCCGGCGTCGAGCAGATGGCCGAGCTTTAAAATAAACAGTAAAACGATGACGCTGCGGATACCGGGGATCGTAATATGCCAGATCATCCGTAGCCGGCCTGCGCCGTCCACTCTTGCCGCCTCGTACAGCGTCGGATCGATGCCCGCCATGGCCGCCAGGTAGATAATCGCTCCCCAGCCCAGATTTTGCCAAACCTCCGATCCGACCAGCACGCTGCGAAACGTCTCGGTCGACGTCAGGAAAGGATAGGAGCTGCCGCCGGCCTCGACGAGCCACCGGTTCACGATGCCGCCGTTTTGAGAGAACAGCGCGATCAAGATTCCGAAAATGATCACCCAGGACAGAAAATGCGGCATATAGGTCAGCGTCTGAACGATGGACCGCAGCCAGCGAACCCGGCACTCGTTCAGCAGCAGCGCGAGCAGAATCGGCGGGATCGTGCCCCAGACGAGCTTGTATAGGCTGATCAGCAGCGTATTCCGCAGCAATTCCCCGAAGTAGGGCGACTCGTAGAACGTCTGGAAATGCTTGTACCAGGGATTCGCCCAGGGGCTGTGCAAAATGCCGTCCGTCATCGAAAAATCCTTGAAAGCGATCACCATGCCGTACATCGGGAGGTACCGAAAGACGAGATAAAATATTACGCCGGGCAGCAGCATGACATAAAAGGGCCAATATTTTCGCAGGACAGTAAGGGCCATACGATCCTCCTTTCAGATGGCTCGGCTTGGATGTAAGCGTTATCTGAAATTAGTGTATGACAAACCCCGCCTCTCCGGTTATGCACAAAAACCGTAAAAATGTTCGACTTTCCAACCTGTACGCATTTTAGCTTTGGAAGGACAGCGGAAGCTCGACGCGCACGACGGTGCCGACGCCCTTCCGTCCGCCGATGCGCAAACCGTACGGCGCGCCGAAGTGGATGCGGATCCGTTCGTGAACGTTCGCGAGGCCGATGCCGGTAAAAGAATGCCGGGAAGGCTCGGCGGCCTGCTTGCGGTAGACGGCCCGAATGTCGCTCCGGTCCATGCCGATGCCGTCGTCGCGGACGTACAGCCGCAGCCGCCCGTCGTGCACGTTCCCTTTTACGACGACGCTCCCTCCGCTCTTCGGGGCGAGGCCGTGGAACAAAGCGTTTTCGACGAGCGGCTGCAAGGTAAGCTTCAACAGTCGCAGCTGCAGCAGCTGCGGCTCAATCTCGATCCGGCAGCCGTACTTGGCGCCGTAACGTACCTGCTGGATGTGCATGTACATGCGAAGGCCTTCGAGCTCCTCCTCCAGGGTGACGAATTCGCTCTGCCTGTCGAAGCTGAAGGTGAGCAGGCCGACCAGCGAACGGATCGTCTGCCTGACATCGTCGATCTTCTGCTGCTTGGCCATGCTGCTGATGCAAGCGAGCGTATTGTACAAAAAATGGGGCGCGATCTGGCTGCGCAGCATCTTCAGCTCGTATTCCTTCTTTTTTTCCTCCGCGCGCCTGGTCTCAAGCAGCAAATGCTGGATCCGCGCGAGCATCGCGTTCAGGCTTCTCGCGAGCTTGCCGATCTCGTCGCGGCGGTCCTCGGGCAGCCTGGAGACGACCTGGAAGTCATGCAGACGGTCCATCTTGTTCGCCAGTCCCCGGATTGGCCTCGTCAGCGTCCGCGACAGCATATAGGCGCTGAAAAGCAATATCACGACCCACAGCATGGTCGCATTGCGGTAATTGCCGTAGAGCGGCTGCAAATCCTTGTAGAAGCTGTCTTCCGGAATAAAAGCGATCAGCGACCAGCCCAGCCGGTTTTTCGCCGATTTCACGGCGATGAGCCGTTCCCCGTTTACGGTCATGTCGTCCGCTCCGGTTTTAAGGCCCGGCAGCTTCGCCGTGAACGCGGGGAGCAGCTCGGGCGGATAGGTTCCCGGCATGACGGGCAGGAGCCGTTCGCCCGCCTCCATGCGGTTAATGACGTTGCCGTTTGCGGTAACCAGCGTGAAGGCTTGATAGATCAGCGGCGAGATGCGGGATACGAGAAGATCGAGTCCGAGCTCGGCAATGATGACGCCCTGCACTTCATTGTTCCGGTCTTTGACCGGCATCATATAGGCGAGCGTACGGCCTGACAGCGGAGAAATGTACGGTTCGCTTACCTGGATCGAGCCATAATTGTCAAGCGCCTGCGCGTACAGCGCCTCTAGATGGGGATTTCCGATAATATCGTAATTGACTTGGGTATTGGAAAGAACTTTGCCGTCGCTCCGCACGAAGTACAGCGTCCGCACGACCGAGCTGTTGTAATCGGCGAAGCTCTGCAGCGTGCGCACCGCCTCCGTTTCGCTGCCGGATTCCAGCAGGTCCTGTCTCGTCGAGAGCAGCAGCAAAATGTTTTCGACGTTGTCCAGGGTCGCGTCGATGTATTGATTCGTCCTCGCCACGAGCAGCTCCGCATCCTTCGTGACCTGATCCTTCAGCAGCGTCTCCGCTTCGCTCAGGTTGCTCCAGGCGAGCAACAGAAACAGCAGCAGCGTGACCGTGAACAAATAAAAAAACTGCTTCGTGGCGATCCCCATATGGCTAAACCGGGCGATAAGCTTCATGTCCGGTCCTCCCTCCCGTCTCCGCCTCGTTCGGCCGGATACCCCAGACGCTTCACGTCGGTCGGCGCCGCCCCCGCCCAGTTGCGGAACGTGGACGTAAAGTAGCGATAGTTCGGAATGCCTACGGCTTCCGCAACTTCATACACCTTCAAGTCGGTTTCCCGCAGCAGCTTCAGCGCTTTCTCCATCCGGAGCCGAAGCACGAACTGATGCACCGATTCCCCGGTTTCTTCCTTGAACAGCCTGCCGAAATACTCGGGCCCGAGGCCAATCTGCGCGGCGACGATCGGCAGCGACAGCGGCTGCCGCAAATGCGCCTGAATCCAGCTCCGCGCTTCGAAGATCTCGCGGCGCGGTCCGGCTTCCGGGGACGAGCCCACAAGGCCGGCCCAACGGGTCTCAAGCTCGCCCCAGTCCAAGGCGCCGACGAGATCGCCATGCGGATCGGGCCGGCCCGGCCGCGATCGCGCTAGCCACTCGGTCGTCCAGCCGGCGAGCCACCGCTTGAGGGCGGCCGGACGAAAACGGCGACCGGCGCACCACGGAGCGACATCGTCCTTCATCGTCCGCAACAGACGGTCGGCATTCATCCCGGCTTGGCCGAGCAATCCGGACAAATGTCGCCGATGCGCGGGCTCCAGCTCGGAGAGCGGCTTGGGCGAGCCTATTTTTATCCTTGGCGAGGAGACTGCGTCGTAAAAATCCGCCTCCCGCCACCAGGACGCGGCCGCAAGAAGCGCCCAAACGTCCGCTCGGCTCACGGCCAAACCGCCCACCGTCGCCGATAGCCCGATGCGGCGCTTCCCGACCGGCGCCCCCTCCTTGCCTTCTGCTTCGGCCGGCAGCGGTCCGAGCAGTCGTTCCAGGCGCAGCCCGACCGCCTCGGGCTCCTCGGCTTCCGAGAACCACAAGGCGTATTCGCCGCTTCTCATCGGAAACCAGGTCTTGCAAGACGGCGTACGCCGTTCGAAATCGAGCAGCGCCTCCTGAACGGACTCCTGCGCGCTCTGGAGCTCGTCCTCCGTAGCCGTCAGCCAGAGCAGGACAAGCCGCAAAGATTGCCGCTCGTCGGAGAAGCCTAAAAGCGTCCAATCTTCGGGCGCGATGTCGGCCTGCGCCGTCCGACGCTCTCTGCCGTTTGCGTCGAAGCGCTCCTTCAACTGCATCTCCAATCTTTTCGCCGCCTTCAGCTTGCGGAGCATCATTTCTCTGCCCAAGTGTATCCGCTCCCGCTGCAGTTTCTCGCCGGCCTTTCGAAGCGCCCGCTTCAGCTCTTCCTCGTCCAGCGACACCTTCAGGATGTAATCCGACGCGCCGAGCGCGATCGCTTCCCTCGCATATCCGAAGTCGCTATGGCACGTCAGTAGTATAATCTGCGTGACGGGATGGCTTTTGCGCAGCTCCCGGATAAAGGTTAAGCCGTCCATGATCGGCATCGTAATATCGGTCACGACGATGTCCGGCGAATGCTTCGCGCATAGAGACAGCGCCTCCTCGCCATTTTCCGCCTCGCCGATCAGCGTCGCGCCGCAGGTCTCCCACGGAAACGCGCGCAGCTCCTCGCGGATCGGATATTCGTCGTCCACAATTAATACGCCAATCGGTCTCATCGTCATATTCGCTCGAAGCCTCCCGCCCTCTCTCCTGTTTATATTTTTATGCGGGATATCTCCCGAAATGGCAAAAGCAAACAGGACGACGCAGACTATTGTCCGTTTCGTCCCGTTTGCGATTGAGATTGAGATTGAGATTGAGATTGCGATTAAGATCGAGATTGAAATTGTAATTTCCTTACTTATGGCGCCTTGCTTCCAGCGGGTGTCCGATCACTGGAAATTCTCCGATTCTCAGCTTGGCGCTTCCATACGGAACGAGTTCCAGCTCCGCGATCGGTCGGCCCTCCGCATTCGGGTGCAGCGGCGGCGTACCCGCGCTGTTGCCCTCCATCTTCCAATCGCGGATCAGCTGTCCTTTCGTCTTGAGACGCACGGGCGATTGGCCGGCGCCGAACGGCTGATAGGCGACATCGGCCGTTTCGACCGCGAACTCGCTGCCGGACAACAAGCCGTATTTCCAAGAAGAACCGGGGTAAATCTCCCAGTCGTGGAATCGCTCCCGCTTCGTAAGAAGCTGCCAGTTCTCCTGGATCGGCAGCGCGTAGACGAGCGGCCCCCTTTCGACGCTTGCCGCGTATAAATTGCGCGTGACCGTCTTAACCGTCATCGGCAGGCGCAGCGTCAAGCGGTCGCCGCTCTCCCAATGGCGCGTCACTGCGGCATAGCCGCTCTTGACCTCAAGTTCGATGCGCTCGCCGTTCACCGTCAGCGTCGGATTCTCGCACCACGCGGGAATCCGAAGCGAAATGCCGAAGGCAGCCGGATCGCTCAGTTTAAGCGAGATCTCGACCGATTCGCGGAACGGGTAGCTGCCGGAAACCTCGAGTTCCGCGACTGCGACGCGCCCTGCTCCCACTTCCGCCTTCACCGTGCAAGGCGCGTAGGAGATCGCCGCCAGTCCGCCGGCGCGGTCAGCCATCCACAGATGCGAGACGAATTTCGGCCACCCCTGGTGCATATTCGCCGTGCAGCAGCCGAAGTGCGGCTCCAGTCCGAATACGTTCGCGTCGGCGCCGTTGCTCCAAGCGCGCGGCGCGACGTTACACATCATCTGGTTCACCTGCTGGTCGTACTGGTGGGACGTCCAGTCGCTGGAGATCGCCGCGGGCAAGGCGTTAAACGCGACCTTCTCCAGAATGTCCCCGAACCGGCCATCCCCGAACACGCGGGCGAGCTGCTCCATGGAGAACATATACTCCACGACGGCGCACAACTCGACGCCCTGGCTCGGATGCGTGCCGGACAGCCATTCGTCGCCGGAGAACATGCCATGGGCCTGCCCGTGGTAGGTCATCAGGCTGTCGATGCCGCGGTGCGCGGCTTCTTTTTCCCTCGCGTCTCCCGTAAGCTCGTAGCGCACGCCCGGCGCCTTGATGCCCATCGCGACGTTAACGACGTGTGTCTTCAAATCCCACTGCTCGACCTTCCGCCAGAACGGAAAGTCGCGGAACACTTCGGTCCAGCCCGTCGTCTGTCCGGCTACGATCTCGGCGAGCTCCAGCAAAAACGCGTCCTGCGTCCTTCGATGCAGCCACTGGATGCTCAGCAGCATCTCCATGCCGCGGGCCTCCGCCCACTCCAGCAAGGGCTGCCCTTCGATCGTCTTGCGCGCATAACGGAAAAACGACGTCATAAACGGGACGACCCGCGGATCCGCCGTGGCTTCCGCATATTGCGTCATCACCTTCAGCATGATCATGTATGGCCACCAGTCATGATTCTTGTCCACGCCGCTCGCCAATTCCCTCATTTGCGGACCGAACGAGCCGTCCTCCCGCTGACTGGCGAGCGACCATTCGATCCAGCGCTTTGCTTTGGCGATCAGCAGCTCGTCCTCGAGCTGGTATGCGAGCGGGAGCAATCCGTCCAAATAATATGGACCCCGTTCCCAGCTCTCTCCCTTGCCCCCGAGCCAGCCGTTATCAGGCCCGACGTCCGCCCAGTGTTCGTCCAGATGCCCGGTTAGTCCGTCCGCTTGAATGCGCAATTGATCGCGCAGCCACTCGCGGGGTTTGATGGCGCCGAGCGGTAACGCTTCGAATGCGGCATAGGTTTCTGTCAAAGGTCTTGCACCTCGCTTGTCTTCGATTTCGTCTTCGATTTCGTCTTCGATTTCGTCTTCGATTTCGTCTTCGATTTCGTCTTCGGTTTCGGATTCGTCTTCGGATCTCTCGCATCGCGTTTCGACGACTTGAATATAGCACGCTTCTTCGATGCAAGCCGATAGCCTAACGCACACAAAAATTGTCCGATCGCAACCTTATCTGTGCGATTGCAGACTTGCCCTCTCCTTTTCTTTATACTGTTTAAAAGGCAAAATAGAAGAACGATCATCTGCACTGGAGGGTACCGAATGTTCCAATTCATCTCTCCGCCCTTGCCGCACTTCATCTACTGCGGAGAAGACACTTATCCTGCAGGCGGGCGGCACTCCGACCGATCGGGCATCGGCGTGTTCGATCTGCTGATCGTGACGGACGGATGTCTCTATATGGCCGAGGAATCGGCAGCGATCGAGATTCCTGCGGGCTCGTTCGCTCTGCTGCGGCCGGACCGCGCGCATCGGTCGACGGGGCCTTGCCTGGAAGAAACCCATTTTTTCTGGGTCCACTTCCAGACGCTCGGCAGCTGGCACGAAACGGACCGGGAGCTGGCGCTCGCCGATCTGCGACCCACCGATCTTCACTCCGACGACGCACTTTACGAGATTCACCGGTTCGCGTATTATTTGCCGCGTTCCGGGAAGCTGGCGTCGCCGGATGCCGCCTATGTCTGGTTGCGGCGGCTGCTGTCCTTGCAGGCGGACGCCTCGTCGCCTTCGCAATGGCGGCAGCAGCTCGTCTTCCAGGAACTGCTGCTGCGCCTGCAAGAAGACACGACGATGCCCGAGCGCGACTCCTACCTGACGATCGCCGAAGAAGCCGCGGCTTATTTGCGCCGGAATTACCGGGACGCGTTGACGTACAAGTCGATGTCGGAGTCGCTTCATTTCCATTCCAACTATGTGTCCCTCTGCATGAAGCGCGCCTTCGGTTATACGCCGCTCGAGTATTTGACGCGCTACCGCATCGAACAAGCCAAGCGGCTGCTGATCGATACGAACGAATCCGTCGGACGCATCGCCGAGGAGACCGGCTTCGGCTCGTTTCCTTACTTCGTCCGCTGCTTCGGCAGAGAGGTCGGCACGACGCCCAAGGCGTTCCGGATGCGATTCCGGCAAGGCTGAACCGGACGCAAAAAAGCCTCGATCGAAACGGTCGAGGCTGATGAAGCCGGTAAGCGAAGACGGCGTTGCTGCGTTAATCCTCTATTTCAAGCGAAAATTCAAGACTCTTGTCAAGCATCCGCATGATCATGAGCAGCGACTCCAGTCTGGTCGCATGCGATCCCGGCCTGAAAGACCCGTCTGCATCGCCTTTGACGATTCCCCTATCGGATAACGCATCGATGGCACGCTCCGCCCAACTGCCTGGAACATCTTTGAACTTGGCCGGGTTTTGGACCGAACTCGTATTCATTACGCTCGAAAGCATGGATGCGATCTCTGCCCTTGTAATCATCTGATCGGGCTTAAAGGACCCGTCCAGGTAACCGTTTATAATGCCGCTTGCTTTTAAGGCGTTGATCTCATTGGCCGCCCAATGTCCATCGACATCTTCAAAACCAGAAACGCTCGCGGCCGATAAACCAAACGCCTTTGCGAACATGCTCGCAAATTCCGCTCTCGTTACAGAAGCATCCGCGCGGAACGCTCCGTCCGCGTATCCCTTAACGATTCCGAACCTTGCGGCTATCCCGATCGTTGCTGCATACCTCGCTTGAGCAGGCACGTCTTTAAACGCAACGGTCTGTGCGGAATCTGCTTTTTGGGCGAGCGCCTTAATCGCATCCAGGTTTATTTTGTCATTCAAAAACGGTAATGGCGCTGATGACGGCGCGGACGTTGGCGTCGGTATCGGCGTTGTCGACGGGGCCGGCGTTGTCGTCGGGGCCGGCGTTGTCGTCGGGGCCGGCGTCGAAGTCGATGCGGCCGTTGGCGTAGCTTCGGGCGTCGGGCTCTGCCGACCGCCGTCCACGGCAGCAACCGCGCCTGCCCCGCTTGAAACGACAGTTGCGGCTAACTGGGAATTCACAAGCTTCAAACTTAAAAGTTTGATCTCAGCCGCTCCCTCTGCGATCGCTTTAAATGTAATCGTAGTCAATGTCACGCTGCCGCTCTTTCCCGCTGTCTGACCGATTTGCGTATGCGCAATTTGAACGGTGCCGTCTTTCACGACAGGGTCCGTAGCGAATCCGGCGCTGCCGCTGTCCGCGCGCTCAAACCGCAAACGCTTGTCATCGTAACTTAAATTCAGTTCGAAGGCGTACACATCGTTCAAATCCGCTCCCTTCACGGTAACCTGAAACGTATCGTTCACCGTCGGGGCAGCGCTGGTCATCGATAGCGAAAAACGAGGATTCTGCTCCGCGAATGCGGCTTTCGGAGGCAAACGCCAGACGCTGAATATGCACAGCAACAAAGCCAGTTTAAATATCAGCATTTTTCGTTGCACGGCTCGTTCATCCTCTCGAAAAAAGATAGGGGAGGGCATCCTGCACCCGTCCCCAAAGCGCGTTTCACTTACATGTTTCTGGCGACTGCCGCCAAATCGACAATGTCTATCTTGCCGTCTCCGTCCAAGTCTGCCAGCCGATAGACGCTCCAATTCGCATCGGCGGATGTTTTCCCATAGTAAGCGGCCGCCATAGCCAAGTCGCCGATACTCACTTTCCCATCTCCGTTCACGTCGCCTGCAATCGTCATCACTTGTACGCTGTAGACGGTTTCGTCGCTTAACGCGGTTTCGATCCCGTTCTCGTCCGCGACAATGACATTGCTTGCGGAAATGACGCTAAGCCCCGGCTGGACAGCCGTTTTGGCCTTGAAATGCAGCACCAGCAGCGGCGTCGTTCCCGATACTTCGTTGCCCGCTCCCGTGCTTGCCGTAATGATTCGCACCTGGCCGGGCGTTACGGTTTGCGCCAGAATCGACAGCCCGCTCCTTAGCGGCGCCGCAGAAAGAAATTCGACCTTCGCGGCATCGTAATAGAAGGTCTGCTCCTGCGCGTACGCGGCTTGCGTAACGCTGCTTAGGCCGTAGGTCACGTCGAACGGCTGGCCCGCCAAGACGCTCGAGGTCCCGGTTAAAGTGCTTGTAATCCGCGCGGCAGCGGCGACCTGAAAATGGAGCGACTTCAAAGATTCTACATTCTCGGCCCGATCGATGCTGCGATACTCGAAATCATAGCTTCCCTCGCCATAGGGCGGAATGGAGCCCGTATCGATCACCCACGGTCCGTCGTTTACCCGATACTCCGTCTTCGCAACGCCCGAAGCATTATCGCTTGCAGTCAAGCTTACCGTTACGCTTGACGCGTACCGCCCGTCGTTGCCGTCGGGCGAAGCTGGACTTAACGTCCCTGTCGTAACGGGAGCTGTTTTATCAATGTTGCTTACCGTATAGCCGGTCACATCGGACGCATTTCCTCCCGCGCTTGTTCCTCTTGCATACACGGTGTCGTTGCCGGTTACGACGATCGGAGCCGTATATGCCGTCCAGATGCCGCTGGCGCCCAATTTATATTCTTTGATCTCCGCCTCGGCAGGGTAGTCGATCGTTACGAGAACGTCCGCGTTCGTCGGCTCCGTTACATTAGCGGTAAAGATCGCGTCTGCAGGCGCCGAATCGTCCGTAACGGAAGTCAACGTGTAGGTCGTTCCCGCGGCGCCGTTGAAGCTGAGCACATTGCCTTCCTTCGTGACGGTTCCGAACCGGGTCTCGCCGTCATGCTTGATTTTCCACTTGCCCGGCGCGAGATCGGTCACGATGAATTGCGTGTCGTTAGCGCCCGCATAGACGGCGAACGCGACCGACCCCGACAACCGTTTGCCCGTTTTGCTGAACAGGACCGCTTTATCGGCAAGCTGTACCCCCACAAGCGCAGGGGCGTCCAGCTTCTGTACGGGCAGCGGCTGCTTGTCGCCGTCCATGACCTGCATGACGTTCAGGAACAAATCCTCTTTCGCCGGCGTACCCGGCGAAAGCTGGATGCGCCATGCGCCCGGTTCCTCGGTGTTGCTCGGATTGGAAGGAACGACTGGATAATTGGTGCCGAACACGTCGAATTCGTGCCCCGGACCGCCGACTTTTTCGATGACGGCATTGGAAGCTGCAGGCAGCAGCGTTTGATTGACCAGCTTGCCGCTGTCGCCATGCTCCGTACGCTTTATCGTCGCCGTCTTCGTCGCTTCGTCGATGACCGGCTCCTCCATGCTGTGCAGCAGCCAGTACTTCTTGAAGTTCGGATCGGAGGAGACGACCCGGTCGAAGACGATCATCGCCGCCGGATTCGTCGAATCCTTCAAGTTGAGAAACATCATCGAACGCTGGTACTGCTCCATTTTGGCCGTATAGGCGCTCGTCAGATCGCCCTTGATGTAGCTGTAATCCGGCGCGATCGGATCGGGCCCGAACGCATGTCCCTGCACTTCCCCGAATTTGTAGTTGCTGCCGAATACGTCCTGCAGCGTCTGCGCGTCGGTTCCGTTATGCGCCGGCCCCGTATCCCGCCAGCGCTGGCCGCCGTCGTTGCCGACCGTGCCTTCGCTCGGATCGTATACGAGCATCGAATTATGGGCGATCGTGCGCTTGTTGTAATATTGGTCGTGCGGACCGAAATAGTCGCTTACCGAGCCGTCCGGCGTTTTACCGGAATAAATGCCCGAATCGATCGCCAGGCCGCCTTTGTAATAAATCTGGAAGCTGCCGAAATCCATATGCTCATGATTGCCGAACCGACGGTTGCCGATCTTCATCTCGGCGATCACGCTAGGCGACTGGTGCGTCGTCGTGGACACGTCGTCCCAGCCCGTCCGCGCGACCATCGATGCTTCCGGATCGTTAAAGTAATGCGTCAGCGGAAGCGTATTCGGCGGCTCGGCTTCGGCAGCCGTATTCCCGTCCAGCAACAGAATTTCATAGATCGGCATCTCGTTCGGTACATACGTCTCCATAAATTCGTTTTTGATGTAGGGATCGTCAAAAAGGGAAGCGGCAAGCATCGCGAGCGGCTGGGTGCGCCACACCGCGTTCAGCGGCGTATATACGGAATTGAATTCGTCTCCGTCCCGCATGATTTGTCCATCCGGCCTGCGCGTGTACATTTGCTTGTATATCACCTTGCTCTGCGCGATGGAGAACGGGCTGGGCAGACCCATCCTGGTGAAAATCGTCGTTGCCCACAGCTCCGTGCTGTAGCGGGTCGATCCGTAAGCTTCGCCCTGATGGTGGGAATCGGAGCCGTAAAAATAATCGCGTACCGGTACGGCCTTGTTAAGAAACTCGGGAACGACCCGATTATAAACATTCGGGTACTCGTCGTAAATTGCGACCGCCGCGCCCAGCAAATAACGGAACAGCTGATCCTCGGCGCCGTGCCCCGTTCCCAGCGCGTATTCAAACACTTTGGGGCCGGTGTCGTAATATCGCATCTCCATATCTCCTGCGAAACGCAGAATGGCGTCTTTAAAATGGACCTTCTGCTCGTTCGTGAGCAAAGGATAGCACCAGTCGTAAACGAGGGAGACCATCTCCAGAAGCTGACCGGTCTTGTTGTTGTAGTCATAGGCTTTATATTGAACGGTGTCCACGATCGCGATCGCCGTATCTACGGCATTCTGGCCTTGGGCGACGCTTTGCTCCGGATCCAGCATATAAGCGAAAGCGTTGGCGTTCACCTGCGACAGCAAGCTGAGGATAATATTGCTCTGACCGGCGGGCGCCGGCGGCAGAGCCCCTCCGCCCATTCCGAGATCGACAAGCCTCCAGTTGGCGTTGTCCGCGGACACGAGAATGTCGAACAAGTAGACGCGGCTCGTGTCATAGTTAAATATAATGTCGAGCGATTGGACGGAAGCCGCAGTTCCAAGGTCGAAGGTGATGGTTCCCATCAGGTCAAAGTTACAGTACAGCGTGTTCACGTCTTTATCGATCGCCTTCTCCGGCGCAAACTCGCTTGAATTCGAGCATACGGCGCTGCTGGTCGCGCCTTGTATGGGCACCTCTTCCCGTCCGCCGCCTGAACCTTCCTTGAAGACCTCGAGTTCCCTGATCGCCAACGTATTTGACCCTGTGCTTCCGCGGCTTACAAGACGCACATAGCGGGCTTCCTCCGCGGCCGGAAACGCGAACGTCTGCATTTCGTTTTCCGTGGCCGTCAGACTGCTTCGCGACGTATAGCCCTGCGTGTTGCGCTGTTCTTCCAGATTGGCAAAAAGAGGCTGAAAGAACGGCAGCGATTGCTTGGCCAGAATTCCTGGAATATCCTCGCTTCGGACGAACAGTCTGGGGTGACCGCCGCTTGGCTTGGGCATCGATGCAGTCGTATATACGGTTGGCTCGGCCGGAACCTGAACATCGGCGTCCAAAACCGCCTCGTCGTACACGTAAACCGGTTCTCGCGTCGTTACGTAACCGGACTTCTCCACGGTGACAAAATAACGATCTGGCAGCGCGACCGCCGGGAAGGCGTAGCGCCCGTCGGCGCCGGTCGTAACGCTGGTCGCTACCGCCGCGCTTGCCGTATGATCGGTCTCTTTATAGAGGCTGACCTTCGCGCCCTGGAGCGGCCCGCCGTGCGCAAGCTCCGTTACGGTACCGGAGATCGAACGCGGGACGGAGGCAGGATCCTGTGACAGCTGAATGTTCAAAGGAGCGTTTGATCCTTCTGCCACTTGAACCTGGACGACTTGCGTTACGAATCCGGTCCGCACGGCCCGAATGACATAGGCGCCAGGATCCATATTCGACAACGCGTACGAGCCGTCCTCTCCGCTGGTCGCGCTTGCGATCGCATTCGCGAATGCGGTATCCGTCGCCCGGTACAGACTCAATTTCACCGAAGGCACGGGGGTTCCCGCGCCTTGCTGCGTCACCGTTCCCTTCAAGGTCGTAAGCTTCTCCAGCTTGACATCGTCAAAATATACTTTTCCCGTTTGCGTCAAACCCGTGATCAGGCGGACCCTGACGGAAGCCGTATTTGCGGGCGCCTGCAGCGAGACGGTCATCTCGCTCCATTTGCCGGCGCCTCCGGCTACCCCTACCCGATTATCCTTGATCGACTGGCCTTGCGAATTGTCAAAAGCAATTACGAGCACGCCGTACGCATTCGTCTCGTAATATGCGTTTACCGTGACTTTGTACAGTTCCCCCGCAACCGCAGGAACGGGTGCCGAATTTACGCCAAAATAGCCGTCGGCTTTCGTATCGTCCAATAGAAGACTGTTGGTCCCGGAATGGACCGTCGTTGAGACGACCTGTGCCGGATTGTCGGGCCACAGCTGCTGCCAGCTCGTGAGACCGCTTTCAAAACCCGGATTGGCAATCGTCACGGGAGACGCGGCCTCTGCAGCGGGCGCTGCCATTACGGGAAGCAGACTGACGGTTAGCAATAATGCCAAGATTCGGGTTACGACTTTATACATGATCCTGTCCTCCTTCATAAAGGCTCGGTGATGCGTTGCGAAAATAGCCGGAATGCATTCGAATCGGGATGCGCCGCTATGTAGCTCCTCCTATCATCTCCTTCGCGCTTACAGAGGCTGCCGGTTGACATGAACATCGTACAGTACGCCATTTCCTCATGAAAGAATGCAGAACTATGATTATGAGCGGAAAATTATGCTTTATCCTGCATGCGATCGATATGGTATAGTTAGATCAATTTGCGGCGAAAGTCACCTTGGAGGAGGCATCCGGACATGACGGCAAGCAGGGATCGGTCCAAGCGTTCGGCGAGATCGCCGATCCTGAAGATGAGCCGCGGTCCGATCATCGGCTGGATTGCCATCGCCTTCGGCGGAACGCTCGTCGTGCAGTCCATCGCCTCCCTGCAGCTCGTTCACGTTCTGTTTTACAATGGCCTGATCCTGCTTCACGCCTCCTTGATCTGGCATGCCGATTCGCTTACGAACAAGCGGCCCTGGTTATACGTGATCGTACAGTCGCTGCTCGTAAACGGCGCTGCGCTGCTCGTTCCCGATGGCTCCCCGCTGTTATTGGCCGCCCTGAGCCCGATCGTCGTCGGGCAGAGCTTCGTGATTTTCCCCGACAAAAAAGGCTATATTTTCACCTTTGCCATGAATCTGCTATTGTTCATCGCCACGACGATCGGCACGAGCGGCGCCGAGCGTTTGCCCTTTTACTTCGCCTGGTACATTCCGATGTGCGTCGTCATTCTCGGGATGACAAATCTCGCGGTCAAGCAGCTTCAGTCGCAGTTTCGCACGCAAGCTTTTTTGACCGAGCTGGAGGTTACCCATCAGCGCGTGGAGGAACTGACGCTTGTCAACGAGCGGCAGCGGATGGCACGGGATCTTCACGATACGCTCGCGCAAGGGCTGGCCGGGCTGATCATGCAGCTCGAGGCCGCCGATGCCCACCTCTCGTCGGATCGTGCCGGGCGGGCGCAGGAGATCGTCCGTCAAGCGATGGGCCGCGCGCGCAGGACGATGGCCGACGCCAGAGGCGTCATCGACGATCTCCGTTCGCTGGCGCTGCCCGTCGTAGACTTCGTTCAAGCCGTCTCGGAGGAGATCGAATATTTCCGCCAGCATAGCAGCCTTCGCGTTCATCTCGAGCTCATGGCGCCGATTCCTTTGTCCAAGCTGTTGTCCGAGCATGCGCTTCACATTGTCAGAGAATGCCTGACCAACGCGGACAAGCATGCGGAGGCGAGCGACGCATGGATCCGGATCCGCAAAATGGACAACATGCTGCATATCGACATCCGGGACGACGGGAAGGGCTTCGACAAAGCCACAATCGGCGGAAATTTGGGACACTACGGATTGGTAGGCATTCAGGAGCGCGTGCGCATCATCGGCGGCTCCTTCGAGATCGACAGCGATGCGCAAGGCACGCGCATACGGATACAGGCTCCGCTGCCGGAAGGAGAATGACATGAGCTGCAAAGTGATGATCGTGGACGATCATTTTTACATTCGGGAGGGCTTGAAGCTTATCCTGGAAACCGAGCCTGCGTATGAAGTTCAATTCGAGGCGGCCGACGGCCTCGAAGCGCTGGAGCAGCTTGGCATCGCGAGGCCCGACGTCATCCTGATGGACCTCAACATGCCGCGCCTTGGCGGCTTGGAGACGATTCGGGAGATGCGCTCGAGAGGGATCGACGTCCCCGTCATCATCTTGACCACCTACAATGAAGACGAGCTGATGCTCCGCGGCCTGGAGCTGGGCGCTAAAGGCTACTTGCTCAAGGATACCGGCCGAGAAGCGTTGTTTCGCACGCTGGACTCCGCGCTGCGGGGCGAGACGCTCCTTCAGCCGGAGATTCTCGCCAGAGTATTCGCAGCCAAACAGGTAAAGGCGGCGATCCCCGAGCCGCAGCCTGCCGTTCCGCTGTCGGAAAAAGAACGGTTTGTCCTGAAGGCGATCGCGCAAGGACTGCGCAACAAGGAAATCGCGTTCGAACTCGGTATCGCCGAGCGAACTGTCAAAGCCCATCTGACGAGCCTGTACAACAAACTCGGCGTCGACAACCGCGCGCAAGCGGTCGCCGTGGCGGCGGAGCGAGGGCTCGATCGCAAGTGATTCAAGGCGTATTTGGCAGCTCGCGCTGCCGAATGCGTCTTTTTTATGCCGTATCCCCTTTTGCGTCTCATGCACTCGCAACCCTTCTGCTCTACTGATTTCTACCGTTCTGCCTTTCTGCCTTTCTGCCTTTCTGCCTTTCTGTTTTTCCGCCTTTCTGTTTTTCCGCCTTTCTGCCGTTCTGCCCTTTTTGCCCGAAAGGGCATGCCCTTCCGTACGATTTCGGCTCCGCGAATCCGCCGTATGATGGACATCATCAAGCAGATTTGATTCGCGAAAGGAAGAGATCGATGGCAAACGTATTGTACAAGCTCGGAAAGTGGTCGTTCCGCAAACGGAAAACCGTATTGCTCGGAACGCTGCTGCTCGTAGTCGCCGTCCTTGCGGCCGGCATATCGATGGGTTCGGCGTTCGAAGGGGGCATGGACATTCCCGGCACGAAGTCGGAGAAGGCCATGAGCGTGATGGAAAATTCGTTCGGCAGCTCGTCTGCGGGCAGCGGTTCGATACACGTGATTTACAAAGCGGGCGAAAACCAGACGCTCGATTCGGAGTCGGTAAAAAAGCTCGTGCAAGCGACCGAACAGGAGATGGCCAAGGACCCGGATGTCGCCTCGATCACGACGGTCTATGAGGCAAAAACGATCAGCCAGAACGGGCGAATCGGCTATTCGAACGTCACGTACAAGGCCGCCGCGGCCGACGTGTCCCAAGCCTCCCTTGACCGATTGACGGCGGCGATCGAGACGCCCAATGCGAAAGGCTTGCAGACCGAGCTCGGCGGGGGCTCCATTGCCTTGAGCAAAGTATCGGCGGGCGGCATCTCCGAAGGAATCGGCATCGTCGTCGCCTTCGTCATCCTGATGGTGACGTTCGGCTCGTTCGTCGCTGCGGGCCTGCCGATCTTGACCGCGATCATTGCGCTCGCCGTCGGCATTATGCTCATCTTCATCGGCTCGCACTACGCTTCCGCCCCTTCCTTCTCGTTGTCGCTGGCCGGCATGCTCGGGCTTGCCGTCGGCATCGACTACGGTTTGTTCATCATCTCGCGCTTCCGCCACAATCTGGAGACGGGCATGACGCGCGAAGAAGCGGCGGCGGTCGCGAACGCGACGGCCGGAAGCGCGGTCATCTTCGCAGGGCTCACGGTCATCATCGCGCTGGCCGGTCTTACCGTTACCGGCATTCCGTTCCTCGGGGCGATGGGCATCGCCGGCGCCGTGACGGTCCTCATGTCCGTTATCGTATCCCTGTTCTGTATTCCTGCGCTGCTCGGCAGCGCCAAGAAGCTGTTCGCGCCGAAAAAAACGAAGCGCTGGCAGGCCGATCGCAGGCTCGCCAAGCTGAAGTCCGAGTCCAACCGCTGGGGACGCTTCGTCACCCGATATCCGCTGCCGGTCCTCGTCGTCTCCGTGCTTCTGCTTGGCCTGATCAGCTTGCCGGCGCTGCATTTGCATACCGGCCTTCCGAACAGCGGCTCCAAGTCGAGCGATCTGACGGAACGCCGCGCTTACGACCTCATGGCCGAAGGCTTCGGTCCCGGCGTTAACGGCCCGCTCCTTATCGTCGCGCAAGCCGATGCATCGGTCGGCGACAAGGCGGCCGCGATTGCCGAGGCGACGAAGGGCTTAAGCGGCCTGGACAACGTCGCCTCCGTCACGCCGCCGCAGATGAACGCGGCCGGCGACACGGCGCTGCTCACCGTGCTGCCGAAGACCGGGCCGGAGGACGCCGAGACGGACAAGCTGGTCAATACGATCCGCCAGCAAGCCGCGCACATCCTGGCCGCCGATCACGTGGAACTGATGGTCACGGGCTCGACCGCGATCAACGTCGACATTTCGGACAAATTAAACGAAGCGCTGCCGGAATTCGCGGCTTTGATCGTAGGGCTGGCCATTCTTTTGCTGGCCATCGTCTTCCGCTCGCTGCTGGTCCCGCTCAAGGCGGTCGCCGGCTACCTCCTGACGCTCACGGCCACGCTCGGCTTCGTCGTATTCGTCGTCCAGGACGGGAACGGAATCGGCCTCTTCGGCATTCCGGAGCCCGCGCCGGTGCTCAATTTCCTGCCGGTGCTGGTCGCGGGGATTTTATTCGGTCTTGCGATGGACTACGAGGTATTCCTCGTCAGCGGGATGCGCGAGCATTACGTCCATCACCGTCATCCGAAAAAAGCGATCCTGTCCGGTCTGAAAAACAGCGGCAAAATCGTCACGGCCGCCGGCCTGATCATGGTATCGGTATTCGCGAGCTTTATTTTCGCGGAGGATACGATCGTCAAGTCGATGGGACTCGCCCTCGCCTTTGGCATCCTCTTCGACGCCTTTATCGTGCGGCTGATGATCGTCCCGGCCGCCATGACGCTGCTCGGCAAGTCCGCCTGGTACTTCCCGAAGTGGCTCGACCGGATTCTGCCCAAGATCGACGTCGAAGGAGTGTCGCTGCGCAAACAAGAAGCCGAGCCGCAGGAGACGCTGCGTAAGGCCGTGCATTAAATCGTTCAATAAGGCTTCGCGCAAAGTAAAGGCTCCGGAGCATAAATGCTCCGGAGCCAAACGCTTATCTCCCATAAGACTTCTGGTATCGACGGATTTTCCTAAAGACCGCCCGATTGGCATGCTTGAGGAAAATGTAAGGGTCCGGGCTCGTATTGACCTCGAGGATCCATGGCTTCAGCGTTTTGTCCATTGCGATATCCAGCCCGATCTCCGAAATGCCCGGGAACGATTTTCTGAGCGAGCGACCGGTCTGCACGCCCAGCCCGGCCAATGCCTTCAGCTTGGCGTCGACGTCTTTGATATGAGGTTTTAGCAGCGCCTCTGCGGAATGTACGCTTCCTCCGTTGTGATAGTTCGTCACGATTTTGCCTTTGGCGGCCGCTCTGCCGATGATGCCTGTCGTCTCCCACCGCTTCTGCGGCGAATATTGAGTCATCACGCGCAGATCGAACCGGTTGCCTTTATGCTTCAGCAGATGAATGCCGCGCTGGACTAGATAGGCTTTTTTCCCGGTTTCTTTGCGCAGCGCGCGGTACAAGGCATCATAAGCGGCATATTGGACAACTTTGCGGCCCGCTTGGTACCGGTAGCCTTTCTTGTCCTTTCCCACTCGCATGACGCCTTTTCCGTAAGAACCGTGTACAGGCTTCACATAGACCATCCCGTAGAGATTCAGCATGCGCATTAAACTTCCGCCGGTCATTTTTGCCGTGGCTGGCAAAAACCTCGATACATGTTTATTTCTTTGAAGCGCGATCGTTTTCGCCCACTTGCTGGTTACGCGACGGATCATCTTTTCGCCCCTCACCTTGTTCATTCATGATTTCCTCATCCTATTCGGACTTCCGTGCGCCGCATTGGACCGATGTACCTGAAGATCATATTCCCCCGTTATTTTGTGTAGATTGGTCCCGCCGGCGCTTGACCAGCCACCATGCGATCGCGCAGACCGTCGCCGCGGCCAATAGATAGCTGACGGGGTGCATAAACTTCTCCACGGCGTCCCAATGGTCCCCGAGCCTGTATCCGAGATAGACCAGCGCTATGTTCCAAGACATACATCCTAAAAACGTGAAGAGCACGAACTTACCCGCGTTCATCCTTGCGATGCCGGCGGGCAGCGAGATGAACGTACGAATAAAGGGCAGCATCCGCGTCAAGAAAACCATTCGCTGGCCGTACTTGTCGAACCACCGCTGGGCGTGATCCATATGCTTCTCGTTAAACAAGATGTATTTGCCATAACGTTCGAGGAGTCGCCTCCCTCCGATCGCCCCGGCATAGTAAGCAATCACGGAGCCGATCAGGTTACCGAGAACGCCGGCAGCGACCGCTTGTGCAAAAGTCAGACTGTGCTGCGCAACCAGAACGCCGCCGCTCAGCATCAGAACCTCGCTGGGGATCGGAATACATGCGCTCTCCAGCACCATGCCGACAAAAATGCCCCATACGCCCATCGCCGCAATTAAATGGAACGCACTGTCTGTAATCCAGTTCAAGACCTGCTGCAATTTTTATTCACCTCATTACGCGCCGCCGTTTATGGTTAAATAAATGAAGAAAACGATAGCCAAGGCGAAACGATAATAGGCGAACGGCGCAAGCTTGAATCGTTCAAGCAGCTTCAAGAACGCGAGGACAGCCAGAAAAGCGACTGCGAACGCGACGATGAAGCCGACTGCAAAAAAGCCGAAGTCCGATGACGTCAAGGTGGAGTAGCTTTTTAACAATTCGTAGCCGCACGGTAGCTTACTCCCGTAAGCAGTCCGCCGGCGATCGTCGCCCCCGACCTTGAAAATCCCGGCCACAGCGACAGGCACTGATACATGCCAATGATCGCGGCTTGCCTGTAACTAAGTTGATCCATGCCTTCGGCTTGAACCGCCGGCTGTCGTTTTTGGCCGAATATCATGAATACCCCGCCGAGAATGAGCCCGACGAGCACCGTGTAGGGCGAGAATAAATACGATTTAATAAACGAATGCAAGATTAATCCAAGAACCATGGCGGGCAAACATGCCAGGATGACATGGATGAGATTTAACTTGGACGAGGAATGCTGCTGAGATCCGGCCGGGGATTCGATTCCGGCTAATCCGAATAAATTCAAGATGCGCCGCCAATAGATGACGGCCACTGCAAGAATCGCCCCCAATTGGATGACGATTTCGAACGTATCCGCTTTATCCCCCGCAAATCCGAGCAATTTGCCCGTCAATATAAGATGCCCCGTCGAAGACACCGGCAGAAATTCCGTTAATCCTTCTACGATTCCCTGAATGATTGCAATCCCGATATTTTGCATGAACAGCATACGCTCCTTTTGCTAAATTGACGATGAAGCATCGATCAGATATCTTTTAAACCATGCTTCATGCATTCGCCTGATTCAACGAGTCAAGCGAATCTTGCAAGACGCTCTGACATTTGCCTTCGTTCGGCTTTTTCGCTCGTGTCGCCGCCAGGACATCGTCGATCGTTCCGTCGATTTGGGTCCACGTTTTTCGATCGATTTTTCTTAGCTTAGGCGCTGCCTGGTCCCAATCATGCTCCAATTGATTCGCGTCGGTTTTCGCCGTAGCGACATCGCCTGTATTCACGGCCTGAAGCATCTCATTCTCGATCGTTCTTTTGGATTCGTTTCGATTAAGCGTCATATGATTTCCTCCTTCAGCATCGGGCGCGTGTCCTATGTTAAAGGTAAAAAATAAACAATTTCTTAACTGAGGATTATTTTTAAAATTGATTTTCGACTTCATGCACATCGATTTCCCAAGCGGAAGCAACGAAAAAAACCATCCGAATGCGATTCGGATGGTTCCAGGGAACTGAACCGTTACAGACGAAAACGGTAACCCGCTCCCCACACCGTCTCAATGTAAGCAGGCGTCGAAGCGTCCTTCTCGATTTTCTCCCGCAGCTTGCGAATGTGGACGGTGACCGTCTGGGTGTCCCCCATCGCATCGATGCCCCAGAGGCGGTCGAACAGATGATCCTTGCTGAACACCTGATTCGGGTGCTGCGCAAGGAAGTAGAGCAGGTCGAACTCCTTGGTCGTAAGCGCGACCTCTTCCTCCCGGATAAAAGCCTGCCTGGTATTCGCATTGATTCGCAGCTCGCCGAGCTCCATATCGCCGGTTGTCGCATTGCGTCCGGTCAGTCTGTCGTAACGGGCAAGATGCGACTTCACGCGCGCCACCAGCTCGGCCGGCCTAAAGGGCTTGCCGATGTAGTCGTCCGCGCCAAGACCCAACCCGCGAATGACATCGATGTCTTCCCTGCGCGCAGTTACCATCAGAATCGGGACGTCGGACACCTCTCTGAGCGCCTTGCACACCTCGAAGCCGCTGAGCTTCGGCAGCATGACGTCCAGGACGATCAGGTCAAATTTTCCCGACATCCCAAGCTGCAGCCCTTTTTCGCCGTTATCGGCCAACACCGTCCGATAGCCGCTCATCTCCAGATAGTCCCGCTGCAGCTCGGCGATGCTCGGCTCGTCCTCCACGATCAGAATCGTCTTACTCAGCGCCATCCGCCGCACCTCCTTCGATCGGAACCGTCAGGATGACCCGCGTTCCTTCCCCTTCCACGCTCTCCGCCCGTATATCGCCTTCATGAGCCATCATGATCTGCCTGGCGATGGCCAGCCCCAATCCGCTGCCGCCCGTACGCGAATTCCGCGACATCTCGGCGCGATAGAAACGATCGAAGATGTGGGGCAGCGCATCCGCCGGAATCCCGCCTCCATTGTCTTCGATGACAATCGTGGCTTGACCGTTTTCCGTGTGGGCGGACAGCCGGATCGAGGGCTTCGCTTTGTCCATGTACTTCAAGCTGTTTTGGATGACGTTGCCGAGGACGCGCTTGAAGGAATCCGGATCGACCCGGACGAGGACGGACGCCTGTACTTCGAAGTTTGTCAGAAGTTCAACGCCGTTTTTTTCGAGCTCGAATCGAAGATCGTCCGACCAATCGTTCAGCAGGCTGCGGACAGACATGGGCTGCATGCGGAAGGGAACCTTTTGCATGTCCAGCTTGGAATACAAGAACAGCTCGTCGATGAGTTTATCCAGTTCGTCCGCTTTGGAAGCGATCGTTTTCATATATCGGTCATGCTTCTCCTGCGTATCGGCGATGCCTTCCAAAATGCCGTCGACATAGCCTTTTATTGCGGTAATCGGCGTTTTAAGATCATGGGATATATTCGTGATGAGTTCTTTACGATTTTTCTCGTACTGCATTTGCAGCAAAATCGACTCCTTCAGCCTGACCCGCATGATTTCAAAAGTGACGCCGAGCTGTCCGATTTCGTCTTTGCCTTTGACTTCGATCGGTACATCGAGCGCCCCCTCCGAAAAACGGCCTGCGGCTTGGCGCAGCGCGAGGAGGGGCCGAATGATGCGGGTGGACATGTAATAGGTCAAGACGATATTCGTCAAAAGCAAGGCGGCAATGGCCGCAATGAACAGAACCGGAAACCACCTCTTTGCAAAATGAACGAGCGGATCGATTTTCGTAAGCAGAAACAAGCTGACCGGCTCGTCGTCAGCCCCTTTTAAATCGTACCGCACGATCTGATACCAATCATTATTGTTTATTTTTATCGTCGACGCTTTGTGGAAACCGGCATGTTCATAGGGAGGCAAGCCTGACACCAGGGCGGGAATGTTCTCTATTTCCTTTGAAGCGAAGATCGCCTGATTTTCCTCGCGGACATAAATGGAGATTTGCCGCGAAGCGAGTTCGGCGGACAAATCTTGCAAATAAGAGTCGTCCGTCAGCAGCTGTGGATGCTGCATAAGCGTTTGCTTAACCAAGTGATGATAATCGCCTTCCTCGATGCCCTCGATTTTAGACTCATAAAACGATTTGATGCTTTTGGCGTCCCCCCTGAAAACGATAAGCAGCAGTCCCGAGATCAGCACGAGAAACATTAGCGGGATAATCAGCATCGCCGCGTAGGACCAGAGCAGTTTCCAACGGATCGACATAACGGCTCCTCCCTCCCTTCTCCATCCGACGATAAGCCATAAATCTAAAGCCGACATTTCGCTTTTATTAACGAATGATTAAACGATATCATTACGCCGGTTATCGATATAAACTTTGCGGTTCTCTCCGCCTGTGCCGCACTACTGGTCGGCTCGCTTGTCATTTCTCCATCCGTCCAGCATCCAAGACCGTTATTCACGCACCAGGTCCATCAGCTGGTCTCGCACGCCGCGGACTATTCGTTCCCGAGCGATCACGCGACGCTTGCCTTTTCAATCGCGTTCAGCGTGCTCCTCGTCAAGCGCAGAACCTTGGATGTTACTGCTAGTTCTTGCGATTGTCACCGGCTTCAGCCGGGTCTATGTGGGCTTTCACTATCCGGGAGATATCGCGGGGGCTGCCGCTCTATCCTTTGTCGCAGCCATCGCGATCCATCTGCTTCGCGACCGTCTGGACGCAATCCCCGAGCGTCTGATCAAGGTGTACGGCAGGTTATTGAGAGTTGCCCCTCGCCGATGACAAGCCGATCGGACTTATCCGCGACGAGCCGACCGGTCGTACCTGCGATAAATGCCGATCGACGCGGCGATCCAGAAGCCGCTGGCCAGATACCCGGCGAACACGTCGCTCGGATAGTGGACGCCCAAATAAATGCGGCTGATTCCGATTAGCAAGATTAGCGCGCAGCAAGCCGTCAGGAGCATCGTTCTCCCCCACCAGACGGGGACATGCTTCCAGAGCAAATAGGTTAAAATACCGTACAGGCTGAACGCCCCCATGGAGTGCCCGCTCGGAAAGCTGAAGCCGGTCTCCTGAATGAGCCGATGGAGATCCGGCCGGGCCCGGTGGAATAGCAGCTTGAGCGTGACGTTCAGCAGCGCGGAGCCGGCTACGACAAAAACGAACAAAATCAATTCTCTCCGATGCTTTAATCCGAAATATAAAAAAGCGACGATCGCCAAAGTGATCAACGTGACAGGCAGGCCCGCACCTATAAACGCAAAAAACTTCAAGAAGCCCGTGAGCCCAGGGGCTTCTTTTTCTTGAAACCAGTCGATGATCGACCGGTCCAAAGATTCAATCTTATGATAACCGACAAGTGCGGCAACGAGGCCGAATCCGGCCGCGAATAAGATGCTTAGCAGCAGGGCCGCACTAAGTTTCACGGTAAACTTCAATGCTTCTTTCCCCCGTTTCGTCTAACCGCCCCCGCAATGACAAGCGAGATAAGAACCACTCCGATGCCGACTGTCCAAAACCGCCGAGACCGCAAGCCGTTATCGCCGAATTGCTGCAGGCGATTATTTTTTAATGCCAGCTTGGCCAGTCGCGCATCCTCTTCGGCAATGCTGAACGCGTACGTTCTTTTCATTAGCATTCCCTGGTTCTTGACATCTACGTCGGCTTCATAATCTCCCGCCGCAAGCGGTCTGTCGACGCGCAAACGGATCGTCTGCAGCTGTCCCGGCCGGAGGACCGGTGCACGATCCGGCTTAGCCAAAGCTTTTTTGTGATAAACGTAAGCGTTTTGCCTGCCGGAGTAAGCTCTTTTCAAAGTGACCGCGATCTTGGGTTCGAGCGTGTATCCGCCTCCGTTTTTGAGCAGCAAGCGGATGACAGGCAGACCTGTCGGCTCATATTCGTAGTGAAATGATTCGACGGAAAGCGACTGGGACGCACTCGCGCTGGCGGACACGCTCGGGATCGTCAGCGGTAGACATCCTATAAATATAACGCCGAGCTTCCTCATTGTCATTTCTCCTCGCCCGCAGATCCCTAACTGTAACCGCGAACGATAAACCCGCCATGAAGCGTTTATTAAGCGTTTATTAACCGCCGGTCCGAAGGCAAATAATAGTTCTTGCTCTAAAAGAAAGGAGCGCCTGTAAAAACGACGTCCTCCTGCGATGCGGCAGATCGCGCCTTCCTTGCGGTTTTGATTCGTCCGTATTGATGCCCGCTCCCGAACGGAACCTCTTTCGTCCGCCAGCATTCCATCCTTTGGTCAATTGTCGACTTTTTTGTGATAAAATAAAGAAAATGATGCTCGCTGGAAACGGAGAAGACCGGGTTTATTCCGATCCGTACGGGGGTAATTACCCTATGCTTATTTTTCCTTGGCAGGAGAAAGGAGGTGTTGGCCGTGAAGCGCAACGAAGAAGACGTGCTTCTTCTCCAGGCGATGAAGGATACGCAGGACAAACGAATGTTTCAACGCTATCAGGTCGTTTTTATGTACAAGAACGGGTATTCGGTCAAAGACATTCAAGGCGTCTCCCAGCTTAGCGAGAAGACGATCTACACGTATATCCGCTCGTACGAGCAATCCGGCCTGGAGGGACTGTCCATCGGAAGCTCGCCCGGGGCGCCTCGCAAGCTGACGGCAGACCAGGAGGCCCGCTTGATTCATTTGATCACGTCCAAGCAGCCAAGCGAGCTCGCGCTTGCCGAGCAAGACAAGTGGACGCTCAAGCTCGTATCGACTTTGATCGAGCGCGAGTTCAGCCAGACGTACACGCCTAGAGGAACGTCAAGGCTGCTGCAGGATCTGGGGCTCGTCTATTCGGATCCCAGAACGGCGCAGGCGCTTGGCGATAAAAAGAAAAGCCGCCCCCACCGCACGATTCGCATCCCCACGATTTTCCTCGTGCATAAGCCCCAAACGGACAGCGACTCGCATCTGCGGTTCATCGAGAACACGCTGCAGCTGCATCCGACGGGACGAATCGCGCTTATGCTCGGTCCGGAGGAACGCACGGAACCGAACGGCGAGGAAGATCTGTATGAGCTTATGTATTACCATCCCATAGGCAGACCGTAAATCGGACGCTGTCCGGCGCCCTGCCCTGTCATCAAGAGGTTGCCCCCGGTCGCTTCGCGACTGCGGGACAGCCTCTTTTGAATCGCCGGTCTTTTAGGGGAGCCGGCCTGCGTCGAACAGAACTTCGAGCGATTGGACGCTGTCCCACGTTTTCTGAAGCATTTCGATCGCTTCCGTATCGACGGGAATCGCGCTGCCGCCCTCCCGTTCCTCCGGCGCTTCGTCGGCAGAATTGCTCCTCGTATAGAAGATGATATGGTCCGCGTCTTCGCCCTTCTCCAGGAAAATCGACTCGACCACAATATTTTCGCTTCTCATCGTCTCGTAGACGAATTCCATCTTGTTCACCTGCATATCTTTGACGAAATCTATGAATTCCTGGGTCATTCCCGGCTTGATTTTCACTTTCAGACATTGGACTTCCACGATAATCCCACCTCTCTACTTGAATGGCGAGCGCTTGAACGAGGTCAATCTGGTGTATTTAATTCTAAAATTAACCTTTCGTCTGCGGGATGAAACCGAAGCCTTGCGGCCGGCGCTTTGCGCCGATCCATGCGATCCCTTGCGATTCAACCGGTGCCCGTCGCTGCCGGGCGCCGATATCGCGCTTTACTTTGAACCAATGATTTACCTGCTAGCGCACGTTTCATTTCTTATCGCAAGGCCTTTTCTCAACCTTTTTACGTTCATTATTGTAAAAGGGATTCGTTCATCAAGCAAAGCTAGAACGAACCGCCCGCCTCGCTCCTCGCCCGGACGTCCCCCTCCCGCCCGGGCGCGCGGTCCATCCGCAAGCGGCAGGCCTTGCGGACGCGTGGCGGTCGTTCCATCAATCAGAAGCAAATTTGTGTTTGCCGACACGCACCGAAAAAACGAAAACCGTGCCGGGTGCGCCGGACGGTTCTACGCGGATGCTTCCTTCCATGAGCTCGCACAAGGTTTTGCAGATCGATAGTCCTAATCCGCTGCCGCCATACTTGCGGGGCGTCGAGCCCCGCGCTTGAGAAAACGGCAGAAACAGCCGATCGATCTCATCGGCGGGAATGCCGATGCCGGTATCCTTCACTATGAATTCGAGCGCGAGCCGGTCGTCCGTCTCCTCGAGCAGGCGCACCTCGATATAGATGCCGCCCGTTTCCGTGAATTTTACCGCATTGCCGATCAGATTGATAAGAATCTGCTGCAGCCGGGACCGATCACCCCGGAGAAGTTCGGGAATGCCGGGCTCGACGGCCACCGTATATGCAAGTCGTTTTTCCCGTATTTGGGCCGTGAACAGCTCCCCGACCTGGTCAAGACAGTCCCCCAGCACAAAGAGCTCCTGCTCCAGCTCCATTCGGCCGGCCTCGAACCGCGACAAATCGAGTACGTCGTTGACGATTTGCATGAGCGTATTGCCGTTTTTAGCCATGAGCTCGGCCAGCTCGGCCTGCTCGGACGTCAGTCCCGATTCCCGCAGCAGATCCAGCACGCCGATGAAACCGTTAAGCGGGGTACGGACCTCGTGGCTCATAAACGTTAAAAATTCCATTCTCGCCTGGGAGGTGCGTTCCGCCGCTTCCTTCGCTTCGATTAACGCCCGCTCCGCTTGTTTGCGGCTCGTAATATCGCGCACGGTGCAAGCCAGCAGTCCCGAATGGTCGGCGGCCATGCCCCAATGCATCTCGGAGGGAAAAGATGTGCCGTTCTTGCGACGCGTCTCCATCTCGAGCAGCTTGCCGAACGGCGGGTCCAAAGGTTCGACCGCGCTGACGGCGGACGGGAAGAGCAGCGATACATTCAGGCCGTTCAGTTCTTCCTTGTCGTACCCCGTCATGCGCGCGGCAGCAAGATTCGTCTCCAGAATGACGCCCGCCCCATCGAGAACAAGCATAGCATCGATCGAGGTGTCCATCACCGTGCGCGCCTGCGCCTCTGCTCTCGCGAGCTGCTCGCCGGAGCGCGCGAGCTGCCGGCTCAAGCCCTCCAGCTCCCGCGCCTGCAGACTCATTTTCCTCCGGGCATCCTGCAAACTTACAAGGCACTGAATCCTGGCTTTGAGCACATTCGGAATGATCGGCTTCGATATATAATCGAAGGCGCCCAGGGAGCGGTCTGCCGCCAAATCCCCGGCATCCGCCCCGGCGCCGGAGATGAAGATGACCGGAATATGTTCAAATCTGCTATCGGACTTGATATTGCCCGCCGTCTCGCCTTGATTCGTGCCGGACATTTGAACGTCGATCAGAATGACGGCAATCTCCTCGCGCTGCAAAAAGCGTGCCGCTTCGGTCCCTGAGCCTGCGCGGACGAAGCGGTACGGTTCTCCGTCAAGAGCGGCTTCGATCGCAAGCGAATACGCCGGATCATCGGCGACGACCAGGATGTTCGCGGAATAGTCCCTTTCCACCTTTTTCCCTCCCTTGCTGTGTATTGGCGTTCTATATGTCTGAATGCCGTTCGCCTTCATCCTTGAAGCGGCATGCGGATCAACCGGACATTCTGGAGAAACATGTTAGCTTATTTGTAGAATTAATTCCCATTTCCATATTATACGGGGTTAAGAATGCAGGTTCAATGCGATATTTAATTAAGATTCAAAAGAATTGTGTAATTAACATTTACCTATCATACTTCTGCGCCATTCGTCATATCGACCGCCATCGACCGCAAAAATCCCCGATCAATGGTTTGATCGGGGATTGCGGTTACAGACGTTATGCGACTTCATCATGCTGTTGGCCGACCGGTTCGCTACATTAGCCTCTTGCGAGCATCTTGTCCAACAAACCGCTGCCGTAAAATGCCTTCATCGGATCGGCCGGCAGGCCATTTTCTTCGCGGAACGCTTCAAGCAGCGGCGTTACGTCCTGCTCGAAAGCGCTTCGCACCGCATGCTCGGCGCCGAGCACGTCCTGGCGTTCCTGCGCAGATCTGACCTCTTCGGGGTTGATCAACAGCGCCTTGGCAAACTGGGTCTGCACATTAAGCACCGAACGGATCATAGCGGGGATCTTCTCTTCGATGTTATGGCTCTGGTCGATCATGTACGCGATTCCTGCGGCTTACGGCCCGAGCTTATTCGCCATATTAAACGCCATGCCCCAATCCGCGAGATCGGTATGATAGAAGGCCGGCTCGTAAAACTTGTACTCGATCAGCATCCGCATGCCGGGAGCGAGCTGCGCATACACCTCCTGCAGGCACTCCTGCATCCAGTTGACGCGCTGCCGGATCGGCGCTTGGCCGGGATAATTCGTGCCGTCCGCGAACCACAAGCTCAGCGCGTCGGAGCCGACCGCTTTGGCGATGTCAACGCATTCGAGCAGATGCTCGGTGGCCTTGCGCCGGACGTCCGCAACGCTGTTCGCGACGCTGCCGAGCCGGTACGCTTCCTCCTGGAACAGGTTCGGATTCACCGCGCCGATCCGCAAGCCTTTGTGCTCGGCATAACGCCTCAGCTCCGCGTAGTCTTCCGTCCGGTCCCACGGGATGTGGATGGCCATTGCGGGACATGCCCCCGTAAATTTGTGAACGATTGCCGCATCGTCGATCTTCTCGAACGGCGTTCGCGCCGCGCCGCGGCAGTGGAACGTCTTGAAGCGCGTTCCCTGGTCCGCATAGCCCCACGAAGGCGTCTCGATGGCGAGCTTTTTTAGAGAAGACTTCACTTCCGCAAGATCAATGCCTCGGCTGCGTTGCTTTTCTTCAAACCAGGCATACGCCCGATCGCCCATTTTAACCGTTCTCCTTTTCAACTAACAACGTCTTGCTGGGCGCTAAACAATGACTTCCCTCAATGACCGGGTCAGCCCCAGCAAGTCCGCACCTGGCTTAAAAATGCTCGACGTTCCCGCCACGAAAATATCCGCGCCGGCCTGCCGCATTTTTTTTGCGTTTTCCATGCTCACATTGCCGTCTACTTCAATCTCGATGTGCCCGCATTTTTGGTCCTCGAGGTACCGCTTGAGCCGCGCGATCTTTTGCAGGGTAGCCGGAACCAGCTTCTGTCCCGCGAAGCCCGGATTCACCGTCATGACCAGAATCATGTCCACGTCGTCGAGCACGTCCTCGATCGACAGGAACGAGGTCGACGGATTGAGCGCCACCGACGCTCTTGCGCCGAGCGACTTGATCTGCTGCAGCGTCCGCTGCAGATGCGGCGTCGATTCCTGGTGCACGGATACGACATCTCCCTCCTGCACGGGGAACAAATGCAGATGACGCTCCGGGTGCTCCACCATGAGATGGAAATCGAGCGGTACGCGCGTCGCATGACGGACGGCCAGGACAAAATCCGGACCCAGCGTGAAATTCGGAACGAACGCCCCGTCCATAATATCGACGTGAAGATAGTCGACGCCCGCCCGGTCCAGCGTGAAAAGCGTCTTCTCGAGATGCAGGAAGTCGGCGCACATTAGGGACGGCGATATTTTCCCCCTCATCGGTCGGGTCCCTCCGCTCTCCGCCGTCAAGGCTTGATGATGACGCGCATACCCGCATGACTCTCCGCCATCGCGATGGCATCGGCGATCGATGTCAGCGGATAACGGTGCGAGATATACTTGTTCATATCGATGATGCCGGCATTGATCAGCTCGACCGCCTTCTGATGGTGGCGCGGCAGCGAGCCGTGGGCGCCATGAACGAACAGTTCCTTGTAGTGAATGATGTTCGTGTCCAGCGTCACCAAGGATCGACCCTTCGGGAGGCCGCCAAAGAAATTGATCCGCGCGCGATTTTTAGCCATATGAATCGCATCGACCTGGGCTTCGGGCGACGGGTTGCACGTGATAACGACATCTGCGCCAAGTCCGCCCGTCTCCTCCAGGACACGCTCGATCGCGTTTTCCTCCAAGGAACAAATATAAGCGTGCGCGCCGAGCCGCTTGGCCATCTCGAGTCTGGGCCGGGAGCGGTTGACAAGCAGCACGCGCGCGCCCATCTTGAGCGCGACCTCGACCAGCATGCAGCCGATCGGACCGGCGCCAATCACGACGACCGTATCCCCGATGGAGACGTTCGACAGCTCGAGGCCGTTGAGCACGCAGGCCATCGGCTCCGCCAGCGCGGCTTCGTCATAGGTGATATGATCTGCGATCTTATGGATCGGGCCGTAATTGACGACCGTCTTGTTCAGCAAGACGTATTCGGCGAAGCTGCCCGCGAACTGATAGCCGAGCGCGTAGTTGATCTGGCAGTTATTGCCCATGCCTGCTTCGCAGAAGACGCACGCGCCGCAGGGGACGTCGGCGCCGAGCGATACGCGGTCTCCCTCGGCGAACTTCGTCACATTGCGGCCCACCTTCACGATGCGGCCCGCCGCCTCGTGCCCGAGCGTTTGGGGCAATGCGACCCGGCTGTTGCCGTGGCGGAAAATGCGGATATCCGAACCGCAGATGCCGACGGCTTCCACTTTCATCAGCATGCTGTCGTCATCCGGCTCCGGCAGCTGCACCTCTTTAATCGTCATTCGTTCAAGCGCTTCCAATACGGCGGCTTTCATGGCCGATCTTCCCCCTCGCTGTTGCAAAACATGACTTTGTTAAAAAAAGCGCGCCGGTCCCGCATCGTCTCCAAAACGTCGTTAAGCCCATCCAGCGCTACCCGGTGCGTGACGAGCGGCTTTAAATCGATGCGACCGGCGGCCATCGCCTCGACGACCAGCTTCCATTCGTTTTTCGGCAGACTCGCATACCCGGAATTCCAGGTTCCCTTCAGCGTCAGCTGCTTGCGCAAAATCTCCCAGTACCCGCTCTGCGAGAGCTTCATCTCGCCGGCCGGATTGCCCATCAGGACGACGCGGCCAAAGCTCCGGGCGGCCTTCACGCATACCTCGAGGGAGGAGGAGCCTCCCGCGCCTTCTACGGCAACGTCGACGCCTCGCCCCGTCGCCCGGCGCACCCGCTCGGCCGCGTCTTCATCCAGCGCATTCACCGTATCTGCAAAGCCTAATGAACGCGCAAACGCCAGCTTGGCCGGATCGATATCGGACAACAGCACCCTCGAAGCCCCCCAGGCGTATGCCCACTTGGCCAGCATCAGGCCGATGGGCCCGGCGCCGCTGATCAGCACCTGGTCGCCGATATCGATCCCCGCCTGCCGGAGTGCATGGAGAGCGACCGCGGCCGGCTCCGTCATGGCGAGTTCTTCGTATGTCAGGCTATCCGGCGCCGCCAAGACGTTCCACACAGGCGCGGCGATATATTCGGCGAAAGCGCCATCGCGCCTCGAGCCCATGTAATCGTATCGCTCGCACTGCGCATACTCTCCGATCTCGCACGCCGCGCAGCCGCGGCACGGGATGAGGGGAAATACGACAGCCTTGCGGCCGATAAGTGCCGGGTCGCATCCTACGCCTACGCTGACAACTCTCCCTGAAAATTCATGTCCCGGAATAGTAGGAAAGCTGTAGGTGCCTTTCGTAAAAACGCGCGGAATATCGGATCCGCATACGCCGCATGCCTTTACCTGTATCAGCACCTCGCCCCCGCGGGGCGTCGGCCGTTCGACCTCTTCGATCCGCAGGTCGCCGACGGCGTGGAGCACAGCCGCTTTCATCGCCAACTCCTCCCTCATTGCGCGATGAACCGACGCCAATACGCGACGGACTCCCGGTGATCCTGAATGATCCGGAACTCCGTCGACCAGGCTTCGCGATGCGAAATCTCAAAGACGATTTCGGCCTCCGTTGCGCCCGATTGCTCGATCGCGGCCAGCAGCGGCTCGCCGTGAATAATTCCCAGCTTGTTGTACTCCTCCGTAAACGGCCAGTGCCGGCTGTGATCCTTCTCCGTCTGTTGAATATGAATGATGGGCGACACGCTTCCGAGCTCCCTGACCCAGCGGTAAGGATCGCGGTCGTCGGGATGCGGCGCATGGCCGACATCGAGACATAGCTTGAACGGGATGCCTGCCCCGTCGTTCAGCCGCGCCAGCAGCTCCCGCGTATCCGCAACGGTATTGGCCATCTCGCGGGGAATGGACATCGGCTCGAAGAGCAGATGGTCCATGCCCAGATCCTTGCAGTACCAGCTAAGCTCCTGCCAGTTTTTGATGCCTTCGTTTACGAGATATTCCCGGCGGGCCGGATCGTCGTAATCGGCGAACGTAAGGATGCCGAAGTGACTTCCGGTCGACCTCGCTCCCAGATCGACGGACACGCGGGCGAATTTCTTGAACCAATCCAGCCATGCCTTACGCGTATCGGCGTCAGGGTGCATAAAGTGATTGACGCGCGTAAAGGCGCTGGTGAACGTGCTTGTCACATTCAGTCCGTACTGCTGCGTACTGCGGTTGATCCGTTCGACCTGCTCGCGGATGATCGGATCGGGAAGAAAGACGTTCAGAAGATCGGCGACGAATTGGACATTTTTAATGCCCAGCTCTTCGGCCACAATTCGGGTCCATACCTCAGGCTCCACATACTTGTTGATGGCAAAGCCCAGATTGATGCCAAGCTTCAAATCACGTTTCACTGAATCACCTCTGATACATTTATTTAATATTAATACTATTATGTATCACTAATACATTCAATGTTTTTTTTTAACTAAATAGCTGCGCACGGGAAATTTGTACGAACGCAAAAAAACAAGCCAACGCCGATGAAACCATCGGGTCGGCTTGCGTAAGACGGAACGATATAATAATTCATGAACGGCCGGCATAGCACTTCACGCTCTCCCGGACAATCAAGGTCGTGGGATGCTGCACGGAAGGCGGCGTATGCTCCGGATCGCGGATTCGCTGCATTAATAGCGAAACGGCGGCCTCGCCCAGCGGCCCGGGCGGTTTGCGTATGGTCGTGATGGGGACGATCGCGCGTATCGCGGCCGACGAGTCGGTAAATCCGGCGACGGACAGCCGGCCCGGCACGTCGATGCCCGCACGAACGCAAGTGTTGATCGCGAGATTGGCGAGCAGATCGTTGGCGCAGAAG
The DNA here is from genome assembly GCF_042649185.1 of Cohnella sp. GCM10012308. Classification (NCBI taxonomy): domain Bacteria; kingdom Bacillati; phylum Bacillota; class Bacilli; order Caryophanales; family Paenibacillaceae; genus Cohnella; species Cohnella sp. GCM10012308. Next base: position 385,763 of record NZ_JBHRYU010000001.1, read on the forward strand.
ACGGCGCTCATCTCCGGATGCTCGCTCAGAAAGGCGCGCAGCTCTGACCGTCTCCTCCCCTCGTCCGCATCCGACGCATCTGCGCATATGTAGCTCAACGGCTTGGAGAATGGAATTCCGCGGTCCAACAGCGCTTGAAGATAGCCATGATATCGCTCTTCCCAGCTCATAATGCCTTCGATATCCTCCGTGATGAAGCCGATCTGCCGATGCCCTTGGTCGATCAGCCATGAGGTCATATCGTAGGCGCCCTGATAGTGGTCGTGAGATACGCTCGTGATATCGATCTCCCGGAACGCCCGGTCGACGATGACGATTGGAAAACGGAAAAGATGGAGCCGGAGAACCTCGTTGCTGCAGGCCTTGCGCTGGCCGGGAAACCAAATCATCCCGCCGATCTCCGGCATGGAAGCCGCTTCCTTGATCATCTCCTCTTCCTTCTCCGGCTCGCCGCCGGAAATATGAAGAGAAATGTCCGCCCCCTGCCGCTTGCCCGCCCGTATAGCGGCTTCTACGATCTTGCCGGTATAGTCGTCGATCGCCGGCAGCACGAGGGCCAGCTTCAGCGCGACGCCGACGCTGCGGCTGCCGCCATCAGGCGTCTCGGACAAAAATGTGCCGCGCCTGGGCATACGATATACGATGCCTTCCTTGGCAAGCGCGGCCAGCGCTTCCTTGCTCGTTCTCGTGCTTACGCCGAACAGGGCGGCCAGCTCGACCTCCGAAGGCAGCGGATCGTGCGGCCGAAGACGGCGTTCTTCGATCAGCTCTACAATTTTCAGCCGCATTTGTTCATACAAGGCGAGAGGGCCCTTCACAAGCTTCTTCTCCGCGTCCATCCCTTTACTCCTTCACTCGCATTGGCAGCAGCTCTGATACGTATTAATAAATACTAATACATTCGAGGAGTCCCGTCAAAGGATGGGGCTTGGTCCCTCCCATCAATTCTACTGCAGCTTAACCGCCAGCCCCTCTGTCAAAACATCAAGACCGAACTCGAACTCCTTCTCCCAATCGGAATTCGTCGTGTACGACGCCAAACGGATTACCGTAGGAAACTCCTCTGCAGGCAGTTGACTGTAATATTGGTTATAGCGTTCGCTTAGCTCCGCATTCGAGACAGCACCCTGCTCGGCATTCAACCGCAGCCTTACCTCTTCCCCTACATATCCGAGCACGTAATTCTTCAAAATCGAAGCTACCCAAGGCACCTGCTGGTCCGGAAATCCAACAGATGACAATAAGGCGTATAGCTTCTCTACCTGCTTAAGACGATCATAGCCCGAGGCTATACTGGAATTGAACAGATCCACAGTATCCCGGTGCGAGAGTAGGATCTTGCGGAAAGCCTTCCCCCAGAGCCCCAGCTGTTCCCTCCAAGGAAGAGATGATTCCGGCCATTCCATGGAACTGCTTATTCGATCGGCCAGCAATCCCATGAGCTGGTCCTTGTCTTGGATATGATAATAAAGCGACGCGGTTTTCACCTGTAGCTTGTTCGCGATTTTATTCATGCTTAATTCTTTAAGACCGATCTCGTCCAGCAATTGCAACGCGGCCTGGATAATTCTTGTCTGGTCCAGCGGAATATTGGTCGTACGAGCTTTCCTTGCCAACGAGCTCACCCTTTCACTTGACAAGTATAGCACAGGAGCTTATTCTAAACCCATTAGATTAATCTAATACCATTAGAATAATAGAGGAGCAGTAGAAAATGAAGCTCAACCACCTGAACTTATGCGTAAACCATATGTCGGAGGCAGTTGCCCTTTTCGCTGATATTTTCGATTTTGAGCTTGTAGATCGAAAAGGGGACGCGATTTCAGTTATGAAGGACGAGGCGGGGTTTACTCTTGTCTTAAGCCGGTTGGCAACCTTCGGCGGCGAGATTCCGACTTACCCCGAGGGGTTCCATGTCGGATTCTACGTGGACACGAAGGAAGAAGTAGATGGATTTTTCCTTAGGCTTATGTCTGCAGGACTGGCTGGCAAGGAAGGTGGTCCGAAGCCGATGCGCGGCGGTTACACGCTCTACTTCAAGGCGCTTGACGGCATTTTGTTCGAGATTACTTCGTTCGCCGTCTAAACCCGACATAAATGATGGCATACCAACATCCCCGCGTAGCTGGTGGGCGCCGCGGGTTTTGTTTTATTTAACTTAATTTAATCGTTTGGCAAATACGCGAAATGAATGAAGCGCTGCGAATTAGCGTAGCGAATCGGTGACGCCGCTAGGTCTGACTCGCGCCTTGCACTACGGCTACGGATAAATACGTATCTCCTTGATCTGCGAGGTGCCGTTCCGGGCGCTGGTTATTCTCATTCACCGCAGTAAAACAACATCCCCGCAATTTGTGTCTCTTCATGTCCTCAGGGAAGTATTTCATACATTAAAATGCATATTATCTGTATACCTGACTATTCACTTTCCAAAATCTCGGAAATTTTCTCGGCAATTATGACGCCGCTCGCCACGCCCCCTCTACTTCGTCCACCACGGACGACCCCCCCCCGCTTACGATCGGACAACCGGTATATTTTAGCCCTTGTAAGGGAACGCTAGTTCGTATTAATATAAGAACAAATGTTCTGTAATTAACCTCGTCTCTCCGAGGCTCAAGGAGGAATCGCCATGCCGGTCAATATCGAAAAGTACGTCGGGCAAAGCGTGGAAATTATTTACGAGGATAGCAAGGGGCGCTTGACGCAGCGGGTCGTCGCCGTATTCTCGGTGCGCGGGGGCAAGGTGCGCGTGCTCGATTGGGGGAAGCGGGCTTTCCGCACGCTGTCGGCGAGCCGCATCCTGGGCGCCAAGCCGGTGAAGCACCATGCCTCATGAGCGAACCATTTTTCTGATCGACGGCCAGTCCTTTTACGCTTCCATCGAAAAGGCGCGCCATCCCGGCCTGATGAACAAGCCGGTCGCCGTCGGCGATCCCTCCCGGCGCTCCGGCATCATCCTCGCCGCCTGCCCGATCGCCAAGGCCAAGGGCGTCACGACGGCCGAGCGGGTCGGCGAGGCGCTGGCCAAGTGCCCGGATCTGATCGTCATCCGCCCGCGGATGCAGACTTACATCGGCATCTCGCTGTTCATGACGCAGATCTACGAAGCGTTCACGGATCAGGTCGAGCCGTACAGCATCGACGAGCAGTTCCTCGACGTCACGGGCTCGATCCCCGCTTACGGGCCGCCGGAGCTAATCGCCGAGTTGATCCAGAATCACGTGAAGCTCTCCACCAATATCAATGTCCGCGTCGGCGTCGGCCCGACGAAGATTCTCGCGAAGATGGCGCTGGACAATTATGCGAAAAAAACGCCCGAGGGCGTATCCGAGCTTTCCTTCGACAAGCTGGAGAACACCCTTTGGGATCTCCCCGTTCACAATATGTTCATGGTCGGTTCCCGCATGACGCGCCACTTCACCCGCATGGGGCTCGCCAAGATCGGAGACATCGCGCGTCTCGAGCTGGGCGACTTCAAGCGGCGGATGCGCCGCGAGATGAAAAAGCAGAGCGACATCCAGGCGGAATATTACTGGCAGACCGCGCGGGGCATCGATCCGAGCCCCGTCGTAGCGGGCATCCGCCACAAGCTCAAGTCGATCAGCCACGGCAAGGCGCTCCGCAGCGGCCTGTACCGCAAGCTAGAGGATATCGAGGTCGTCCTGCTCGAGCTCGTCGTCGAGGTATGCCGCCGCACGCGCCGTCACAAGTGCAGAGGCAGCGTCGTCTCGGTCGGGGCGGCGGAGACGGACGGGACGCGTTCGTCCTGGTTCGGACGCCAGACCCAGCTGCTGCAGCCGACCGCGCTCACCCACGAGGTAGCCGCCGCGGCGCTGAAGCTGCTCCGCGAGCATTGGAGCGGCATGCCGGTCAGCCGCCTGACCATCTCGCTCGGCGGGCTGTCGGACGAGGGCGTCGACCAGCTCGACCTGTTCGAGGACCGGCAGGCCATCTTGCGGATGGAGCGGGCGACGGATTACATCAAGGACCGTTACGGGAGCGATGCCATCATGCGGGCCTCCTCGCTGCTAGAAGCCGGCGTCGCACGGGAACGGGCCGAGCAGATCGGGGGACATTACAAATGAGCAAACTCGACGGCAACGACCGCTGGAACGCCAAGCTGTTGCTCACCGAACATCACGAGCAGTACGAAGAAGAGCATGCCGTCACCCCCAAGACGACCGGCCATCCGACCGCCGACGAGCTGCGGATGGTCCGCGACGCCATCGTGCTGCCGCATATGCTCACGATGGTCCAGCGGGCCATGGAGGAGGGCGAGCGTTCGGGCAATCTGCTGAGCCGGGTGACCCTGACCGGTGCTCAGGTCGTGCTCAACCTGATTACGCGGGACCTCCACGAGCTTCGCCGGGAACTGAGCAGCCGGCGCATCCGGCTGCTGAACAGCGACGAGCAGGTCGACCTCGTCATTTACCATCGCTACATATGCCGCGGCTACGAGGAACGCTTCGGCATCGTCCGGGAGGTGCTCCGCTCGGAGATCAGCATGCAGCTCGCGCGGTATCTGGGCGAGATCACGCGGCATCTGCGGCAGCTCGACAGCAAGGAGGCGAGGGAAGCCCGCCGCTCCCCCGTCGCCGCCAAAGGGACGAATTAAGGACGGCTCGCGCTACGCTTAGTCGTCAATTAGTGGCCGCATTAGTGGCGCGGCGGGGGGCGTCTCGTCCGCGCCGTGGTGCGTCCGATCAATCGGGCTCGCACCGCGTATCGCAGACGCCTCTTGATCGGCCCGCCTTCCTTGGCGCCTCTCGCTCTCTCCGCTTCGCATCGGGCCGCCGTTGCGGTATACTACTTCCCAAAGAGGCCTTGCTTGGCGCGAAAAGAAAGAGGGTTGCACGCGATGTGCGGACGTTACACGATTACGATTTCGTTCGAGGAACTGCTCGCTTATTATGCGGCCGACGACGCTGCCAGCTCGCCCTACGGCCCCCGGTACAATATCGCGCCGGGACAGATGGTTCCGGCAATCGTGAACGACGGCACTCGCAACCGGCTCGGCCTGCTCAAGTGGGGGCTTGTGCCGCCTTGGGCCGAGGACCCGAAGGTCGGCAGCAAGATGCTGAATGCCCGGGTCGAGACCGTCGCGGAGCGGCCGGCCTTCCGCGAGGCGCTGCGCCGCAAGCGCTGCCTCGTACCGGCCGACGGCTACTACGAATGGCGGCAGACCGCGGACGGCAAGCGCCCCATGCGCATCCGCCGCAAGGATAGCGCTCTGTTCAGCATGGCCGCCATCTACGAATCTTGGACCGCTCCTGACGGATCGAGACTGAGCACATGCGCCATTTTAACCGCGCCGGCACGGGGCCATCTCGCGGACATCCACGATCGCGTGCCGATTATCCTTAATCGTCAGAACGAGGCGGCGTGGCTCAATCGGAGCATCCAACGTTCCGACGAGGTGCTGCAGCTGGCGATCCCGCTGGATCCGGCAGAGCTGGTCGCAGTCCCTGCCAACCACCGGGTCGGCAACGTGGCCAACGACGATCCCGGCTGCCTCGAGGCGGAGGACGAGCAAGGCGAGCTGTTCTGACGCTCGCGCGAATGCCAAAAAGACCCTGATTCCCGCATTCGTATCGGGAGTCTGGGTCTTTTTGGGCTGAGGGCCGAGCATCGCCTGCTCTAGGGAAGGCGATAGTCCCATTGGGCCGCGGTATGAAGCATCGTCTGCTATGCAGAAGGCGATCGGTCCCTTTGCGCCGCGGCACGACGCACCGCCTGCTATGCAGGAGGCGATCGCGCCTATCGCGCCGCCGCACCGCGCATCGCCTGCCGTGGTGCAGGCGATCGTGCCTTTCGCGCCGCCGCACCGCGCATCGCCTGCCGCAGTGCAGGCGATCGCGCCTATCAGGCCGCAGCACCGCGCATCGCCTGCCGTGGTGCAGGCGATCGCGCCTATCGCGCCGCAGCACAGCGCATCGCCTGCCGTAGTGCAGGCGATCGCGCCTATCGCGCCGCCGCACCGCGCATCGCCTGCCGTAGTGCAGGCGATCGCGCCTATCGCGCGCAGCACAGCGCATCGCCTGCCGTAGTGCAGGCGATCGCGCCTATCGCGCCGCCGCACCGCGCATCGCCTGCCGTGGTGCTGGCGATCGCGCCTATCAGGCCACAGCACAGCGCATCGCCTGCCGTAGTGCAGGCGATCGCGCCTATCGCGCCGCCGCACCGCGCATCGCCTGCCGTAGTGCAGGCGATCGCGCCTATCGCGCCGCAGCACAGCGCATCGCCTGCCGTAGTGCAGGCGATCGCGCCTATCGCGCCGCAGCACCGCGCATCGCCTGCCGTAGTGCAGGCGATGCTGCCTTCCAACGGCTCTCGCCGCCCCTCGTTACCGGAACATCGCCCACAGCTTGATCAGATGGAGCGTGCTCTTCGGATCGATCTTCTGCGCGATGACGAAGTTTACGAGCTGCTCCTCCTGCAGATCGGTCAGCGGCTCGCCAAGCACTTTGGCGGACGACTTGACGAGGCGTTTTACTTTGGGCCGATCCTGCAGATCGCTTTTCGTCACCCCGTCCAGCAGCGCCTTGACTCTATCCTTCGTGGCCGGATTTTTCATCTTCACCTTGACGCGTTCCACCAGATCCGGCCGAATGCCGAACTTTTGCCAACTCACGGCTGCCCACTTCCCTTCGCGAGGCTCCTATATTGTATGCGGCAGCCGAAGGGAAATGTCTGCGCAAATAATCGCCCCGCAAAGACGAGCCTAATCCAGCGGCTCGCTGTAGTCCGGCGCCTCGCGCCGCAAGTAGTCGCGCAGCCCCGCGTACGCCTGCGCCGTCCAGAACGACGGCTCGGCCGTGAGCGCGGCCGCGTCGTCGCGCGCCTGCTCGAGCGTCTCGAAGTCGTTCATCAGGTTCGCGAGCCTGAACTCCGGCACCCCGCTCTGCTTCGTCCCGAAAAACTCGCCGGGCCCCCGCAGCTCAAGATCCCGCCGCGCGATCTCGAAGCCGTCATCCGTATCCGTCATCGCCTGCATCCGCTCGAGTCCGTTCTCCGACTTCGGATCGGCGATCAGGACGCAGTACGACTGATGGTCGCTTCGCCCGACCCGGCCACGCAGCTGGTGCAGCTGCGAGAGTCCGAAGCGGTCCGCGTCCATTACGATCATAAGCGTGGCGTTCGGCACGTCGACGCCAACCTCGACGACCGTCGTCGAGACGAGCACCGCCATTTCGTTCGCCGCGAACCGCCCCATCGCCGCGTCCTTCTCCGCCGACGTCATCCGTCCGTGCAGCAGCCCGATCTCAAGCTCGGGCATCGCCTGCCGCAGCTGCATGTGCAGATCGATCGCGTTTTGCACGTCCAGCTTTTCCGATTCCTCGATGAGCGGGCAGATGAAAAAGGTTTGCCGCCCGAGCTCCGCTTCCCGGCAAATGAAGCCGAGCACGCGGTCCATCTTGTCCTGTTTGACCCAGTAGGTCAGGATCGGCTTGCGTCCCTTGGGCCGTTCCCCGATCGTCGACACGTCCATGTCGCCGAACACGGTGATGGCGAGCGTGCGCGGGATCGGCGTCGCCGTCATCATGAGCACGTCGGGATTCAGTCCCTTGCGTCTCAAAATACTGCGTTGATTGACGCCGAAACGATGCTGCTCGTCCGTCACGACGAGCCCGAGCCGCCGGAAAAAGACGTCCTCCTGAATCAGCGCATGCGTGCCGATCACGATATCGATGAGTCCCATCTGCAGCGATGCCAGAAGGTCCCGCCGCTCCCGCGCCCCGCGACTCCCGGTGAGCAGCGCGACTTGAATGCCGTAGGGCTCGAACAGCTTCCCCAACGACTTGGCATGCTGCTCCGCCAAAATCTCCGTCGGCACCATGAGCGCGCCCTGGCAGCCGTCTTTGACCGTCGCGTACAGCGCCATCGCGGCCACGACCGTCTTGCCCGAGCCGACGTCGCCCTGCAGCAGCCGGTTCATCGCGTACGGCCGCTTCATATCGCGCGTGATCTCGTTGACGACGGTCTTCTGCGCCTCGGTCAGCTCGAACGGCAGATTCGCCGCGAACGCGCGAATATCGTCGCTGCTGATCTTGTGCGCGATGCCGTCGGGCGCCTTGCGGTTCATCGCGCGGTAAGCCTGCAGCCGCAGCTCGAACAAGAATAGCTCCTCGTACACCATGCGGCGGCGGGCTTCCTGGCCCTCGTGCGTATTTTCCGGCTGATGGATTCGGCGAATCGCTTCGCGCCGGGGCATCAGGCTGTGCCTGCCCAGCAGCTCCGGCGGCAGCAGCTCGGGGATCATCGCCCCGTACTGCGCCAATGCCAGCTCGATGCGCTGCCGCACCCACGCCTGCGTCAGACTGCCGCCGATCGAATACACGGGCTGCAGCGTCCCCGTGCGGCCGGCCCCCTTGTCCGGGAACTCCGACTCCGCCACCGTGAGCTGCCTCCGCCGCTGGTCCCATTTTCCCGTCAGGACGATATCCCGCCCGACCTCGATCTGATCCTTCAAAAACGCGCGGTTGAACCAGACGGCCGTCAGCAGCATCCCCTCCACCGTAACCCGGCAGAGCAGGCGCGACTTGCCCCCGAACCGCTGCAGCGACGGCGGCGTCTCAATCCGTCCCTGCACCGTGATTTTTTCCCCGTCCTTTACTTCGACCAAAGGCCGCAGCCGATAGTCCTCGTAACGGAACGGATAATACTCGATCAGCTCGCCGACCGTAGAAACACCCAAGGCGTGAAGCTCCCCCGCCTTGGGGGCGCTCACGCCTTTGATCTTCGTGATCGGTATGGCGAACAGATCCGTCTCTTCCGCCGATCGATCGGCCATCCTCCATCAACTCCGAATCGCGCCGTCGGCCGGACGATCGTCCCTAGACGATATGGCCCGAGCCGGCGGGAAATACAAACAAGCCTGCGGTTCCGGGACCGGCGTGCGTGCCGATCACCGATCCGATCTCCGAGCGGTGGAAGCCTGCGACGTTGAACCGGCTCCGAAGCACCTCGACGAGATCGTTGGCAGCTTCGACGTCGCCCGGCGTATCGACTACCGCGAGATCGATCGCCGCTCCCGCCCCGAAGTCGGACTCCAGCAGTTCGACGATCCGCGCGACGGCGCGTTTCTGTCCTCTGACCTTGTCGATCGGGAAAATAACGCCGTCGTCGCCGATCGTCAGGATCGGCTTAATGCTCAGCAGCGTGCCGAAGATCGCCGCCGCTTTGCCGATCCGGCCGCCTTTTTGCAAATATTCAAGCGTGTTCACGAGGAAATACAGCCGCATCTCCTTGCGCAGCCGCAGCACCTCCGCGGCGACCTCTTCCGGGGAAGCGCCCTGCACGGCCAGCTCGGCGGCGGACACCACGAGCGCTCCGTATCCGTAAGAGGCCGACCTCGAGTCGACAACGGTAACCTTGCTCTCGTCGTCCAGCATCGACCTCGCGATCGTGGCCGATTGATAGGTGCCGCTCATCGCCGAGGACAGATGCACCGATACGACCGAATGGCCCTCTGCGATGAGCCGCTCGTACACCTCGAGAAACTGCGCCGGCGAAGGCTGTGAGGTCGTAGGCAAAGCGCTCGAGTTCTTCAGCTTGTCGTAAAATTGGGCGGGCGAAAGCGTCACGTTGTCCAGGTAGCTCTCTTCGCCGAAAATGACGCGCAGCGGCACCATCTCGATGCCCAGCCGCTCCCGCGTCGCCTGCGGGATGTCCGACGTGCTGTCCGTTACCAAAACAACCTTGCTCATCGTAGCCACCTCCCGCGTCTAATCCGACTTTTCCACCAAAATCAGGTACGGATACAAATGCTGTCCGCCCTCGTGCCGCTCCACTTCCGCATCCGGATAAGCTTCGCCGAGCCAGGCTACAAGCCCTGCGGTGTCGCCTTCCTCGGCCCCTTCGCCGGACAGCAGCATGACCGTCTCGTCGCCGCTCGCGAGCATCCGCTCCAGCAGGCTTCTGGCCGCAGCCGGCACCGTCGCCTCGGAGGCGACGATCTGTTTGTCCAAAATGCCGATATACTCGCCGCCGCGAATGTCGATGCCGTCCATGACGGTATCCCGGACGGCTCGCGTGACCGAGCCGGTCAGCACCCGGTCGATCGCCCGCAGCATGCGGTCCTCGTTGACGGACGCCGGCTGCTCCTCCTGGAACGCCAGCATCGCGGCCAGTCCCTGCGGAATGCTGCGCGTCGGCACGACCGTCACGGGCCGATCCGCCAGCTCCTGCGCCTGCTTCGCGGCCATCAGGATGTTAGCGTTGTTCGGCAATACGAAGATATGGTCCGCCGCAAGCGACGAGATCGCCTGCACCAGGTCCTCCGTGCTGGGGTTCATGCTCTGTCCGCCCGAGATGATCGCGTCCACGCCGAGACTGCGGAACAGCTCGTCGTTGCCCGCGCCCACGCTGACCGCGACGACGCCGTAGTCGGCCATCTCGAAGGCGGCGGGATGCGCCGGCTCGATCGCCTGCGAAGCCGCCTCCGCGGCTCTCAGCTCGGGCATGTCGGGAATGCCCGACGCCGCCTCTAGCCCCATCGGATCGGACGTCTCGCCAGCCGCTTCCGCCGCCGACGCAGGATGCAGCAGCTCGCGGTGCTGGTCGCGCATGTTCAGGATATGGAAATTCGTCAGCTCGCCGTATGAGACTGCGGCATTGAGCACGTCTCCGGGACGGCGGGAGTGCACGTGAACCTTGACGATATCGCCGTCCGCGATCAGGATGATCGAATCCCCGTCCCGCTCGAGCGCCCTGCGGAAGGACGCTTCGGAAAACGCGGTGCGTCCCTGCAGACGAATGAAAAACTCCATATCGTACGGAAACTGAATCGACTCGGTCGCAATCCTCGACTGCGCCGACGACGCATGGGCCGCGGCCGCAACTTGAGCCGGCACGGGCGATGACGAGGCGGAGGCAACCGGGGCGTACGACGTCCAGCCTCCCGCGTAAGGCGCTGCCGCTCCGGCGCCTTGCCGCTGCGCGTTCAGGTACTGCACGAAGCCTTCATAAATGCATACAAGTCCCTGTCCGCCGGAATCGACGACGCCCACCTGCTTCAGCACCGGCAGCATATCGGGCGTGCGCGCCAGCGTCTCGGCCGCTTTGTCGAGCACTTCGCCCATCCACTCGGCGATATCCTCGGTACGCTTCGCGATCGATTCGCCGTGCCTCGCCGCTTCGCGCGCGACGGTCAGAATGGTGCCTTCGACGGGCTTGACTACCGCCTTGTAAGCGGTATCAACTCCTTGCCTTAAGGCGGCTGCGAACAGCGGCACGGTGATCTCCCGCTGGCCGGCGACCGCACGTGCGAACCCGCGGAACAGCTGCGACAAAATAACGCCCGAGTTGCCGCGCGCGCCCATCAGAAGCCCTTTCGACAGCACTTCCGCAGCGCGGCCGATCTCGGTCGAAGGTTTATTTTTTAATTCGGCCACGCCGGCCGTCATCGTCAAGTTCATGTTGGTACCCGTATCGCCGTCCGGAACGGGGAATACGTTAAGCGCGTTGATCAGCTCCGCCTGCTGCGAGAGCCGCTCTGCGCCTGCCAGCACCATGGCGGTCCAGTCGGTTCCGTTTAAAAGCTTCGTAGTCAATAAAATTCCCCTTTTCGAAGGCGCGACGCCGGCCTCTCCGGCAGGAGAGCCCGGCAAGCCAAGGTGAGATCGGATAATCGCGCAAGTGGTTACGATCCGGTCTTCGCCTAGCGAATGACGCGCACGCCCTGAACGAAAATGTTCAGACGGTCCACGGCAATCCCGACGACTTCCTCCAGCACGTACTTTACTTTGGATTGGATATTGTGAGCGACCTCCGAGATCTTCGTGCCGTAGCTGACGATCACGTATAGATCCAGATGGAGCTCTTCCCCTTCGCGGCGCACTTCGACGCCCCGCGCGAGATTCTCGCGGCCGAGCAGCTCGGCGATCCCGTCCTTCAATTGCTTCCTGGAGGCCATACCGACGAGGCCGTAGCAGTCGAGCGCCGCCGAACCTGCGATGACGGCGATGACCTGATCGGCCACGTCGATTTTGCCATTTTCCGTCGATAGCTGCATAGGCATGGCCACACGCTCCTTTGGCGGTTCTCGAACGCCGTCCGCATAGACGGCTTCATAGGTGAACCTTTTCCCATTGTACTATAAAAAAGAATCGGTTTGAAGTCAGCCGATGACATTGCAAGGCGACTAGGCCTGTGTTATGATAGGAAAAGTGTGTGTAAGGTCTGGTCAGGGAGGTGGATTTACATGGCTCGCAAATGTTATATCACGGGGAAGAAGCCGGGTGCCGGCAACAACGTTTCCCACGCCAACAATCATAACAAACGCTCTTGGGGAGTCAACGTGCAGAAGGTTCGCATTTTGGTGAACGGCAAGCCGAAGCGCGTTTACGTCAGCACTCGCGCCCTGAAGTCCGGCAAAGTCGTTCGTGTATAATTAACTGCCCGTTCGCTTCGGCGGACGACAGCCCATGGCAAAAGCACCTGGACATCCAGGTGCTTTTTGTTTTGCCGCGCCATATCCGCATGCGAGAATGCTCGCGATAATCATCCATCAAAAACCTTTCCGCCGGCGCGGCGTACGCCCGGGCCGTCCGGCCGCAGCCGGCGCTGGGCGCCGCGAGGCGTCCCGGATCGCCCGCTCATGGCGGGGCTGCCCGTTCCGGGGACGGGGACACGAGCCTTGCAAGGCCGCGGGATCCATCACCCGGGAGGCGTCAGCTTTTCTGAAACGTATTGAGGATCGCTTTGACGAATCCGCCCAAGAACTTCGGCAGCTTGATGGTGTAAAACTTCATCGTTCCCACCCCTCCTCCGGTCCGATGCGTTGCCCGCGGCCCTACGGGCCTTGCATGGGGCGGCGCAACGCCCGAAGGCGCGCGCTGTTGATAAAGGTTATGCACGCGCGGAGTTGTCCTATTCCTTGGGGCAAAACGAAAGGGACCGACCGAAGTCAGTCCCTGAGCGATGCGATGGCAGCGGCGCGATCCGCGTGCCCGAATACGTAATTGCCGGCGACGAGCACGTCCGCGCCCGCTTCGCGCACAAGCTTGGAAGTCTCGGCGTTGATGCCCCCGTCCACTTGGATGTGGACGTCGCCCCGCCCGCGCGCGATAAGCGTCTGCCGAAGCTGGCGAATCTTGGACAGCATCCCGGAAATGAAGGATTGCCCGCCGAAACCCGGGTTAACCGTCATGATGAGAACGAGGTCGACATCGTCGAGGACGTAGTCGAGGACGGACAGCGGCGTATGCGGGTTGAGCGCGACGCCAGCTCCCTTCCCAAGCTCCCGAATCGCATGCACGGTCCGGTGCAAATGCGTGCTCGCTTCGGCATGGACCGTGATCCGGTCCGCGCCGGCCGCCGCGACGTCCGCGAGCAGCCGATCCGGGGTCTCGACCATGAGATGCGCGTCGAAGGTTAATTCCGTATAGGAACGGATCGCCGCGACCACGGGCGGCCCGAAGGTCAGATTCGGAACGTACTGCCCGTCCATAATATCGATGTGAATCCAGTCCGCGCCGGCGGCTTCCGCGACACGAACCTCCTCGCCGAGCCGAGCGAAGTCGGCCGACAAGATCGATGGTGCGATAATTGCCATGTGCTAGTACCTCCGCGCTTTTTCTTTCCATTCGTTCATGAATTCCTTGTAGTGGCGGTACCGGGTCTCCGCGATGCCTCCGGCCTCCAGCTCGGACAGCACCGCGCAGCCGGGCTCGTGAATGTGCGTGCAGCCCCTGAACTTGCAGCCCTGCGCGAGCTCTCGAAACTCTCGGAAGCACGAACCGATCTCGTCGATCCCAAGCTCCTGAAAATCCAGTTGGCTGAATCCCGGCGTATCCGCCACGAATCCCCCGTCCGGCAGCTCGACGAGCTCCACGTGACGCGTCGTATGCTTGCCCCGGCCGAGCTTTTCGCTGATATCGTTCGTTTCCATCTTCAGGCCCGGCACGAGCGCATTAAGAAGCGAGGACTTGCCGACGCCCGATTGGCCCGCGAATACGTTGACATGATCGGCCAGCAGGCCGCGCAGCTCTTCGAGGCCGGTACCCTGGCGGGCGCTGACGGCGAGCACCCGGTATCCGATCCCCTCGTAGAGCGCCACCGCGTCGTCGATATCGCGGCCGATCCTTCCTGCGTCTTCGGACCGCTCGGCCGCGTCGAGCTTGGTCAGCACGATGAGCGCATCCATGCCCGCATGCTCGATATGCACGAGAAATTTGTCGAGCAACTGCAAATTGAGCTCCGGCCGGATGACCGAAAACACGAGCACAGCCTGGTCCGCGTTAGCGACGGGCGGCCGGATCAGCGACGAGGATCTGGGCAAAATGCCATTGACCGCGCCTTCTCCGTTTTCCGTCTCTTCGTAGATGACTCTGTCCCCGACAAGCGGGGATTCGCCCCGTTTTTTGAAAATGCCGCGCGCTCTGCATTGAAGCGTGACTTCGCGCTCGTCGTCCCGCACGTAATAATAACCGCTGAGCGCCTTGACGATAATGCCATGACGCTCCGCCGCATTCGATCGCGCCGCGCCGCTGCCGCTTTTTTTCATCGGCTAGCCTCGACCGTTCGCCTTGCCGTTGCCATTTCCATTTCCATTTCCATTGCCGTTACCATTACCGTTTCCGTTGCCATTTCCGTTACCCCGTCCCACTGAAGCATTCTCGTTGCCTGCATCGGTTCCACCGTCGTTCGTGCCCTCGCTGCCCGGATCAACCTGCGTCGTCGCGTCCTCCGATGGCGACTCCGAAGGTGGCGGCGTGATCTCTTCGGACGGGGTGGGCGTAGGCTCCGGCGTAGGCGTCTCGTCCGCGTACGGGACCCGGATCCGATCCAGGAACTGATCGTCGCGGTACACCGTAATCTGGCCTTCCTTGTCCGGCGACACGACGAGCTTGATCGGGAACGTCTGCGTCGTCTTGATCTTTTTCGTGCCCCACTCGCTATCGCCGCGGGCATCGGTCAGCAAAATCTTGACCGTGCTCGTCTGCCCCTCGACCGCCGGCGACACCGTTACGTTCCAGGTTTTCTCCTTGGCGTCCGCAGGATATCCGCTGCTGATCCAGATCGTGACTTCCGTTCCCGGCGTCACCAATTCGTTCTGCTCTGCCGGGAACTGCTTGAACACCTTGCCCTTGGTCGTGTAGCTCGGCTCCTGGAGCACCTTGTCGTTCGGCAGGGACAGATTGTTCTTGGTCAACTCCGCCCGCGCCTCGGACAGCGACATGCCGATCAGATTCGGCATCGCGAACGATTCGGGACCTTTGCTGACGCTGAGCGTGATCGTATCCTTGTCCGGATCGTACGTACCGCCGGGCGCCGGCGACTGACTGAGCACCGTACCAGCGGGGACCTCTTTGTCGTACTTCTCGACCTTTTCGACGTTGTTGGCCCCTTGCGCCTTCAGCGCCTCGACGGCATCGTCGTACAGTTTGCCGGTATAGTCGTCCAGCGTCGGCAATTCCTTGCCCAGGCTCACCGTCAAGGTGATGAGCGATCCGCTCTTGACCGGCATGTCCTGCTTGCTCTGCCTGATAACGAGATCCTTTTCCACCGTCTCGCTCGGCTCGTACATGATCGGATCCGCAACTTTGAGGCCCGCCTTTTCGAGGTCCGCGGTTGCGGCGTCGAGCTTCTCGCCCACGACGGTCGGCACCTGCACGTCCGGCGACACCAGTTGTCCCTTCAACGCGAAGATGGCCCAGATGAGAATAGCGATCAAAATGGCGGCGATGACGCCGAATACGGCGGGCAGTACCCACTTTTTGCGTTTGCGCTTATCGGCGGCGCCTCTTTGCGGCTGTTCGCCTTCGAGCGACCCGCTTTTCCTCGCGCTTCCTTTCCCGGCCAGCGTCTCGTCCGCGGAAGAGCGCATCTCCGGACGGATCGCCGGAATGACACGCGTCTGCTCCTCTTCATCGGCATCGCTCGGGAAGCGTACTTTGGGTTCGTTCAACCGCTGAGGCTGCAGACAGGTCGCCAGATCGTCGAGCATATCCTGCGCAGAGGAATATCGTTCTAACGGATTTTTGCGCATGGCGCGCAAAATAACGTTCTCCACGCTCTGCGGAATCGACGGATTGACGAGACGCGGGTCCTCGAACGGCTCCTGCAGATGCTTGAGCGCGACGCTGATCGGACTCTCCCCGAGAAAGGGAAGGCGGCCCGTCAACATCTGATACAGCACGATGCCGAGCGAATAAATGTCCGATTTCTCGCCGGTGGCCACGCCTTTGGCATGCTCCGGGGAAAAATAATGAACCGAGCCGACGACGGAGCCGGTCTGCGTGATCGTCGACGACGTGGCGGCGCGCGCGATGCCGAAGTCCGTCACCTTCACCCGGCCGTTCGTGCCGATCAGGATATTGTGCGGCTTGATGTCGCGGTGAATGATCTGACTTTGGTGCGCATGGTCGAGCGCGTCGCAGATCTGCGACGAGATGCGAACGGCCTCGTTAACCGGCAAAGGCGCCCGTTCCCGGATAATCTCGTTCAGGTTCGCGCCGTCGATATACTCCATGACGATATAATGGGTATCTTCTTCTTGGCCTACGTCGTAAATGCTGACGATATTCGGGTGGGAAAGCGCGGCCGCCGACTGGGCTTCGCGCCGGAAACGGCGCACGAACTCGTCGTCGTGCATGAACTGCTGCCGGAGCACCTTGACCGCGACGAATCGGTTCAGCAAAATGTCGCGGGCCTTGTACACGAGCGCCATGCCTCCGCCGCCCACGCGGCTGAGCAGCTCATACCTGCCGCCCAACAAATGTCCGATCGCAGTCATGATGTTCCTCCATCCCGCGTCCCGGTCCCCGTCTCGTATTCGATCAGGGCGACCGTCACGTTGTCGTCGCCGCCGGCGGTAAGCGCCAGCGCGATCAGACGGTCGGCGATCTGATCCAGGGTGACGCCTTCAGTATTCATCGTATCGAGTATAAGGGCTTTGTCTACCAGCGCGCTCAAGCCGTCGCTGCAGATCAGGAGGCGATCGCCGGGCAGCATATCGATGCGCTGCAAGTCGACGGACACTTCCGCGTCGGTGCCGAGCGCGCGCGTAAGTACGTTGCGCCGGGGGTGATTCGCCGCTTCCTCCCGGCTGAGCTGGCCCGAACGGGTAAGCTCGTTGACGAGGGTATGGTCGTCCGTCAGCTGCTCGATGGCGCCGCCTCTGATCCGATAGGCGCGGCTGTCGCCGATATGGCCGATCAGACCCTCCTGCTCGTCAAGAAGGGCAACGACGACCGTCGTGCCCATGTTATGATATTGGGGATGCGTCGAGGCGGCTTCGAATACGGCGGCGTTCGCCGCAAGCACGATCGCCTTGAGCTTCTCCTCCGCCTCAAAAGCCGAGACGACGCCCTCCCATGCGGACAGCGACTTCGACAGGCTGTCGACCGCCAGCGTACTGGCGACGTCGCCTGCGTTGTGTCCGCCCATGCCGTCCGCCACCGCGGCGGCCGTAAGGCCGCCCGGCGTCTTGCCGACCCAAGCCCTGTCTTCGTTCAGTTGCCTGACTCGTCCGATATGACTGCGTACAGCCGTCTTCAACCCCGTCACCTCGCCTGCTTCTCCATGTGCTTCGCCCGCAGCTGGCCGCATGCCGCCGCGATATCGTGCCCCTGCTCCCTGCGGATGGTCGCGTTGATATTCTTGCGCTCGAGGATGCGGTGAAACTCGAAGATATCGTCGCGCGGCGTGCGGACGTAATCACGCTCGGGAACGTAGTTGACGGGAATCAGGTTCACGTGGCACAGCATGCCCTGCAGCACCTCGGCCAGCTGTTCCGCATGCTCGGGACGGTCGTTGACGCTGCCGATAAGCGCGTACTCGAACGTGATGCGGCGTCCCGTTTTCTCGATATAATATTTGCAGGCGTTCATTACTTCCTCGAACGGGTACCGCCTGTTGACCGGCATGAGCTTCGAGCGCAGCTCGTCGTTCGGCGCATGGATCGAGATCGCCAGATTGATCTGCGTATTCTCGTCCGCGAACTTTAAAATGTTCGGGACGATGCCGCTCGTCGATACGGTAATATGGCGCTGCCCGATGTTGAGCCCCTTAGGATGGGTCATCGTCCGCAGGAACGTCATCGTCGGCTCGTAATTCTCGAACGGCTCGCCCGAGCCCATAATCACGATGCTCGACACGCGCTCGTTCTCGGGATCCAGCAGCTGCTGCGCCTTGACGACCTGCGCGATGATCTCGCCGGCCGTCAGGTTGCGCTTGAGGCCGCCCAGCGTCGATGCGCAAAACGTGCAGCCGATCCGGCAGCCGACCTGCGTCGTCACGCAGACGCTGTTGCCGTAGTTATGCCGCATGATAACCGTTTCGATCGCGTGGTTGTCGGCCAGGCCGAACAAAAATTTGACCGTCCCGTCTTTCGATTGAAGCTTCGTAATCTCGGTCAGGGTGACGAAGTTGAAGGCGGCCGCGAGCTTCTCGCGCAGCGCCTTCGGCAGGTTCGTCATCTCCTCGAACGTGCTTACCCGCTTCACGTACAGCCAATCGTAAATCTGGCCGGCGCGGAAAGCGGGCTCTCCCGAGGACTTCACCCAGTCCTGAAGCTGATCCAGCGTATAGTCGTAAATAAAAGGCTTCCCGTCAGCGGGAACGTAATCTTTATTTTTTAATCCAATCAAGGATAGTCACCACCATTCGCTCTATTTTACCATAAACGCCGCCTTCGCAGTAGAAGGCGGCCGATCGCGCTTGATGAAGGCGCGGTGCTTGAACGAAACCACGGCTCGAAGCTCCCGCGCCGCTCCTTCATCGTATAGGAAGCGCCGTCCGTCAATCCGTTCTGACGAGCCGGGCGATAAAGAAACCGTCGCTTCCGAAGTGCTGGGGCAGCAGCTGCGCCATGCCCGAGAAATCGCCGCCTGCGACGCCCGCGTCGCGAAGCGGCGCGAGCGTCTCTTCGGGCCAGGCCGGATCGAGCTTGAAGTCCGGGCGGGATTTCAGGAAATCGCGCACCGCTTCTTCGTTTTCCTCCGGCGCAATCGTGCAGGTGCTGTAGACGAGCCGGCCGCCCGGCTTCACCATGCGCGAAGCCGATTCGAGCAGCCGGCGCTGCAGCGCCGCGAGGCTTGCGACGTCTTCTTCGGTCTTGTTCCATTTAATCTCCGGCTTGCGCCTAATGACGCCAAGCCCGGAGCACGGCGCGTCGAGAAGCACGACGTCCATCGAACCCGGCGCAAGACGCTCGGGCAGCGACAGCGCGTCGGATACGTTCGTGACGACGTTCGGCAGACCGAGCCGGTCAGCCTGTTCACGAATGAGCGCTTCCTTGTGCGGATGCACGTCGTTGGCGGTTACCCTGCCTTGGCCGCCCATCCGCTCGGCCAAGTGAGCGGCCTTGCCGCCGGGCGCGGCGCAGCAGTCGAGCACGTTCATGCCGGGCTGCGGATCGCAGACGGCGGCCACGAGCATCGAGCTCTCGTCCTGCACCGACAGGCGGCCGGATGCATACCACGGCGTCTGCGCGAGGCTGCCGGCGCGCGCCGCCACGATGCCGTCGGGCGACAGCTTCGACGGCTCGGCGTAGATGCCCGCGCCCGCGAGCTCCGCGAGCAGCGCGTCGCGCGTGCCGCGCAGCCGGTTCGCGCGCACGGACATGTGCGGCGGCTCGTTGCCCGCCGCCATGAGCGCCTCGGCGCCGGCTTCGCCGTAGGCGGCGATCCAACGCTCGGCCAGCCACAGCGGATAGCTGTGGGCGAGCGAGAGCCGCTCGGCCGCTGGCAGATCCGCCGGCAGGGGCGGCGCCACGCCTTCGCGCAGCAGGGCGCGCAGCGTGCCGTTCACGAGGCCGGCGATGCCGCCGTGGCCGCGTTTCTTCGCGATGCGCACGGCTTCATCGGTGACGGCATGCGCCGGCACGCGGTCGAGCCAGCGCAGCTGGTAGTAGCTGAGTCGCAGCAGGCATCGGACCCACGGCTCGACCTTGTTCGGCCAGCCCTTGACGCGGGCCGCCAGCACATGATCGATCGTCAGCCGGCGTTGTATCGTGCCGTAGACAAGCTCGGTCGCGAGCGCCGCATCCGGCCGGGACAGGCCGGCATCGGTCAGCACGCGGTTCAGCTCCAAGCCGCTGAAGGCGCCCTGCTCTTCGACGCGCAGCAGCACGCGCAGCGCGACCTCGCGCGCCGTCTGCGGCTTGCGGGCCGCCGGCGGGTTCGATGGTTTGGCTGTAGCGGCCGGGCGCCGACCAGGCTGCTGGCCGGGGCGTTGGCCGGACCGTTGCGCTGATCCGGACCTTGACGGCGGCGAGGAACGTTGCGCAGATGCCGGCTGCTGCGCAGAGTTAGGCCGCTGCCCAGATGCCGGCTGTTGCGCGGAGGTCGGCCGTTGCGCGGGCCCGGATCGTTTTACCGATGCCGGCTGCTGCGCAGAGTTAGGCCGTTGCCCAGATGCCGGCTGTTGCGCGGAGGTCGGCCGTTGCGCGGACCCGGACCGTTTTACCGATGCCGGTTGCTGCGCGAAGGTCGGCTGTTGCGCCGGCGCGGGACGCTGATGGGACCGCGGCGCGGACGCTTGACCGGCACTTTGAGCAGGCCGCCCGTCACGGTTCCGGGCAAATGATTGGCCCGAACCTTGCCCGGGCCGCCCGCCGCGTTTCTCGCCGGAGGAAGCTTGCCCGGAATTTTGACCGGCTCTCCCCTGAGCGGCCACGCCTTGCGAACGGCCATTGCCGCCGCGATAGGACGCTCCCCCTCTCTCTCCCCTTTCGCCCGACGGCTTGCCGCCCGAGCCTGCAGGTTGGGCCTTTGCCCGGCTTGAAGACGTCGTCTTTGGGGGTTGATTCGGATTTATGGGTTGACTCATTTTCACACCTCTTTGATCTGCTCCCCGCGGGAGCTCAAACGAGCCGACGGACGCGCGGTGCTGCCTGTTTCTAGCATGCCCGCTCGCATCGCTCTCATTTCATGCATTCAAATATAGCACAAAGTGCGCAAAGGTTCATATGAATGACCATAATATTGCATTTAAGAGGCGGAGCGGAAAATTCGCATCTTCCAAGAAGAAAACCTCGGATAGCGAGGGAAGCGGTTGCAACAGGCCGGCTTCGCTCTGTTAGCTCCCTTTTGCGCTTATCGTTACAGAGTTATACGGTATCCCCGCACAATTACGCTCGCAGCCAAAGTTTCATCCGAAGTTACGCGGTTTTTCCGCACAACTGCCCTCGCAGCCAAAGTTTCATACGGAGCTACGCGGTTTTTCCGCACATCTGTCCTCGCATCCGCTCCCCGCGAAGCCTCCCCAGTCCGATACCGTCGCGCGTATGAGCCACTATTTCGTGAAGTAATGTATCTCTTATCCACCGCTACTCCTAAAAACATACGCCGCGAACAGCTAACTAAACATCTACAGAGACGAAGGATCGGACCGAGCGTCCGTTATTCTTGTTCATGCCGCTATGCGAGGCCCGTTCGCGGACACAGGGGCCGCTATTTGCGGGATTTCCGGCCTTTTTATCCTCTTCCCGACTCAATAACGTCGCTCCAGTCCGAAACTATCGTAAGCGGAACGTTATTTAGAAAATAGCTTATCTCGTGTCCGACCATAAAAAAAACGACGCCCGGTTAACCGAGCGTCGTTCCCGGGGCCAGCCTGGCCCCTCTCGCATAGTCCGCGGCCGACAGCCGCTTCTTGCCCGCCGGCTGCACCTCCGTCAGCACGACGCTGCCGTCGCCGGAGCGCACGCGGATGCCGAAGGCGCCGCTGTCAAGCACCGTGCCGGGCACGGCCGCCTTCCAGTCCGCCGCAAGCTTCGCGTCCGCATCCTCGGGCACGGCGATGCCCCACACCTTGAACACCTCGCCGCCGAGCAGCGTGAACGCGCCCGCCATTGGAGACAAGCCCCGCACGCGGTCGAACAGCTGCCGCGACGCGGCGCCGAAGTCGAGCCGCTCGTCGTCCCGCGTCAGGTTCGGCGCATAGGTCGACAGCGCGTCGTCCTGCGGCTCGCGGGGCGCGTCGCCCGCGATCAGCCGCGGCAGCCACTCGCCGAGCAGCTCGGCCCCGGCCACGCTGAGCTTGTCGAACATCGTGCCCGACGTGTCGGCATCGGTGATCGGCAGCTCGACGCGGGCGATCATATCGCCCGTGTCGAGGCCTTCGGCCATGAACATCAGCGTGACGCCCGTCGACTTTTCCCCGTCGATGACCGAGCGCTGGATCGGCGCCCCGCCGCGGTAGCGCGGCAGCAGCGAGCCGTGCACGTTCACGCAGCCGAGACGCGGAATGTCGAGCAGCGACTTGGGCAGAATCTGCCCGTAGGCCGCCGTCACGATCAGATCCGGCGCCAGCTCGCGCACCGCCTCGACCGCTTCCGGCGCGCGCATCCGCTCCGGCTGCAGCACCGGCAGGCCGCGCTCAAGCGCAAACGCCTTGACCGGCGGCGGCGTCAGCTCGCGCTTGCGCCCCTTGGGCCGGTCCGGCTGGGAGACGACCGCGACCACCTGGACGT
This sequence comes from Cohnella sp. GCM10012308, assembly GCF_042649185.1. Taxonomy (NCBI): domain Bacteria; kingdom Bacillati; phylum Bacillota; class Bacilli; order Caryophanales; family Paenibacillaceae; genus Cohnella; species Cohnella sp. GCM10012308. The sequence continues at coordinate 408,186 of NZ_JBHRYU010000001.1, forward strand.
CCTCGCGCTCTAGCAACAGGCGCAGGGAAGGTACGGCGAAGTCCGGCGTTCCCATGAATACGATTCGGGTCATGCCTTACGCCTCGCCCTCTTCTGCCGGCTCAGGCGCGCGGCGCTCGTAGATCGATTCGGCGAGGTCGATGAAGAGAACGCCGTTCAAGTGGTCGATTTCGTGCAGAAACGCTCTTGCGAGCAGCTCCGTGCCCTCGAATTCCACCGGGCTGCCGTTGCGGTCCTGCCCCTTCACCTTTACCTTCAGCGGGCGGCGCACGTCGCCTTGGAGCCCCGGGATGCTGAGGCAGCCTTCCGGTCCGAATTGCTCGCCCTCGGAGGAAACGACCTCCGGATTAACCAGCTCGATCAGGCCGTGCTCCTCGTCCGCGTCGACCACGATCACGCGCTTGGAGACGCCCACCTGGGGCGCCGCCAGACCGACGCCGTCGGCATCGTACATCGTGTCCGCCATATCGTCGAGCAGCTTGTGCAGATTGGCGTTGAACTTCGTTACTTCCTGCGCTCTCTCGCGCAGCACGTCATCAGGATGCTTCACGATCAATCGAATCGCCACGCCATCCCCACCTTTCAGTCTATATCTAATATAAAATGCCGATAAACATGCGTGCTTAAAGCATCATCTGCGGATCGACGTCCACGCCGAGCTGCACGCCATGGCGCTTTGCGCCTTCCTGAAGTTCCTTGAGCACCTCGGCCGTCCAGCCGGGCACGTCGGGATTTCCCTGATATTTTATCATACATTGAAAACGGTAGCGATCCTTGAGCCGCGCGATCGGCGACGGCACGGGGCCGAGCACCTCGACGGCAATCCCGCCAGGGCCCGGCCTGCCGTCCGCCTTCGCGCCGGCCGCAGCCGCCCGCTCGCGCATCTTGGCCGTGAACGTCTGCCCCATGGACAGCAGCAGCGGCACCTGCTCGTGCGTCAGTGTAAGCGTGAGCAGCCGCCCGTAGGGCGGGTAGCCGAGCGCGCGGCGATGCCGGAGCTCCTGATGCGAGAACCCGCGGTAGTCGTGCCGCTCGACGGACGCGATCGACGCGTGCTCGGGCTCATACGTCTGAACGATGACCTCTCCGGGGAGCTCGTGCCTGCCGGCGCGGCCCGCCACCTGCGTGAGCAGCTGGAACGTCCGCTCCGCCGCCCGAAAATCCGGCAGCCGGAGCGCGGCATCTGCGGCAAGCACGCCGACCAGCGTTACGTAAGGAAAATCGAGCCCCTTAGCGACCATTTGCGTGCCGAGAAGCACGTCCGCCCGGCGCTCGCGGAATTCCGTCAGCCAGCGCTCGTGCGAGCCCTTCTCCGTCGTCGTATCGACGTCCATTCGAATGACGCGGATGCCGGGAAACGTCGCGGCCAGCGCCTCTTCCACCTTTTGCGTACCCGTTCCGAAAAAACGGATATGCGGGCTGGCGCACGAAGGACAAGCTTCCGGCTCCCGCTCAGAATAGCCGCAATAGTGGCAGCGCAAATTGCGCGAGCCCCGGTGGTAGGTCAGCGCGATGTCGCAGTGCGGACACGAAGCCGTGTACCCGCAGGAGCGGCACATGACGAACGTCGCATAGCCGCGCCGGTTGAGCAGCAGCACCGTCTGCTCGCCGCGCGCGAGCCGCTCGCGCAGCGCATCCGCAAGCGCGCGGCTGAACATCGCGCGGTTGCCGAGCCGCAGCTCCTCGCGCATGTCGATAATGGTAACGCGCGGCAGCGGACGGTCCGCGACCCGCTGAGGCAGCGGCACGTAGACGGGCACGACCTCTTCCCCGCGTCCGCCGATGCCCGGCGCGATCTCGATCGCCGCGCCGTACGTCTCGAGCGACGGCGTCGCCGAGCCGAGCACGACGGCCGCGCCGTGCCGCTGCCCGCGCCGGACCGCGACATCGCGCGCGTGATACTTCGGACTCTCTTCCTGCTTGTAGGTCGTCTCGTGCTCCTCGTCGATGATGATGAGCCCGAGCCGGGAAAAAGGCGCAAAAATGGCGGAACGCGCGCCGACAGCCACGGTGGCTCTTCCCTCGCGGATCTTGCGCCATTCGTCGTACCGCTCGCCGCTCGACAGCCGGCTGTGCAGCACGGCGACCCGCGCGCCGAACCTGCTCTTGAAGCGCTCCACCATTTGCGGCGTAAGCGCGATCTCCGGCACGAGCACGATCGCTTCGCGTCCCTGCCGCAGCGCCTTTTCGATCGATTGCAGGTACAGTTCGGTCTTGCCGCTGCCGGTCACCCCGTGCAGCAGAAATACGCGGTGCGCCTCGCGGTCGACGGCATCGGCGATCGGCGCGAACGCCTGCTGCTGAGCGGGCGTAAGCGCGAGGGGAACAGACGGCTCAAAATTGCGTCCGGCGTACGGATCACGCTGCACGGTCACCGGCGCGAGCTCGATCAGCCCTTTGTCGGCCAGGCTGCGGATGACCGCCGTCGTCGTGCCGGCCGCTTCGGCCAGCGCCTGCTGGGCGATCGGCTCGCGGTTCGCGAGCAAATACGCGAGCACGTCGCGCTGCTTGGCCGCCCGGCTCGGCAGCTCGAGCAATGCGCTTCGCAGCTCGGCCTCCGACGGCGGCACGACCGTCAGCACGGTCTTGACCGACAGGCGGTCCTCCACCTGCTGCCGTTCCTCCAGCTTGCCCTCCGTCAGCCAACGTTTGACGGCCGCTACGCGTTCAGGATGCTGCTGGAGCAGCTGCGACAGCTTGAGCGTGCCTTGCCGCTCCAGCGCCTCGAGCAGCTCGGGCTGCTCGAAACGGTCCAGGGGCGTCCACTCCGCGTTCGGCGCCGCCGAGATATACTTCTCTGCCTTTCCCTTCAGCGCGGCTGGCAGCATCGCCTGGAGCGCGACGGTGAGCGGGCACAGCCAGCGCTCGCTCATCCAGATCCCCAGCTCCACGAGCTCGGGCGACAAGGGCGGGACGGCGTCGAGCACGTCCGCGATCGGCTTCAGCCGCCGGCGGTCGACCTCCGAATCCTCCGGCAGCTCGAGCACGATCCCCTGGAGCGTCCGGCCGCCAAAGGGTACCGCAACCCGGCTGCCGATCTCGACCCAGCCATCCAGATGCGCGGGTATCGCGTAGTCGAACGGCCGGTCCGCGTCGCGGGTCGGCAAGTCTACGCTGATCCTGGCGACGTTCATGCCCGCGGGCCCCCTCCTTCGCCTTCGCCGGCGCGCAGACCGGGCGCGCGCGCAAGCGCGACCCGCCAGATGCGGCCCGCGGCCTCCCGCTTGGACTGGAGCGGCAGCGATTCGACGAGGCCTTCGGCGCCGTACAGATTCAAAATGTTCGTATCTGTCCCGAAGCCCGCGCCATCGCGGGTAACGTCGTTCGCGGCAATCAAGTCGCAGCGCTTGCGGCGAAGCTTGTCCAGCGCGTAGCGTTCGACGTCGCTCGTCTCCGCGGCAAACCCGATAATATAAGGCTTGTCCTTGCCTGCGCCGCCGCCTTCATGCTTCCAGTCGCCGATCGCCTGCAAAATGTCCGGGTTGCGGACGAGCTCGAGCGTCAGCTTGTCCGGCCCCTTTTTCATCTTGACCTTCTCGCGCTGCACCGGCCGGTAGTCCGCGACCGCCGCCGCCTTGATGACGACATCCATGGCGGGAAGCCGCGCCAGGACGGCGTCGTACATCTCCTGCGCCGACTCGACCCGCACGACCTCGGCGCCAGGCGGCGGCTCAAGCTCCGTCCGCGCCCAGACGACGGTCACGTCCGCGCCAAGCGCGCGCGCCTCCTCGGCGAGCGCAAAGCCCATTTTGCCGGACGAGTCGTTCGTGATGTAGCGGACCGGATCGAGACGCTCGATCGTACCGCCGGCCGTAATAAGCACGCGTTTGCCGGCAAGCGGCTTAGGACCTGCGAGCAGCTCGACGACGACCTGCACGATCTCGTCGGGCTCGGCTAGCCTGCCCTTGCCGACGTAGCCGCAAGCGAGCTGGCCGGTGCCTGATTCGACGAAGCGCACCCCGCGCCTCGCGAGCGTGTCGAGATTTTCCTGCACGGCCGGATGTGCCAGCATATGCACGTTCATGGCGGGCGCGATCAGCACCGGCGCCGTCGTCGCGAGCAGCGTCGTGCTCAGCATGTCGTCGGCGATTCCGTGCGCAAGCTTCGCGATGCTATTGGCGGTTGCCGGAGCGACCACGACCAGGTCGGCCGCGTCCGCCCAGTCGATATGCTGCACGACCGCCGCATCCCGCTCGTCGAATACGTCCGTCGCCACCGGATGCCGCGACAACGTCTGTAGCGTCAGCGGCGCGATAAACTTCGTCGCCCCTTCGGTCATGATGACGCGAACGCTTGCGCCAAGCGAGACGAGACGGCTGCACAGCGTGGCCGCCTTGTATGCCGCGATTCCGCCCGTGATGCCAAGTATGATGGTTTTGCCCGAGAGCGAATGGTTCATCTAGAGCGCCCCTCCCTCACGATTCTGAAAAAAAAACAACCTCGAAGGGTTGTTTGCAGCGTTTATGCTTGATCTTCTTCTTCGGCCAGTTCTTCTTCCGTGATCGCTTCGACCGTGATGTAGTCCTTGAAAATCTCTTCGAGCGCAACGCCTACGAACTTGTGAGACTTGGGCGCGTGCAGCTTGCTGGTCTGTCCCTCGCGCAGCGACCGCGCGCGCTTGGAAGCCGCCACGACCAATGTGTACTTGCTGTCAACCTTGCGGACGAGCTCGTCAATCGATGGGTATAGCATCTAATCACCTCTCCGGTATATTCTGCTTTTCGCGCAGGCCCTCAAGCTCGACGAACAGCTCGTGCAGGAAGCGCTCGCGCTTGCAATGCTCGGCGACCATAATGCTCTCGATCCGGCGGCAAGCCGCGTCGATCTCGTCATTGACCACTGCGTAATGGTAATGCTCCAGCAAATTCATCTCTTCGACGGCGACGGACAGACGATGATCGATAGTCGCCTGCGTCTCCGTGCCGCGACCCGTGAGCCGGTCCTTCAGCTGCTGAAGGGACGGCGGAAGCAGGAATACGAGGACGCCCTCGGGAAACTTCTCCCGAACCTTGACGGCGCCTTGGACCTCGATCTCCAAAATGATGTCCTTGCCCTCGGATAGCGTCTTCTCGACGAAATCGCGCGGCGTGCCGTAGTAGTTGCCTACGTACTCGGCATGCTCGAGCAGGGCGTCGCGTTCGATCATATCCTTGAATTGCTCGCGCGTCCTGAAAAAATAATTGACGCCGTCGATCTCGCCGGCCCGCGGCGCCCGCGTCGTCGCCGAGACGGAATAGGTCAGGTCGGGCAGCTTGCGGCGCAGCGCCGCGCACACCGTACCCTTGCCGACGCCCGACGGGCCGGACAACACGATCAGCAAACCTCTGTTCATGGACTTCCCCGATTCATTCGTCATGTTCGTCGTCTTTGGTGGACAGGCGATGCGCCACCGTCTCCGGCTGGACCGCGGACAGTATCACGTGATCGCTGTCCGTAATAATGACGGCGCGCGTGCGGCGTCCGTACGTCGCGTCGATCAGCATATGCCGATCGCGCGCTTCTTGAATGATCCGCTTGATCGGCGCGGACTCGGGACTCACGATGGAGATGATCCGATTCGCCGATACGATGTTGCCGAATCCGATGTTGATGAGCTTAATCGCCATGCCACTATTCCCTCCGGTCCATGTCTTGCTGGCAGCGGCCGGATGATGCCGGATAGGCACCATTGTTGCCACTCGCGCGCTTCCGCATACCGCAATCGATGGAATACGCTTGGCACCGTCCGCGTACGGCGTGAGGAGAACGCCGGTTCGCGGCAGGCCATATTGATTCATTTTACTTGATAATCGTTGGTCGGACAAGAGGCGCAGCCGCAATTGTCGGCATGAACGCCGCTTTTCTCCTTGACGTAACGCGTCAGCTCGACCGTCATCTCATAATGAAGGAACGGCGTCATGAGATAGATGCCGTTAAAATGCTTCATCGCCGCGTCCAGCAGCTCCTTGGCGACCGCGATCCCTTCAGCCTTTCCTTCTGCCCCTTCGAGACCGCGCATCCGCTCGCGGACGGCGTCGGACAACTGGATGCCGGGCACCTCGTTGTGCAAATATTCGGCGTTGCGCCCGTTCGCCAGCGGGAAAATGCCGAGGAAGATCGGCACGTCCAGATGCTTGGTCGCCTCGGCGATCCGCTCGATCAGCCCGGCGTCGTACACCGGCTGCGTCATGATGTAGTCCGCGCCGGCGGCCACCTTCTTTTCGAGCCGCTGCACCGCCTTGTCGAGATGCTTGACGTTCGGGTTGAACGCCGCGCCGATGACGAACTTCGCCTTCTGCTTGAGCGCGCGGCCGGAGAAGGCGACGCCTTCGTTCAGCTGCTTGATCATCTTGATGATCTCGAACGATGTCAGATCGTACACCGAGCTCGAGCCCGGCAGGTCGCCGAACTTCGCAGGGTCTCCCGTGACGGCGAGCACATGGTCGATGCCGAGCGCGTCGAAGCCCATCATATGCGATTGCGTGCCGATCAGGTTGCGGTCGCGGCAGGCGATGTGCACGAGCGGCCGGATGCCGACGCGCTCCTGGACAAGCGCGCCGAGCGCCATGTTGCTCATGCGCGTGACCGCGAGCGAATTGTCCGCCATCGTCAGCGCGTCGGCGCCCGCGTCGCGGAGCGCGGCGGCGCCGTCCATGAAGCGGCCGATGTCGAGATCCTTGGGCGGATCGAGCTCGACGATGACGGTGTGGCGCCGGCGGGCGAGCTGAGCGATGTTCGCCGGCTCGCCCTTGCCGCCGTCCGCCGATTCGGCGTGCTGCCGGGAAGGCGCAGCGACGACCTCGGCGGCCGTAGCTGGCCGCAGCGACTCCGCCAACGACGGCGCATAGCCGCGCAAGGCAGCGGCGATCTCCGCGATATGCGCCGGCGTCGTCCCGCAGCAGCCGCCGAACAGACGGACGCCGTTGTCCGCGAACGCCCTGGCGTTCTCGCCGAAGTAGGCCGGCGAAGCGGAATAGACGACCCGGCCGTCCTCGTAATCCGGCAGGCCGGCGTTCGGGAAGGCGCTGAGCGGCAGCCCGAGATCGAGCGGAATATTCTGAACGGCGCGCAAAATGCCGTTCGGGCCGCTGCGGCAGTTGAAGCCGACGACGTCGGCTCCCTCGTCCTTAAGCCGGCGAAGCGCCTCGCCCATCGGCACCCCGTCGCGCGTCACCGCGGGATCGTCTACGGCGAACTGGCAGACGACCGGCAGATCGCCCAGCTTGCGCGCGATGCGCAGCGCCAGCATCAGCTCGTCGAGCTCGAAAAACGTCTCGAGCAAAATGCCGTCCGCGCCGGCCCCGACCAGCGCGCCGATCTGTTCCTCGTAGTCGCGGGCAATCTCCGCCGTCCGCGCGTTTTTGCGCTGGCCGGCCCGGATCGCGCCTACAGCGCCAAGCACGTAGGCGTCGCCGCCGCCTGCCTGCCGCGCGAGCGCGACGCCGGCCGCATTGATTTCGGCGGTACGCTTTTCAAGGCCGAACCGCACCAGGTTGCCATGCTGCGCGGCGAACGTATTGGTCTCGAGGACTTCCGCGCCGGCGGCCGCATAACGGCGGTGAACCTCCAGGATCATCTCGGGCTTGATCAGGTTGTATTCTTCGAACGCGACGCCGATCGGGAATCCCAGCTGGTAGAGGTAGGTTCCCATCGCCCCGTCGCCGACGAGCGGCCGCTGGCTCAGCGCTGTGCGAAAATCCGGTTTCAAGAGGCTTCCCATCCTATCTATGTCATAAATGATTGTACGCAGAATCGTTCTATTAATGTAGCACACTTCTTCCCGCGCGGAAATGGCGGGAGCGACACGGCACCCGTAAATCCCTTTAAAAACAGAGAAGAACCCGGACAAGTCCGGGTTCCCGAAAAGCGGATGACGGCGGCCGATGGGCCGCCGCGTCTTCGTCAGACCGTACCGGTGTACACCGCTTCGGCCGGACCGGTCATGTAGACGCGGTTGTTATCCTCGATCCACTCGATAAACAGGTCGCCGCCGGCGAGCGAGACGGTCGCGGAGCGGCCGGTCAATCCGTTCAACACGGACGAGACGAGCGTCGCGCAGGCGCCGGTGCCGCAGGCGAGCGTCGGACCCGCGCCGCGCTCCCAGACGCGCATGTCGACTTGCTCGGCCGAGTTGACCTTCGCGAATTCGACGTTGATCTTGCGCGGGAACAGCGGATGCGTCTCGAGCTTCGGTCCCCAGGTCGCCAGATCGAAGCCGACCGCGTCGTCCACGTAGATGACGGCATGCGGATTGCCCATCGAGACGGCGGTGAACTTGAACTCGCGTCCGTCGATCTCGACCGATTGTCCGATGACGGGATTGGCCTCGATCGTCGTCGGCACGTCGAGCCCGTTCAGGATCGGCTCGCCCATGTCGACGCGGACGCGGCGGACGCTGCCGTCCTCGACCTCGAGCTGCACGGGCTGCACGCCGGCGCCCAGCGTCTCGATCGTGATCGCTTCGCGGTCGATCAGACGGTTGTCGTACACGTACTTGGCGACGCAGCGGATGGCGTTGCCGCACTGCTCGGCTTCCGAGCCGTCCGAATTGATGATGCGCATTTTGAAGTCCGCGCGCTCCGACGGCAGAATATAGACGAGACCGTCGGCGCCGATGCCGAAGTACCGGTTGCAGAGCTCGACGGCACGCTCGGCCGCGTCGGCGGGCAGCGACGGTTCGCCGTGCACCACGATGAAGTCGTTGCCGAGGCCGTGCATTTTCGTAAATTGCATAGGGGTTAGCCCTCCTGATATGAAGTTCGGGGTCGGACCTGTCCTTCCGTGTCCCTATCATACCGCACCGGAACTCCGCTGCGCATACAGGATTCGCAATTTAGTTTGTACTTTTCCGCATCGAAATGCGGCCGTAAGCATGCCTGCCGTAAGCCTCCAGAAGCCTCTACATGCCGCCGCGTCCAAGCAGACGTTCCATCTCGCTCAGATGGCCCTCCAGCGTGATCGGGTTGTAGTTGCCCCAGGAATCGTTCATCACGTATGCCCGGCCCTCGGCCACCGCCTTGAGACCGTTCCAATGCGGCGTGCGCAATATATAGCGTCCCGATGCCTCCTCGGACAGCCCTCCGGCGTCAGGCAAAGCAAGACAGACCAGGTCGCCGGCGTAGCGGGGCAGGTCCTCCAGCGCGATGCGCACCCAGTTCGCGGCCTTCGTCCCCGAGATGAGCGCGCGGACGGGCTCCGGCGCTTCATAGCCGAGCCCCCGGTAGAGCGTGTGGCCGAAGTGCCGGTCCAGATAAACGAACAGGCCTCCGTGGTGAAAAACGAATGCCGTCGCCGTGCGGCTCCCCGGGGCGGCGTCTCCCAAGCGGCTGCGCGTCTCCCTTGCCTTCGTCTCGTAACCTGAGATCCAGCGTTCCGCCGCCTCTCTTCTGCCGAGCAAATCTCCCATTCGGCGCAGCCGCGTGTATACATCTTCGTCCCAGGCAAATTCGAAGGCCGGGGCGACGCTTCCGAGCGCCGCCGACTGCGAGGACGTCAGATAGCTGGGGAAAACGATCAGGTCGGGCCTAAGCGAAGTGAGGCGCTGCGGGTCCGGCGGACTCTCCACGGCGTCCACGCCTTGCGCGGCGTCTCCGAACAGCGGCAGCACCTCGGGACTCGAGGCGACGGGCTTGATGCCGAGCGCCAGCAGTTCGCCCGTGTATTGAATGGCGTACACGCGGGGACTGTCCGACATGCGCAGGCGGTAGTCGCTGGGCGCGACGCCCGTCGCGCGCTTGAATGCCCGGCTGAAGTAATATTCGTCCCTATAGCCGGAGCGCTGCGCGATGTCCCGGACGCGCAGCCGCGTCTCGAGCATGAGCCGCTTGGCATGACTGATACGGAGATCCGCGAGATACGCGGACGGACTGCGGCCGGTCAGCGCCTTGAACCTGGCGCCGAACTGCCAGCGGCTAAGCCCCGCTCGCTCGGCCAGCGCGTCCAGGTCGACCGGATCCACGAAGGACCGCTCCAGCGCGGTCACGGCCAGCCGCAGCTGCGCGCCGTCGTCTTCGGCGAGCCGTCCGGCGGCGCGCAGCGCGTTCAGCAGCATCTGCTGGCCATCGATGCCGGCCTGCATCCGGCGGAGCGGGTCGGCCGACCGCCAATCGGTCAACGCGCGTCCAAGCTCTCCCCAGGACCCTCCGCCGCTCGCTTTGGCTACGTTTCGCGATCCCGGCCAAGGTCCGTTGTCCCCGGGGGACACGAGCGCGAAGCGCAGCTCGTATCCCCGCAAGCCGTTCCCTTCGGCGCCGGTCAGCGCAAATTCCGCACCGGGCGCGGCGATCAGGCAATCGCCCGGAGACAGCGCGCCGGCTTCGTTCTCCGCGAGATAACGCCCGTTACCGCGGACGATGGCCAGCAGCCTTAGATCCGGCGATGCCGGCGCGACAACCTCGCCTTCAACCGCCGCTTCGCCGATATGCGCCAGCACGGCTGCGGGCGCCGGGCCGCCTTGGCGGACACCCCGAATCATGAACGACATCGCGCGCACTCCATTTTAATTGATAATTATTATCAATCAATTATAGCAGGCGCGATGCCTTTTGTCCGCAGTTTCGAGAGGGTCCGGCTTATGGCGCGAGCAGCTTCGCAGCCTCGTCCAGCTGCCATTCCAGCGTGAGCGGGTCGTTCAAGCCCCAACGGACGGGAACGACGTACGCATGGCCCGACTTGACCGCCGGAAGCGTGCTCCAGATCGGGCTGTCCTTGAGCGCCTGCAGCGTATCCTCGCTGCCCGCGGACTGGACGAGCAGGATGCGGTCGCCGGCGTAGTCCGGCAGCTTTTCGATCGAGATTTCCTTCCACAGCTCCGTACCGCCCGCGAAGGCATCCCCCACGGACTTCGGCATGACGAAGCCAAGCGAATCGTATAACGTAACGCCTACCCGCGCCGGACCGTATACGTACAGCTTTTTGTCGCCGTATAATACGAACGCCGTCGCGGTCTCCCCCTCGGAGATCGCGCTCTTCAGCTTATCCCGGGTCTGTGCGGCCTTGTCCTCGTATGCGGCAATCCAGGCGTCGGCCGCATCGGCGCGCCCCACCAAATCGCCGAGGGTCCGCAGGCGCGTAAACTCGTCCGTACCGTACGCGATGGCGACCGTCGGCGCGATCTTGGACAGCTGATCCAGATCGCCCTTCTCGACGAAGTCCGGCACGACGATCAGATCGGGCGCCAGCGCGATGAGCTTTTCGGCGTTCGGCACAAGATCCGCGCCCCCAACGTCCTCGATCCCGCTCAGCTGCTCCTCGGAGAGCGATTGCTTGGCATTCACATGGTTGGTCCCGATCATCGGCTGGCCGAGCGCGACCATCTCGGAAGCAAAGTAGTGCGCGACCAGCTTCGCGGGCTTGACCGGAATCTCGACCTGCCGGCCTACTGCGTCCGTATACGTTCGAGTGGCGGCTGCCGCAGCAGGCGATGCGGCGGCAGTCGATGCATCGGTGGTAGATGAAGCGGCGGAAGACGATGCGGACGCAGATGGCGAGGCTGCGGCAGAAGACGCGCCAGTGGCGCCCGCCTCGGCATTCCCCCCGTTATTTCCGCAAGCGGTCAGAGCCGACCCCAGCATCAATCCAATCCCAAGCAGCGCGACAGTCCATTTCTTTGTTTTCATTTCCGACAGATCCCCTTCACTATGAATGATAATCATTCTCATATGAGTCGGAATCAGTCTACCGCATGCAAGGTCGGCGAACAATGGACAATTCGACAGCGCCGGATGGACAAAATGAGAAAAGCCCGCCCCTCGCGCAAGAAGAACGCGTTCGGGACAGGCTGCAGGCTGGTCTATCGTTAGGAAGAAGCGGCAGCAAAACGAATCGGTTTAATCGGCTGTCCGGCAGCGAACGCGATCAGCGGGCGATCGTCTTGACCGGACCTGCGCCGCGGCCGCCGTACGAGATGCGTCCGCCTGAGCGGCGGCGGCGCGAAGACCCCCATACGCTGCCGATGCCCATCGCGAAGGTCGGAATGCCGGCGGCCACGAAGACGAGCGCCCAGTCGCGAAGGTTAAGCGGCACGGTCTTGAAGATCGGCTGCAGCGGCTCGAAATACAGGACGGCGAGCAGGAGCAGCAGCGAGGACAGCACCGCCAGCACGAGGAATTTGTTCTCGAAAAAGCGGCGGTGGAAAATCGAGCGCGAGCTCCGGCAGTCGAACACGTGGATCAGCTGCGCCATGACAAGCGTAGCGAACGCGACGCTCTGCGCGTGGACGAGCGTCGCGGCATCCGCGTCGCGTCCGCCGAGGGCGAGAATGAACGCAGCCAGCGTGCAGGCGCCGATCAGCACGCCGCGGCTGACGATCTTCCAGCCGAGACGCCGCGCGAAAATGTTCTCCTTGGCCGAGCGGGGCTTGTGCCGCATCAGGTCGCTCTCGGCCTGATCGACGCCGAGCGCCATCGCGGGCAGCCCGTCGGTGACCAGGTTTACCCATAATATCTGGATCGGGATGAGCGGCAGCGGCAGCGCCGCCATCATCGCGAAAAACATGACGAGAATTTCGCCGACGTTCGAAGCCAGCAAATAGCGGATGAACTTGCGGATATTTTCATAGATGCCTCTGCCCTCTTCGACCGCCGCGACGATCGACGAGAAGTTGTCGTCGGCCAGTACGAGCGCCGATGCCTCCTTGGTCACGTCCGTTCCGGCTATGCCCATCGCGATGCCGATGTCCGCCGCTTTGACGGCTGGCGCGTCGTTCACGCCGTCCCCCGTCATGGCGACGACGTGGCCGCGCCGCTGAAGCGACTGCACGATGCGCAGCTTGTGCTCCGGCGATACGCGGGCATAGACGTAGACGTCGTCCGAAATCTTGTCGAGCTGGTCGTCGGTCATGCCGGCCAGCTCCGCGCCGCTGACCGCCTTGCCGTCCCTAGGCAAAATGCCGAGCGTGCGCGCGATCGCTTCCGCCGTCATCTGGTGGTCGCCGGTAATCATCACCGTCTTGATGCCCGCGGCCTTGCACTTCGCGATCGCGCCCGGCACCTCGCGGCGCGGCGGGTCCATCATGCCGCCGAGGCCCGCAAAGACAAGCCCTTCCTCCGCCTGATCCTCGGAATCGCAATTCTCTCCGCCCTTCGCCTCCCGATAGGCGAAACCGAGCACGCGCAGCGCCTCGCCGCCCATCGCCTCGTTCGCGCGCAGCACCTTCTGCCGGAGCGTCCCCGTAAACGGCACGACCTTGCCGTCCCACAGCACGTAGGCGCAGCGGTCGATCAGCATGTCCGGCGCGCCCTTCGTGCAGATCAGCCTGCCGCCCTGGTGCGACACGAGCACCGACATCCGCTTGCGCTCCGCGTCGAACGGGAATTCCTTCACGCGCGGATACAGCGCCTCGAGCGAAGCCCGCGGCAGCCCCGACTTGGCAGCGAGCGCCAGCAGCGCGCCTTCCGTCGGGTCCCCCTTTACCATCCAGTCGGCGTCCTCGGGCGCTTCCTCCTCGCTGCGCTCCGCCTTGCGGCCCCGGGCATCTCCGCCGCGGTCGGCCTTGGCCAGCTCCGCGTTGTTGCAAAGCGCGGCGACCTGAATCAGCCTTCTAAGCGAGGCGTCTCCCTTGACGTCGATCGCGTTCCCGCGCTCGAGCAGTTGGCCCGAAGGCCCGTAGCCTTCGCCGGTGACGTCGATGTCCCTGCCGCCGGTCCAAACCTTGGTGACGGTCATCTTGTTCTGCGTGAGCGTACCCGTCTTGTCGGAGCAGATGACGGACGCGCAGCCGAGCGTCTCGACCGAAGGCAGCTTGCGAACGATCGCCTTGCGCCGGATCATGCGCTGCACGCCGAGCGCGAGCGCGATCGTGACGATCGCGGGCAAGCCCTCGGGAATGGCGGCGACGGCGAGGCTGACGCCGGCCAGGAACATGCCGTACAGCGGCTGGCCGTGCAGCACGCCCGCGACGACGACAAGCACGGTGAGCGCCAGGGCGACGACGATCAAAATTTTGCCAAGCTGCTCCAGCCGGTGCTGCAGCGGGGTCTCGGCCTCTTCCGTCTGCTGGATGAGGTCGGCGATCTTGCCCATCTCGGTGCTCATGCCGGTGCGCACGACGACGCCCCGTGCGGTACCGCGCGTCACCATCGTGCCGAGATAAGCGCAGTTTTTGCGGTCGCCGAGCGGCAGCTCCCCCGCATAGAGCGGCATGGACTGCTTGGCCGCCGGGACGGACTCCCCGGTGAGCGCGGCCTCCTCGATCGTGCATTGGCTGCTCTGCACGAGACGCAGGTCCGCCGGCACGCGGTCGCCGCTCTCGAGCAGGACGAGATCGCCCGGTACCAGATCGCTGGCGGGAACGACCTGGAGGCTGCCGCCGCGGATGACCTTCGCGCTCGGCGCGGACAGTTCCTTGAGCGCTCTCAGCGAACGCTCCGCCCTGAATTCCTGATAGAAGCCGAGCACGCCGTTCAAGACGATGATGGCGATGATCGTGAGCGCGTCCAGCATCTCGCCGAGCAGTCCCGATACGACCGTCGCCCCGGCCAGTACGAGCACCATAAAATCCTTGAATTGATTGAGCAGCAGCTTGATCGGAGACTCCCTGCGTTTCTCCGCCAGCTCGTTTTTCCCGTGTCCCGCCAGCCTCTCCTGCGCGGCGCTAGGCGCCAGCCCTTCCTTCGTGTTCGTCTGGAGCAATACGGCTAGCTCGTCTTCGCTTAGCTGATGCCAGGCCTTCCCTTCCACGACGGGTTCCTCCTCCCGGATATCGCCCTCCGGACGAAGCCGGACAGCCTATTAGCCTATGTCTATTCGGCCAAGCCCGGAAATATCCCCTTGTCCGTCTCCTTTCCCTTTGGGACCATCTGTGGCATCATAAAGTAACGGAATTTCCGAAAAACGCACCGGTCAGGAGTCATGCCTTTATGTCACTCGACGGCATCGTCGTACGCGCGCTCGTCCACGAGCTGAAAGAGATCGTCGGCGCCCGCATCGCCAAAATCTATCAACCGACCGAAAACGAGGTCGTCCTGCATATCCGCGGCCAGGGCTTCGGCCGCAAGCTGCTGCTGTCCGCGCATCCTTCGATGCCGAGGCTTCATTATACGGAGCAGCCCTGGGCCAACCCCCAGGAGCCGCCGATGTTCTGCATGCTGCTGCGCAAGCACTGCGAAGGCGGCATTATCGAAGCGGTGCGCCAGCTCGGCGCCGAGCGGATCGTCGAGATCGACGTCCGGCACCGGGACGAGCTCGGAGACCTGTCGCTCAAGCGGCTCGTCCTCGAGATCATGGGCCGCCACAGCAATCTGGTGCTGCTCGACCCGGCGACCGGCGTCGTCCATGACAGTATCCGTCACGTGACGCCCGCCATCAGCAGCTACCGGGTCGTGCTGCCGGGCGTCCGTTACGTGTCTCCCCCGGCCCAGGACAAGCAAAACCCGCTGGAAGCGACCGCGGCCGACGTCTCGGCGGCGCTGGCTCAAGCGGCCGGCTCCACGCCCGCAGCCGCCTTGGTCGAAGCCTTCACGGGACTCAGCCCGCTGCTCGCCAAGGAGATCGCATACCGCGCCGGCGGCCGCGAAGCCGACGTGCCGGCCGCCTTCACCGCATTGATGGCCGATGCCGCCGCCCATCGCTACGCGCCCGCCATCGCGGAAGAGCCTTCCGGCAAGACCCAGTTCCACGCGCTGCCGCTGTCGCATGTGCAGGGCGAGGCGCGCGGCTGCGATTCCATGCACGCTTGCATTGAGTCCTATTATATCGACAAGGCAGAGCGCGATCTCGTCCGCCAGCGGACTGTCGATCTGACCCGCTTGCTGCAAAACGAGACGGCCAAAAACGTCAAAAAACTGGAGAAGCTTCGCCAGACGCTCCAGGAAGCCGAAGGCGCGGACAAGTACCGCCGGCTCGGCGAGCTGCTGACCGCGCATTTGTACGCGATGAGCAAAGGGGATAAGCAGGTCGAGGTGACCGATTATTACGAGGAAGACCAGCCGACGGTCCGGGTTCAGCTGGACCCGCTGCTGACGCCGAACGAGAACGCCCAACGCTATTTCCGCAAGTATACGAAAATGAAAAACAGCCGAGACGTCGTGACCGAGCAGATCGAAGAAACGGAGCGCGAGATCGCCTATCTCGAATCGGTGCTGCAGGGGCTCGATACGGCCTCGCCGGCGGATATCGAGGAGATCCGCGCGGAGCTGACGGAACAAGGCTACATTCGCGCGCGCGGCAGCCGCAAAGGCGACCGCGGCAAGAAAAAAAACGACCGGCCCGCCATCCTCTGCTATACGTCCAGCGAGGGCGTGCCGATCTATGTAGGCAAAAACAATACGCAAAACGATTACGTGACCAACCGTCTGGGCCAGCCGAGCGATACATGGCTTCACACCAAAGACATGCCAGGCTCGCACGTGCTCATCCGAGCCGTAGAATACGGCGAGCAGACGCTCAAGGAAGCGGCCATGCTGGCCGCATACTACAGCAAGGGCAAGGAGTCGAGCCTCGTGCCGGTCGATTATACGAAAATCCGCTTCGTTCGCAAGCCGAGCGGCGCGAAGCCCGGCTTTGTCATTTACGAGGGGCAGAAGACGCTGTTCATCACGCCCGACGAGTCGCTCGTGCACAATCTCGCCAGCGTCGTCAAAAAGGCGTAAGCCCCTCCACGCGAGGGCCGGATCGCGAATCAGCGGCGCTTGGACGGCCAGACCGGACGGTCCTCGAATTCGACTGCCACGACCGTGTTCCAATCGTCCAGCAGCGCTTGCGGCAGGTCGATCGAGAGCCGCCGGACGCTGTGATGCCCGTCGACGCCGCCCGAGAACCCGTTGATGACTTCCGTCCGGTAATTCAGAGCTTCGCCTGTTCTGACCAGTCTGACGCCCCGGACCCGGCCGCCCATCTCGCGCAGCTCGAGCGGGAACCTGGGGATATCCCTGACATGCAAATAGACCGTATTCTCTTTGACGGTCGTCGGACCGTAAAACGCCGGAGGAAAATGCTCCGGCGTCCTTTGCGTGCCGTAAATGCCCTCTCCGGAATGCCGAAGCCACGCGCCGATCGCTTCAAGCCGCGCGAGCGCGGGCTCCGGCCAGGCGCCGTCCGGCCGCGGGCCGACGTTCAGGAGCAGATTGCCTCCTTTGGTCGAGACCTCGAGCAGCGTGTCGAGCAGCGCCACGGACGGCTTGTACGTGTCGGGATCGGAATGATAGGCCCATTGATGGTTCATCGTCATGCACGTCTCCCACCACGCCTCCGGGGGGTGCAGCGGCACGAACTGCTCGGGCGTCTCGTAATCGCCGGCATCGGGCAGCCTGTCGTTAATGACGAGATGCGGCTGCAGGTTCAGCATCATCCGCTTCACCTCGTGGCTGCGCCAGCGGTCCGCGCCGAACCCCGGCACGTCGAACCAGATCAAATCGATGCGCCCGTAGCCCGTCAGCAGCTCCCGGAGCTGCTCTGCGAAGCGCTGGTGAAACGACCACCAGCGCAGCGGATCGTATACGTTCGGCTTCGGCGACGCCAGCCAGGGCGCGATCGGAATCGTCGCGAAGTCGGGGTCGTGCCAGTCGATCGTCGTGAAGTAGAGACCGACCTTAAGCCCCGCTTCTCTCATCGCTTCGACGTACGGCGCGATCAGGTCGCGCTTCGGCCCCCGCCGCACGGCGTTGTAATCCGTCGTTTTTGTGTCGAACAGGCAAAACCCGTCATGGTGCTTGGCGGTCAGGACGACGTATTTGGCGCCGGCATCCTTGGCCGCGCGCGCCCAAGCTTTGGGATCGTAGTTTTCCGGATTGAATTCATCGGCCAGCGCCTCGTAGGCTTCGACGCCGATCGCCTGGTCGCTCTTGTCGAGCAGCGGCCACGACGCTTCGATCTCCCTCAGCGAATACGGCCCCCAGTGGATAAAAAGGCCGAATCTCGCTTCGTCGAACCACTGCGCTTCCGGATGCGTCGCTCTCATGCGCTCAAGTCGCTCCTCCCGATGCGGCAACGCGCAAGCTTGCGCTCCGCAATCGCTTATTTAACGCGATACTCCTCAAAATAGCGGGGCAAAATCGTCGTGGACGCGCCGGGCAGCTCGGGCAGCTTGTAAAATCCGTTCGCCACCTCGATCGGCTCCTCGAAAATATGCCGGATCCACGGGATGTATTCGAGCATGACCGCGTTGGGCGTCGCCGCCACGAGATGCTGGTGAATCTGTCCCATATCCCCGACGTGCGGGCAGACCGGCAGGTCGTATGCGGCGGCCAGGCCCGCGACTTGCAGCCATTCGGTCACCCCGGCTACCCGCGTCACGTCCACCTGGACGTATTCGACGGCGCCCTGCGCGATGTAATCGCGGAACGCGTATTTGTTGTACACATGCTCGCCGAGCGCGATCGGTACGTTTAATTCGTCTGCCAGCTTGCGGTGACCCGGGATATCGTCCGGATTTAGCGGCTCCTCCAGCCAGATCAGGTCGAACTGCTCCAGCTTTTTGCCCCAGGTCATCGCCGTCGTGATGTTCCACTGCTGGTTGACGTCGATCATGAGCCCCGCTTCGTCGCCGATCGCTTTGCGGACCGCCTGCACCCTGTCGAAGTCCTCGCGCGGGTCCGGCTTGCCCACCTTCATTTTCACGGCCGTGAAGCCCTGCTCCAGCATCGCCGTCATGTCCGCGATCAACCGCTCCTTGCTCCAGTTGAGCCAGCCGCCGTTCGTATTGTAGGCTTTGATCTTGTCAGGCTTGTGCCCGCCGAGGTATTGCCAGAGCGGTTTGCCGGCCACTTTGGACATAATGTCCCACAGCGCGACGTCAACGGCCGCAAGCGCCATATGCGTAATGCCCGCGCGTCCGATCCAGTGCATCGGCCCGAAGCGGAGATCGTCCCAAATACGTCTGACCATAAAAGGGTCTCTGCCGATGAGCGCGGGCGCATAATAGCGGTCGATCGTGTCTGCGATCATTTCGTCGCCCTTGGCGGTCGTTCCGGTATAGCCGTAACCGACGATACCTTCGTCCGTCTCGATGCGGACGCCGGTGACGCCCCAGTGCGTCGCGACGTTAATGGCGTCGGTGATGGGCGGAGTGATCGGCACGTGCAAAATGAAGCTTTCGGCTTTTGTAATTTTCATGAATATCCTCCTAGTTTAAAAGTGCGGCATTGGGACTCGTGCTCCCGCTCCTTGCAGCCCGTATCAATAGCCGAGCGAGGCGCCGCCGTCGACGGGCAGCGCGACGCCGGTGATGAATCTGGCGCCTTCCGAGGCGAGGAACAGGGCGGCGTCCGCGATCTCCTCGGAGGAGGCCGGCCGCCCGAGCGGATGCATGTCGTTTAGCAGCCGGGACGTCGCGTTGGGATCCGGCTGCCGAAGCCGCCATTGCTCCAGCAGCGGCGTCATGACGCCGGCGGGACACAGGCAATTCACGCGGACACCGTCCGGCGCGTAATCGAGAGCCAGCGACTTCGTCATCGCGATGACCGCTCCTTTGGTAGACGCGTAGACGGCGTTCTGCTTCTGGCCGACGAGACCGTTCAGCGAGGCCATATTCACGATGTTGCCCTTCGAGCGGCGCAGCGCGGGGATCGCATGCTTGATCGTCAGGTACACGCTCTTCAAATTGATGGAGATGACGCGCGTCCACTCCTCCTCGCTTACCTCTTCAAGCGGCTTGGGCAATATCGTCGCCGCATTGTTGAGCAGTACGTCGATCCTGCCGTAAGTTTGCAAGATCTCCTCCACGGCACGCGCGACATCCGCTTCCGACGAGACGTCTGCGCGCACGGCGAAGGCTCGCCCGCCTTCGGCCGCGATCGCATCCGCGACGCGCCGGCCGTTGTCGGCGTCGATATCGACCACCGCGACGATCGCGCCTTCGGACGCGAATCGCCGGGCTGCCACCTCGCCGATACCCGAAGCGCCTCCCGTAATGAGACATACCTTCTCGTTTAGCAGCATGAGCCTATCCTGCCTCTCTCCGGTTGCTGTCGGTTTTATAAAAATAATAAATCATGTATGATTTTAAAAGTATCATACATGATTCAATCCGTAAAGGGGAATCGTTCCCCGTTTGGTCTAGGAAAAACTGTCGCGCAAACGCTGATGCGCGTACTGCAAATGCCGCTCCAAGGCGACTGCTGCTTCGTCCGTTTCGTCTGCGAGCAGCGCGTTCAAAATACGGACGTGCTCCTCCCTTTCGTCCGCGAGCGCGATCGTAAAGTTCAGCAAGTTCAAATAACGGTAAATCCGCTCGATCAACGACACGACCATACGCTGCAAATTCTCGTTGTCGGCGTAAGCCAATATCGTACCGTGCAGCCCTTCGTTCATTTTGAACATGCGGGTTGCGGACTCCTGGCCCGCGTCCGCCTCGTCTTGCGGGGCCGTCGTCTCGGCCAGAATCCGGCGAAGCCGATCCTTCGGAATGCGAGCTGCCGCTTTGCGCAGCGCGAGCGTCTCCAGAGACAGGCGGATCTCGAAGATCTCGTCGATGTCCTTGGCGTTCATGGCCGCCACGAACATGCCTTTAAACGGGACGACGGATACGAGTCCCTCGGAAGAGAGCCGCGAGAGCGCCTCGCGGATCGGAATATTGCTGACGCCGAGGTCTCTCGCCAGCTTGTCGATATTGATTTTGTCTCCCGCCGACATTTCGTGGGACAGAATGCGTTTTTTAAGCAGCGCGTACAGCTCGTCGGCGAGTACGTATCGGTTCAGGGACGGTGGATTGTCCGGCATGGGCTCACCCTTTTCTGCGTTTGCTTCATTTTATCATACACGATACATGCCGTGCGTCTGGTTTAAGACCTCTCGTCTAAGCTTTACTTGGACAGATCTAATGAAAGAACCCGGATGATCGGATGAAAGAAGTCGGATGGTCGGCCGGCAGAAGCGCTCAGCAAGATAGCAGCTTCAGAATTCGCAGTCCCGCGCCCTTGCTGCGCGGGTCCGCGCGGCCCGTCGGCCGGACCGTCACGGCGATCCGGCCCGGGCGTTCGCGCCCCGGCAGCCAAAACGGTATGGGCCGGTAGGCCAGTTCGCACCATTCGTCGAACAGGTCGACTTCCTTGAACGCGCCGCCGTCCACGCTGTATTCGAAGCTGCCCGTATCCGGTCCGCACAGCAGGACGATACCCGCGCGCCAGCCGTCGACCGTGAAGGACAAGGCGGCGTCTTCGCTTAAGGCGCGCAGGTGCGACGTGTCGTAACGCCAGTTCATAAGCGGCAGGCCTTCGAGCGTATCGCGGGAAAAGCCCCGCGTGTCATCCGCTTCGTCCGGTGCGGCCATGCCGGCGAATTCGCAGTTGCTCTCTTCGAGCGGGGCGGGAAGAGAGCTTTGCTGCCCTTCTTCAGGCGGATCGGAGGACGGGAGACTCGCGTCCAGCGCTTCCTTCAGATAGCTGCGCATGAACCCGGCATACAGCGCGTGCCCTTCGTCGTTCGGATGGACGAGGTCGCCGGCCAGCGCGCCCCAGTCCGCCTCTGCGGCATCGATCGCCGCGCGGACGCCGGCTGCGAAATTAACCGACGGGATCGCGTAATGCGCGGCCACCTCTTCGTGCACGGCGATGTTGAAAGGGATGCCCGGCGTCAGGTTTTTGTCCGCCGCCGTATAGACAAAGCAAATGTCGGCCGTCGGCGCATGCCTGCGGGCCTGCCTGACGATGCCTTCCATGCCGCGGAGCGACTCCGCCCGGTCTTCCCCGTCGTTGACGGCGAACTCGACGAACAGCAGATCGATCGGTCCCGTGCTCCATACGTGTTCCTGCAGCCGCGCCGCGCCGAAGGACGAGTCGGTACCGCCGACGCCGGCGTTGATAAGGCAGACGCGACCTGCGCCGAAGCGAGCGGCAAGATATTCCCCCGTGAGCGCGCGCCAGCTCGCCTTGTCTCCGTCGGACGCGCCCGCGCCCTCGGTGATGGATCCGCCCAGAAAGGCGACCGCGAGCGGCAAGCCGGCTTCCGCGCGGCGCTTGAACCGCTGCAGCCCTGCCCGGCGTTGAAACAGTGAAATAGCCATTTTGTCATGTCCTCCTTAG
Organism: Cohnella sp. GCM10012308; assembly: GCF_042649185.1. Lineage (NCBI taxonomy): Bacteria > Bacillati > Bacillota > Bacilli > Caryophanales > Paenibacillaceae > Cohnella > Cohnella sp. GCM10012308. The sequence continues at coordinate 430,121 of NZ_JBHRYU010000001.1, forward strand.
AAAAGCGGGACCCTTCCGGATAGGAAGAGTCCCGCGCTTGTCGGTTCGCTATGCAGCTCGGTCAGTCTGCGGAAGCTTCGAGCAGGTCGGCCAGCGCCCAGTGTCCGGCAGGTACGTCGGACCACTTGGAGACGCCCCCCGCCTGTGCGGGCTCGCGGCCCAGCACGCGGTTCAGCAGCGTAACCGCTTCTGCGCGCGTCAGCGCCTGGCCGGGACGGAACGTACCGTCCGCGTAGCCGCCGATCCAGCCTGCGCCCTGCGCTTGCTTGATCGCAGCCTCGGCCCAGCTGCCGGCCGTATCGCCGAATCCGGCGCCCGGCGATCCCGAAGGCTGCGCGAGCTTCACGGCCAGCGCCGCCATCTCGGCGCGCGTGACCGCCTGATCCGGGCGGAACGTGCCGTCCGCGTAGCCGTTCATAAGTCCCAGCTTGCCCACGGCAGCGATGTCTGCCGCGGCCCAATGGCTTGCGGACACGTCCGCGTAGGACTTGGCTTGCCCGCCGGCCGTGCTGCTCGGATCCGCTGCGAGTCTCGCGACGATCGTCGCGATCTGCGCCCGCGTCAGCGCGGCGCCGGGTCTGAAAGTACCGTCCGCAAAGCCTTGAATGTAAGCTTTATGGGCGGCTGCCGGCTGATCGCTCAGCTTCAGCAGCGTGAAGGTGCTGAATTTGTTCACGGTAATCTTAAATCCTTTGCCGGTGCCCAGATCGACGATCTCGCCATGCTTCAGTTCGGTCGAACCGTCGCCGTGCTCGACGAAGACGCCCAGTCGGTTCGCGCCGGAGCCGACGGCTTCGCCGAGCGGCAGCACGATATCGACGTCTTGACCCTGCAAGTTCGTATCGATCGACAGCGGGCGTCCGACGGCAGCCGTGTTATCGCCGTACGCGGCCTTGACGACGCTCGATGCGTTCGCGCGGCTTTGCGCGGCCGACCGGTCCGCCTCGCTTTTCAGCGGCTTGATCGTAAAGACGAGATCCGCGCCGCCTGCCGGAAGCGAAGCTGCCGGAATAACGATTGTCGCTCCGCCGATCGTAAGCGCCAGGTCAAGCTTGCCGTCCGCGAGCAGCTTGGCGATGTCTGCCGGAATCGTCACTTGGGTCTCGGATACTTCATCCTTGGCATCGGGAACGGCAAGCGTAATCGATGTCGCGCCCGCAGCAGCCTGCTTGGCGATCGCATCCTTGACCGCCGCGCCCGAGAAGGACAATTCGTCCCGCTTCGTCCCGCCTGCGAGTGTCGTTCTTCTAACGTCTACGGAAACCTGTGCGCTGCCGGAGCCGCCGCCGACGCTGCCTTGCACTTTTTCAGGCGCAGGCGTCGCAGTCGCAGGACCGGACGGCGTCTGCGGCACGATATCCGCGCCAGCTACCGTATACGCAAGACCGTCTGCGAGCAGCAGCTCGCCCGATTTCTTAACGACCTTGACCGTATGCGAGCCGCTCGTCAGCCCGTCGAGATGGAATACGTTTTGCTGCAGCTTGAGCGTATCGCTCTCGGCGCTGCCCGTTCCTTTGGATACGCCGTCCACGAAGACTTCGAACTCGCCTTGCGAAGGACCGGTCGGCATGCGCAGCGCGAATCCCGTTCCTTTGAACGTATAGCTGTAAGCATCGCCGTTTTGCGTCGCATAATGGATATCGCTGAACGCATCGCCCTTGAAGCTGAACGAAAGCTTCGTCGCGCCGGCAGGCAACCCGGCCAGATAAGCCGAGCGAAGCGTCACCGTATCGCCGGTCACCGTGTAGTCGGTGCCCGCCGACAACGTCGCATTGCCGTTTTTAACGGTCGCCAGGCTGCCGCCGTCGCGGAGCAAGGTAACGTTCGCGTCCGCCGGCTGCGCCGGGTCGAACCCGATCTCCTCTTCGCCGAGCAGGCTCGGCTTCTCGATCCGAAGCGCGTCAAGCAGCATGAACTGGCCGTTTTTCTTGACCGCCTTCAGCGTATGCTGGCCGTTGGTCAGCCCGGAGACGCTGTACACGGTCTGGAAGCCCTGACGAACCTCGCTGCGCGTGTCGACCGTCGAGACGAGCTGCCCGTCCAGGTATACTTCCATTTCGCCCTGGGAATTGTCTTTTTCAGTGACGATACCGACTCCCGTGCCCGAGAACACGTAAGTAAACGAATCGCCGTTGTTTTCCGTAAACTGCACGTCGCCTTGATAATCGCCGTACGGACGGCCGCTGTTGTTGTTCCACGAGCCGCTGTAAGCGATGCCTGCATCGCTATTGTTTACGAGCACGTAACGAAGGCCGGACGTATCGGTTACGTTAACCGTCAGCGTCTGCGAAGCGCCGCCGCTGAACGCGAACGCCAGCTGAGCGGCACCGACCGGCAGATCGGCCAGGTACGACTTCTTGATCGTCACCGTCGTACCCGCGACGGTATAATCCGTGCCCGCCGACAGCTCGTCGTCTCCGTTCGCGATGCCGGCCAGCGTATTGCCGTTCAGCGTCAGCGTCGTCGCGACGTCGGTTTGGTTCGCGGGCTTCTTATCGAAGGAAGCCGTCTTCGGGTTGATCGCGCTGCTCTGTCCGCTGATCGCGACCCCCTTGGTCTCCGAATCGCCGCCCGCAAAGGAGAAGGCTAGCGTAGCGTCGCCCGCGGCAAGCCCTGCAAAGACATCCTTTTTGACCGTAACCGTGCCGTTCGATATGGAGTAGTCCGCGGGACTTGCGAGCGTATTGCCGTTCAGCGTCACGCTCTTCAGATAGCGCGCGTCGACCTTCAGCGCTGTCGTGACGTCCGCCGGATGCTCCGAGTCGAACGAGACTGCCGCCGAATCGATCAGATGCTCGACATGCACCTTCAGCGCATCCAGCAGCGCATAGCCGCCGGACTGCTTCACGCCTTTCACCGTATGCGTCGCGCCGTCAAGCCCGTCGATCCGGTAGACGGTCTGCTGCACCGAGCGTCCGTCGTTATTGTGCGTGTCCGCCGTGCCCTGAAGCGTGCCGTCCAGGTAGATGTCTACATTACCCTGCGACCCTTCCTTTTCGGTAATATAGTCGACGCCCGTGCCCTTGAACGTCAGTTGAAACGCATTGCCGTTTCCTTCCGTCCAGTGGACGTCGTTCGAATAATCGCCGAGGCCGCGGCCGTCGCTGTCGTTCCAGCCTCCGTTATACTGCACGTCCGCATCGTCGTCGTTCACCACGTAATAATGATCCGCGGCCGTTAACGCCTCCGCGTTCGCCGCATGAACTTGCGCAAGGCCGGCTTCCTGCGGTGCCACAGCCGTCAGGCCGGGCGCCGCGCTGCCGACGTTCACCGTCAGATCCTGCGACTCGGCCGACACTTCCTTGCCGCCGTTGCGCGTCCAATCTCCTTCGTAGACGAAACCGGTGTCATCGTCGTTCACGAAGGACGTTCCGCTTTGCGCTGTTACCTTGAACAAGCGCGAAGCATGCGGATCGACGCTTTCCGCCGTATAGCCCTTCTCGAACGCGCCGAGCTCGCTGTGACTCCACAGATCGCGCACCGTCGCCGGACCGTCCAGCCCGATATCGCTCCAGTTGACGGCGATCGACTCGGCTTTCGTGCCGAGGTTGAACACGGCGACATTATAAGTGCCGTCTCCGTTGTTCGCATACCATACCTGCTGGCTCGTCGCCGTCGATACGGGATGCGCCGGGCGTCCCGCCTGATCGACGGCGATCACCTCGTCGTTGGTCAAGAGCTGGAGGCCGTAGCTGTCCAGGCGCGTCAGATCGTTGCCCGTATACAGCGGCGCCGCCGATACGGCCCAGAACGTCATCGCCGTCTGGCGCTCGTCCTTGGTCAGGCCGTCCATCGCGCCGTTGCCGACGTTCAGGGAGTCGAAGTCGTTCCAGCCGGTGCGCGGCCCCGCGTCGCGCCACCAGATCGCGGCGTCCGGGAACAGCCGGGCGATGTTGGCCCACTGCGTCAGCCCGACCTTCGGGTCGTAGGATTCGACGTCCCAGTTGACGCGCCAGCCGTTGGCGTACTTTTTCCACAGGTCTGCATAGTTATGGTCGAGCGCCCAGGACAGCTCGAACCAGATTTTGTTGCGGGCAAGCGCCTTGGACCAGGCAGCCACGTCGTCCCGCGCGTCGATCGTCGTGTCGTTGTGGCCGGAGCCCGGCGTCACGCTGTCGAACTTGACGAAGTCGATGCCCCAGGAGCCGAGCAGGTCGGCGATCGAATCGATGTAGGCCTGCGCGCAATCCGGATTCGTGTTGAAATCGATCTTGTAGCCGATGTTCCAGTAGTCCGCGTACTGGATCGGCTGCTTCGTGATGTCGCGGATATGACAGCTCTCCGTGCCGTAGATCGGCAGGTTGGCTTCATAAGCGGCGGGAGACAGGCCGGGAATCAGGTAGATGCCGATCTTCTGTCCGTTGGCGTGAACGTAGTCGATAACGTTCTGGAAGCCGTCCGGGTACAGCGTCTCGCTCGGGATCGGACGGGCGTATTCGTCCATGCCGCCGTTCCAGCCGGCATCGATGTTGATATAGTTGTAACCGTGCGCCTGCAGCTTTTCGTGCATCGCATCGGACATTTGCTTGATCTTCGCCGCCGACGTCCAGTTGCCCGAAGGGCCGTCGTACACCTGCATACTGTAGCTGCTCCAACCCATATAAGGCTTCTGCGCCAGCTCTTTGTCTGCTGCGGCGGCCCGGTTCGCGCCAGGCGCTACGAGGCCGAACTGCGCGACGATCGCGCCGGCGAGCAGCAGGGCGAGACCTTTTTTCTTAAAAGTACGATGCAAACGGACCAGCTCCTTATCGAGTGATAAAATTCAAGCTTTAAGCAGGCGTCAGCCGGAGCGCGGTTCCCGCCGGAACATGCCGCTCCAGCAGCGCGCCGGACATCCTTTCCTCGGTATCTCCCTCCTGCCGAACGACGACTTCGCCAGGCCACGGATTGTGCAACCGAAGGGTGGCGCCGGCCTCGCTGGCGATTTCCACCCATTGCACGGCGCCCTTTTCGAAGGAAGCGCTTACGAGGAAGCCGCCGACGGCCCGCAGCGTAGCGAACGAAGCCGGCAGATGCTTGGGCCAGTTGGGGAACAGCCGCAGGACGCCGTTGTAGCTCTGCAGGAGGCACTCGTTGATGACTGCGGGCAGCGCGAAATTTTCGAACCAGATTCCCATTTGCCCCATGTAGTCGAACGGCGTCGTATCCGAATACCGGCCACCGGCCTCGAGCAGTTTGTCGGTGCAGGTGCCGTTGGGCAGCATACAGTAATCGATTTGCCGTTTGAACCGTTCGAGATCGAGCATGCCGAGGCGGGCGCCGGCCATCGCGTAAAACACCAAATCGTTGCCGCCCTCGTTGCGATGGTTGAGGTAGCTGTTCGCCGCGACCGCATAGTCGTCCGGGTGCGAATGCAGGCCGTGGTCCTCGCCGGGGAACACCGTGGCGACGCCGTTCGGCACGTTATACACAACCTCCGGATCCTCGCCCGGTACAGAGACGAACACAGGCCCCCGCGCCGATGCTGCGGTCGGATAGTCGGGGAAATGCGCCAGCACCTCTTCCACCTCCGCGAGCAGTTCCGCTTCTTTCTCCATCCGCCCGAGCGCCGCGCAAGCTTGCCCGAAGGCGCGGAACACGAACTTCGTCAGCGTCAGATCGACGATGCAATCCCGGTTCAACCGAAAGCCCGGCGTCAGCTCGTACAGCTCCGGCGCGACGGTTGGATAAACGTGATAGCGATCGTCGCCCCAAGCCTCGCCCCGCGCGTCCGGCCGTTTCATGTAATCGACCATAAACAATGTCGCGTCGCGGATCGGGCCGAATGCGCGACCGGCCAGAAAATCAAGGTCCATCGTGTACAGGTAATGCCACCATAGGCTTTGCACGGTCCATGGCGTCTCGCAAATCTCCCAGCCCCAGTGCGGAACGGGATAAGGCATCATGCTCATCTCGACCGGGTAGGCGGAATGCGGATAGTACGCCCCGCGCAGGCCGTAATATTCGCTCGCCCATTTCCGGCTGACCGGACCGATCCGTTCGACCATATCCACGTAAGCGAGATGCTTGTCGGCATGGTTGCTGGAAAAGGCCAGCCAGAACGGCTGCTGTGTATTGTAGTTCATATGGTAGTCGCCGTGCCATTCCGAGCCGATCTTGCCGTAGCTCCAGTTGGCGAACAAGCCCGGACAAATGGCGTCCGGCGAGACGGCGCAGTTGAAAAAGTACAGGTTGCGGTACCAGATCCGCTCGAGAAAAGCGTCGCCGAGCGCTACGCCGGATCGCGACCAGAAGCGCGACCAGCTGTCCGTCGCCTGGGCGAATGCGCTTGCAAATCCGGGTTCGCCGTCTTTTGGGGGCGCTTCCGGTTCCGGCACTTCGGCGTCGAGTCCTTCGTCGAGCGCGACGCGCACCTCGATCCTGCCATCCGCCGTTAACGGGTTCAGCAGCCCTTCCCATGAGGTCGCGCCTGCCTGCAGGGCGGCTGCCGGTTCGAACGTCGCCGTCAGGCGGAAGGCACGGTCGCGGGTCCCTCCGGCACGTTCCGGTTCCTCGCCGACCGCAGCGGGCAGACGCTGGCGAAAGGCCATCAGCCCCCGCGATGCATCGATATAGGACTTCGGGGCGGGCAGCTCTTGCGGCGTCTCGGGATCGGCGATCAGCTTGACGCGGTTGAATACGATCGGTACGTCCTCCGATCCGCCATCGGCCATAAGCGCCAGTCGCAGCGCGTCCACATCTTGCTCGACGAACGTCAAAAGCTGTACTTGCTTGCCGTCCGCGAGCAAATCGATCTCGCACATGCCGTCGTGAATGCGCAGCGTGTGGCCGAGCACCTCGACCCGCCGCCGGTCGAAGCCGAGCAGGAGCGAGCCGCAGGGCATCGGGCGCGGATACGGCCTGGCGTAATTTTCGGCCGCTGTCTCCACATAATCGCGATACCAGGGATCCTCGGAAAGCGAGCCGTAATGCGCGGGAATCTCCTTGAGCCTCGCGAACAGGCGCTCGAAGGTGCCAATCTTTTCTTTGTTGTTTTCCGCGATGCGGATGTCCCATACGTTGTTATGTCCGAAGTGAATGACGATCGCGTCGGGCCGGGCGGTGACGACGGCGCCGAGCTTCCCGTTGCCGAGCAGCGCGCCTTCAAAAAAGGTCGCGGCCGGACGGTCGTAACGTATACTGTGGGCGGCTGCCCGTTCCAAGACGTTCAAGCGGTGTCCCCCATAGATCGAATGATGCACTGCTTATGCGGTTTCAGAAGCCCGCCTCCCCTCGAATTTCAATTCCGGGCATGACGAGCCAGGCCTTCCGGCTTTGCGGCCAGAAGGCCTGTGCTGCGCGTTGCTATGCAGGCCTGGTTCGCTCTTACTTCGCGGCCTTGTCGTACGCTTGCTGCAGGATTTCCAGGTAGCGGTCCAGCTTCAGGTCCTTCAGACCCTTCACGTAGCTGTCCCAGTCTTTGTTCAGGTCGAGGTTGCCCGTGATGAATTGAAGCTCGCTGCGCTCGATGTAGTTTTTGAGGTTCGTTTGCAGAATGCTGGCTTCGTCGGTCAGCGACGGATCGATCCACAGCGACCAGAGCGGGAACAGTTCCTTCGGCTCGTGGCCTTGATACTCAAGGGTCGCTTGGTACAGTCTGCGCTCATAGCCGGCCGAATCGTAGATGTCCGTCGCGGAGACGAAGCTGTCGCGGTATTCCTTCGGTTGGTAGAAGTGCGCGACGCCGCTCCAGCCCGCATTGCGCGGCGCTTCGCCTTCGGTCGCAGGGATCGGCTTGAACTGTGCCTTGACGCTCTCGTCCAGGGCTACGTCGTCCGGACCCGGCTTCTCCCAATCGATGCCTTCCATGCCGGATGCGCCGTTCGTCTGGCCTTCAGGCGTGAACAGGTAGTCGACCATCTTGATCAGCGCGACTTGCGCTTCCTTGCTTGCCTTGTTCGTAATGACGAACTTGGCGCCCGGATCGACGCCGCCGCCGTCGTGCGTCGCGAACGAACCGTTCGGGCCGGTCAGCGGAGGCAGCGCGTCGTAGTCTGCGGAGAAACGGTTGCCTTTATCGATGTTGACGAAGATGGCGGGGTGCATGCCCGCGCCGGCGCCGAGAATTTGCGCGTCGCCGTTCTCGCCGATTTTCTTGAACGCTTCGGCGTTTTGCGTGAACGCGCCCGGATCGATCAGCTTCTCGTCGTACAGCGACTTGATGTAGGCGAGGCCTTCCTTCCATTCCGGCGTAGTCGCCGCGGACACGACCTTGCCGTCCTTCAGATTCAGGTAGTTGCGGTCGTCGTCATAGACGAAGCCGTTCATCAGGTAAGGCACGACGCGTACGCCGAAGTCTTCGATCGAACCGCTCAGCGGAACTTCGTCCTGCTTGCCGTTGCCGTTCGGATCTTTTGTCTTGAACGCTTCGAGCATCGCCTTGAACTCTTCGGTCGTCTTCGGCGGCTCGATGCCGAGCTGCTTCATCCACTTGGTGTTGACCCACATTTTGTTCGGATACGAGCAGTGGAAGCACTGCGTGTAAGACACGAGGCCGTAGATGTTGCCGTCCGGCGCCGTGATGTACTGCTTCAGGTCGGGATGGGCTTCCATCGCCGCCTTGATGTTCGGGCCGTACTGGTCGATCAGGTCGTTCAGCGGGATGACGACGCCTTGCTTGCCATACTTGAGCAGATCCGCTTGCGAGAAGTGATCGATATAAGAAGGCAGGATGTAGGCGTCCGGATAGTCGCCGCTCGCGAGCGAGATCTGGCGTTTTTCCTTCGCGCCGTCGGACGGGTTCAGCTGCCAGTCGAACTTGATGTTGAATTTATCTTCGATAAACTTGGAAAATTTATTCGTCGTCAGATCGATGCCGGATTCCTGGATCGAGAACACCTTGATCGGCACCGTCGCGGCGGCGGAAGCCGAAGCGCTTCCCGATGCGGATGCGGATGAGGACGAGGCGCCGCCGGAGGAGGCGGACGAATTGTCGTTTTTGGCGCAGGCCGCGAGTGCCATGCTAAGGGCGATGACGATCGCCAGAAGACTTACGATTCTCTTTTTCAAGTGGGTCGCTCCCTTTTCTTGGATAGTTGCATAATAAGATTGCGGCAGCGTGCTACATACGCATCCCCCCTCTCACATTCGCCGCCGGCTTCCGTTATCCCTTCACGGAACCGACCAGCATGCCCTGTACGAAATGACGCTGCACGAACGGGTAGATGACGAGCACGGGCAGCGTCGCTACGACGATAAGCGAATACTTGAGCAGCTCGGACAGCTGCTGCCGCTCGACCATTTTCATCGCGTCCATCATGCCGGAGCTGTTGTTCTGGATGATGATGCTTCGCAGCACGAGCTGCAGCGGAAACAGGTTCGCGGACTTGAGGTAGATCAGCGCATCGAAGTAAGCATTCCACTGACCGACGGCGTACATGAGCACCAGCACCGCAAGAATCGGCTTGGAGAGCGGGACGACGACGCTGCGCATGAAGCGCAGGTCGCTGCAGCCGTCGATCTCGGCGGCCTCGGCCAGCTCTTCGGGAATCGAAGCCTGGAAAAACGTGCGGGCGATGATCACCTGCCACACCCAGATCGCGTTCGGGATGAGCAGCGCCCACCGGGTATCGATCAGATGGAGCGACTTGACGACCATGTACGTAGGAATCAGACCGCCGCTGAAAATCATCGTGAAGGTGACGATCATCATGATGGCATTGCGTCCGAAAAACGTTTTGCGCGACAGCGGGTAGGCGATCATCACCGTCAGCACGACGCTGATCAGCGTGCCCGCAGCCGTGTAGAAGATCGAATTGCCGTATCCCGTCAGAATGGCCGGCGTGTTGAACAACGTCTCGAAGCCCTTGAAGGAGATATCGACCGGCCACAGGAAGACGCGTCCCGATGTGACGGCGGCGGGGCTGCTGATCGAGCTGCTGAGAATGTAAATGAGGGGATACAGGACGGCGATCAGCACGATCGTGAGGATCGTGTAGACGACGGCCATGAACAGGCGGTCGCCCGTCGATTCCCGGATCGTCGTTCGTTTGGTTGCTGCTTGTGCTTGCATGTTCGAATCTCCTTTCTACCAGATGCTGTTGCTCGTAAGGCGTTTGGCGATGCCGTTGACCAGGAGCAGCAGCACCAGATTAATGACCGAGTTGAACAGGCCGACCGCTGTGGCGAAGCTGTAGTTGGCGTTGAGCAGGCCGATGCTGTAAACGTAAGTCGCGATAATTTCCGAGGTCGACTGGTTCAGCGGATTTTGCAGCAGGTATACCTTTTCGAAGCCGATTGCCATCACGTTGCCGACGTTCAGGATCAGAATGACGACGATCGTGGGCAGGATGCCAGGCAGGTCGACATGAACGATCTTTTGGAAACGGGATGCGCCGTCCACCTTGGCAGCCTCGTAAAGCGTCGGATCGATGCCCGCCAGCGCTGCCAGATAGATGACCGCGGAGTAGCCGGCCGTCTGCCAGATGTCGGACCAGACATAGATCGAACGGAACATGCCGGGCTCGCCGAGGAAATTGATCGAATCGAAGCCCAGATGGTTCAGGGCGACATTGGCGAAGCCGAGTCTGGGTGCCAGGAACAGCATGATGATCGACACCATGACGACCGTCGAGATAAAGTAAGGCGCGAACGTCACGAGCTGCACGATGCGCTTGAAGCGGCCGCTGCGAATCTCGTTCAGCATGAGCGCGAGCAGGATCGGGATCGGGAAGCCCGCCAGCAGCAGGTAGCCGCTCAGCAGGATCGTATTGCGGATCAGATCCCAGAAGATCGGGTTATCGAAAAAGAGCTTGAAGTTTTTCATTCCCACCCAGGGACTGCCCCAGATTCCCTTGATGACGTTGTAATCTTTGAAGGCGAGCACGGCGTTCGCCATCGGATAGTACTTAAAGATTAAAAAGAACAAAAGCGGCGGCAGGACGACCAGGTACAGCTGCCAATGTTTCTTGAAGCTTTTCCTGGCTTCGAGCGTCCGGCTCCTTTTCGTCCGCTTGCGGATCGGCTGCGGTTGCGCCTTGCCTTCCCATGCGATTTCTCCATCCATCGTCGACGATCCCCTCCTATCGTTCCCTAGCGCCGATTTGCTTGGCAGCGCTTTCTACAGGTCCGATGATAGCGCAACCAAAACGCCGTTCGGAAGGTACAAATCGGTATTTCAGCGTACCAAAAACCCGATTTCGGGGAGCCGATTCGCCTTAGAACGGCCCATTTTCCCTGATAGGACGCGGGGACGGGCCTTCGGAATACGGTACGGTCGATCGGGAGAGCGGCGTATGCCCTTTTGCGCGATATCGGCGGAGATGAGCGCCCGACGTTCTTCGTTTCGGACACCGGTGCGAAAACCGCCCCTCTTCCCACAAATAGCGGCTTTACGGTCCGGCTACCCCGAACGATTTCTCGGGCTATGCTGCGCTCAGCGCAAAAAACCGCCAGAGGATTCCCTCTGACGGCCGATTAAGGCAAACTTCTTCCTATTATTTTAATCAAAAGACTGTCTATACGCGCTTGGCGATACGCCCGACACCCGCTTGAACGCCCGGCGGAACGAATGCGAGCTGTTATAGCCGACCTTGTACGCGATCTCGTCGATCGTAGAGCCCCGGTCCCGCAGCAGCTCGGCCGCATGATCCATGCGGATTTTCTCCAGGTAGTCGGACAGGTTCGTTCCGGTGACGTCCTTGAACAGCTGCGAAATGTATTTCTCCGGCCGCTCCACTTGCTCGGCGACCTTATACAGCGTAAGTTCGGCGTCGGCGTACTTCTCCGCGATGTATTTTTTGATCTCCTCCACCGTCTTGTGATGCAGATCGTTTTTCTTCGCGGACACGACGCCGCACAGCGTATCGGTAATTTGCCCGATCTCGTCGCGCACCGCCTCCAGCGAATCCGTCTCCTGGATGGCGAGCGTCCGGTTTTTGACCGTTTCGAACGATTCGGCGGACTGGAACGTCTTCTGGTCGAGCACTTTAAGGAGCGTTCCTTTTAATTCGCCGATCAGCTGCCGCTTCATGTCCGGCGAGAGCTCCCGGCTCTCGGCGTTGCGCGCGAGCAGCTCCTCCACCATCCGGCGCGCCTCTTCCCGCTCGCCCGCCCTGATCGTGCCGATGAGCCGAAGCTCCGTCTCCAGCGGATAATAATACGTCGCGCTCGTAGGCAGGATGTCGCGATGCCGCAAAATGTCCTTGCGTACGGCGTAATCCGCGTATTCAAGCGTCTCCCGCGCCTGCTCGCAGGAGCGGCTAACCTCAAGGGCCGTGCCGAAGCATTCGCCGAACGCGGCGGTAACGGAAATTTTGTACTCTTCGAACAACCGCGCTGCGAGCGGCCGCAGCAGGCTCTCGATCTCGCGCTCCCCCGCTTCCTCCGGCTGCTCAGGCAAATAACCGAACAATGCGGCCACCCGGTCCGAGCCCATGTCCGTCATCTGCAAGTCGGGGAACAGCTCGCGCAGGTTTTGCTTGACGAGCAACCGCGCGGCGTTCAATTCGTTCAAGATCTCGACCGTGTCCAGCCCGGCGTAACCTTCGACGCGCAAAATGCCGACGGCGCCCGAGGCAAATCCGAACCTAAGGCCGGCTTGGTCAGCCGCGGCTTCTGCCTCGTCGCGCGTCTGGAATTCGCCGGCGAGCAGCCGCTTCAGATAAGCGTCCTGTACGAGCGGGAGCTGCCGGTCGAGCTCGCTTTGCAGCCATTTGTTGTTGGTCAGCATGTTGGCGACGTTGCCGTGTAGAAAATCGTAGGCGTTGCCGAGCGGCGGCTGGTCCTTGGCGAATTGGTCGCGGAATACGCCGAGCAGCCGGTTGATCGGCGCGCTGTTCCGGTAAGACAACACGATGCCTGCCAGCAATCCGACGACCAGCGCGACCGCCGTTACCGTCCAGGTAATGAATTTAATATGATTTGCGTTTTCCATCAGCACGGCCTTTGGGATGCCTGCGCGGTACGTCCATCCCGTCTTGTCCGACTGGATGGCGATGACCAGATCGTCGCCGTAAAATTGACTCTGTTTGTCCGCAAGCAAACCTTCCGTACCGTTCAGCTCCACGATCTCTTTTTCCTCGATGCCTTGCCGGCTGATCGTCTTGCCTTCGCGGTCGCTGATGTACGTCCAGCCGCCGTAACGGTCCTTCAGTCCCGTCATCAGGCTCTGAATCGTCTTCTCGTCGATGATGACGACGACGGTAGCCGGAGAGACCTCGTTAAAGCTGTCGAGTGGAAGCGATTGCATGTACGAAATGACGGACGTCTGGCCATCGCCGTCTTCGAACGGGCTGAGCGGCAGAATCTCCCGGCTGTGAGGCTTGTTTAATATCGTATTGCGCCAGTCGTCGAGCGTCATATTGCGATAATGCGCGGTCTCGTAATAATGCTCGGGACGGAAATAGGCGGAGCCCGGCGTCAGAACGACGTTGTAGTTGCGCAGATATATGTAGTAGTTCCGCAAAAAGTCGTTGGTCTGTCCGAAAACCATGACGCTTCGCAGCACGTTCCAGATGCTGTACAGATTGACGTCGCCGTCGCTCTTTTTCTCGTTCATCAGCACGAACAGATCCTGATTCAGCGCCAGCTGCCGGGTGAACCCCTCGACCTCGGCCATTCTGCGCTCCAGCAGCTGCTGCGCGTTCTGAAGCTGGGTGACGCCGTTCTCGATCGAGATCGTCTGCGTAACTTCGATCGAGGTCCGGTAGGACATATACCCCGCGATGCTGGGCAGGATCAGGATGACGAGATAGGAGAGCAGAAAGTTCCGGTAGATCCTCGAATGCTTCGGCAACGTCCGACCCCCCTTTTTCTAGTAGCACCATTATACACGAAAGACAACTACCGTTCCGCCGAAATAAGCGGCCCCGTAGTTGTCATAGCCTCGTGTCCTATAATTCTCTTGGCTGTGCCTGCTAAGTCAGAAGCTCGACGTCCAGGACGATCGCTTCGTCGGCCTGCAGGTTCAAAGGAAGCTCGCGGTTCCCGTACCGCAGCTTAGCTTGCAGTGCGGAACCCGCCCGAATCGTCGCGCTCGTCAGCGCGCCGCCCGACCAGGCGAGATCGACCTCCGCGTTGCCCCTGGCCCGGAGCCCCCGGATGCTGCCGGTATGCCAACTCGCCGGAAGCGCGGGCAGCAGATCGATGGCCCCGCCGCGGCTTTGCATAAGCATCTCCGCGAAGGCGGCCGTCCCGCCGAAGTTGCCGTCCGCGACGAAGATATTGCTCTCCGCACCCGCGATCCCGGCCTTGGAATAGGTCAGCAGATTGTCGAAGCAGAGCCGTCCGACCAGATAGGACAGCTGGCGCAGCGCCAATTCTCCTTCGCCGAGCCTCGCGAAGCCGCCTGCGAACAGCGCGAGCGTGAACTCCACGTCCTCGAGCTCTGCGGCGTCCATCCGGTTCGCGAGCGTACGCTTCGCCGCTTCGGCGAGCTCCGGCGTGTCGCGCGGGCTCACCTGGGCGCCTGGGAAAAGCGCGTGCAGGTGCGATACGTGCCTGTGGTCCGGCTGCGCCTCGCCGTAGTCCTCCAGCCATTCCTGCAGCTGGCCGCCTGCGCCGATCTGAAGCGGGGGCAGCAAGCGCTGTGCCTCGCGAAGCCGGGCTTGAAGGTCGGCGTCCGTGCCGAGCCGCTCGGCGGAGGCCAGACAAAACGCGAACAGATCGCGCACGAGCACCTGATCCAGCGTCGCGCCCATCGACAGCGCGTAGCTGCGCTCGCGCGCCTTCCCTGCGTAGAAGCTGTTCTCCGGGGAATTGGAGGGGCCGGTCACGAGCCAGCCCTTCTCGGGATGAACGCTCATATAGTCCAGGAAAAAGAGCGCCGCTTCCTTGAGCACCGGATACGCGCTCCGCCGCAGGAAGTCGTCGTCGAGCCCATATTCGTAATGGACGCGCAATTGCTCGGCGAGCCACAAGCCGCCCGTCACGTTCAGCCCCCACGAATAATGCCATCCCGGCGCGGTAAAGCCCCAAGCATTGGAAAATACGTGCGCGACCCATCCCGGCGCGGCGTAAAAGTCGCGGGCGGTTCGGCGTCCCGCCTCGGCCAGCCGCTCTACGTAGCGCAGCAGCGGAAGATGACACTCGGCCAGGTTCGCCGCCTCCGTCGGGAAGTAATTCATCTCGGTATTGATATCGAGATGATAGTCGCAGCTCCATGCCATGCGGTTTGCCTCGCCGTCGTTCCAGATGCCCTGCAGGTGAAGCGGCAGCGTCGAATCCTCGCGCGAGCCGGCGATTGTCAGATAGCGTCCGTATTGGAAAAACAGCGCGAACAAGCCCGGATCGTCCGCCCCTTCGCGCAAACGGCTCATCCGCTCGTCGGTCGGCAGGAGCCTGCCCTCCCGGCTGCCGGCGAGGGAAGCCTCTACGCGGCCGAACAGCCCGCGATAATCGGCGATATGATCCTCTCGCACCTTCGCGTACCCCTTGGCAACGGCCCGCCCGACGGCGGCCGAGGCTTCGGTGCGCCAGCCCTCGTCTTCCCTGCCGTAATCCGTGCTTGCGGCGACGTAAATCCACGCCTCGTCGGCCCCCTCGACGACCAACCGACCGCCGCGTGCAGTTATTTGCCCGCCGCGCGCGACGACCTGAACGCGCCCTTCGGCCCTTACGCCGCATTGGCCGTCGCTGTGCATCGTCTCCGTCGCACGGCCGGCGAAGGTCAAGACGCCCGATGCGGGGTCCGCCGCGCAAGCGAAGCGCTCCGTGCGGCCCTCGAGCGCCAGCGCGAAGGATACGCCGCCCGGCCTGGCGCTTGTCAGACGGCCCGCGATTACGCCGTCCGGATGGCTCGCCAGCGCTTCGCGTCGGATGCCCGTCTCATCCTCGCATGCGAACCCGTATATCGCGGTCTCCAGATCGAGCTCTCGCGTCACGCCCCCGCCGCAAGCGTCGGGGAATTCAACGATCAGGTCGCACATCGGCATATTCGTGCCGAAGTTCCCTTTTTCCGATTGCAGCAACTCCGCGGCCCGCTCCTCGCCGGCGGCATAGTCACCGCTCCAGAAATGGCTTCTGAGCGCTTCAAGATCGGCCTTGTCCCGCGGCGCGAACGGCGTCTCTTCCGGCTTGCCCGACCAATAAGTCACCTCGGTCAGGCTCCAGACCTCGCGCGCGGCATCCCCGTAAAGAACGGCGCCCATTTTTCCGTTGCCGAGCGGCAGCCCCTGCTTCCAGCCGTCCGCGCCCTTGTCGTACCACAGCTTCGTATCGCTCATCGTCCGTTCACCCTTCGCGTTTCTATCGCTTCTGCCCATGGCCTCATTGCGATTTCATTTGTTTGATCATCCGCATTATTCCGCGGACGCTTTTCTTATCGTCATCGATATCGTACCATGAGAATAGCCTTTCGTATTTGTTAGCGCATCCACTAATTTGACGATTTATCCGGTCATTTTCTTTTTTCATGGGAGGT
The DNA here is from genome assembly GCF_042649185.1 of Cohnella sp. GCM10012308. NCBI lineage: Bacteria > Bacillati > Bacillota > Bacilli > Caryophanales > Paenibacillaceae > Cohnella > Cohnella sp. GCM10012308. Next base: position 446,460 of record NZ_JBHRYU010000001.1, read on the forward strand.
TTGAAGATGAAAAAGCTGTCCGAAATGACGCCATACCTTGGCGATCTGATGCCTTACGTCTACGACGGCAGCGCAAACGAAGGGCTTCGGGTATGCAGCGTTTATGCGATGCATCTGTTCCCGGAGGGTGGTGGGGAAATGGAGATCGAGGGCGTCCGGCATCCGCTCGACAAGCGTGCGCTCGTATTTCTGCGGCCCGGCCAGCCGCATGCGTTCCATATTTCGCCGGAGCGGCCGCTCTCATCGTTCAATTTGTATTTTGACCTGTGGGATGCCAAGGCCCCCGTGTCGCTTAACCGTATTTTTATCTACGCGCCCGAGCCCTTCCGGCTGGACGCCGTCTCCGTCGCCAGTCCATGCGCGGAGCTTGACGCCCTTCCCGGCGTCTCGTCGCTTCAGGACGACCCGCAGCTCTACGAGGAGCTGCTGCGGATCGTCAGGGTATACGAACAATCCCGCTACTATCGCAGCGAGATTCTGAACAGCATGATATACGCTTGGATGCTGAATTGGTACAACGCGCGCCATACGCGGCGGCCAAGCGATTACCGGATCGTGAAGCTGCTGGAGCGTCTCGAACGGGACCCGGGCCGGCGCGAAAGCGTCGGCGAATGGTGGGAGATGTGCGGGCTAAGCCGTACGTACTTTCACGAGCTGTTCCTGCGGGAAACGGGATTCACGCCAAAAGCCTATCAGCATCGCCTGCGGATGCGAAGAGCGGCGATTCTGCTGCGGGAGAGCGACCTTACGATCACCGCCGTCGCGGACAAGCTCGGCTATCCGTCGATCCATCCGTTTACGCGGCACTTCGGCGCCTACTACGGCGTCAGTCCGATGCAGTACCGTCGTCGCCCCGCGAACCCGACAGGCGTGCCTCCCGCCGATCCTTCGCCCGGTCTCTAAGCGCGCGGACGACGTCCGCATCCGCCGAGCGCCAGCCGATCGGACCGTGATACACCCTTCCCTTGCGCTCGCCGTGAAAATCCGATCCGCCAGTCGCGATGACGCCGTATCGCTGCGCCATAGCCGCGTAACGGCGCTCGTCCTCGGCCGTATGGTCCGAATGATACGCCTCGATGCCGTCCGCGACGCCTTCCCGCAGCAGCGCTTCGACGGCATCGTCCGCGCCGTACAGCCCGGGATGGGCAATGACGGCGGCGCCGCCTGCCTCGTGAATCCAGGCAATCGCTTCGGCCGGCGCGATGCGCGGCGGCAGAACGTATGCCGGCTTGCCCTCCGCCAGATAGCGGTCGAACGCCTCCTGCAGCGAGTCCACCGCCCCGATCCGGACCAGCGCTTCGGCAATGTGCGGCCGGCCGACCGTCTCGTCCGGGCCTCTGTCCCGTCCCGCCGCGTCCAGCACCGTCTCCCAGGTAAGGCGCACGCCGAGCTCGTTAAGCCTCGCTACGATCAGCTCGTTGCGCGAATCCCGCACGCGGCGCTGGGAAGCGAGCCGCGAGAGAAACAACGGATCGCGATCGTTCGAAAAATAGCCTAAAATATGAATGTCCTGTCCGTCCTGCGCGGTGCTGATCTCGACGCCCGGCACGACCTCGATGCCGTAGGTATCCGCCGCTTGCCGGGCCTCGTCCAGCCCGGCCACCGTATCGTGATCGGTGATGCCGATGGCCGAGAGGCCCGCCTCCGCCGCCATGCGGACGTTTTCAGATGGCTTGTGAAGACCGTCCGATGCGGTCGTATGCGTATGCAGGTCCGCTTTTTTCAAGCTTGAATCCCCCTTAAGTAATCTAGCAGCGACGCGCCTGCGATCGGCAGGTCCGACGATTGCTGGCGGACCGCGTAAAATTGCCGGCGAAACGAAACGCCCCGGATCTTCACCGGCGCGAGCAGCGAGAGCGCAGCTTCGTGCCGGATCGTCCATACCGAAACGAAGGACAGCCCCAGTCCGGCCTCGACGGCCGACTTCACGGCGCCCGTGCTTCCAAAGTCGCTCACGACCCGCAGATCGGAAGGATGCGCGCCGTGCCTGAGGAGCTCCTCCTCCATGACCTGCCGCGTCCCCGATCCCGTTTCCCGCAGCACCATCGGCTCCTTGAGCACTTCTTCCAGCTCGACCTCGCTGCGCGCAGCGAACGGGTGCCCCGCCGGCACGACGAGCACGAGCTCGTCGTTCATGACCGGCTCGGCGATCAGCCCCGGCCCTTCCGCCCGCCCTTCGACCAGGCCGAAGGCGAGACCGTGGTTCTCGATCTCCTCGATAATCTCCGCCGTGTTGATGATGCGCATGCTGAGCGACAGATCGGGATATCGCCTCAGAAAAGGCGCGAGCAGCCGCGGCAGCACGTATTCGCCGATCGTCAGGCTGGCGGCGAACTTGAGCCGGCCCTTAAGCTGTTCGGCGTGCGCGACCATGACCGCGTCCGTCTCCCGCATCAGCTCCATCGCCTTGCGCGCTTGGGGCAGCAAAGCGCGGCCGGCATCGGTCAGCTCCAGCTTCTTGGCGGACCTTCGGAACAGCTTGGCTCCGAACCGCTCCTCGAGCGCCTGAATCTGCATCGTCACCGCGGGCTGCGTCATATGCAGCGTCTGGGCGGCGGCGGAAAAGCTCCCCCTTTCCGCCACTGCGTAAAAGGTGTGGAGTTGATGCACGTTCAACGCCATAATTTTCGAATTCCCGCCTTCCGAACATTTGAATGCATTATAACATAATCGGCCGCGGCGATCTCGGTCCCGTCAACCGCCGGCTTTGCCCGCGCAAATAATACATGTATAAAAGCGTCAGGGAATATCTCTAATTCTCTGGCGGTACTTTAAGGTTTCCTGCGAATCTAAGACAAACCGCCAGGGGACGATCGCCCTGACGGTTCGGTTCTTTTAAGTTTGGCGGATATTCGAAACCGGGGTCGCGCGGAATGCCTGCCGACGGCTCGTTCGACAGTCTCTCCGACAGCCTCTCTGACTGCCTCGCTGACTGCCTCTCTGACAGTCTCTCCGACAGCCTCTACGACAGCCTCTACGACAGCCTCTCCAATGGGTCGCTTATCGTCACCCGCTCCGTCCTTTCGCCGCAATGCCTGCAAATATACATCTTTTTGGGCCGATATCGCCTCGTTTGAACAGGATAGCTGCAAAAGCGCAGTTATTTTCCTTCGCCCGCCCGATTTCCGGCTTGCGCTTTGCATTTGCCTGCATATTTGCAGGCATTTCTTCAAGGGTCGCGCGTCGGCAGAAAATGCATGTACATATGCAGGCTTTCGTTCTGCCACACCTCCGAAATGCGCCGATACGCCGAAGTCACGCTTACCTCTCCGTAAACTACCGCCCAAATTTATATGTTCTGCCTTGCAAAAAAAAGCATGCCTCGCGGCATGCCTTAATATGAATAGGTTTAGCGACCACGTTTAGCGACGTTTGCGGTTGTTCTTGATCAGCGTCATGCGTCGAGAATGACGCAGCCAGGAATAATACGTCTTCAAGTCCCGCAGCTCCATCGTCTCCGACATTCTGCCGAGGAAGGTAACGACGATCATTTTGTGGAGCGGATTGCCGATCAGATCGACTTCCTTCTCGGAGACGGAGAACTCCGCCACGAACACGAGGTCGTCGTCGATCGTGTAGACGTCCTCTTCGTTGCGATAGTAAGATACGACGCGTCCTTCTTTCAGACACTGCCACAAAAACTCGGCGATATCGGAAAAGCCCGTCTTTTCGGATTCGACGCGGTCGGTCCAACGTACGCGAGCATGATTCGTAATGATGATATCCGCGACTTTTTTATCCCCAAGCTCAACGAAAAAAGGATCGTAGGTGCTCCAACGCTCCGTTTGCTTGTCTTTCACGGGACTTCCCTCCCTTGCTCGCATGAGCCAAAAGGCCTATTAAGGGTTTGAGATGTTAGGCATATATATACATTCTATCGCAATTATTCCCGTACATTCAACATTAAAAAAAATAGATTCCAAACTTTACATTTTTTTAATATTCCGACCCCTTCGCGGCCTATAAAAAAGAGCGCCGCCCGGTCGCCGGCGCGGCGCTCCAATCGCTTGCATCTCGCTCAGAGCCCGTAAAACCGGGTCTTGTCCGGCACGTTGCTCTCATACTCGGTCTTGATCTCGCCCCGGTAGGAGCGCTCGATCTTGCGGACGTATGGCAGCCGCTGCAGATTGCGTACCGTATCCTCCGAGGATTCCGCGTCCATGTAGAGGACGGCGTAATTCATCTTGCGAGACATATAGTGCAGGCTGCCGTACTTGTCCAGCGCTCGCGCCGCCTTCCAGTCGCTGAACCATACGATGTAACCGATCCTTTCGGCGAACATGACGCTCCTCCGTTCTGCAAGCCGGCCGAAGCCGGCGTCGTATTATCCGCAGCCGCCGCTGCCGCAGGAGCAGCTGCCGCCGTTGCCGCAGCCCGATGCCTTGGGGTTCGGATCGTTGTCCGGTACCTTGATCGTCTCGGACACCGAATGCGCGATCAGCAGCGAAACTTCGTGAAGCAGCAGGTCGACCGCGCGTTCCGCTTCCTTGAACCGGCGGACCGATTCGATCTCCTCGAGCTTCGCCTCGGCCTCGTACACGCGATCCAGCGCCTCGTTGTAATCGGGGTGAAAGCGGCCGAACCGCTCGCACTCGCTGAACTTGTCCTTGGCCTTGATAAACTCGCGGATGCGAAGCTGCGCTTCGCCGCTGCGCTCCACGGAGCGCTTCCAGTATACGTAATCCTCCGTCAACGCGGAGTGCTTTATCAGATCTCCCAGCTCGAAGGCGCGTGCCGCGATCGCCGTAAGGTCGGTCGCGGGATCCGGCGAATATCCGACGGACGCCTCCGCCGCAGGGAGGGATTTAACCATGGTCAAGACTTAACCACCTGCCCCTTTATGCGCTTGGGATACATCCACTATCATATCACATATTCGCAGCGAGGGGTCAAGTGATCGGCCGGGACGTATCGGCGCGCTCCGCTTCCGGAAGCGATATCATGAGCGGGCCGATCTCCCCGGCTTCGAGAACGATCGGGTTCCCGTCCGGCACGGGTCTGCCGCTGCCGGCCTCCCGGACGAACGGTCTGCCCCAGACGCGCCAGCCGCCTTCCTCGCAAGGCACGACCCGCTCCGGCGCGAAGTCGATCCATGCGTTATCCTTGCTCAGCCGCAATCCGGCGCGCCAGCCGATCGCCCGCTCTACGAGCTCTTTGCGCGTCGAGGCATGATAGGCTGCGGGCTGCCGCAGCCAGCCGACTGGGACGCCTTCCGCGCCGGGATAGAGCCTGCGCGAGAGCATCGGCGGCCTGGCGTCCCAGACGCAGGCTTGTCCGGCTGCGCCAGCACGACCGGCCGCGCCGCCGCCCGCGAAGAAATCGTCGTCGAGCGGCCTGCCGGCGCTCTTGGGACGGCCTTTGTCACCGCCCGCATCCGGCTGCCCGATTGACGGATCCCGCAGCGTTTCCGATGGGAACGCAGCTGCGGAAGGCGACGCCGGCTGCGCCTCCCGGACCGCGGGCGACGCGCTGAACCAATCGCGCAGCGCGATGTCCACGGCGCCGGGCAGCGGCGCGCCGGAGCCGCGTTCAAGCGCGGATCGCGCCTGCTCGAGGCTCGTTCCTTGCGCATGCGCCCGGCGGCAAGCTTCCGCATCGATCCGGTAGACGGCGACGACGTCCTCGGACAGGCGGCGCGCCAGCAGCTCGAGCGCCCAGCGGGCGCCGGGCGGCACTTCCGGCGGCACGATCGCCTCGAGGTCGGGCATGAGCTCATAGCGGTCGTAGCCTTCGTTGCCGTCAGCCGTCGCCTTCAGCCTGGCGGGGTCCGGCTCGATGATCCATCGCAAGGCCGCGCCTGCGGCCCCGCTTCCCGTCTCCATCCAGCCGGCGGCCCTCAGAAACCGGATCCAGGCCTCCACAGCGGCGGCGGCCTCGGCCGTCGGCAGCGCCTTCGCGACATCTGACGCCAGGTACCAGCGCATCGGCGCCAGATCGCGCAGCGACTCCGCAGCCAGCCACGCGCCCGGCTCATCCGCCGCGAGCAGGCAATCCGCGGCGCGCTCGAGAAGGCGCTGCTCCGCTTCGGCGGCGGGCAGAGCCAGCCATGCCTGCGCGGCATCGTCCGGCTCCGCCGCGATCGCTTGTCCGCGCCGCCTCAGCATGCCGATCGCGCTGCCCAGACGGAGCGCGAGGACGGCCGATGCGGGCAGCCCCTCCCATGCCGGGGGCACGGCCTGCGGCGGGATGTCATCGGGCGCGAGGCGCATGGCGGACGCCGCTTTGGCCGCCTCCTGCTTGCGCGGCGCTCCCTTGGCCGTGAGCGGCAGGCCCGTCCTCCGGATCGCCGACCAGGCGGCGATCAGCTCGTGGGACAGCGGCGAAGCGGCGGCGTCGCAGCCGTCCATCCATGCGTCCTCGGGCAGCGGCTCGGATCGCAGCGGGAGGAGCAGCCTGCGCCACGCGGCGCACATATCCGCGGGCACGAGCAGCAGCCGGTCTCCCCACGGCCGGTCCATCGCGAACACGATGCCGTCGCGCCGAAGCAGCTGGACGGCGAGCCGCAGCTCGGCTCCCGTCCAGCCGAAAGGCGGCCGGCCGCCTTCCGTCGCGAGCTTCTCCTCCGGGAACGGCGCCGGACCGAAGCGCTTGACGATTAGCGCAAGCGTATCCCGTGCGAGCGCCGGCGCCGCTTCGGCCCACTCGGCGGCGCGCGCCGGATCCGCCAGCACCTCTTGCAGCCCCTTGCCTCTTGCCAGCCTTCCGGCCGTCCAGGGGCTTTCGCGCAGCCAGGCGAGGGCGGCTTCGGGCAGCTCGCCGACGATTTCCCGCGTATTCATCGCGCGTCTTCCTTGTCCGTCATCTCCGGCGGATCCTCGCCGTCCGCCCAGCGCCGCACTTCGTATCGGTAGCCCTGCTGGACCAGAAACTGCTGCCTGCGGCGCGCGTATTCGACCTCGTCCGTGTGCTCGCTCACGAGCGAATAGAACGAGGCCGCTCTCCCGTTCTCCTTGGGCCGCAGGATGCGCCCGAGACGCTGCGCCTCCTCCTGCCGCGACCCGAAGCTGCCGGAGATCTGGACCGCGACGGCGGCCTCCGGCAAGTCGACCGCGAAGTTCGCGACCTTTGACAGCGCCAGCGCGCGCAGATCGCCCCTGTTGAAGCGGTCGAACAGTTCCTGCCGTTCCCGGTGCGGCATGTCGCCCGTCACGAGCGGCAGCTCAAGCTCCCGGGACACGCTCCGGAGCTGATCGAGATATTGTCCGATGACGAGCGCCTGCTCGCCCTCGTGACGAGCCAGCAGCGCGCGGACGACCTCGGCCTTGCGCGGATTCTCGCCCGCGATCCGGCTGCGCGCGCGGGCGGCGGCGTCCGCGTACCGCTCGGCGCAGGCTGCGCCCATCGGCACGCGCACCTCGCTGCAGAAGGCTTCGGCGATCCAGCCCGCCTCCTCCAGGCTTTTCCACGGCGCCTCGTAAGCCTTCGGCCCGACAAGCGCGAACACGTCGCCCTCTCGGCCGTCTTCGCGCACGAGCGTCGCGGTCAGCCCGAGCCGGCGAGTCGCCTGCAGCTCCGCGGTCAAGCGAAAAACGGGTGCCGGCAGCAGGTGCACCTCGTCGTATATGATCAATCCCCAATTGCGGTCCTGAAACAACCGCCAATGCGCGTTGCCGCCTCCCCCGCCGCGGCTGGTCAGCACCTGGTAAGTGGCGACCGTTACGGGACGCACTTCCTTGCGTTCCCCGGTATAGACCCCGATTTGTTGTTCGCCGAGCGTCGTCGCGCGCTGCAGCTCGCGGATCCACTGGGTGACCGACACCGTATTGGGCGTCAAGATCAGCGTCTCGCAGGCAAGCCGCGCGACCGCGCCGATGCCTACCCATGTCTTGCCGGCGCCGCAGGGCAGCACGACGACGCCGCTGCCGCCGGCGACGGCCGGAGCGGCAGCGCCGGTCGCGGCGGTATCACTGGCAGCTTCCGCAACGGATGCGGCTTCGTCTTGCTTGCCGAGCAGCGCATCGACGGCCGCTTGCTGATAATCGCGCAAGGCTGGCGCCGCGCCGCCGCGGCGCAGCGTCATCGGCAGCGGCTCGCCGCTTCTGTAGCCGGCATCGTCGATGACCGGGTAACCGGCCAGCGCCAGCTCGCGCTTAAGCCAGCCTCTGGCATCGGGACGAACGACCGCATGGCTGCCGTCCGCCGACAGAGTCAGCCAGCCGGATACCGTCTTGAGCGACGCGACGGCGGCAAGCAGCGCGGGCTCCTGCGCGCGCAGGCGGAGCTCTCCCTCCTGCACGCCGAGCCGCAGCTGCCCATATCTGGCGAACTGCGCCGCGAGATCGCGCTCCAGCGCGGCCGGCACGCCGTATCTGGACAGCGTGCGCAGGCTGCCCAGGGCGCGTGCGGCCGTCCAGCCGGAAGCCGCCGCGTTCCACACGGTGACGGGCGTGATGCGGTACGTGTGAAGATGCCCGGGCCGCTTCTTAAGCTCCGCGATCGCGCGCAGCAGCGTTTGCGCTTCGCCGAAGCCCGGCAGCCGTTCGTCCAGCAGCAGCGTGCCGTCCGATTGCGCGATGATCGGCGCGGCGGACGTGCGTGACAGCGTCATTGGGCGATCGCCTCCTTTTTATACCAAGGATGCCCCGAACCCGGCGTTTATAAGCAACGTCTCCCCGAACCGCGTTCCCCGAAAACAAAAACAAGCCGCCCCTTCTCGCTTAGCGCGAAAAGAGCAGCCTGTTTGTCCTTGCCGAAGGCGTCTTGCTCCCCTAACGTTACGCCTCGGCCGTATCCGCCGCGGCATCGTCAGCCACCGCGATCAGCAGCTTAATCGCATGCCTTATCGCGCGTTCGTCGATATCGAAGCCCGGGTGATGGTGCGGCGCGGACGAACCGTCAGCACGGCCTGCGCCGACGAAGAAAAAGCAGCCGGGTCTCTCTTGCAAGTAATAGGAAAAATCCTCGCCCGCCATGATGCGTTCGCACTCGCGAACCTCGCCTTCGTCATGCGCCTCCGCGGCGACGCGCAGGACGCGAGCCGCTTCCAGCGGATCGTTCACGACCGGCGGGTAGCCTTCGTAAAATTCGAACGTATAATCGACCCCGTGCTGCCCGCAGGCGTGACGGATGATGTCGTCCATCCGGCTGCGCACGAGCTCGCGGACGCGCGGGTCGAAGCTGCGAACGGTGCCGCTCAGCTTGCAGTTGTCCGCGATGACGTTGCGCGCCGTGCCGGCGCGGAACTGCCCGATCGACAGCACCGCGGCCTCCAGCGGATCGACGCTGCGCGAGACGACGGTCTGCAGGGCGACGACCAGGTGGGCGCCCGCGACCAGCGCGTCCCTGGCCTCGTGCGGCAGCCCGCCATGGCCGCCGCGGCCGCGGATCTCGATCTCGAACTCGTCTGGCTCGGCCATTAGCGGGCCCGGCCGGGTCGCGATCGTGCCGACGGGCAGCGGCGTCCACAAATGGATGCCGTATATGACGTCCACCCCGTCCAGCGCGCCGTCCGCGATCATGCCGACCGCGCCGCCGGGGAGCACCTCCTCGGCCGGCTGGAACAAGAATACGCGCGTCCCTGCCGTGGCCTCCCGGTTGTCCGCATAATACTTGGCTGCCGCCAGCAGCTGCGCGGTATGTCCGTCGTGTCCGCAGGCATGCATGACGCCGGGGACGGTTGACGCATACGCGACGTCCTTGGCGTCCTGAATGGGCAGCGCGTCGATGTCGGCGCGCAAGGCGACGGTTCTGCCGGGCAGCCCCCCCACCAGCTTGGCGATGACGCCCGTACCGGACGCTCCGCGCCTGACGTCGAGCCCCCAGGACTCCAGCAGATCTGCGATCATCGCCGCGGTATTCGTTTCCTTGAAGGACAGCTCGGGATGCTTGTGCAGATGCCTGCGCCATTCGACGGCTTGCCCGTGCAGCAAATGCAATTGTTGTTCATCGATTCCCACAGCGTCCGTCTCCTCTCCATGGCTCTTCATTGTTTTCTATTGTAACAGATCGCGCCCCGATCCGACACGCCGCCGGCCTCTTCCGACGCTTGCGGCAGGGCGGAAGAACGCTTGCAGAAGGTGTCCAAACCGTCTATGATGGAGGGTGGAAACAAGCCTTGCCGCATTTTTAAAGGAGGAACTTGGGATGTTAATTGAAAATACCGGATTGAACGGAACGCAGATCGATCTGGCTACGCTGGACGAATCGGCCGAAAAAGTGGGCTTCATCCGCTGGCAGTGGGAATATACGCGCGCTACATACGATTTGAAGCTGACCGACGCAGGCACGAACAGCGACTACTTCCTGCGCTTCAGCACGCGCGCCGTCGAAGGCCGGCTGGAGAATCCGGACGCGATCCTGGCGATCGAAGCGGTCTATATCGGACGCGCGACGTTCCCGCACGGCCTGGAGTACGAGTCTCCGGTGCCACAGCCCATCCTCAACACCGCTACCCTGCGCCTGAACGAGCTCAGACAGCTGCTCGCTTGACCTTCCGGAGCGACAGATGAAGACCTCCGAAGGCTCGCGGGGCGCACCCGACTTTCTGCTGATGATTTTGACGCTGGCGCTGGTCGGTTTCGGTCTGGTCATGGTTTTCAGCGCGAGCTCCAGCATGGCCGGGGCGACGGAGAAGTTCGGCAACGACGCGCTATACTTCACCAAGCGGCAGTTCATGTTTGCGGGACTCGGCACGTTCCTGATGCTCGTCATCATGAACGTGCCGTACGCCAAGTTCAAGAAGCTCTTTTTGCCCCTTATGCTATTCACGATCATGCTGCTCATCATGGTGCCGTTTTTCTCGGCGATCAACGGCGCGAGCAGCTGGATTCGCTTCGCGGGGGTAGGCATTCAGCCCACGGAGCTGGCCAAGCTCGCCGTGATCCTGTATCTGTCGGCGATTATCACGAAGAAGCAGGACAAGTTCCGCGAATTCAAGCGGGGACTGCTCCCCGTCATGATCGTGGTGGGCTTTATCGTCGGCCTGATCATTTTGCAGCCCGACTTCGGCTCGAGCGTCATCCTGCTGCTTACGGCGACGATCATTATCGTCGCGGGCGGCGCCAACCTGAAGCAAGTGCTGTTGTCCGCAGTCGTCCTCGGCGGTCTGGCCGCGCTCGTGATCAGCATCTACTTCCTCGCCACCGGACACGACGGCGGATATCGGATGGAGCGGATTACCGCATACCGCGATCCGTTCTCGGATCCGCAAGGCAACGGCCTGCAGTTGCTCCGTTCGCTCGAGGCGTTCGGTCACGGCGGCTTCTGGGGCGCGGGCCTCGGCAACAGCGTGCAGAAGCTGTTTTATTTGCCCGAAGCCTATAACGACTTCATCTTTTCGGTCATCGCGGAAGAGCTCGGCTTTTTCGGCGTGACGCTATTTTTAATTTTTTACATGCTGTTCCTCTGGCGTGCGCTGATCGTCTCGCTGCGCTGCCCCGACATTTACGGCACGCTCGTGGGCGTCGGCCTCGTATCGCTCATCGGCATTCAGGCGCTTATCAATATGGGCGGCGTCAGCAACGCGATTCCGATGACGGGGGTCACGCTGCCGTTCATCAGTTACGGGGGCTCCTCGCTATTGTCCCTGATGATCGGGATGGGCATCCTGCTCAGCATTTCCAGAGAGTACAACCGGGCCTTGGTCCAGCGCCCGGAACCACGCAAAAAAAGCGCGTCGCTGCACGTATGAGCAGCGATGCGCTTTTTTTGTTGCCTTTATGCTTTATGTATTGGCGCCGCGTTCACTTGACCCGAACGGTGAGCGCTTCTTCCTGTTCGGCGCCGGCTTCGTCCTTGAAGGCGACCCCTTCGACCTTGACGTTCACTTCGACGACGCGCAGGCCCGTCATATTCTCTACGGCTTCGCGTACGTTCTCTTGAAGGCGGCGGCCGACTTCCTGGATCGGGCTGCCATAAAGCACGACGATGCGCAGATCGATGGCGGCCTCGAGTTGACCGACTTCGACGGATACGCCCTTCTGCGCGTTTTTGCCGCTCAGACGCTTGGCCAGGCCCTCGGACATCCCGCCGGACATTGCAGCGACGCCGGGCGTCTCCAGCGCGGCCAGGCCGGCGATCGTCGCGACGACGTCGTCGGAGATTCGTATGAGGCCTTCTTGCAGTTGTTCGCTCATCCGCGGACCACGCTCCCGTTAAGATATTGACTACATTGTAATGGAAGATGAAGGCTCGCGCAACCAATTGGGTATTGTACAAGTAGGTCCGCATTGGATATATTAAGAAATGCCGGTCCGATACATATTTTTCCGACGCGAGGTGTCCCCATTTGAAAAAGCTGTTTTTCCCGCTCTTGGCCGTCTTTTTCGTGCTAAGCGCCATCGCGCATTATGCGCACATGAACACGGTGTTCCAGTTTGTCGTATCGGCGATCGCGGTCGTATTCGTCGCAGGCTTTCTCGGCAAGTCGACGGAAGCCGTCTCCCATTATGCCGGACAACGACTTGGCGGATTTCTCAACGCGACGTTCGGCAATGCGGCAGAGCTCATCATCGCCATTTTCCTTGTCAAGGAAGGCCTGTTCGAAATGGTAAAGGCGAGTCTCACCGGCTCCATTATCGGCAACCTGCTGCTAGTTCTGGGCGCCAGCGCGTTTGCCGGCGGGCTCAAGTTCAAGGAGCAGAAGTTCAACGTCCATCTGGCTGGTCAGAACGCTTCGCTTATGCTGCTTGCCGTAATCGCGCTGTTCGTGCCGGCGATCTTCGTCAAAACGGAGCATATCGGCGGTACCGACGCGTTCAGGATGAGCGAGATCGTCGCCGGCCTCCTCATCGTCGCCTACGTCGGCTGGCTGATCTATTCGATGATCACGCACAAAAGCTTCCTGGAAGATCACGCGGACACGCAGGCCGCTCACGGCGAGGTCCCTACCTGGTCCAAGAGCCGCTCCATCCTGTTCTTGGTTGTTGCAACCGTGATGGTCGCCTTCGTCAGCGAATGGCTGGTCGGCACGCTTCATACGTTCACCGCCGATTACGGCATGTCCGAGCTGTTCGTAGGCGCGTTTATCGTAGCCATCATCGGCAACGCGGCCGAACACAGCGCTGCGATCATGCTCGCCATGAAAAACAAAATGGGCGCAGCCGTCGAGATCGCCGTAGGCAGCAGTCTCCAGATCGCCCTGTTCGTCGCCCCGGTTCTCGTCTTCGTCAGCCTCCTGTTCACGGAGCAGATGGACCTGATCTTCACCACCGTCGAGATCGCGGCGATCGCCGTGGCGGCGCTGATCACGACCTCGGTATCGCGCGACGGGTCCACGACCTGGTACGAAGGCAAGCTGCTGCTCCTTGTCTATATCATGCTCGGCGTCGCTTTTTACTTTATCTAAGCAAAAAAAAAGAAAGACCCTTTCTCTCGGCAGCCGGCCGAAAGAAAGGGTCTTTTTGCGTAAACAATCAGGCGTCGAGCTCGGCCTTCTGCGCCATTGCTTCGTATAACAGCGCCAGGTTGCGCTCCAATTGGCTGATCAGTTGCTTGCCTTCCGCTTCTTCTACGAGACCCGCACGTACCGCAAAATCGACCGCCCGAGAAAAGCCGTACATTTGAGTGTCCAGCACTTCTTCATAAAGCGGGCATTTGCGGGTCGCCAGGTTCTCCATTTGGATGGCGATCAGTTTCTCGATCTTGCCGGCGTCGTCCTGAAGGAGGCGAAGCGCCTTCTCGTTCAGATTCAACATGACATCCGATGAAGCCATTCCCACTCCCCCTGTGCCAATCATGCCGATTCAATTACAAACGGCAAAGCCGCCTTTTATACGCGATATAATGCTTCACTACTCATATTAGACGAAAAGCGGCCCAAGCACAAGGACGGGAAGGAGAAAGAAGGCGGCAGGCGCCAGCAAAAAGATCGCTTCAGCCGTTATTCCGCCGCAGCGAGAAGCGCCTGACAAGAAGAAGCAGACCGCCCATGCCGACGAGCAGCGCAAACGCCATTACCGCTTCGCGTTGCACGAAGAGGGCGCTCTCCCGCCAGTGCTCGCCGAGAAGCACGCCGATCAGCTCAAACGTACTTGCCCAAACGAGCGCGCCCAGCGAAGCGTAGAACAGGAACGGCCGGTACGGATGCTTGCCGAGTCCGATGAACAAAGCGGTCATATGCCTAAGGCCGGGCACGAAGTAGCCGACAAGCACGAGGACATGCCCCCACTTGGAGAAGCGCGCCTCGTGCCTCGCGAGCTTATCCGGCGTCAGGCGCATCAGCGGTCCTAGCCTCGTCAGCAGCGGCCGTCCGAGCCACCTGCCGAGCAAGTAGCTCAGGGACATGCCCGTCAAGCTGCCGCCGATGGCCGCCAGCATCGTGAAGCCAAGCTTCAGATGCCCTTGCGCCATCAGGTAGCCAGCCGCGGTCAGCAGCGCTTCGTCCGGTACGGGGATGCCGACCAAGCCGAGCGCCATCGCGAGAAACAATCCGACGTAACCGTATTCGAACACAAGCCCTAGCAGTGAATCGGTCATGGATAGTCTGCATCTCCTGGTGGGGGCAGCGAGCTGCCCGGATATGTACGATTGGCGAAAGGTCCCTTGAAGACAAACACCCCGTCCGCATGGACGGGGGAAGCCGATATGGGCAATGCCGGGGTACGATTCGCCCGGAGGCGTCAGTCGACGATCGTGACGTTCAGGCTGTGCTTGGCGAACACTTCGCCGAGCTCCTTCTTCGCCTCGTCCGCATCGGGACCGTGGACGTGCAGCTCATAAGCATGTCCGCCTACGAGCGTGGTGAAAAGGCCCAGAATACTTTTAACGTCGATGTACTTGTTGTCCGCTTGAAGCACGATCGAAGAGCGGAACTTGTTCGCAGTTTGTGACAATTCCACGATTGCAGCGTTGTTGGTCAAGGCAATCCCTCCAAGAATTAGGGTTCACGATTTCATTACCCATCATACTCTGTATCGCGGAACGGTGGCAAGGGGTAAACGCTTCATTTCAGGTTGTCCGGATTTAATCCCTCCAGCTCGGGCAGGACGAACAGTCCGTCCTTGCGAATCAACTTGTCGTCGAAATAGATCTCGCCGCCGCCGTACTCGGGGCGCTGAATGAGGACGAGATCCCAATGAATGGCCGAGCGGTTGCCGTTGTCGCAATCCTCGTAGGCCTGTCCCGGCGTGAAATGCAGGCTTCCGGCGATTTTCTCGTCGAAAAGCGTATCCTTCATCGGGTGAAGGATGTACGGATTGAATCCGAGGCTGAACTCGCCGATATAACGTGCGCCTTCGTCGGTGTCGAGCAGCGCGTTGATCCGCTCGTTGTCGTTCGCGGTCGCTTGGACGATTCTCCCGTTTTCGAACGTGAATGTGATGTTTTCATAAGCGAATCCGTTGTAAACGCTCGGCGTATTGTAGGCGATCGTGCCGTTTACCGAATCGCGGATCGGACACGAGTACACTTCGCCGTCCGGAATATTGCGGGCGCCGGCGCACTTTTTAGCGCCGATGTCCCTTATTGAAAAGGACAGCTCGGTGCCCGGCCCCGCGATCCGCACCTTGTCCGTCTTTTTCATCAGCTCGTGGAGGGGATCCATCGCTTTGTCCATTTTAGCGTAATCGAGATTGCAGACGTCGAAGTAAAAGTCTTCGAACGCTTCGGTGGAACGGCCCGACAGCTGCGCCATCGAGGCGTTCGGATAGCGGAGCACGACCCATTTGGTATGCTTGACGCGCTGCTCCAGATGGATCGGGTGACGATGCATGCTGTCGAAGAGCGCCATTTTGTCCTTGGGCACGTCGGACAGCTCGTTCACGTTGTCCCCGGAGCGGATGCCGATATAGCCCTGCATGCGCTTCATCCGGTCCATCTCGTACGCGGCCCACGTCTCGACCATCTCGGGGCGGGCATGACGCAGCAGCTCCCGCGTGACGGAGCGGTCCTCGATCTCCACGTGCGGGTATCCGCCCCGCTTCGCGACCTCCTCGACGAGCGCCTTGAGCAGCTCGCGCTCCGGTCCGATCATCTCGATCAGCACATGCTCGCCCGGCTGCACGTTAACGGAATATCCGGCCAAATTAGCCGCCAATTGTTGAATTCGCGCGTCGCGCATCGATACGACCTCCGATTGTCTGATGTCTTAAGCGTGCTAACATTGTACCACCGCGGATATCATATTTAAAAATGCCGGAATGCCAAAAAGGACAAGCGGAGGAATCTCCTCCGACTTGTCCTTGGACGCGCCGCCGGCTGCGGTCAGCCGACCGTCACGCAGTTGCGGCCCTGGTGCTTGGCTTCGTACAGCGCCATATCCGCGCGGTAGAACAGCGATTCGACGCTGATCCGCTCGTCGCCTGCGGACCACTCCGACACGCCGCACGACACCGTCACCTTGGGCGCGGTCTCCTCCTCTACGCGGCTGCGGATCCTCTCGGCCACCTTGAGCGTCTGATCGAGACTCAGCTGCGGCAAATAGATGGCGAGCTCTTCGCCGCCCCAACGCGCAGCGATATCGCTCTCCCGGATCGCGCTGCGGATGATGGAACTGACTTGGATCAGAATCGCGTCGCCCACCTGATGACCGTACGTATCGTTGATTTTCTTGAAATGGTCGATGTCGACGACGATCAGCGAGCCCGACGCGTCCTTCTCCTGCTTGCGCTGAATCCGTTCGTTCAAATAATGGCGCGCGTACAGTCCCGTCAGATTGTCCGTGATGACCATTCGCCGAACTTCTGCGTGCAGCGACGAATTCGACACCGCCAGCCCGATATGCGCGGACAACACCTGCAGCAGCTTGTAGTTCTCGTAGGAAAAATGATTCGGCTGACGATGCGTGACCATGATGGCGCCGATCACTTCGCCGTTCAGCAGCAGCGGAGAAGCGATCAGCGAGCGCGAGCGCGTCGATTCGAGCAGCCGGGATCTGACCGGCGTCGCCGAATGGTAATCCGACAGAATAATCGGCTCCTTGGTCGCCAGCATGACGCCGCAAAAGCCGTAATCGATCGTGAAAACGTCGTTGTTCAGCTCGGGCACGTTGGACGAGATGACGCTGAAGTGATTCAGCTGCATGTCGAGCTGCATGATGAAACAAAAGTCCGCATTAAAAATAGACATCAGCTCGGACGTAGCGAACTGAATCGTGTCCGACAGGCGAAGGCTGCTGTTGAGGCGCTGTGTCAGCTCGTTGATCAGACGCAGCTCTCCGATCAGCACGTTCGCCTGCTCGTGCATCCGCGCCTTCTCGAAGGCGGTGCCGGCACCGCTCGTCAGCGTCGAGACGAAGCGCATGTCGAGATCGTCGAACGGCTCGGCCGACAGATCGAGCCGGAGCACGCCGTATACGCCCTGCTTGCCCGCCAGCGGAAACGCGATCCGGCGATACTCGCCGACGCCGTCCTCGCGCTGCTCGCCGTCCATGAACGCTCTCCAGCACAAGTCCATGTCCTGGTGATGAAAGGCGAGCGGCTGCACGCGCTCGTTGATGCTGCTGTAATCTTGCGACAAAAAGAGGTTCGTTCTGCACGTCGGATACATCTGCTCGAGACTGCTGAACACCTCTGCCAGCACGTTCTCCACGTCGATGTGGTCGTTCATCCGCCGCATGATCTCCAGCAGCCGGTCCTTGCGCCGGTCTTCCCGCTTGGCGCGATTGGACGCGTGCAGCTGGCTCTCGACGAACAGATGCTCAAAACGGCGGTACAGACAGCTCTTGATATGCAGCGCCGCTGCCTGAAGGAGCTTGAGCTCTCCGGCACCCGCGGCGCCGGCCGGCGCCGCGCAGACGATCGCCGCGCACACGAACCCGGTGGAGCGGCTGAATATCGGAACGGCAAGCGTATCCCGGCTTCTCAGCGCGGGATGAACGTGCTCCTCCGCGCGCATGAGCGCGGGCCGGCACGACTCGAGCGCCATGCCGGCCGCCGTAGGCCCCGCTGCCTCGAGTCGCCACGAGGCCGGCAGACCGGCGTTCGCGGATGCGCCGGCGACGGCGACTTCGGCATAATCGGGGTGAACGAGCACGATCGGCCATCCGGACAGCCATGGAAAGCCCTCGCTCTGCTCGACCCAATCGCCAAAGCTTTTTTGCAGCAGCTCATGTATATAAGGAAGATCGGCTTCCGTTAGATCCTGTCCCGCTATCCAAGACGGCAAGTCATCCGTAGCGCGCTTGAGCTCGACCCCAGCGTGATGATGATGTCGAACCGAGTCTAAATTTTCCCTTGGTTGAACCATCCCGGACCCTCCCCGCCGCGCTTCTATATTAACTATACAATGGACTCGTGATTTTTGCACTAGAAAGCGAGCAAATATCGGGACTTGTGTCTTGCGTCTCGACACTTATACAACGCGCTTATTTTCCGAAAAAAGCAAGCACCATTTAAGTTGTCCAGCTGTAAGCGTGACGACCTTGACATTCGCCTTGTTTTTCTTATAATATTTATAGTTGAACATTGGGCTCTTTGTTTGTGTCACCCTCACGAACGGTTCCCTCGGCGGGCAGCGGCTGAACTTCTTGCCGGGAAGAAGATTCTCTTCTTTATGGAATGCGTTCGGCGCAACGACAACCCATTTTCAAAAAATTCCCTTTTGAAAAAGGAGTCACACATTCATGTCCAGATATACCGGTCCTAAATTTAAACTAAGCCGCCGCCTCGGCATTTCCCTGAGCGGTACCGGCAAAGACCTCAAGCGTGCGTTCCCTCCGGGGCAACACGGCGCGAACCAACGCCGCAAGATCAGCGGCTACGGCCAGCAATTGCTTGAAAAGCAAAAGCTGCGCCACATGTACGGCCTGAACGAAAAGCAATTCCGCAACCTGTTCGACCGCGCTTCCAAGCTGAAGGGCAAGTCGGGCGAAAACTTCATGTTCCTGCTTGAGAGCCGCCTGGACAACCTGGTATACCGTCTCGGCTGGTCCAATTCCCGCGCAGGCGCGCGTCAACTCGTGTCGCACGGTCACGTGACCGTGAACGGCAAGAAGGTCGACATCGCTTCCTACACGGTACTAGTAGGCGACATCATCGGTCTTCGCGAGCGCAGCCGCGGCCTGAAGGCGATCAAGGAAGCTTCGGATTCCCGTCATCACATCGCCGGCTACCTGGACTTCAACCAAGCCGCTATGGAAGGCAAGTACCTTCGTCTGCCTAGCCGCGAAGAGCTGTCCCAAGACATCGACGAACAACAAATCGTCGAATTCTACAGCCGCTAATCGTTTTGCCATCGCAAGCATGCGCTCCGGCCCAGCCGGGGCGTTTTTTATTGGAGTCGTAGATGGCCGATATTTACGTCTAGGGGCCGCATGGATCGGCGCATTGACGATATAGGTCCGCATCTGCCGGCTGGCAATACGCGCAAACGTAACAAACCCGTCCGCTGCTGCGGACGGGCTGTTCATTGTTCCACTCATAGGACGGATAAGTTCGGTCAGCCGGACTATACGTTTGTGCCTTGCGTTTCGTCTCCCTGCTGCGACAGCGCCACCGGCGCGGTAGCAGGCGCCGTCGCAGGCGCGGGCTTGCCCGGCTTGGTCAGGCGCTGGACGAGCTGCCCGATGTCGATGCCGGACACGCTTTTCAGCATCTCGGGCGCGGTCGCCATAAGCGAAGTCACGTAGTTGCTGACGCGCGCCGCCCCTTCGCCGTGCCCCGTGTCGACGACGGTGAGCTTGTCGATCGACGCGATCGGCTCCGCCACCTTGCCGGCGAGCTCCGGCAGCATCTTTACGATAATGTCCAGCACGGCCGCTTCGCCGAACTTCTCGAACGCCTGCGCAAGCTTTTCCTTCGCTTCGGCTTCGGCCAGACCGCGCAGCCGCACGACTTCCGCATCGGCCGTACCTTTCGCCCGCGCCGCTTCGGCTTCCGCCAAGCCGTTCAGCCGCTTCTGCTCGGCATTCGCCTTGGCCTCTGCCTCGATCCGGTACTTATGGGCATCCGCTTCATTGATCTGTCTGGCCTTATCCGCTTCGGCCGCCTGTACGACCGCATAGCGGTCGGCGTCGGCTTTTTTCTTGACCTCGGCGTCGTACTGCTTCTCGCGGCGAAGGATCTCCTTCCCCTCCAGATCGATTTCCCGCTCCTTGCGCACGATCTCGACCTGCATCTGCTCCTCGACGACGCTTTGCTTCGAGCGCGCCTCTTGAATGGAATAGGCTTGGTCGGCTTCGGCCTTCGCCAAGTCCGATTCCTTTTTAAAGGAAGCGACCTTCAATTCTTTTTCCTTCGTCGCTTCGGCGACGTTGGTATCGCGCAGCAGCTCCGCCTTCTGGCCCTGCTCCTCCGCCGCGGCCTTCTGAATCCGCGAGTCCCGGATCGCTTGGGCTTCGGCGATATCCGCATCCCGCTTGACCGCCGCGATCCGCGGCTTGCCAAGCGCCTCGAGGTAGCCGTGCTTGTCGCGGACGTCCTTGATCGTGAACGAAACGATCTGCAGACCCATCTTTTTCAAGTCGCGCGCCGCCTGTCCTTGAACCTCCTGCGCAAAGCGCTCGCGGTTCCGGTATACCTCTTCGACCGTCATCGTACCGAGGATCGCGCGCAGATGGCCCTCGAGCACCTCTTGCGCTTCGCCGCGAAGCGCATCCGTCGGCTTGCCCATGAACTGCTCGGCAGCCGTAGCCACGTCCTCCACCGCGCCGCCGATCTTGATGATCGCCACCGCGTCGGTCAGCACCGGCACGCCTTGCTCCGTGTATACTTCAGGCGTGCTCACGTCGAGCTTGTGCGACAGCAGCGACAGAAATTGGGCTTGCTGGAATATCGGTAAAATAAAAGCGCCTCCGCCCCGCACGATCTTGATCCGGCGGCCCGATTCGTCCACGGACACGTTTTTGCTGCCGAGGAACGAGCCGGTCACGATCATGGCGAGGTCCGGCGCCACCGTCTTGTATCGCGCCCAAAACGCGAGTCCAAGCACGAGCAGGACGGCGACTACGATGATCGGGATATAAAGCGCTTCGTCAATCGTTTGCATTTGCATTCTCCTCTACTCACCTAAGTATGATTCCTTTGCTACTCCAGCCGAGATACGCCGAGCACGTCGTCTTTCACGCGCACGACCACGACCTTCGTTCCTTCGGCCAGCGCTTCGCTGTCGAAGCTTTCTGCAATGTGATTGGCATTGCCGGCGCCCACCCGCACGAGCACCTCGCCGAAGCCGACCGCCGGAATGGACGTGATGACCTCGGCCCGTTTTCCCTCCAGATCCCGGATCGAGTACGCGACCGAATTTTCGCTGTTCTTCATCGGTCTCACGTAAACGAAGTGCATCGCCAGACCGCCTAGCGCGGCGGCCGCGGCAGCGCATGCGTACACGCCTCCGGACGGAAGAGTCGAGTAACGGGCCAGCAGCAGCCCCGCGCCGCCGAAGATCGTAATCCCCCCCGCCAGGACGACGGGCTCGAACAGATCGTGAGGGAGGAAATCGAACGCGCCTCCGAGATCGCCGATGAGCAGCGTGACCAATGCCATCAGCACGCCGAACGCCAAACAGCTCCAGAACAAAATCTCCACGCTTCCCCTCTCCTTCTGCGCCAGAATCCGTTTTCGACGACATTAATACATACGACAAGCATTTCCAAAAGTTTCTCTGCCCCCTCCTGTTATCGGCCAATCGGTGAAAAAATTGGAAGAGCTTGTCCCTTCCTGGCGCGCGAATGCAATCGAACGAAGATGCGGGAGGTCAAACAATCGCCTATTGTGATATAATAAGACTGTTTTGTTGAAGGAGGATACATAATGAGCGATACCAAACAGCCTTCCAAGAAGCCGAAACGAAAAAAACGCTCGCCATGGGTCATGGCCGCCAAATTGTTCACTTATACCATATTGTGGCTGGTATTTTTCGCCGTATTGGCAGGTCTGGCTGCCGGCGGCGCCATAGGCGGATATATTGCGGCCTTGGTCAAGGACGATCCCATCCGGTCGAGAGCGTTAATCGAGGAAAAAATCAACGAAAACAATGCAACCGGTTTCGTCTATTTCCGGGACGGAACGCTGATCGGCCAGCTCCGAACCGAGGAAGACAGGCAGCCGATCACGTACGACAAGATTCCTCAGGTCATCATCGATTCGGTTCTGTCCATCGAGGACAAAAATTTCTTCAATCATGTCGGCGTCGACACGAACGGGCTGTTCCGCGCCGTCAAGCAACAACTGCTTAACGAGGACGTGCAGACCGGCGGCAGCACGATCACGCAACAGCTGGCGCGTCGCGTATTCCTCAGCCTCGACCAGACGCAAAGCCGCAAGGCCAAGGAGATCTTCTTATCCCTCCGGCTCGAGCGCTTCCTGGGCAAGGAAGAGATCCTCACCGCCTACCTGAACAAAATTCCTTACGGCAACGGCGCGTCCGGCTACCAGGTGTACGGTATCAAGGCCGCCAGCAAAGGAATTTTCGGTATCGAGGATTTGAGCAAGATCAATCTGGCGCAGGCGGCTTATCTAGCCGGTCTGCCGCAGCGTCCTTCCGCTTATTCGGCCTTCACGGGCAAAGGCGACTTCAACGAAGCCAACTTCAAGCGGGCGCTTGCCAGACAGAAGCTCGTCCTGCAGAAAATGCTAGAATACGGCAAGATCAATCAGCAGCAGTACGACGAAGCGATCGGGTTCGACGTCTACAGCTCGCTCGCCAAGCCGACGGAAAAAGCATACAACACTTATCCTTATCTGATGCTCGAGGTCGAACGCCAGGCCGCCATGCAGCTGGTGCTGCAGCAAAACCCGACGCTCACCATCGACGATCTCAAGAAAAAGGAAAATGCCTCTCTTATCGAAGACGCGCGCGAGCAGCTCCTGCGCGGAGGCTATAAAATCACCACGACCATCGATAAAAAAGTGTACGACACGATGCATAAGGTAGCGGAGGATCCGAAAAACTTCTCGCCGGACAGCAAGACCAAAGGCGTCGAGCAGACGGCCGCCGTCATGCTGGATCACAAGACCGGCGCGATTCTCGGCATGATCGAGGGCCGCGACTTCCATATCGAGCAGCTTAATTTCGCTACACAGATGGAGAGGCAGCCAGGCTCGGCCATGAAGCCGATCGGCGCCTACCTGCCGGCGATCGACAAAGGACTCATCAGCCCGGCCAGCATTTTGGACGACGCGCCGATCATTTTGAAAAACAGCGGCTCGAGCCTGCACATTCCGAAAAACTCGAACAACCGTTATTCGGGCCTCGTCACGGCACGGTACGCGCTTAACCAATCGCTCAACCTGCCGGCGCTCAAGGTGTTTCTCGACAAGGTCACGATCAAGGGCGCATGGGACTTCGCGCGTCAGCTGGGCATTACCACGCTCGTGCCGGAAGACGACTATGCGCAGACCGGCGTTATCGGCGGTCTCAAGTACGGCGTCACCGTCGAGGAGCTGACCAACGCATACGGCGCAATCGCCAACAAAGGCGTGTTCAACGATGCGTACCTGATCGAAAAAATGAAGGATTCGTACGGCAACATCGTAATCGAGCACAAGGCATCGCCCAAGCGCGTCGTCTCCGAGCAATCCGCATACCTGATGACCGATATGCTCCGCACGGTCGTTACGGACGGAACGGGCAAATCCGTCAAAAACGGATTTAAAAATTACGGCAAGATTCCAATTGTCGGCAAGACGGGCACGACCTCCAACTACGCGGATGTCTGGTTCGAGGGCTTCACCCCGGATATCACGCTGGGCGTATGGGCCGGCTACGAAAAGTCGGTTAATACGCTCTCCACCGACGGACACGCGCGCGCCAGGGAGATCTGGACCAAGGTCATGAATGAAGTGACCGAAGCCCGCCCCGAGCTTTTCCCGACAACTGAATTCAAAAAGCCGGACGGCATCGTCTCGATGACCGTGTCGAGCGTCAGCGGCAAGCTGCCGACCGATCTCACCCGGTCCGCGGGCAAGCTCGTGACGGACATTTTCAACAAGAAATACATTCCGACGGAGGAAGACGACTCGCTCGTCGCCGTCAAATACATCTCTTACAACGGCGTCAACTATAAACCGTCGCCGGAGACGCCCGAAGACATGCTCCGCGAATCGGTCATGACCAAGCGGGAAAAGCCGCTCGACGAGCTCATCGAGCAGTTGAAAGCCGCGCTCGACAAAGTGCCGGCTTCAAGTCGGAAGCCGCTGTCCTATTATTTGCCGAAGGATGCCTCTGGCGGTGCGCCGTCCAAGCCCGATCCGCGCGTGGACGACGGCTCGGCGCCGAGTGCGCCTGGCAATATTACGGTCGAACAGCTCGGCGGCGGCAAAACGCGCATCTCCTTCACCAAAAGTCCGCAGGCGGACGTCGTCGGCTACAGGCTCTACCGTTCGGTGAACGGCGGATCGTTCGTCAAGACAGGCAGCTCGGTGCTGACCGGCGAAGACACCCGTTTCATCGACTATTCGTCCTCCGGCAGCGTAAGGTACGCCGTAACGGCCGTCGACGTCGCAGGCAACGAATCCGGACGCAGCGAATCCTCCTCTTCCGGAGGCGGCGGCGGTGGCAGTGCTGGCAACGGCAGCGGCGGTATTGACAATGGCGGGGGTTCGAAGCCGAATGACAATGTTCCGCCGCTTGACGGCCAGGGCACAGGCCCGGCGGATCCGGTTACGAACGGCGGAACGCCGTCGAACGATCCCGGTCAGGCGCAGCCTGCGGCACCGTCCGCGCCAGCCGGTCTCGCCGCTCAACCTTCGGCAGGCGGTACGACACTCAGCTGGAACGCCAATCCCGACGCCGACAAAGTAACGCGCTATGAGGTATGGTACAGCGCCAGCGAGAAAGGCAATTACAGGCGTGTCGAGTCGACGCAGTCGAACCAGTACGAATTGTCCGGCAATAACACGGCCGGCTGGTATCGCGTGCGAGCCGTCAACGATACCGGGGCCTCCGACGCCTCGCCTTCCGTCGAGGTCAAGAACAGTTAGCCTCAATCCGTTCACAAAAAACGCTTCGGTATCGTTATCGTCTGCCGAAGCGTTTTTTTGTTCGTCCAAGAAAAGCCTTACTTGAAGATCGGAAAATTGCCCGGATATCCGAAACTTGATTCGCGCGTTGCGCCCTGCATCAGGTATCGCGCAAGTTAGTTAGAAACCCGTGGAGCTCGCGATCGGCACCTTCGTCGACAAATACGGAACGCGCCCGATCTCGTCAAATTGAAGGAAACCAAGTTCTACGCCTGGGATCCGCTGCGACACTGCGAATATTGCAAGGAGCCGGTTCTTCTTATCGTCTGATCAGCCAAGCTCCTCTGCTTCGATAAACAAGATGCCCTGTGGAGGACGTTTCGGCGTTCTCATTTTTTATGATTAGAGTCGCGACTGCCATGTTTCTGACTGACTTATGAATTGAACTCAACTGTACGACGCGTTCTAACCATATCCCCTTCGATCAGGGGCACGAGCAGTTTTCGAAGTTTTTTCGTCCTACCAAAAAGCACAAAAATCAGCAGTCATTAAACCCATATTTTGCTATAGAAAGAACAAATGTTCCCTATGGAGTGAGACGCGATGAGCGGAAGCCGCGGACTTTAAACGTGCTTTAATCACAAAAAGCCGCCCCTCGGAGTATCGCTTCTCCAAAGGGACGGCCTCCCTCAACGTTATTAATCTTCGATCGTAGACAGGTCGCCGGTCGGGAGATTGAGCTCCCAGGCCTTGAGGACGCGCCGCATGATCTTGCCGCTGCGGGTCTTCGGCAGTTTGTCTTTGAACTCGATCTCGCGAGGCGCCGCGTGCGCGGACAGTCCAACCTTGACGAACTTGGAGATATCCGCCTTCAGCTCCTCGGAAGGCTCGAAGCCTTCGCGCAGCGAGATGAAGGCCTTGATGATCTCGCCGCGGAGCGGATCGGGCTTGCCGATAACGCCCGCTTCGGCGACGGCCGGATGCTCGACCAGCTTGCTCTCGACCTCGAACGGCCCGACGCGCTCGCCGGACGTGTTGATGACGTCGTCGATCCGGCCCTGGAACCAGAAGTAGCCTTCTTCGTCCATGTACGCGGAGTCGCCGGACACATACCAGCCCGGGATCCGGAAGTACTCCTCGTACTTGGCCGGATTGTTCCAGACCTTGCGCATCATCGAAGGCCACGGCGTACGGATCGCAAGGTTGCCCATCCGCATCGGAGGCAGCTCGTTGCCCTGATCGTCGATGATGGCCGCCTGAACGCCCGGGATCGGCCGACCCATGGAGCCCGGCTTGATCTCCATGCTCGGATAATTGCAAATGAGCTGTCCGCCCGTCTCCGTCATCCACCACGTATCGTGAATACGCTGGTTGTATACTTTGAGGCCCCAACGAACGACCTCGGGGTTCAGCGGTTCGCCGACGCTGAGCACATGGCGCAGGTTGGACAGATCGAACGGGCTGACCGCATCGTCGCCGGCGCCCATCAGCATGCGGAATGCGGTCGGCGCGCTGTACCACACGGTAACCTTGTACTTCTCGAGCGTAGCATACCAATCCTGCGGGCTGAAGCGCCCGCCGCGGATGACATTCGTCGCTCCGTTCAGCCAAGGCGCGAAAATGCCGTAAGACGTGCCGGTTACCCAGCCCGGATCGGCCGTACACCAGTAGACGTCGCCTTCCTTCAGGTCAAGCACGATGCGTCCGGTATAATAATGCTGGATCATGGCATTTTGCACATGGTAGACGCCCTTCGGCTTGCCTGTGGAGCCTGACGTATAATGCAGGATCAACCCGTCTTCGCGGTCAAGCCATTCGATATCGGCCGTCTCGGACGCTTTTTCCATCTCGGTCTTGAAATCGACGATACCGTCGCCTGCGGCAACGCCGTCGCCGAACACGATCAGATGCTTAAGCTCCGGCAACTCGGCGCGCGAGATGCGCGGCAAGAGCGCCGGCGTAGTCACGATTGCGACTGCGCCGCTGTCCTGCAGGCGATCGCGGACGGCCGTCTCCATGAACGCTTCGAACAACGGTCCCACGACGGCGCCGATCTTCAGTGCGCCAAGCAGGGCGAAGTAAAGCTCGGGCGTGCGCGGCATAAAAATGAAGACGCGGTCGCCCTTGCCGATGCCGAGCCCGCGGAGCACATTAGCGAAACGTGCGGACTGCAGCGACAGATCAGCGTAAGTATAGCTCTCGTCGCGCTGCGCATCGCTATAGTGCAAAGCGATCGTACCGCCTCTGCCTTCTTCGACATGGCGGTCGATCGCCTCGTACGCCATATTGACTTTCCCGGTCTTGGACCAGGAAAAATGATTTTCGATGTTCTCCCAATTGAAGTTGCGCACCTCGTCCTCATATAAACCGAGATTTGCGGTTGTCGCCGTTACGGCCACTTTTTCATCCTGACTTAACGTCATTACCGATCACCTTCCCGTTGATTTGCTGCAAACCCGATGCTAAGTATACGAATGCGCTTACACGAAGAACAAAGCCCTTGAGGCTTGCTTTTGCCATTATACCATGCGTCCGACATACCTACGCAACCGAAGGAGGGAAATTTTCTCCAAGGCGTATATAACAATGGCAAAAACGCGTGCGAAATCGGTAAAAAAAGCGCGCGATAACGGCTTTGCCGTATAATGCTGTATAATGAGATTCGTTGAGACCCTCGCGCAAGACGTAATCGAATCGGCAAAAGGAGCGTGCGCATGGAACATTACAAGCGCTATCAGCGCGTCGCCAGGCCCGGAAGGGCGGGTCCGATCGTCATCGAAGGTCCGGTCGAACCGGAGCGGCTGAAGGACTACCGGCTCCACGACAAGCTCGACGCCTTCCGCAGGCCCCGGGAGCAGCACGAGGCGCTTGTGGAGATCGCAGGACTGCCCGAAGGCCGCATTATCATCTCCCGCGAAGAAGATTTGATCGTCGGCTACGTCACCTTCCACTACCCCGACGAACTCGAGCGCTGGTCCGAAGGCGGCATGGACGATCTGATCGAGCTAGGCGCCATAGAGGTGGCCGACGAATATCGGTCCCTCGGCCTCGGCAAAGCGATGATCGTCGCGGCGTTCGCGGAGGAGCAGCTGGACAATGCCATCGTGTATACGACCGAATATTATTGGCACTGGGACTTGGAAAAAAGCGGGCTTAACGTCTGGCAATACCGCGAGATGATGGAAAAATTAATGAAGTCCGTCGGCATGGTGTGGTTCGCGACGGACGATCCCGAGATTTGCGCGCATCCGGCCAACTGCCTGATGGTGCGTATCGGCAAGGACGTGCCGTTGTCGTCTGCCGAGCAATTCGACCGCGTGAGATTCCGCCAGCGGTTTATGTATTGACGAAAGGCAGGCGACCCCTGTGTCATCGAAAAGCGATCACGCGCGCTGGATCGACTGCAGCGCCGTAAAGCGGTACTCGTTTCGCGAAGATCATCCTTTTCACCCGATCCGGCTCGCCTTGACCGAGGAGCTGCTCGCAGATTGCGGCGCGCTCGGGCCGGAAGACAAGCTCATGCCGACCGCGGAGGGCGCGGCCGAGGCCGTGAATGCCATCCATCGGGCCGACTACGTCGAGACGGCGCGCGCGCTAAGCATTGCGGCCCCTGCCGTGTCCTACCAGGACCTGGCCGAGCAATACGGCCTCGAGGAGGACGGCGACACGCCCTATTTTCCCGGCATGCACGACGCTGCGCTGGCCGTCGTCCAAGGCTCGCTGAGCGCCGCCGAGGCAGTCATGTCAGGGGCGACAAAGCACGCCCTCCATCTTGGCGGGGGCCTCCATCACGCCTTCCGCGAGCGGGGCGCGGGCTTCTGCGTCTACAATGACGCCGCGTGCGCGATCTCCTGGATCCACCGCAAATACGACGCCAAGGTGCTTTATATTGACACCGACGTACATCACGGCGACGGCGTGCAGTGGAGTTTCTATACGGACCCGGACATTTTTACCTATTCTATTCATGAGACGGGCAAGTTCCTGTTCCCGGGCAGTGGGTTCGCGCATGAGCGCGGCGAAGGCAGCGGCTACGGCGCCTGTCTCAACATTCCCGTGGAACCGTATACAGAGGACGAATCCTGGCTCGAGAGCTTCGAGAGCGGCCTTGCACAGGTCATGCGCGCATTCAAGCCCGACGTCATCGTCAGCCAGCACGGCTGCGACGCCCACGCGCTCGATCCGCTCGCGCATATTCACTGCAGCATGCGAATCTACCGCGAGATGCCTCGCCTCATTCACCGGCTGGCGCACGAGCATACGGACGGCCGGTGGATCGCGCTTGGCGGCGGCGGCTACGAGCATTGGCACGTCGTCCCCCGAGCCTGGAGCCTGCTCTGGCTGGAGATGAGTGACCATCCGCTGCTCGCGTCGATTGACGCGTCACCGGACGGCGGACCTCTCCCCGCCTCCTGGCCCCGGCTCTCGTCGCCAGGCCGGCCGGCGGACCTGCCGCGATTCTGGCTCGACGATACGTCGCTGTGGTCGCCGATGCCCCGCCGAGCCGAGATCACGGCCAAAAACCGCGAGATTGTGGCTCTGGCGCTTCAGCACCTGGGATAACCGGCACACTTTTCAGAAAAAAACCAGCAGGTATCGCCGGCTTGACCGGACAAGACACCTGCTGGTTTGATAATCATCGTTATTTGCCCAGATGCTGCAGCATCTCATTGACGATCGCGAACGACCTGTTGGATGCAGTCACCGTAAACTCCGTAAAGTTCACGTCCGCCGAGCCGTCCGCCTTGTCCGAGATGGAGCGGATGACCACGTACGGCACCTCGTTCATCGCGCATACTTGCGCGACGGAAGCGCCCTCCATTTCCACGCACGAGCCCTGAAGCTCGTCCCTCAGCCGCACGACCAGTGCTCTGTCGGCGATAAACTGGTCGCCCGAGAGCACCTTGCCGGTCTTGATATGACCGGGGAACAGCTTGTCCCCTGCTTCGCGCGCCGCCTTGATCAGCGCTACGTCCGCCGCCCAGTCCGAGATCTCCTGGTAGGGCAGAACGCCGCGCGCATAGCCGAGCGCCGTCACGTCGATATCATGCTGCATGCTGCTCGAGGATACGACGATGTCCCCGATGTCGAGCTCAGGATCGAGCGCGCCCGCTACGCCGGTAAACACGACCCTGTCCGCGTTGAAGCGGTCGATGAGCACCTGCGTGCAGATTGCCGCGTTCACCTTGCCGACGCCGGACTTGCATACGACGACTTTGTGTCCGTGCAGGCTGCCCGCCACGTAACGAATGCCGGAGCGCTGCATCTCCACCGCATCCTCCAAGGCGCCGAGCAGCAGGTCGATCTCTTCCTGCATGGCGCCGATAATGCCGATCATGAGCATATCTCCTTTAAAACTCGAATAAGAAGCCCTGCGGCGGGCGATCAATGTCCGCGCAGGGCGATCAAACAGGTTATGGAACGGTCCGTGCCAAATGACGGCGATTAGCCGCGCGGCGCGACCGAATTGCGAACGATCAGCTCGTGATGGAGCGTTACCCTAGCCTGCTCGACGTTTTCTTTTTTCATTAATTTGGTGAGCAAACGCATCGAGACGGCGCCGATGTCGTACATCGGCTGCGCGACCGTCGTCAGCAGCGGACGGACCATCGAAGCCAAGCGGATATTGTCCACGCCGATCACGGAAATGTCTTCCGGCACCGACAGTCCTGCGTCCTGGATGCCGTGGATGGCGCCGATCGCCATCTCGTCGGTAGCGGCGAATACGGCCGACGGGCGTTCTTCCAGCTCGAGGAAGTACTGAACGGCCTCGATGCCGGATTCGTAGCGGTAGTTGCCGACGCGCACGAGCGATTCGTCGAACGCGATGCCGCTCTCCTCGAGCGCGCGCTTGTAGCCCTGATAACGAGCGTAGCCGTTGGCCGGATCCTGAAGCGTGCCGCTGATCATCGCGATGCGCTTATGGCCCTCGCCGATCAGCTTGCGGACCGCGTCGTACGCCGCCGTCTCGTGGTCGATATCGACGGAAGGCATCGTGCCCTTCTCGTCGGTCGTCGCGCAAAGGACGATCGGCACGTTGGACGTATTAAACGCCTGGATATGCTCGTCCGTCACGACGCCGCCCATGAACAGGAGCCCGTCCACCTGCTTCTCGAGCAGCGTGTTGATGACGCGAATCTCCTTCTCCTTGCGTTTGTCGGCGTTACACAAAATGATATTGTAATGATACATGTTGGCGATATCCTCGATGCCGCGCGCGACTTCGGCGAAGTTGGCATTCGCGATATCGGGAATAACGACGCCGACCGTCGTCGTCTTCTTGCTGGCGAGGCCACGGGCTACGGCATTCGGCCGGTAACCGAGACGCTCGATCGCTTCGTATACTTTTTTTCTCGTCTGGGGCTTTACGTTAGGATTGTTATTGACGACGCGGGATACCGTCGCCATCGATACGCCGGCCTCGCGGGCTACGTCATAGATAGTTACCGTCACATCTCACCGCTCCATTTGCTCATGTCAGGTCTTTGTCCGATTGGAGGACCCGTCCATGGTATATTAAGGTAATGATACGACAAAAGGGGCGTTTCCGCAATGGCAAACCCCGACATCCGTCGCGCTTTTAACCTTCCGAACCGACGCGTTCGTTCAGAAAATCCGAGGTAATGCGCCAGTGCGATTCGTCCCATACGGGATGTCCGTCGCGGACCAGAATCGCCTGCGGCGACTTGTGCTGCACCTGCAGCGCTTCTGCGATCGCATTGCTCACGGGGCGCTCCTCAATGACATGCACGATGGCGACGTCCACGGGCAGCTCTCCGCGTCCGCCGAGGAAGCGGTCCAGCTCGTCGTGCGCACCCGCGCTGATCGGGCAGGAGGTGCTGTGCTTGAAGACGAGCAGCGGTTTGCTCGACGTGTTTTTAAGCGCTTCTTCCCACTGTTCGACAGTCTGCAGTCTTTTCACATCCGACATCGCATGCATCCTCCTTGAAAATAAGTTTCATTGATTTTCATGGTATCAGAAATGAAAAAGTTTCGCAAAAAAAAGAAAAGGAGCGCGGCCGCTCCTTCAAAATTCGCCTAAAATATGTATTGTCCGTTAAGCTGCGCAAGCTTAGCCTCGAGCTCTCGCTTCCAGGCCAGGTCTCCCAGGGAGGCGGCGATCAAGAGCAGATCGAGCAGTTCGTTCGTTCGTTCCTCCGTCAGCTTGGCGATTCTCGCAGCATTCAGCGGCATTCTCTTAGAAACGGCCTGACTGAGCATGCCTGCCCATTCGTGCACTTCGTCGAACCGAATTTCCCGCGGCAAGGGCTTCGAGCCCAAGGCGGACAACAGGCTGCTCAAATCCGACTTGACGCCCGGATATACGACGTTGCGCGAGCAATGCCCGCAAGCGTACACGGGTACGCCGGCGATGCTCACCGTCTTGGAATAAAAGACCTTGCGGAGACCGAGCGCCATCGCTTCCCCGCATATACACCGTTTGAACAACTGACTCTCTCCTTACGCGCCGCGCGCGCGTTTCCAAAATCCCCGGGAGGGACGTTGAGAAAGTATATTCGGCGGACGCGCCTTCAACTCCTCCTCAGCAAACGACTGTAAATTATGGAAGCGAATCGGTATTAAAACAATACCTGCATACGGATGAACGCCTCTCACAAATGTGCTAGGATAGAAGATATTTGACGCGCATACGCGCAATGAACAGCCTACCTGGGAGGAATCGAATTGACTGAAGCCAAACGCGTCATTTGTCTGATCGACGACGAATTCGAAGACTTGGAATTGTGGTACCCGGTATACCGCGCCCGCGAAGAAGGCGCAGTCGTCTTGTACGCCGGTCCGGAGAAAGGACGCAAGCACATCGGCAAATACGGCGTGCCTGCCGTCGCTGACATTTCCTATGAGGAGCTGGATGCGGAGCAATGCGACGGCCTGCTCGTGCCGGGCGGCTGGGCGCCGGACAAGATCCGCCGCAGCGAGCGCGTTCAGGCTTTCGTGCGTGAGATCGACGCCGCCGGCAAGCCGATCGGCCAGATCTGCCACGCGGGATGGGTGCTGATCTCCGCCAAGATCCTTCAAGGACGCAAGGTAACGTCCACGCCCGGCATCCGCGACGATATGGAAAACGCGGGCGCGGTCTGGTTCGACGAAGCCGTCGTCGTGGACGGCAACCTGATCTCCGCAAGGCGTCCGCCGGACCTGCCCGAATATGCAAAGGCATTTTGCGACGTTTTATACGGCAGACTGTCCTGATCCATTTTATATCGGCCATTAAAAAAGATCCGTAAACGGCGGCTGTCGCCCGTTTGCGGATCTTTATTATGCGCGCTTGCAGTCCGGCCCTACCTTTTGCCCGGATGGAGCCGCTCGTCCTGCACCGCGGCCCCGGCATGGAACCGCTCCAGCCGCTCCTTGATCTCGGCGGCCGTCCCGAGCGCGAACAGCTCCTCCGTAACCTTTTTGCAGGCCATGGCGTTCGTGCGCAGCATCGTCGCCTTGACCGGAAGCACCGATTGCACGGACATGCTGAGCATCTGGATGCCGAGGCCGACCCAGAGCGGGATCGCCCGGACGTCGCCGGCCATTTCCCCGCATACGCTCACGGGAACGCCGTTTCTGGCGGCGGACTCCGCTACGGTGCGAAGCATGCGAAGCACGGCGGGATGGTACGGTTCGTACATATGGTTGATCTGATCGTTCATCCGGTCGACGGCGAGCGTGAACTGGATCAGGTCGTTGGTGCCGATGCTGAGGAAGGATACCTCCTTGGCAAGCAAGTCGGCGATCATCACCGCGGCGGGCACCTCGATCATCGCGCCGGTCGGCAGTCCATCGCGGAAGGGAAGCCCCTCCGCCGCAAGCTCCCGCTGGGCTTCGGCCAGCAGGGCATTGGCCGCCCGTACCTCGTCGACTGACGCGATGAGCGGATACATGATGCGGATGTTGCCGAAGACGGACGCCCGCAAGATCGCGCGCAGCTGCGTCTTGAACAGGTCGCTCCGGTCCAGGCTGAAGCGAATGGCGCGATAGCCGAGAAACGGATTGTTTTCCTCCGGCATATCGTAATAATCCAGCTGCTTGTCCCCGCCGATGTCGAGCGTGCGGATCGTCAGCGTAGCGGTGCCCAGACGTTCGGCCGCCGCCTTGTATACTTCGAACTGCTCATCCTCCGTCGGGAACCGCGAGCGGTCCATGTACAGAAATTCGGTCCGGAACAGGCCGACGCCGTCCGCGCCCCGCGTAAGCGCCGCATCCAGCTCTTTGATCGAGCTAATGTTGGCTGCCAAGTAGAGCCGCTCGCCGTCCGGCGTGACCGAAGGCACCTGGACGAGCTCCTGGAGCCGCTCCTTGGCATCCAGGTGCTGCTTGCGAAGCTCCGTATACCTGCCGACCGTCTCCGCGTTCGGCATGACCGCAAGCGTGCCGGCGCCGCCGTCCAAAATAAGCAGGTCGCCCGTCACGATCGGCTCGGACAGCTTGCCCTCGACGCTCATGACGAGCGGGATGCCGAACGCCCTGGCCATGATCGCCGAATGCGAGGAGGCGCTGCCGATCATCGTCACGATGCCGAGGACGACGTCGGGCTTGAGATGGATCAGTTGGGACGGAGTCAGCTCCCGCACAACCAGAATAAACGGCTGGGCATCCGTAGGCAGCGCGATCTCGGGGGCGCCGAGCAGGTGCTTTAGCAGCCGGTTGCCGACGTCCTTGATATCGAGCGCCCGCTCCTTCATGTACTCGTCGTCGAGCAGGTCGAACATCGTCACGAAGTGATCGATCGCTTCCTTTACCGCAACCTCCGCCGCCTTGTACTGGCGTTGGATGATGCCCTGGATCTCGTTCATGAAGACGGGGTCGTCCAGAATGGCCAGATGCGCGTCGAAAATGCTGGCCTCTCCCGCGCCGACCGCTTCGTCGAGATCGCTTTTCATTTGGCGAATCTCTGTTTTCGAACGTTTGACCCCCTCGTAAAGCCGTTCGAATTCGAGCGCGAGGTCGAGCGCGTCGATCTTCTGTTCGGGCAGCTCCCATTCCCAGTTGGGCAGCACGAACGCCTTGCCGATGGCAATGCCCTCCGAGCCTCCGATCGCTTGGATCATAACTCCGCCCCCCCGTTTTCTCTCTCTCTTACGACGACCGACATGACCGCGGCTTGACCTTTTTTAACCGCCTTGAACGGCGCGAAGCGCCAGGAGCGCACGATATCCGAGTTGGTAATGACCATCGGCGTCGCCAGCGACTTGGCATGCGCCTTGAGCGTGGGCAAATGAAACCGGATGAGCGGCTGCCCGGGCATGACCTCGTCGCCTTCCTTGACGAGCGCCGTAAATCCTTCCCCGTTCATCTGGGACGTGTTGATCCCGATGTGAAGCAGCACCTCGAGTCCTTCCGGCGTCTCGATCCCGATCGCGTGCTTGGTCGGATACAGGTGAATGATCTTCCCCCGCACCGGCGCGACCAGCTCTCCCTTTTCGGGAATAAATGCGACGCCATTGCCCACGAGCTTCTGCGCGAAAATGGGATCGTCCACTTCCTCGAGCGGGATCATGCGTCCTTGCAGCGGCGCATGGAACTGGACCTGGTGCACGTCGAGCTGCATCAGCTTGACGATCTCGCCGCGGATCAAATCCGAGTAAGTGCCGAATACGACCTGCACGTGACCGCCGCCAAGCCGGATGACGCCAGCGGCGCCAAGATGCCGCAGGCTTTTCGCGTCGACCCGCCTGTCGTCGTTAAGCGTCAGCCGCAGCCTGGTAATACAGGCCTCGATCCGCGAAATGTTGTCCTTGCCGCCCAGCGCCTGCAGAACGAGCGGCGCTCTGTACGGAATATCGCCGCCCCAATCGTCCAGCCGCGTGGAGTCCTCGCGTCCCGGCGTAGACAGCTGGAACCTGCGGATGCTCCAACGGAACAGCACGTAGTAAAAGACGCTTACCGCCAGGCCAATCGGAATGATCAGCCAGCCCCGCTCCGACAGCCTGAAGTTGATGATATACTCGAGCGCTCCTGCAGAAAAGGTGAACCCTTCGCGAATGCCCAGCTCGTACGTGAGCCACATGATCCCGCCGGACAGCAGCGCATGCACGATAAAAAGATAAGGCGCCACGAACAGAAACGCGAATTCGACCGGCTCGGTCACGCCCGTTACGAAGGCCGTCAGCGCCGCCACCCGGAACTGCTTGGCAGTCTTGGGCTTCAAGTCTTCGCGCGCCTCATGTATGATCGCGTAGGCGATGGCCGGCAAGGCGAACATGATGACCGGATACAGCCCGGTCATATAGACGCCGGCAGTCGGGTCCCCGGCAAAAAATCTCGGCATGTCGCCGAAATAGACGCTGCCGTCTGGCGCCGTATAGTCGCCGATCTGGAACCAGAACAGATGATTGAGTAGATGGTGGAGCCCGAAAGCGACCAAAATGCGATGCAAAAATCCATACAGGAATATGCCGAAGCCGCCCGCCGAATTCACCAGGCCTCCGGTCGCGCCGATCCAGGCGAGCAGCCCCTGGCCGATCCCGATCATGAGCCACGCGAAAAAGAAAGAGAAGGCGCTCATGAAGATGGGCACGAATCGGGTCCCGCCGAAAAATTGCAGCGATTCGGGCAGCTGGAACGACTTGAAGCGTTCGTTGGCCCAGCCGGACAGCATCCCGATGACGACGCCCGCGAACATCGAAGGCTGAACGCCACCCGGATCGTAGGCCTGCGTCACCGCGCCGAAAATAATCATGCCGACCAGGGACGCCATGCCGGCGTGCACGGATTGGTTCGACAAGCCCAGGGCGATGCCCACCGCAAATACATAAGGCACGTAGGCGAAAATCGCCATGCCCGCCGAATGCAAAAGCACGGGCGCCGACTGTAAGCCGACGGAGTCCCAAGGCAGCCGCGACAGCATGAGGAAAATGGCCGCCGCGGGCAAAACCGTCATCGGCAGCATCATCGCCCGGCCGAGCCTTTGCAAATAGCCGATTCCGAACATGCGAGCATTCCCTCCTCCTCTCTCGCGGTAGGTTCAAGATATAGGGGCCATACATTGCGTAAAAAAGAAAGGACGGACCGACCGCAGCGCTTATGGCTGAAGGCGCGGCCCGTCCGCGAGAAGCGAATGTCCGGTCAGCTTTTCCCTTGCGGAAGCAGGATCGAATCCTCGACCTTGATGCAGCGGTCCATGATGACGGTCAGGCCGCCGGCG
This sequence comes from Cohnella sp. GCM10012308, assembly GCF_042649185.1. Lineage (NCBI taxonomy): Bacteria > Bacillati > Bacillota > Bacilli > Caryophanales > Paenibacillaceae > Cohnella > Cohnella sp. GCM10012308. The sequence continues at coordinate 483,393 of NZ_JBHRYU010000001.1, forward strand.
GCCGCGATCGATGCCGCTTCGTCGTTCGCGATGCCCAGCTGCAGCCAGAGCGTCTTGGCCCCAGCGGCGACAGCCTCTTCTGCGATAGGAGGGGTGTGCTCCGGACGCCGGAATACGTTAACGATATCGATCGGCTCCGGAATGTCCGCCAGCGACTTGTAGCATTTCTCGCCGAGAATCTCGGTTTCCTTCGGATTAACGGGGATGATGCGGTAGCCCTTCGCCTGCATCGCGGCGGACACCATATGGCTGGTCTTGTCCGGATCGCCCGACAATCCGACCACGGCAATGTTTCTCGTCTCCTGCAAAATGCGTTTGATCTCGTCGCGGCTTGGATTCTCGAACGGCATGCTCGTCTACCTCCGTAGGATAAAGTTAACGCTCGCCCAGCGGCTTATTCGGTCCAGCGCACGTTGGCGCCCAGCGCCGTCAGATGATCGAAGTAATTCGGATAAGACTTGGCGACGTGGTGCGCATCCTTGATCGTCAGCGGCGCCTTCGCGCGGAGCCCTACGACCGTGAGCGCCATAATGACGCGGTGATCGTAGTGCGCGTCGATCGTCACACCGCCCTCCACGCCTTCCGGACGCCCGTGGACGATGATCTCGTCTTGCTTCTCCTCCACGTTCGCGCCGGCTTTGCGCAGCTCGGCCAAATAATCGGTGATGCGGTCGCATTCCTTGAAGCGGAGATTCTCTACGTTATAAAACCGGGAGGTGCCTTCGGCGAACACGGCTGCCGCCACCATCGCGAGCACGCCGTCCGTGAACTCGTCGCCGTCGAATTCGACGGCGCGGAGCTTGCCGTTGCCCTGAACGTGCACGATGCCGTCCTTGTGCGTAAGCGGCGTCCCCATCGCCTTGAGCACGTCGACGACGGCCCGCTCGCCCTGCTTGCTCTCCTCGAGCAGACGATGCACCGTGACGTCGGACTCGGTGACGGCGGCTGCCGCCAGGATCGCGGCCGAACCCGGATAGTCGCCCTGCACGACATACTCTTGCGCGCGGTAGCGCTGGCCGCCGGGCACCTTGAAGCGCATCAGATCGCTTGACGCTTCGACGACGATACCGGCCTGGGCCAGCACTTCGAGCGTCTGGCCGACGACGACCTTCGACTTGAGATCGTTCAGCACTTCGATCTCGCTGTCCTCCGCGAGCAGCGGCGTCAGGAACAGCAGCGCGCTGAGGAATTGCGAGCTCACGCTGCCCGATACCTGTATCTTGCCGCCGCGGACGGCGTCGCCGCCGCGAATCGTGATCGGCAGCTTGCCCTCGCGGTGCTCGATCGTCGCGCCCATACGCTCGAGCGCCGTGATCAGGTCGTCATGGGGCCGTTTGCCGAGCGATTCCGGGTACTTGTTGACGAACGTCACCTCGGGCAGCAGCGCCGCCACGGCCATCAGGAAGCGCAGCACCGCGCCGGCATTGCCGACGTCGAGTTCCTTGACCGGCTTGGGACGGCTGCCGAAGCCCGTGACGACGATCTTCTCGTCGTCTTCTTCGAGGACGGCGCCCAAATCCCGCACGCAGCGGCGCAGCGCGTCGCTGTCCTCGCTGTGGGCCGGATAGCGAATGACGCTCGTGCCTTCCGCCAGCGCGGCGACGAGGAGATACCGGGTCGTATAGTTTTTGGACGATAAGGCTTGAATCTCGCCCGCGAGCCGCGGGGTCGGTGTGACGATCATATCCATTTGGCAGCGCTCTCCTTCCGTTTATGAGGGGAAACGGTTATGTATGGTGTTGTTGCCGCGCAAGTTGACTTGCGGCGCGTCGTGTCCGTATGATGGGACTGAAGCTAATCGAGCGATGGAGGACGATCCAGATGAGCATGTATGAAACGACGACGGTCGATCAATTGAAGGCTCGGCTAGACGCGGGCGAAAAGCTGCACCTGATCGACGTCCGCGAGGACGACGAAGTCGCCGCGGGCATGATCGAGGGCGCCAAGCATATCCGTCTCGGGACGCTGCCGGACAGGCTGTCCGAGATTCCGAAGGACGAGGAAGTCATCTTCATCTGCCGCAGCGGCGGACGAAGCGGCAGAGCCTGCGAGTACTTGAGCCAGCTCGGCTACGGACGTACCGTCAATATGGTCGGCGGCATGCTGGCCTGGAACGAGCTTTAAGCCGGCAGGAATCTGAGGACGCTAGTCGCGCGGCAGCGCGGCCTGCGTCTTTTTTCATTCCGGAGGGCTGGTGGACGCCTCGTCCCTCATCATAGCATATTTGGCGCATTCCTACTCGCAGACTCTCGCGACCGCATATCGCAGGGACGGCCGAAGGAGTCCCGGACTAGATGGGCTCGATCGGCCGTCCTGTTGAATCTATGCGGGCTTCACGCTTAGTTGTGCAGCCAGTTGTGGTGGAACGTGCCTTCCTTGTCCAGCCGCTTGAACGTGTGCGCGCCGAAGTAATCGCGCTGCGCCTGCAGCAGGTTGGCCGGCAGACGCTCGGAGCGGTAGCTGTCGTAATAAGCGAGCGCGCTCGCGAACGCAGGTACCGGAATGCCGAACTTGACGGCGGACGAGACGACTTCCCGCCATGCGTCCTGGTAAGATTCGACGACGTCCTTGAAGTACTCGTCGAGCAGCAGGTTGCGAAGGCTCGGATCGCGGTCGTAAGCATCCTTGATGTTCTGCAGGAAGCGTGCCCGGATGATGCAGCCGCCGCGGAAGATCATCGCGATGTTGCCGTACTGCAGGTTCCAGTTGTACTCTTCGGAAGCGGCGCGCATTTGGGCGAAGCCCTGCGCGTAGGAGCAGATCTTGCTGGCGAACAGCGCCTTGCGCACGCTCTCGATAAACGCGGCGCGGTCGCCGGCGAACGCCGTCTTGGCCGGTCCCTTCAACACTTGGCTTGCGGCGACGCGCTCTTCCTTCATCGCGGACAAGAAGCGCGAGAAGACGGATTCCGTGATGATGGACAGCGGCACGCCCAGGTCGAGCGAGCTTTGGCTCGTCCATTTGCCCGTGCCCTTCTGGCCGGCGGAGTCCAGGATGACGTCGACCATCGGCTTGCCGGTCTCCGGATCCTTTTCAGCGAAAATGTCGGTCGTGATCTCGATCAGGTAGCTGTCGAGCTCGCCCTTGTTCCACTCGCCGAAAATCTCGTGGAGTTCGTCCGGCTGCACGCCGAGGACGTCCTTGAGCAGTTGGTAAGCTTCGCAGATGAGCTGCATGTCGCCGTACTCGATGCCGTTGTGAACCATCTTGACGTAGTGGCCCGCGCCGTCCGGACCGATGTACGTGCAGCATGGATCGCCGTTAACCTTCGCGGAGATGCCCGTCAGGATCGGCTCGACCAGCTTGTACGCTTCTTCGGGACCGCCCGGCATAATGGACGGGCCCTTGAGCGCGCCCTCTTCGCCGCCGGATACGCCGGTGCCGATGAAGTGGAAGCCGCGCTCCGTCAGATCGTTGCTGCGGCGCTGCGTGTCCGGGAAATAGGCGTTGCCGCCGTCGATGATGATGTCGCCCTTATCGAGGTGAGGCACGAGCGATTCGATCGTTGCGTCCGTGCCGGACCCGGCCTGGACCATGATCAGAATCTTGCGCGGCTTCTCGAGCGAAGCCACGAACTCCTCGACCGTGTATGTAGGCACGAGATTCTTGCCCTTGCCGTCCGTGTTGATCAGATCGTCCGTCTTCTCCCGCGAACGGTTGTAGACGGCTACGGTAAAGCCGCGGCTCTCGATGTTGAGCGCCAGATTGCGTCCCATGACGGCCATGCCGACGACGCCGATATTTGCATTAGACATATTTCGATTCCTTTCTCCAAGCCGTTAAGCCGTTTTTTCTGCGCGTTCTCAGCCAATCCTTATTGTACTCTTTTTGCCTGAAGATGAAAACCGGCCGCCCCGCCCCGCTGAAAACGGCGCCGGAACGCGCTTTTCGAGACTTACTCCGCCCGTGCGGCGCCGTCCCAGGAAAAGCCCAGCGCGTCCAGGAACGCCTTCGCCAAAGCGATGTGGCCGGTCGCGCTCGGATGAACGCGGTCCCACGCGATCGTCGCCGGATAAACGTGCGCGAGGATCTTGTCGAACGCAGCCTGCGTGTCTACGAACAGCGTGCCGTGATTTTCGGCGATCCGCTTCACGATGCCGCCGTACAGGTCCATCGACTGGCGCATGGCGTCGCTTGGGTTCGGCTCGAGATAAAACGGCGTCATGAGCACGATTCCTTTTACGTGCGTAAGCGTCTTTTCAACCAGCTCGCTAAGCGTCTCCTCGTATTCCTCCGCGTATACGTGTGACTCCTTGATGTACGGCTGATCGTATTGGCGCCAGACGTCGTTCGTGCCGATCATGACGGATACCCAGTCCGGGGACAAGTCCAGCACGTCGGTCTGCCAGCGTCCCGCGAGATCGCGGACCGTGTGGCCGCTCGTGCCGACGTTGACGACCCGCACCGCGAGCTCCGGATAGATGCTTTGCAGCAGTCCGGCCGCAACCGAGACATAACCGTTGCCGAGCCCGGCGCCCAGCCCTTCGCCGAACGGTCGGCCCCGCCCGCAATCCGTAATCGAGTCGCCGATCATGACCAGCTTGTCATTTGAAGATAGCTTCATTCGAATATCCTCCTCCGGATTCGCCTCATGGCATCATGTACGCGCTCGATGTCCTGCCTTCGTTTTCATGCCTTCGTTCTCATGTCTTCATTGCCACCACACATTTTAACCCGTTGATGCGTCGCAGGACAACAACAATTCCTACAATTCGGCCGTAAAATCGAACGCAAAAAAAGACGCTCCTGACGGAGCGTCCTTCGTCCATGCATTCTCTTCCGGCTTAAAGCTCGAGCTGGAGGCTCTCGACCCTCATCGAAGCGAGCTTGGCCTTGGAGGCCTCGACACCCTCCGCGTCTCCGGACTGGATCGCTTCGTGCAGAACGGCGAGCTCGTAGTCGATCTCAAGCCGCAGCACGCCCGCGCGCAGCTCGGCACGCCTCGATTTGTAAGCCTGAATCATATCTTCTACCGTGATCTGAGGGCGCTTCTGGAATATAATCCGATGCTCCATGCCTGACACCTCCACGAGACGTATGATTTCGCCGAACATAATATTCTCTATCAACAAGTGACGGTCGCGAAAACGCTTGACGACGGCATGGCCTCTCGAATCGTTGATCAGCTTTTCCAGCCACAGCGCGAACTTCTCGTCCTTGACTAAATAATCCCCGACCATCTTGTAGCGTCCGCTGGTTCGCTGGAAACGCAGCTTCAGCAGTCTCCTCCCCGTGCGGACGGAAACGAGAAAATACGACTCGCTCTCGTTCCAGTACAGGGAATAGCCTTCTTGGATCAAATCCCGAATCAAACTCTGAATCTGTCCGCGATCGAATCGAAGCTCCAAGTTGCAATATTCGACTTCATGGCTGCGGTTCACGGCCATCCCCCCCTCCTGCGATATGGGCAGCGATCGAGTTGTTGACCGAATGTTCAGATAATTTGTTCTTACCCTTATCTTATACTTCATCTTATGTTATGGCAACTTGGTTTCTTGACTATTTTCCGGTATAGTGAGGGCAAAATAGCAACCGAAATTTGCCTCAAGAGGTGACTAGCATGTCCACACTACTAAACGCCGGATTCGCGGGTTTTACGGATTCGGACTTCGACGCCATGACCGTCCCGGGTCTTGAAGGACGGATGGAAGCGATCATCCGGCAGGTCAGGCCCAAGCTGGAGGGTCTCGGGAACGCGCTGGCCCCCCATTTGGCCGAACTGTGCGCGGAGCCTATGTATCCGCACGTGGCCAAGCACGCCAGGCGGTCGGTCAATCCGCCGAACGATACTTGGGTTGCGTGGTCGCGTCATCCCCGCGGCTACAAAGCGCATCCTCATTTTCAGATCGGACTGTGGTCCACGCATCTGTTCATTCAGTTCGCCATCATCTACGAAAGCGGCAACAAAACGGTGTTCGCGGAACGCGCGGCGGACGAGCTCGATTCGATCCGCGCATCGATCCCCGCTTCGTTCGTTTGGTCCAAGGACCATACGCTCCCGGACGGGGTGCCGCATGCGGAGCTCTCTGCCGAATCGTTGACCGAGTGGCTGGCCAGGCTCAGAACGGTCAAAGCGGCGGAGATCACCTGCGGTCTCCATATCGCGCGCGGCGACGAACGCCTGCTTAGTCCCGACAGTCTGCTGCGGACGGCCGAGGATACGTTCCGCCGGCTGCTGCCGCTGTACAAGCTGTCCTTCTAAAGGAAGCCCCGACCGTCATCCGCATACTCATTCATACACCAAAATTCGCCAAAGCCAAACAGCGAACGAAACAAGAGAAGCCTCTCCGGACCGGAGAGGCTTCTCTTGTTTCGTTCGCAGTGAATCAGGCCGCGGCCGACTGGCTCGCCGCCCGCCGCTGGCGCTTCGCCTTGCGGAAGTGCAGCAGTTCGTAAACGCAAGGCACGAGTACCAGCGTCAACAGCGTCGCGACGATCAGGCCGCCGATGACGACGATCGCAAGGCTTTGCGACACGATGCTGCCGCTCTCCGACGTGCCGAATACCAGAGGGAGCATGGCGCATACGGTAGCGATGGCCGTCATGAGGATCGGACGCATCCGCGTGCCGGCCGCTTCGATCAACGCCTCGCGGATCGGCATGTGGGCTTCGTTCTTCTTGACGCGGTCGATGAGCACGATCGCGTTGGTGACGACGATGCCGATCAGCATGACGATGCCGAAGATCGCGGTGAAGTCCGGCGTCACGCCGGTGACGATCAGGCCGAGCACGGCGCCGATCGGCACGAACAGGATCGAGGCCATGATCGCGAGCGGCGCCCGCAATGTCTTGAACGTAAACACCATGATCAGGTAGACGATGCCGATCGAGACGAGCATCATCATGAACAGGCTCGCGAAGTCTGCGTTCTGGTCGGCCGACGCGCCCCCGACGAACAGCTTCACGCCGTCTGCCGGCTTGATATCCTTCATCGCGTCCGAAATCTTGCTTCCTACGATCGACAGTTGTGCGGGATCGACCGTGGCGCTGACGCGGATATACGTCTTGCCGTCCTTGTGATAGGCTTCGGTCGGCTGGTCGCTCTTGACCCATTCGGCGATCTGGGACAGCTTCTTTGGGCCTTCGTCCGTCGCGACCGTCAGATCGTTCAGCTCGGATGAAGCGCCGGGCACGAGCAGCGGCTCGAGCGACACGGGCAGCAGCTGGCCGTCCTTGACGACGTTCCCGAGCGGCACCGCGTTCAGCATGCCCTGCAGCTGTGAAGCGATGTCCGATGCCTTGGCGACCGTCGGATCGACCTGCAGCGTATAGACGGTTTTGCGTTCCTGTTGATTGCTGGCGACCTTGAGCACGTCTTCGATCGGCTTGATCTTGCCCATGACGAGGTCGGCCGTCTTGGTCAGTTCTTCCGGATTGTCGCCAACGACGTCGACGAAAACCTGGCTGCCTCCGCCGCCGAACATCAGCGAGCCCGCGGATGCGGACAACTCGGCGCCCGGATAGTTCGCCCGCTCGGTTTTAACCGCCTCGATGATTTTTTCCGCGTCGGCCTTCGGCTTCATCTGAATCGTATAGTCAACCTGGGTCGGCGACTTGACGCTGCCGTACATGGCGCCGTCCGCGCTGTTGCCCATGTCCATGCTCACCCACTCTTGGCCTTCTTGCTTCAAGAGGAACGCCTCGAGCTTTTTGCCGTTTTCAAGCACTTGGTCTACCGGCGTATCCTGCGGGTACGACAGCTGTACGTTGACGTTCGAGGCGTCGGACGAATCGATCGCGCCCTTTGGCAAGCTGAAGTAGGTCGCGATCGATCCGACGAGCAGGAACAGCGCGACGAGCAGCGGGAGCCACTTGTGCTTCAGGTTCCATTCGAGGAAGCCGCCAAAGCGCTTGGAAGGCTGGTGCTCCTTAATCTCGGACCGCTTCAGCAACCCCGCGCTCATGAGCGGGATGACGGTCAACGCGACGATCAGCGAGGACAGCAGCGAATAGGTGACGGTCAACGCGAACGGCAGCAGGAAAGACTGCAGTGAGCCGCGGAGCAGGCCCATCGGCAGGAACACGGCCACGGTCGTGAGCGTCGAGGCGGTGATCGCCGTGGACACTTCCTTCGTCGCGTCGATGACGAGCGAGACGGAGAACTTTTCCTTCTGGAGCCTGCGGAAAATGTTCTCGATAACGACGATGCTGTCGTCTACGAGCCGTCCGACGGCGACGGCAACGCCGCCCAGCGTCAGAATGTTGAGACTGATGCCCGACAGATCGAGCAGATACAACGTAAGCCCTAGCGACAGCGGGATCGAAACGATCGTGACGAGTGTCGCGCGGAGGTTGCGCATGAACAACAGGATGACGACGGTGGCGAACAGCGCGCCCATCAGCACTTCGCGCATCATGCTGTTCACGGAGTGAACGACTTGGTCCGAGGTGCTCATGATGACTTTGAGCTCCATGCTGCCGTCCTCTTCCATCAGCCGGTCGGCCGTCTTTGCGACGTCCTTGCCCACGCTGACGGCATTCGCGTTGGCGCCTTTGGAGACGACGATCATGAGCGCGTCCTTGCCGCCGATGCGGCTCACGCTCTCTTTGTCGTTGGACTGCGTCACGCTGGCGATGTCGGACAGCTTCACGCCCGGCGCCACCGGCAGCTTGGCGACGTCCTCCGCGCTGCCGAGCTCGGCGCTCACGTTCAGGTTGACGGCTTCGCCGTCAAGTACGGCTGCGCCGACCGATGCCGACGCGGTGCGTCCTTGCAATACCCCGTACAAAGCTTGTGCCGGCACGCCTTTGGCGGCGAGCTTTGCCGCATCCGGCACGATGACGATGCTCGGGCTCGACTTGCCGGACAGCTGAACCTGGCCTGCGCCGTCGATCGCCCGGAAGGCATCCACCGCGCGGGCTTCGGCTTTGGCCTTGTCCGCATCGCTCAGGCCGTCCTTAAACGTCAGCGACAGGAACGAGATCGGAATCATCGACGTGTTGTACTGGATGACGTACGGCTTCGAGACGCGCTCGGGCAGCTGCACGGCTGCCGATGCCTTCTCGACTTCGGCTTTCGCCTCCGACATGTCGGTTTTCGAGTCGAAGTTCAGATTGACCTGCGAGTAGCCGTCTCCCGAAGTCGACAGCATGCTCGTCTTGCCCTTGATCGCGGACAGCGCCTGCTCGAGCGGATCCGTCACCTCCCGTTCCATGGTGGCGGTGTTGTAGCCGGGACCGATGACGCTGACCGTCACCTGCGGGTTGTCGGCTTCGGGCAGGAACTCCATGGGCAGCTTAAAATAGCTGAAGACGCCCAGGCCCAGCGTCATGACGACCAAAATGACGATCGCCGCCTTGTTTTTGAATACGCCTTGAATGAATGAACTCACGATAAAAATAGCCCCTCTCCTCTTGCTTGCATCAGCTACGATCAAGCATAAAGGAGAAGGGACCGCAGGCAACAACGGCCAGAGACCGGACCTTCCCTCAGACTTAAGTCTGAGTCGGAATCGGACCCGGGCCGCTTCCAATGTCTTCCTGAGCGCAAAAAGAAACCGCCCCCAAGGGAGGCGGTCGGAACCATCGTACGCCAAGCTTAGCGCAATCAGGCTTGCTGCGAACGCGACGAGGCGCGGTCGGAGCTGCGGTAGCCGGCGAGCAGGCCAAGCGCGCCAAGCGACAGCAGACCGGACACGATAAACGGAAGTCCGGCTTGCGCGGACAGGAGCGCGGCCCCAAGCAGCGGACCGACGATGCGGCCGAGGCTGTCCATGGAGGAGCTGAGACCTGAGGCGACGCCTTGGGAGACGGTCGTCTTTTGCGTAATCAACGAGGTGACGCAAGGCTTGATGAGCGAGTTGCCGATGCCGAAAATGCAAAGGTACACGGAAGCGGCGATCCAATTCTGAGCCGTCAGCAAGAGGAAAAAGCCTGCCGCGGAGATGACGAGGCCGAACGCGATATAACGGCTCTCCTGTCCGGGCTTGACGCGCCGCCGCACGATCCCGCCTTGCACAAGCGCGCCGACCAGGCCGCAGAAGAAGAACATGAGACCGATCTTGCGCGGCGTGACGTCGAACTTGTCGATGCCGTAAAGCTGCAGCGTGCCTTCCAATATGGCCAGCGAGAACGTGACAAAAAAGGCGAGGACGTACAGCTGCTTAAGCGGCCCCTGAAAGGCGGTCCAGCGGGACTCGCGCCTCTGCAGTCTGGCGGCTTCGCGCTTGTCTGCCGTGAGCGATTCGGGCAGCTTGAGCCAGGCGGCCAAAAACGTGAGCAGCGACAGCGCGGCCGCGGCGAAAAACGGCGTATTCAAGGAGAATAAATTGCTCAGCTCCCCGCCGATAAATGGGCCGAACGTGAAGCCCATGCCGATGCTCATCCCGACGACGGCCATGCCCTTCGTACGGTTCTCCTCGGACGTAATGTCCGCGACGTAAGCGACGATGCAAGCGGTAACCGCGCCGGAGAACAAGCCCCCGAGCAGCCGCGACGCATACATGATCCACAGGTTGCCGTCCGCGAGTCCGAAGATCAGGAAGCTGACGGCAAAGCCGAGCACGCCGATCATGATGACCGGCCTGCGGCCGATCCGCTCGGATACGCCGCCCCATACGGGAGACAGCAGGAACGACACGAACGAGTAAAGCGACAGCATGCCGCCCGTATGCCAGTTCGCCGATTCCGGGCTGGCGTCCGTCACCAGCTGCGGCAGGATCGGTATGATGATGCCGAATCCCACGAATACGGTGAACAACATAAGTCCTACGATGATCAGCCTGCTTTTCACGTCTTTTTCTCCTTTAACCCTATTAAAGACCCGCGCCCGAAATCGTTCGGGAGCCGGCCTTCCTCATTACTTCATATGGTAGCACAACACCCGGACCGTTCCAAATGAAAGCGCATGACGTTTTGGTGACAGCTCGCCGCGCGTCTCCGGCATGCGCGGCGGGCTCCCGCGGCTTGCTCCTGCGGCTTGTTTCAACGGTTGCAATCCCCCGCGGTTTTGCTATACTCATGCTTGTTCGCAATCTATGTTCGGCATTGAAAGGCAGTGAAGCTAAAGTGGACCACTCCCGCACGCCCTTGTTCGATGCGCTGCTGCGCCACAAGGAACGCAATCCCGTCCAGTTCCACATCCCCGGCCACAAGAAGGGCGCGGGCATGGATCCCGAATTTCGCAGCTTCGTAGGCCAGAACGTTCTGGACATCGACCTGATCAATATCGCGCCGCTCGACGACCTTCACCAGCCGGTAAGCGTCATTCTCGAAGCGCAGCGGCTCGCCGCCGACGCCTTCGGCGCCGACGCGACGTTCTTCTCCGTCCAGGGCACCAGCACGGCGATCATGGCGATGATCCTGTCCGTCTGCGGCAACGGCGACAAGATCATCGTTCCGCGCAACGTGCACAAATCGATCCTGTCGGCGATCATCTTCGCCGGCGCGCGGCCCGTCTTTCTGTCGCCCGCGCGCGACCGCAACCTGGGAATCGATCACGGCGTGACGACCCAGTCGGTCCGCAGGGCGCTCGAGCGCCATCCCGACGCGGCAGCGGTGCTCGTCATCAATCCTACTTATTACGGCGTGTGCGCCAACCTGAAGGAGATCGTGGATCTTGTCCACGAGTATGACATCCCGGTACTCGTCGACGAAGCGCACGGCGCGCTCATTCACTTCTCGGACGAGCTGCCGCTGTCCGCGATGGCGGCCGGCGCCGATATGGCCGCGACGAGCATGCACAAGCTCGGCGGTTCGATGACGCAGAGCTCGGTGCTCAACGTCAGAGGCGCACTCGTCAACGTCAAGCGCGTGCAGACGATTCTGAGCCTGCTGACGACGACGTCGACGTCGTACCCGCTGCTCGCCTCGCTCGACGCGGCGCGGCGTCACCTGGCGATGAACGGCCGCGAGCTGGCCGCAACCGCAGTCGCCAGAGCCGAGCGCGCGCGATCGGAGATCAACGGAATCCCCGGACTGTATTGCTTCGGCGAGGATATCCTGGGCGAGGAAGCGACCTTCGATTACGACCAGACCAAGCTGACGATCCATGTCCGCCATCTGGGCATCACCGGTTACGACGCGGAGAACTGGCTGCGGGACAAGCACCGGATCGAGGTCGAGCTGAGCGATATGTACAATATTTTATGTCTCGTGACGCCGGGCGACGACGATGCGACGATGGGCATTCTGCTCTCCGCCCTGCGCGAGCTGTCCGACAGCTATATGGGCAAAGGCGAGATCAAGGAGCTGGTCGTCGAGATCCCGCAGATCCCGCATCTCTCCCTTACTCCCAGAGACGCCTTCTACGGCGAGACGGAGATCGTGCCTTTCCGCGCGTCGGCGGGCAGGATCATCGCCGAATTCATTTACGTATATCCGCCGGGCATTCCGATCCTGCTGCCGGGCGAGGTCATCTCCCAGGACAACATCGACTACATCGTCGATCACCTCGAGGTCGGGCTGCCCGTCAAGGGTCCCGAAGACCGCAACGTCGAGTTCGTCAAAGTCATCGTCGAGGAGACCGCCATCTCTTAAACGGACATAAAAAGAGCCAATCCTTCAAATGACGGCATTGTCGCCCATTTGAACGGATTGGCTTTTTTGCGTGAGCGTCAGTCCGCTTCCTGCGCGGCCAGTTCCTCGTACACCTTCATAACGCGTTCCCATTCTTCATCGTCTTCGATGTTGACCAGGACTTCGTCCTCGCCGTCTTCCTCGATCCGGAAGATGACGCCGTCATCGTCAGGATCGTTGCGGTCGAGCAGCACAGCGTAAGCTTGGTCCCCGCTCTCGAACGTATACACCAGCACCATCTCGTGCTCGTTGCCATCCTCGTCGGTCACGACGAATACGGCTTCATCGTGCTCGTGATCGCAGTTTTCGTCATGAACATGATCGCTCATGGGAGAACCTCCGTTCATCGGTTAAATTAGTCTTCGCCCTATCCTATCACTAACCCACTACCGGGTCAAACGACGCGACAAAGCCGCGATCCTAAGTCCGCGGCCTTGCACGATTCCGCGACTGGCGCGGCTTATTTGGCGAATACGGTCTTCTCCGACACGACCTGGTACGACCCGCCGTCGGCCGACCTCATCCAGAAGCGGATCGTGTACTTGCCCACGCTGCTGAAGTTGTAGGCATAGTCGCCGCTCGTGAACCAGAAGTTATCCTTGTCCGTCGGGAAGTCGCTTTCCTTGCTCGTATGCGTCTCGATTTCTTTCTCGTCCCCGTAAGGATCGGCGATCGTCACCTTGAACGCATTGATCGACACGCTCAGATTGTCCACCTGCGAAAATACCTTAAAGCTCTTTTTGCCGCGCTCCACGCCCCCGAACGGCTTGCTGCCGTCCATCAAAAACATGTGAACGTTCGGCTTGACGATCGACACCTTCTTGGAGGAGTCGTCCCAGATGACGAGCGCCTTCATCATATCAGCCAGGCTGCGGACGCCTACGTAAGCCTTGCCGTCCTCAAGCATGCCCTGGTCGTCCAGCTCCTGCTTGTTGATGACGATCCGCACCTTCTGCACGATCGTGTCCGCGTATATGGCGGAGCCGCCGACCAGGGAGAGCGCGACGGTCAATATCAGAAGCCTGCGCAGCTTCATTACCTATCCCTCCGATTTCGCCGCAAGTTGACAAACGATATTTTGTTGTATGTAAACGTATATACCGCTGCCGTTCGCAAAAGTTGCGGTAAGGGGAGAGATTAAAGTTTCGGGACGATTCGACCGATAATCCGAATTGTCGGCAGGACGGCTCGGAATATGCGGTTGCCCGGGAAATGCTCTCCCCTTCCGTTTATTTCCCCTTTCGCTTCACCCTTTTTTGGGAAGCGTAAGGACGCAGGGGACGCCCTTGCCGAGCGCGCCCGGCTTCGACATCCGTTCGAGGTACGCGATGCCTCTCGCGCACGGCGTCTTGCATACGGCGCATACGTCCGACAAGACGACCTTCATCTGCGGCTGGACATGCTCGGCGTGCGCTTTTTTCTTGGCTCCGCCTTTAGCGCTTTTGGTCTGGCTGGCTGGCTTGCTCATCTCGCGCTTCTCCCCCGGCGGCCGTGTGCGGAGCGCCAGGATAATTTATGCATGCAGACGCCCGGACGCCACTGCCGGTCCGGTATGGGAATTGACATCTTCTGCTACCTCATAAATTATGGTACAGTAATTTAGAATTTACGGTCGGGTGCTCGTAGGGACTGGTCACGGGAGGCTGCTGATGGATATTCGGATGCTGGGTTGCGGAAGCGCGTTCGCCAAGGAATTTTACAATAATAACGCCATCGTGTACGCGGGGGGCAAGAAGCTCCTGCTCGACTGCGGGACGACCGCGCATGTCGCCATGCGCAAGCTCGGCATCGCCCTGCCGGAACTCGACGGCGTGCTGATCACCCATATTCACGCGGATCACGTCGGCGGACTTGAGGAGCTCGCCTTTCAACTAAAGTTCCAGTTCAAACGGCGGATTCCTTTATATATCGCAGATTCGTTGACCGGCATATTGTGGGAGCATTCGCTTCGGGGCGGACTCGAGCAAGAAGGCTTGCTCTCGCTGTCCGATTATTTCGACGTCCGGCCGCTGCAGGAAGGGACGGCATACGAGGTGCTGCCCGGACTCACTGCAGAGCTGCTCCGCACGCCGCATATTCCGGGGAAGCTCAGTTACTCCATCTTATTCGGACCGTCCTTCTTCTACTCGTCCGACATGATTTTCGAGCCCGAGCTGCTCCGGCAGCTTGTCGCCGAGCGCGGCGTGGAGACGATTTTCCACGACTGCCAGCTGGAGCCGCCGGGCGTCGTACATACTTGTCTTCCTCAGCTGTTGACGCTGCCTGAGGATTTGCAGCGCAAAATCTATCTGATGCATTACGGAGATGCGCAACCGGCTTACGTCGGCCGCAGCGGCGAGATGAAGTTCGTCGAACAACACCGCTTGTACAGCTTTTAACTTAAGACGCTTCATGCAAGAAGGAGGAGAACCAACTTGACAGGCTTGTGGATCGGGGCTGCCATCATCGTAGCCATCATTATCTGGCTGACGATATGGGTAACGAAAAAAGCTTACTCCAAAAAGTGGGAAGGCGACAACGACGAATAGACGTCATTCTCTACGGACGGCGCATAGACGGTCGTTAACACGGGAGCCGTATCTTCCGGCTTGGGAAACAGGCTGCAGCCGGCAAGCGTTGCAGAAGCTCCGGCAATAATCAATAACTTGGCCGCACGAGCGCGGCCACGATTGCGAACGTTCATCGGGGATTCCTCTTTTCTTCTCTCGGATATCCCCAGTCTGTACCGATAGTGCCGCTTCTATCCTTCGCGATCGAGCAGCCGCACGACCGCAATCAGCACCGTGCCGATCAGCCCGAACAGCAAGACGAGCCATAGCGTTAACAACGGGATATTGTCCATTCCCGGGAAGCGCCTCCGATTCTGTCCATACTAGCCTTAGTTGCCGGTATTCCCAGTTTACGCGGCGATTAAGCGAATCATCCCGAAGCGGCGAAAATTCAAACGAAAAAAGTTATTGACTTCGATAGCTTGTCTTGCTATTATATAAAAGTCCTTCCGATTCCGATACGATCTGATAGCTCAGCTGGGAGAGCACTACCTTGACAGGGTAGGGGTCACAGGTTCGATCCCTGTTCAGATCACCATACTTTTCAATGACAGAAGCCTTGCGTTGCAGGGCTTCTTTTTATTTTCATTTCACCTTCTCTCTTCATCTCTCTTCTTTTTTCGTTTTATACGGCGCCTCCCTTCGTTCACGCTCCACCGCGGTCGATTTTTCCTGCCATTTCTTTTCACCCCGTTTAAAGTCAGGCTCTCCTGCTCACAATAACATCCGAAGGAGGGAATTCACCATGTTAAAAACTTCTCGCCGCAACGCGCTGCTCGCAGCGACGCTGCTGCTGGCGCTCGCCTCCCCCACGATGGCAGGCAAGGCCAGTGCCGAGACTCCGGCCGGAAGCGATCCCGCAGTCTCCCGGCAGTCTCAAACGCCCGCTGCTGCCGCGCCGGTACCGAACGCAGAACGCGTGCACCGCGAAGGTCATCACCACGGCCGCAAGCACCAGCGCCGCCTGAACGACATGGCCGAGGTTCTGGGCATGACGCCGGCTCAGTTGATCGACGAGCTCAAGAAAGGCAAGTCGATCGCCCAGATCGGCAAAACCAAAGGCATGAGCGAGGATCAGCTGATCGACAAGCTGCTCGATAAGGAACGCGTCCACCTCAAGCAGCAAGTCAACCGCTCCTGGACTGCCGAAGCCAAAAAAAATACGTAATGCGGCCGCCTCCAAATCGCGGGTCGGCGATCAGTCGACTCGCCGATTTGGAGCTTCGAATATTTTTTTTCAAAAACACTTTACACGGCGATAATCTTCCTCTATAATCAATCAAGTCGCCACCAAACATGATCTGATAGCTCAGCTGGGAGAGCACTACCTTGACAGGGTAGGGGTCACAGGTTCGATCCCTGTTCAGATCACCATACTTAACGACACAGAGTTCTCGATTCGATCGAGAGCTCTTTTTTATTTTCGAATCGCAAACCAGCGTTGACAATCTTCGGAAAATGATACAAAATGTATCCATCATCTCTTCGGAGGAGCTTACTTAATGAAAAATCGTTACTTACAATTGGATGCGCTTAGAGGGTTAGCCGCGGCGATTGTCCTGCTTGGGCATGTTTACGCGGTTCATGCGGAGCATTCGACATGGGAAACCCTGCTCTTCGACTCCCCCTTTTCCCCATTCGCTTTTCTTTTGAACGGGCATGCGGCCGTCATCTTCTTTTTCGTGCTCAGCGGCTTCGTCCTCTCCCTGCCCATTCTCGGCAGCCGGAAGGTCGCTTACGGCAGCTATATCGTGAAACGTTTTTTCAGAATATATGTGCCCTATATCATAAGTATCGCGGCTGCAATACCTTTGCTGGCCTTCGCCCCCAAATTCCAAAGCGACCTGTTCGCGCCCGCATACAATGCCAATTGGACGCATTCGCTCACCGCCAAAGAAATCGTCAATCATGCGATCGCGATCGGCCCTTTTAGAACCGTCGATTTGAACGGCGTAATCTGGACGCTCGTCCATGAAATGCGGATCTCGATTGTCTTCCCTTTCGTTGTCTTGATCTTAATGGCCCGTAAATGGGGAGCAACCTTAATGGCGCTTCCGGCGCTATCCGTATTGTCCGCACTGACGATCTCATATGCCCATATCAACGCAGGCGACACGCTTCATTACTTGTGCTTCTTTATTCTCGGCATGCTCATCGCCAAATACAAAAGCGAGCTCATCGATTTTATCGGCAGACGCCTCGCGCATATCCGTTGGGCTTTATGGATCGCCGGTTTTGTCGTTTATAATTACAGTTATTTCGTCGCGAAAAGTCTGGCAGGCGTCCAAGCGACGTTCCCTTATGGTTGGATGGCCGGAGACTACTTGTATGCTGTCGGCGTGTGCGCCCTTCTCGTCTTGTCCCTCTCATCGCCCCGGGCAACCTTTTGGCTTACGCGCAAAACGCCTGTTTTTCTCGGTAAAATTTCGTTTAGCCTGTATTTGTACCACTTCCTGATCCTGCTCTCCTTTATGCATTATTTCTATGGCCGCGCCTCATTTTATCTCTTACTCCCTTCGGCGGTCGCCATATCCTTCGCCGCGGGTTACCTGGGCTATAAATTTATCGAGCTGCCATCAATCGAGCTGGGCAGACGAATCGCAGGCAAGTTCAACGGCGGGACGAAGAACAGGGTCCGGCTTCGAAATGACGGGAAAGAAAATCAAGCCGCAGTCTGAGGTCCAATGTAGATATAGCTTTATTTCATGACCGCTAGCGACCTGAAGCCCTTGAGGCTTCCTTTTTATTTGCTGCAACCTTTCGCCGCACGCTTGCGTTTGAGTGGTTGACCGTTCGGGAAAAACAATCCATACAAGGAGGACACGATTATGAAAAAATCGTACAAGAGCTTGTTCGTTCTACTCGCCGTTTTGCTGTTCACCCTGTCCGCAAGCGGCTCCGCGTTCGCCTTCAACGATATTGACAAGGACGCCGGCAAAAGCTACATCGAGCAGCTTCAAAAGAAAGGCCTGATCAAAGGCGACGGCAGCGGGATGTTCAAGCCGAAAAGCGCGCTTACTGCGCAATCGGCCGTCTTGCTTATCGTGAACGGCTTCGGGCTCAACATCGACAACATCCGCTTTATCAAGGAGCCCAAAGCAAGCGACTTCTTTACGAAGGTCAAGGACGACGCGTATTATGCCAAAGCCTTTATCATCGCCAACCTGAACGGCCTCGAGATCCCGCGCGACATCGACCCGAACGGCAAAGTCACGCGCGAGCAATTCGCGCACTGGATTTTTAAGGCGATCAGCAAGAAGGGCGATTATGCCTGGATCGAAATGTACCAAACGTTCAAGGACGAAGATAAGGTCACGAAAGGCTACATGGATAGCGTCCAAAAGCTTCTCGTCGGCAAAATCGCGTCTCTCGACAACGGGAAGTTCCGTCCGAAGGACGCCATCACCCGCAGCGAAGCCGCGGTCATCCTCGCCAAGGCGCTCGCGTTCGTCAAAAACACGCAGCCCGTGCCGCCTGCGGAGCCCGAGCAACCAGCCTCTCCGCTGACTGAAGTTAAGCTGACGACCGAAGCGTACGGCAGCGAAGCGACGAAGGTCACGATCTCCGCCCAAGCACCGCATCCTGGCTACGGCATCGAGATCACGAACGTTGCGTTTAAGGATAAGCAGGCAATCGTAACCTATCGGGTCGTCAAGCCCGATCCGGAGAAATTCTATCCGCAAGTGATTACGACCGTCAGCGCGTCCGTCTATGTAAGCAACGCCTACACCCCCGTTCTCGGCGGCGCGGCGAAATAGTACCATTCCGTACAAAAGAGCCGCCCGGGAATCCCCCGACGGCTCTTCGTTTTTTTGCATGCAGCGATTTATTCCCGCCCGGTCGTATCGATTCTCTCCGCCGACGCCGCCGTCTCCCGGCGCATAAGCTCCCGCTCTCCAGCCGCCAGCTCGGGCACGCACCAATCGATCGGCTCAAGACCGGCTTGCTCCAGGTATTCGTTCGCTTTGGAGAAAGGCCGGCTGCCAAAAAAGCCGTTATGGGCGGACAAGGGGCTCGGATGCGCCGAAGCGATCACGAAATGCTTGCGATTATCGATAAATGCCGCCTTTTTCTGCGCATGGCTACCCCACAAGATGAACACGAGAGGCTCCTCCCGCTCGTTCAACGCCGCTACGACGGCGTCGGTGAACCTCTCCCAGCCTAGCCCCTTATGAGAGTTGGCCTCGCCTTCCCGCACCGTTAGTACCGCGTTGAGCAGCAGGACGCCCTGCTTCGCCCAATACGACAAATTGCCGTGGGGTGGAACCGGGCATCCGAGGTCGCTCTGAAGCTCCTTGAAAATATTGCGAAGCGACGGCGGCTGCTTCACGCCCGGCAGTACGGAAAAGCTGAGACCGTGCGCCTGCCCCGCACCGTGATATGGATCCTGCCCCAGGATGACCACCTTCGCATCCCGATAGGAAGTCAGATGAAGCGCCTCGAAAATATGGTGCATGTCCGGGAAGACCGTCCGCTCGCGGTACTCGGCCGCCAATTGCGTTTTTAACGTTTTATAATAGGGTTTGCCCAATTCGGGCTGTAGCAGGGACTCCCAATCGTTTTTGAACACCGCTGGCATGAGGCACGCCTCCTGATTTATGATAGCTATGAAGCGATTCTATTATATCAGAATCGATCTGTTCGCCCAAAAGGAAAAGGAGCTGCGCCCATGACTTCGATCTACTGGCACGACAACGCATTCCTGCCCGAGGAGGAAGTGCGAATCTCGCCGCATGACCGCGGCTATAATTTCGGAGACGGCATCTACGAGGTGTTCCGCGTTTATGGCGGCCACTTGTTCGAGGCCGAAGCGCACTTCGAGCGGCTGCGGCTCAGCGCAGAAGGACTTAAGCTGGCGCTGCCCTGGGGAATCGACGGACTGCGTGCGGCAATGTTCGAGTTAGTGGAGCGGAACGCGCTGTCCGAAGGCACGGTATATTTGCAAATCACGCGCGGCGCCGCCCCGCGCAACCATCTCTTCCCTGCCGGCGCCGCCCCCGTCGCGCTCGCTTATACGCGGGAGGTATCGCGTCCCGTTCAAACGATGGATCAAGGGATATCGGTCGTCACGCTCGAGGATATCCGCTGGCTGCACTGCAACTACAAGACGCTTAACCTGCTGGCCAACGTACTCGCGAAGCAGGAAGCGGCGGACCGCGGAGCCGCGGATGCCGTTCTGCACCGGGGCGGCACCGTTACCGAAAGCAGCGCTTCTAACGTTATGATCGTCAAAGACGGCACGGTTATTACGCATCCCGCGAACAACCTGATTCTGCACGGCGTCACGCGCGCCGTGGCGCTTCACCTGGCGCTGGACGCGGAGATCCCTACCCAGGAGCGCCCCTTTTCTCTGGACGAGTTATACGAGGCCGACGAGGCGTTCGTGACGGGCACGACCGTGGAGATCACGCCGATCGTAGCCGTGGACGGCCGCGAGGTGGGAGACGGCAAACCGGGCCCGATCACGCGCAGGCTGCAGCGCGAGTTCGCAGCCGCCATCGGACTGGGGCAATAATAAACGGCTCCGCCGCGCATCAAGCGCGAACGGAGCCGTTCCTTTATTAAACCTCGATGCTGAATACGACATACCGGTTCAGCTGCTTCTCATCCTTCTCCGCCTTCTCCACGACCCTGTAAGAATCGGCGCCCTCTTCCTGAATGACGAAGTACGACCGCTCGTGCTCCCTGAACAGTTTTTTGGCCAGATCGATCGCATATTGCTTCATCATGCCGTAATACCCCGCTTCCTCTTCACTTCGCAAAGGACTGCTTATTCATTACCCTTTCATCAATTCAACGCCGGAGTCGGATTTCCTGCCGGAATTAAAGGATGCGAGCATGAACCGTTTGCAATTGAATTTGCAATTGAATTTGCAATTGAATTAAAAATGCATTTTAATATACCCATGCAGGGTATGGTATATTATAGTTAAAAAAGGAGACGTACATGATGAAAAAACGGTTGGTTATCCTCGGTTTATCAGCTTCACTCGCATTAAGCGGCTGCGCGAACGGCGATGTCGAGGGCGGCATGAAAGGCATGCACCACCAGTCACATTCCAGTTCTACAATCATTCCGAACTTAAAGGAAGCGCATGCCCCGGCGTTCCCGGTCGGAAGCAAGATTACGATTCATTCCGATCATATGGAAGGGATGAACGGCGCCCAAGGGACCGTTTCCGGTGCGTACGCAACAACGATATACGCGGTAACCTACAAGCCATCCAAGGGCGGCAAGACCGTGCACGAGCACAAGTGGGTCATCCAGGAAGAGATAAAAGATGCTGGCGGGAAACCCTACGCCCCCGGCGATACGGTCATCTTAAACACAGACCATATGGCAGGCATGATGGGCGCCAAGGCCACCATCGATCTCGCCGTGGAGGGGACGGTCTATTCAGTAGACTACCAACCGACCTCCGGCGAAAATACGGTAAAAGATCATCGTTGGGTAACGGAAGACGAATTGTTCGCCGGATAAATTCATCACCGGTTTAAATTGAGCTCGAACTTATTCAGACGTTTTCGGCAAAATAGCAAAGCGCCGAATGCGGAGGCCGCATTCAGCGCTTTGCAGGTCATGCTATTTTACGATTGCTTGCATCCATTCACATTGGATCGTTCGATCAGGAGCGTCCGCCTTTGCGGCCTGCCTCTTCGCGGCTCATGCCGTCGCGATCGTCGCTTTGGCTGCGGTTGTTGCTGCCGCCGCGGGCTTCGCCGCCCTTTTCTCCGATTTCTTGGTAAAAGTCCCTGTCATGCGCCCTTGAAGTTGCTTCTCCACCCATACGTCCTGCTTCCTCGCGGCTCATCTTGTTGTCGTCGTTGCGTGCCATTCAGAATCACTCCTTTGGGTTTATCGGGCTTGCCTGCCCACGGTATATGTACCCGTCCCAGGTGAGCCTAAACGAAAAATGAGAGCTTTCTAACGACCATTTGTCGGGTGTGACCGGATGTAACGCAAACGAAAACGCTCCATTTCATGCAGTCGCGAGATACGCGAATGAACGAAATGGAGCGTGTTGATAGTCGTATGTAGGATTGCATTCGTACCGTAAGACTTCCGTTGTCGACAACGTCAACCCCAGCAGTCTATTAAAACAAAATGCCGAGGACGGGGGTCGAACCCGTACGATGGTCACCCATCGCAGGATTTTAAGTCCTGTGCGTCTGCCAATTCCGATAAAAGCTTGATAATACTCCATCTAACTACTTATCTTTTCACTAGCAACACAGGATCAAATAATAACGCTCCATATTTTTACTGAAATCATGTGTGCTACTTTTACAGTTTAAATGCGCTTTTTCATATTGTCAATTATCACTTGGAGTAGCCTTATTGGGTAAAGGGTGCTAGTCCACTATCCCGAGGTCCTCTAAATAACTCTGATTCATACCCTTTCTTCTATAAAATTTAATAATTACTTTATTTATTATATTATGGAATGAGGTCTATTATAATTACACTATTATATACTGCGTTTGGTATTATTTACTTTTTATTCTAGTTGATATATAATCACCTTGACTTAATAAAACGTGGGGGTTTTTATGATTAATAAATATTTAATAGCACCTTGTTTATTGGTTATCGATGAATTTAATTTTAAATTTGAAGGTGCATCAAGAAATAGAATAAAGGAATTTGCAGATCTAGAATTTAGTGAAGCTAATTTATCGCACATGTTGGGTGGACACTTTGGTCGTATGGCAAACTACAATTATCAGAACCGTGATCTCGTTATTAAACAAAAAGATTTTATGATTGAATTTAAATACCTCAGAAATTTTGCAACTAGCTTTAATACAAGATCGAATAAAATGCCATGGAAAGATGCTTTTCAAAAGGACTATAACTGGTTATGCGGTGAATTAAATAAAGGATACAAAGGAAAACGCGCATTTGTTCTTGGATGGTTTAACATTGGGGCTTTTAACACTCTAATGCAAATAGGAACTGGGAAGGGACAAACACCAGACTTTGATTTGGAAAAAACTCGACTTCTTCCATTTATTAATGCAGGAAAAAATAAAACTTCCCAAGTCTACTATAACTATAAATTCGCATATGAACCTCTCCCCGTTTTTCCATTAACTCCGTTGAAGTCATCCAGTGGTATCGATTGTATTTTTCTTGGATGTGAAACAGATAAATTTCATTTTGCAATTTATTATTAATCCTTGTACTTGAGGAGACCATTATGAAGAAAATAGTTAAAGGTAGAATTCTCACCAACAGGACTGTGAAAGGTAAGTTTTTAAAAAAGGCACATCCAAAAATTAATGATTTGCTAAACCTTCCAGGTGAAACGATCAGCAAAGAACGCGCTAAAGAGTGGCTGAAAGAAATTGAAGACATGCGCAATGAATGGGACTATAAATGGGACTAATGAGGTCTTAATCATTGTTAAAAGGGAGGTTATTGTTATGAAAAAAGTAAGGATGATAATGCTTTGCGCAAACATTGCAATTTCCACGGAAGTAATATTAGAAATGATCGTAGGCATTAAACAGAAACCGCTAACGATAGCTTTAGTCGCTTTAAATGTTGCAATGATCTTGACCCTATATAAGGAAGAACTCAAAGAGCTAATCAAAAAGATAAAAGGCGATGATGACTTTACTGGTGGTAACTTCGGATAGTTCACTATACCTAGTTGATCTTCCTATTGTACATTGCCGTAGCGAAAATAGTCATAAGGGAAGCGGTGATAAAAATTAAACCAGCAATTGCTTCAATTTTTTAATATTGCAGTTGACATTCTGCGGAGTGATGTTTAATAGACCGTTCATTAAATTGCTAAAAGACCAGTTAAAGTAAGTGAAGAAGAGGACTATACATTGGAGAACTACAATTTCAAAATTGCATTATACACACCTATATCGTAGAAAACCTAAATATCCCTCCCCTCATCCCCTCACAGAAGTCCGAGAGTATTCATTCATTAAGTAGAAGTCCATCACTTTGATGCAAGTGGGTTCCAGTCCAAAATTCTTTTCAACGTTAAAATGCAGCCATAGCGTTTCACTTTCAGACGATCACCGATTACGGATCATCGCACTGTTATAGCTGTTCTCCAGTTCCAGTCTCTTCAGTCCCTCCCATTTGTCCATTCGTCTCTTCCATCCGGTTTCGTCGTTCGTCGAAGCGAACTACCTAAACAAAGGAAGGAACAGCGAAATTCGGGCTGGAATACACCCCATCGAACTGGAACATACAGGAGAATTAACTCATATAACATTTCTTTCGGGGACAACAAAGGCATAAAGGGAGGAAGGCAGCCGTGGTTACAGCACTTTAACGGCGCTCAGACGCCATAACGGGCACCAGACAAGCATTCGGTTAAGAAGAGGCCCCCAAATGGCGACATCGGGATGCGTAAGCGTCTTTATTCGCCATTCAGGGGCAAAGAAGGTATTACGTCAACTTTAGTTTTCTTATTATTTTCGCTATTCTCGGAGACTCCAGATTGATCTGTCCCAATATGCCCGAACTACAGAAAAATAGAATGCAGCGTGTGAACTTAGAGCGATACTCCAAAACGGAAAACACATTAAAGACACATTAGTGTAGTTTCAATCTCAGTTCAAACTGATTACGCATCACTTACTCTTTGCGATAATTGTATAATATGTTACACCATCAATTATATTTTTTTTGCAAGTAAAAATAGCATTGTCAAGATTATAACCCGCACTACTTTGATCTTTCGTGTTTCCATCAAACAAAATCTGTAATTCCGATCCCTTTTCTGGGTTATAAGGAATCTTTTCCTCAAACACAATTTTATTATCCAAAACAAATATTAAACCACTCATTAAGTCAGTGCTACCGTTATATTCAAAACCAAGATGATTACTGACTTCTTTATTGGAACTCCCAACTTGAAATACAACCAGCTTATCCCACTCGAAACTGGTAACTCGTTCCATAGAAATGGTACATTCTGTGCGCTCACCACATTGACTATCTATCTCTTTTATTATTGATTTTGAAAGAGTTTTGTTATCCCTACATCCTCCTAAAAGCAACAATATTATGATAAACAAGCACTTGAAAACAAAGAACTTTGATTTTATAGGCATAGCTTATCCACCATCTTTCAAGTAAATTAACTATTTAAACTTAGCTGCTTGTACCGGATCAAATCCATTATTATCAAGCGATTGCAATCTCGCTAATGCCTTTTGGAATTGTTCGGTAGTTAGTTTTTGTTGGACAATCTTGAATGTTCCATCAGACTGTTCTACAGCCACATAGAGGCCAATTTCGTAAAAATAATGAAGTGTGGCAATTGCAATGGATTGTCTCAATGATTCTTCATCCATATATGATCCGATTGCTCTCCCAGCATTGTTGTTTAGCAAGTCAATTACTTTATCAGCTTCAGCTATAGAGCTAAAACTTGTCGAAGCTACATTTAAATTTTTTAGTAAATTGGGATTGTCTTCGTGAGCGTCACCGACTTCTTTTGCAATAGACTCACCAAATTGCACAGTAATCATCGCTTGCCATAACGCATGTCTGAATGCATTAACTTGCGAACCTTCGTGTGCATCATTTTCTGACAGTCCTAAGTAATTGGTAGAAAATCTTACAGCAACATTTGTAATATCCTTTTTACCTTTTCCGGGATCAGCTTTTCCAATTGCGCTTGCGATAAATGGATGCCTTGCAGCAAACAAAGCAGTTCTAGTTTTGGCACTTGAATTTCCTGTGGGATCGACTTTGATTAAAGGGTTATTTTCCACATACGTATACAAATTCAACGTTAGCGGATCATCTACCTGCCCCTCATTTGTATCCTCATTGATAAACCGTCCCAAGCTTGGATCATACCAACGCGCTCGCAGATATTGCAATTTCGTTGAACTATCCGTCATCTCCCCCGAATACTTGAATGGTTGAGCTACGGTCTCCATTTCAGAAGTAATATTACCGAAGAGATCGTAAGCATAACTGTTCAATCGCGTATTGCCTGTGCTGTCTCTGAGCTCGACGACATCGCCGTGCCCGTTTTGAAGATAGTAAGCCTTCGCCTGTTCGTCTTGGCGTGCGATGAGTCCCTGACCACGGATGTAGCGTGCTTTAAACGTAGCCACTCCACCGCTAACAGTCGCTTCTGCAGCTACCTGGTCTCCGTCCCAATAGTAACGCGTCGTCTGCCCGTTTTCGGTTCGTTCCCAGAGCAGCCCGTCGCCATTATACTTGTACGTCACGGTTCCTGTTGGCGTGGTCACGGAGGTCAAGCGATTCCATTTGTCATAGACATTAGCGGTTCCCGGGCTATCGAACAAATTGCTGGAGGTCATACCCGTACGGTTGCCCCTGCTGTCATAGGTAAAGGTTTCGCCATATTGGCTCGAATCTTGAATTCGGTTCAGCGGATCGTAGCCAAACGTGCTTACCGTACCGTTTTCCGTCCTAGTCTTTTGATTCCCATTGTTATCATAGGTATATCCAAATTGATTGACAATCGTACCATCGGCTTTTTTCTCGATTAATGAGCCGATCTGCATACCATCATACGCAAAGGTGGAGACGAGACCGTTTTTCTGAAACTTCTGCTTCGTCAGATCATTTTGAAAATAGTTGTATTTCTCTTCCGTATCATTCGTAAAGTCGAGAGATGATGCGACCGCGGACAGACGGTTTTTTGCATCATACTTATAATAGGTGTTATAGCCGAACGGGTCCGTCATGGCAATCCGATTACCGACGGCATCGTAGTCGTATTGGATCTTGCGAGCATCCGGGAAAGCAATGCTGGTTAAGGAGCCGTCTGCCGCATAACCATAGCTGGTCTGACCCGTCGCATCCGACATCGTCGTACGCTTCCCGGCTTTGTCGTAGCCAAATTCAATTACTTCCTCACCTGCGATAGCCTCGCCATCGATATTGGTTATCTCACGCTTAGTCAGGAAGTTCCTGTCATTGTAAGTATTCTTGGTCCATACCGTTTTACGATCGAACGTTCGGATCAAGTTGCTGTTCTTGTCGTAATAAAACTTCTCGATCTTACTATTTGAATCCGTCGACTTAATCAAGCGGCCGATCTCATCGTACGTCTTGGCTAAGGTCTTGGTATCCGGATACGTAATCAGCTTTAGATTGCCGAGGGCATCGTACTGATACGAAGTGGTCTCACTCTTGGCGTTCGTCACGCTCGTCAGATGTCCAAGAATGTCATACGCGTAAGAAGTCGTATTCGTTACCGCCAGATTGTCGGAAGCAGACGTGACGTTGCCGACATAGTCGTAGGCATACGTAGCCAGCGTTACAAGTGGCGCCCCGGTCGTCTTCGCCTCTTTTTTGGTCAGTACTCGCCCCAGCTTATCGTAGGTTTCCTCAATGGCGTAGCCCTCTGCATCTGTACGCTTGGCCTTATTACTCAGATCATCATAGATCATGGTCGTGATCGCCGATGAGACGGGCGTGATGTTACCCTGTGCGTCATAAGCGAACGTTGGAGGAGAGGTCACTTTATTCTGCCGGCTCCACTGGTCGTAACCGTAAAAGGTATCATTCCCCAGCGCATCTTCGGAGGATAAGAGTCGACCATTCGCATCATAATCGTATCTGGCTTTCGGCTTATAATCGCCATTAACGATAAAGCCCTCTTCGATCTTTCTGCCAACTGGATCCCAACGCGTGTAGACTTTGACTCCCGCCTCATCCGTTTGCTGAATCTCGTTGCTGTAATCATAGTATTGAATCTTAATGTTGCCGTTGTCTGGTTTAACGGCACCAACCGTACGTCCTAACGCATCGTACTGATACGTTGTCACTTTGCTGTTGCCGTCTGTATAACTGGATAGAGTTCCATCGGCTGTATTGTACGCATAGCCGGCAGTAATCGTCGTTGCTATGCTGTCCGCGTCACTGACAATAACACTGGTACTTGTCGGATAAGCACCCAGATAAGGAGCTGCCGTGTTGTACCCGATATTCGCAATGGAATACTGGCCTGCTTCGCGAAGTACCTTGAGCTGCGTCACATTGCCGTAGGTATCAAATGTGTTGTTGAGCGTCTCTTGCAGCACGGGTCCAGTCGCATTTCCGTTCCGGACACGCGTTGCAGTAACCGAGCCATATGTGGCGTTTCGCACATATTCGGTGTACTGCGTTTGCGTCGCGCTGATCGGTTGAGATACGCCGACCAGCAAGTGGGAAGTCGTGTCATAGGTGTACGTTGTCTGTATGCCGTTAGGGTCGGTGGCACTTAGGACATTGCCGTAATCGTCATAAACATTGCTCGTCTCGATGACGTAACTTCCCGCTGAACCTGATTCGCTTGTGGTCGTCTTGGTCTGAATGGGTACAGGCCAGTTGCGGTAACGCTCGTACGTGTAGTCCGTGGCGTTTGAATACGTCTTCCCGCCGTAGTTCGATACCGATACGATATTCGTATTGTAAAAGACCGGCGGCTTGTTCTCGTCAATGTAGTCCTTCTCATTGGTAAAGGTCGTTTCGGACAGACCATCGTTCAAAGCTACCGTAAAGGTCAGGTCTGCATTGTATGCCGAACCGATATCTCCGCTCGGATACGTGACATTGGTGACATTGACGGTTTTGACGCTGTTGTCCCATTGGATGAATTGATCCTTACGGGATTTGATGCGGTAAACCTCATTAGTCGCATTATAATCTCCGATTTTGCGCACAATCGGCGGCATGTACTCGAAGATCGTCTTTGCCCCAGTGGGATAGGTAATCCCTGTGAGAAGAGCGTAGGGATTACTCGCTGGTGTAGCCTGATCATATAAGGTAAACATGGCGTTCTTCAGATCATAATCGTACGTAGTAGAGCGTCCAGCTACATCAACGACTTGAGTCAGGAGTTCCTTCCCGTTTTGAGTCGACTTATAATAGACCACTTGCCGTGTTCCTTTGGTTAAGGTCACTTGCGATGCGGAATAGGTAATCGAGATGCTATTGCCGATCGCATCCGTAATGCTTGTGAGCACCGTCCCATATGTCGCATCGGTACTATAAGCAAACTGAACTTTATTGTTGTATGCGTCCGAGATCTGAATCAGTCGTCCGTCTGCATTAAAGTATTGATTGACTTTTTGAATCGACCGGAGGACATAGGCAGACGTCGAGCCCGATACCGTCACGGTTGTATCCGTGGCGAAGGTCAAGTCTTTCCATGGATAGCCCATCAATGAAAAATCCGAACCGAGTTTGAAAACACCTGAACCTGCCAGATGTAGATACTTGGTCGATTCAACTGTTTCGATAAACGAGATATCCCAGGTCCAGCCTTTGCCGATCGGAAATCTCTTTTCTTCCGCCGGCGGCACAGTCACATTGTAGCCGTACGACATCGACATTTGATTAAGCTGAGAGGCATCGCTATCATATTTACGCACAAGCGTGAATCCCAACCCGTTCCGTCCGGGTAGGGAGAGATCGGCTACGCTCTGCGATAGGCTGCCTGAGAGCGTAGAGATGCTCTCCTGTCCAAGGTTAATCGCAAAGGGGGCCTCGTCCGGCTTGGTTTTAACGAAGCTGTAGTCAGGAACGACTGTGCTCGCTGCAGTGCTAATCGCATAGTTCTTGTCGCCCAGCTCGCTGATGGTTTTACTTTTGGCCGAAGCTGACTTATTAATAGAATAAGGTGCCGGCTCGATCGGTGTCTCGGAGACGTCGATTAATCCCGTAGACGATGGCGTGGCTGCGAATCCCGCAGCTTCCGGATAAATTCCTGCAATTAGAGTTAACGTTATGAATACGGCAGTGATCCTGCCCCACCAGCTTTTCAACGCAAAATCCTCCTCAGTTTGTGATCGTCACGGTCTTGCCGGTAATATTGCCGTTAGCGTCGTATTGGTACGTCGTCGTATACTGCGCCGCTTGCCGGTTCAAGGAGAAGCCGTAGCTGGCTGTTGTACTGTAGCTGCCTCCGACACCAATGATCTTAATATAGTAAGTAGCACCTGCATTTACGTTATAGATGATCTCTTCAGCGAGTCCCGTGCCTCTGATGCCGGCCGCGATCAAGTTCATAGAAGCGTCATAGACGTAGACATCATAGTTTAGCCCCGTCGGTACGGTGAGTTTAAACTTTTCGACGCCAGCCGCTGTCGCAGTATACTTGTAAAAGTCGACGTCCGTAGCCGTGGAAATCAAAGAGGTATAGTTCTGTGCATAGCTGATTGGGTATGCTTGAGCCGTCGTGTCGTTCGGTTCATATGCGTTTGGCAAGACTAAGCTACGCATAGCCGCAGCAGACCATTCCAAACCGTCTTTTGCGGTTATTCTAAAGCTCCAGTTTCCGCTCGCCAAGGGAGGCGTCGTAAAAGACGTAGCATTGCCGGTAAGCGCACCAGAGTTGTAGGCTACCGTCGTCCAATTATCCTGCGAGCCCTGGATTTGATAATTGCTCTCTGCCTGTCCGTCCGCGTCGCTATATGTCCAGGTAAAGGTTAGGATATTATCAGTTACCTGTTGACCATTCGTATAAGAGGTAACGTTGACCGTCGGAAGGTTATTGACTTTAATATAGTACTTTGCCGAGTCGGCGGAGATGGCTCCTTTATTGTCTTTGGTGCGGACTAGCCAGTTGTATGTCCCGTTTCTGCTTAGCGTACTCGTAGGCACCGTGTAGGAGGCAACGCTGGAGCTCACCCATCCGCTATCGCGAATTAACGTAGTTCCATTGTAGATTAAGACCTGGTACTGTCCCTGCGTATCGCCGACATCCGGATCGGAGAAAGTCCAGTTTAGTGCAGGTGTTGTGGTGCCTACTAACGTAGGGGTTGCTGAATTGGTGCTGCCAGGGTTTAGTGCGGTTGGCGCATTTTGTACGGTGTTGTGTTTGATCGTAAATGTCGGGGATTGTACCCACGAGCCATAGTCGATTCCGTCAAACGGTCGAATACGAATGATTGCGTTCGTCGTATTGGCGATTGAACTAAAGTTATATGTGTAAGAGGATGCGCCCGCGGCGGTTAACGGAACGATATCGCTCCAGGTCGATCCCCCGTTGGAGGAGAGTTGGATATTGTACTTCAAGCTGGACTGTGGATCGTCCTGATCGATTGCGGCGTTCCAGGTAATGTTGTAATTAGAGTCGACAATGGTGCCGCTCTGAGGTGCGGTGATGGCGGCGGTGCCGGGGGCGTAGACGTTGTAGCCAATAATAATTTGTGCATAATTCGGAGTCCAATTGTCGTAAGTATAAGATGAATTTAATGAATTAGTGCTTAAATTAAATCTTATATAATCATTCGCATTGGTCACTTGATTAGAAGAGAACCATGCTTTAATAGGATTTGTGATATCAATGGATAAAAAGCCTTCTGTCCCTTGTACAGTAGTAGAGGGCATTGATCCAAATACTGCATTAGAGAGGTAAGGGGTAAAGGCATAATTCATATCTAAAGTTTGTGCTATTCCATTCCCATGGTATTTCATTGTCAAGGTAGCAAATTGTACCTTTGTTCCGTTTGTTGGAAAGGGATTCACATAGAACTCAATTATTCCTGTTCCATAATACAATCGATTCCACGAATCATAATACCTATAAAGAGAAAATCCTCCTCTATCAAAATACCCTTGATTGCCCGTTGGAGTGAAATCCCCCCCACTAAAAGCAATGTTACTATAGATTCCATTGTGTCCATAAGTAATAATTGTAGGATCTATTGTAACTGGGTATTTTAAATCAGTTGGGTCGAAGGACAGATCCAAAATCTTCTTGTTGCCTTCTATTCTAAACTTTTGCTTAACATTTTTAATGACACCGTCCTGGTCAATTAGCCATGGGGATTGAATCTCTAAATCATCAGTTTTCAGTGTTTCATCTAAGCCCTGAATTTCAAAAGAAAAAACAGTAGGTGAATCTGCATTTTTTAAGATAATATCTTCTTTTATTGCATTGTTTAAAACGGTGAGAGTAACATCAGTATTTTTCCAAACATTAGTATACTTAACGCTGCTATCATTGTAAATTGACCCCATGACAGAAGTAGTGTTGAGAGGAATAAACTTCACGCTAGAATTATTTTTCCCTACTGTATACCCATTGCTATATACCTTCGGAATAACTGCATCGTAAGGGACTTGTAAGGGCCTGTAGTTAGAATTCTTCCTGTTATTGAAATCCATTTTTTCAGATTCCATTAAATTTTTAAATGCGTTTGATATCTTTACATTTGACTTATATATGTTTGCTTCATCCGTTAATTTTGTATCAGCATCATGCCAGACTCCCTCATTATCCTGATAATAAGGTGTACCAGAAGAAATCTCTGCAACAAAAGAACCATCATTTAATTCGTAATGCTTACTGTTTTCGGATTGCAGTTCTTTGGCTTCTCTCTTTACCGTTTTTTTAAGTTCCTTTACTTTGGCCGATACTTCTGGTGAAATATTTGCCTCAATCGAATAAACTGACTTTTCAACTGATGTTCCATTTGCGACTTTCACCTCGCGTGTAGTGTTATTCGCCGCACCTGCAACATTGCTCAGAGCTGTAATAGTCAAAGACATAATGAGCAAAACCGAAATGTAAGATTTCCAAATATACCTCATGAATATACCGTTCCCCTTTATCGATTGATTCATGGTAGGGATTTAATCCGGCCCCCCCTCTTCCATCCCAGCCATGATAATTCATCATAAGATTAAAAAAGTGAAAAAATTGTCAAACTGTGAAGTTCGATAAAATAATTTTGACAGTTGTACAAATACGCGTCGATTTAGATAAGCTTTTATTTACAAAAAATATGCAATCACCTCATCATAAAAAGAACCGATTTGCACTGGGCCAACTCGATTCTTTAAGCAAATTGTTATACAGCGAATAATAGGAGCGATTGCTTTGTTACCGGCAAACTCCCCTTTCATATAGGTGGCATTCGTATGACAATAAAATAAATTTCGGTATGCTCATTTTCGTATACACTAGAATCTCTTCAACGAAAACTGTTACAAATTGGATTTTTTCGGAACATCTCCTTATTTTCGCGACCATTTTTTGTATCTTTATAGCTTCTGCGAGATAGCTATTAAGAAATCATGAAATTTGTCATATCATCCCTAAATATCAGGAAGGTTTCTTAAAAAATATGGAGAAATAGAAAGTAAAAGTTTTTTGAGGTGTAATTTCTTATGATTGAACAACACATTAAAGAAGGATTAAGCCGTGCTTATACTCTCGCGGTTGCACATAAGGCCGGTTTTAACTGTTCAAAGCCTGAGTATGATTATGGCATTGACGGTTCCATAAAAGATGTACAAATTATTAGACCAGGTAGGTATTTAGATTGTGGATTCAGTATTGACTACCAATTGAAATGCACCGTAAACGTAGAATATGAAAAAGACCACTTGAAATATGATTTAGAAGCAAAGACCTATAACGATCTAATAATTGAAGATGTAGGTACTCCTAGAATTTTGATTCTTTTTGTATTACCAAGTGACCAAAGTCAATGGTTAAATATTTCAACAAATCATACAATATTAAAAAATTGCGCATGGTGGTATTCATTAAAAGGAATGCCTCCAACGAATAACGAGAATACTATAAGAATACGTATCCCACTTGAGCAAATATTAACTGAGCATGCATTATCTGAGTTAATGAGTAAAGTTAGAAAAGGTGAGGAATTATGCAACCTAGCATAATAGAATTAAACAAGATTGTACGATATTTACTTCAAAATGGATGGCATCAAAATTACGATTTTCCAAATAAAAATATGTACGTCTTCTTTAAGTCTTTAAATGATGATCCAGCACAAGACACACGTACTCATGTTGTACTTCCAGCCAAAGAAACTTTCGTGGATTACCCTATTAAGCTGAACGATACACTTGAGTCGCTCAGTATAATTGAGGATCGAAAAATTAGCGACATTATTAAAGAAATCCTTTCTCCCAGTAGTGACAATTTAGAAATCAGAATTATTTCTAAGTTTTCTGAAAATGGAACAATCCCTCTCAATTATGCTTCTAGACTTATTCAAGGTTTAAAAAATTTAATTATATCCTCAGCCAACACAGAAGAAAATCCTCGTCCCTTTTTCAAAAGACCCTCCTTTCGCGCTAAAAAATTTGGAGAATTATTTAGCCTTGGTCAAACTAGTGTTGGTAGCTATATAGTGAATATTGAGTCAGGTTCATTAGAGGATGAAAATTTAGAATTGTATGTAGGCGAAGAAGGACTAACTACAGCACCATTCTCAAGAAGAATTGTTCAAAGAATTCATAACTCAATGTTACAGGTTAAAAAATTTAATCAGCCTAATTACAAGCTAGGTGATTATTTAAAAAACGGTTATTTGTTTGGTCTAAATGCGAACATTTGTGAAGCATTAATAGCACTCTTTAATGACGACGAGTCCGTAAAAATAGAGACCAGAATAAAATACTCTTCATATCTTGAAAAATCTAATGATTTTCCGGAATTTATACAATTCAACAATGCAGACTACCACACACTTAAAATGATTGCTAATGCTTTTAGAGAACAAGAAAATGAAGTGATGATTATTGAAGGTAAGATTTCTAAACTTAGTACAAAGGAGGAGCTCCAAAGTACAGCATACGGGGTTATAACCATTGACTATATTGAAGATGGCTCTAAAAGAAGTGTACGTGTTGAACTTAATGAAGACCAATATAAGGTAGCTTGTGATGCACATAAACTAGGTAAACGAATTCAAGCAATCGGGATATTGGATTTTAGTAAAAAATCATGGGAAATTGTTCAATTGGAGAAGTTTACTATCCTTTAGGAGATATCGAAATTTCAGACTGCAATTTCTTAGAATGTCGTATTCTTAAATCAAGTCAACAAGTTCCTTTTGAAAATTCGAGTATAATCATTTTTTTGGGTATGTAAATCGTGATTGGAGTTTCAAGTGTGCTATGTGGTCTTAAATAAGTCGTATTCTTAAATCAAGTCAACAAGTTCCTTTTGAAAATTCGAGTATAATCATTTTTTTGGGTATGTAAATCGTGATTGGAGTTTCAAGTGTGCTATGTGGTCTTAAATAATAGGAAATTAACTTTTTGGTAATAACCACTCCCCCCACTTAGTAAAAAAAGCCATCCATTCGGATAACTTTTTAAGCACTTCCTTGTTCGCTTCTCCGCTTAATTGCTCTGTATAGTGAAGCACGACTTATCCCTGTTAGTTCTTCAATTTCTTTAGCTGTATGACCTTGAGCATCATAAAGCTTCAATGCCTGCTCAACTTTTTTCTGATTGGAAATAGGTCTGCCGCCTTTCCTCCCCCTGGCTGCCTTCAATGCAGCTTGTGTCCAACATTTCGCTCAAACTCAGCGAATACTGCAAGCATTCCGAATAGAGCTTTCCTGGCTGCGGTGGTAGTGTCAATACTATCAAACTCATAGGAGTCAGATATTTGTAATCCGAAGTCGTTTCAGTTAGTGTCTTGTCTTATTTTATTGTAACTTTCGTTATTAATCCGTTGATTCTATTTATGCTTCATCTTATACTTCATCGTGAGCGCCTCTTATGTGGGATCTACTCTTTGCTAGAACGTTCTCCAATATACGAATGTCGCTTTTTTTGAAAACTTGATTTTAGCTATCGAGTTCAATTAATTGTAAGATTTCAATTTTTTAGATATGCCAATATTGAATGTTGATTATCAACACTAATCGCTTGGTTCCAATTCATCTTAAATGTCGCTAGTGTCTTAAACTGATCGTTAATAAAGTCGATTGTGATGATATTGAAGTAAACCCTATCTTTTGTTATTTCTTGAATAATTGAATTTAAATTTTCTATATCGCCCTCTTCATAATGCTTTTTAAGGGATATGTTAATCAGTGCTCTTTTCTCTTCTGTAAGTGAAGCTGCATAATCACCATACAAAGGTATTTTATAAACCGAGTTCTTGCCATGTGGAGGTTCTTTAGGAATATAGTTTTTTATAAGTATCGCATTATTTGTATAATATTTTCCAAATATGATTTTTACTTCTGACGATATTTCCTTATCCCAGATATTTCTATAAACATTGTCCTGTAACTTATTTGTTTGTTCATCTCGATACACGTTAAATATTTGTGTTTCATTACTTTCCATACTAATCGTTGCATAAAAAGCAGGATTTTTAATAGTTGAGTTTTTAAAACTGAACGTTATACTATTTATTTTGAACTCCTCTTCATAGCTGTTAATTAAATACTCTTGAACTGATTTTTTAAAATAATGTTTTCTAAACGGATCTCCGTAAAAAAAACTGTATACGAAATAGGAGCTAACAATTAAAACAAATAGCAAAGATGAAATATAAATTTTTAATTTCAAAATTCCCTCTCCTTCTCTATTTAACTGGGAGAAAGCGTTAGATAACACTCCCTCCCCTGTTCTTTAATGCTCCATTAAACGTTTTATTTGCAAAAAGTTTCTATTTGCATTTGCATATTTACCGTTTCTTTTATTATTTTCATATTTTTTCATTATATTAGACTGTGCCTTATAATTAGCTGCTAATTGTGCTTCATATTGTTCATGAGTATAGGCACGGTTATGAAATTTATTTACTAGATCCACATATGTTGTATTAGGTACTATCCCCCCTTTGCCAAAGTATTCAGCAAATGACATTCCAATAGATAATTTACCTGAAGCCAATCCACTAATTGTGGTAGTATTACAGTTACATTTAAACAGACTGTAATCTCCATTATCGCCAGCTTGGAAGTCAGCTTCATATTTTTTTGCCATTGCAGAAAAAATTTCATATGATTCATTGAAATCTCCTTCTATATAAACACTATGTTCATAAATAGGAGAAAAATTTCCATCCTTGTCCAACCCATTCAGCCAATCATTTAAGTTTTTTAAATTTATCAAAACTTTTGGATCAGTAATTGGAATCATTACTACAGCTTTATCACCGTAGTAGTAGTATGCCCATTCCCCCTTACTGTTTTGAACAAGCGCTGAAGTGTGACCATAACCAGCTGCACTAGTAGGCGCATTAATTACTATTGCATCATTACCACTAGGGTCGACATGTGTTAGTGGGTTATTTCCCACATAAGTATACAAATTCAAACTAAGCGGATTATCAATTTGCCCCTCATACGTATCTTTAGTAATAAACCGCCCCATGCTTGGATCGTAAAATCGTGCTCTGAGGTAATACAGTCCCGTTTCTGGATCTTCAATTTCACCGGCATATTTAAACACATTAGGGAGTGTTCCAGTCTGGGAAACCGTATTTCCCCATTCATCATATCGATAACTTTTAACCGGTTCACCAGTATTGTCAATAATCTGCACAACATCTCCGTGACCATTGTACAAATAATAATATTGCGATCCATTTGTGTCTTTACGCGTTAGTAGGCGATCGGGTCCCCACACATATTGACTTGTGACTTGATTGGATGCATTTGCTTCGGCTATGACCTGCCCATCATCATTATAAGTGTAACGAGTTGTTCCTGTTCCTGTAGTTTTTTTAGCTCTCAGCCCATCAGGTTCATAAGTAAAGTTAACTGTATTACTCCCTAGCGTAGCGCTAGTTAATCTGTTCCAGACGTCGTAATTATACGTACTGTTTGCTGAATTGTCATTCAAAACGTCTGTATTGCTTGAAGTCAAACGGTTTCCAAGCCCATCGTACGTATAAATATATTGACTTCCGTCAGGCCGCCAAATTGTCTCCAAACGGTTTAGTTTATCATACGTATAGGTGGTAGTACCTGTACTGTCCTTTATAGTCTTAATATTGCCATTGCCATCATAAGTGTAGACGTACTCACTTAAAATCTGGGGCCCTTTAAAATTGGTTAATTGCTTTAATCGCTTTAGTCCATCATAAACGTACACTGTCTTTAAAACGACGCCATTAGATAATGTAGGATATGTTATTTGTTTCAATGTACCATTCGCATAGTATTCGTAGACGGCATTTTTTGAAGTATCGTTAATATTTGCTGCAATTGCACCGTCAGTTTGTACCTTCTGCAATTGAGTTTTATTATATAGGTAGTTGGTAGCAAATGCCGTCTGATCGTTTTTGATTTGAGTTAGTCGATTAAGCGTATCGTACTGGCGGGTTGTGGACTGCGCATAGTTATCCTCTCC
This sequence comes from Cohnella sp. GCM10012308, assembly GCF_042649185.1. NCBI lineage: Bacteria > Bacillati > Bacillota > Bacilli > Caryophanales > Paenibacillaceae > Cohnella > Cohnella sp. GCM10012308. Next base: position 521,547 of record NZ_JBHRYU010000001.1, read on the forward strand.
GGTATATTGTTTAGTTTTGAGCAATCCTAATGCAGTGTATGAATAAGCAGTCTTTCTCACCATTGCATTGTTTATTAGTTCTTCTCTCTTTTGTGGTCCAAACGGATTTTCGTTATAGTATGTTTTCTGAGTATAATTGCCTGCTGTTGCCGTCTTAAGATTGTTTAGCTCATCATAAAAATAACTAAATACCGTACCTAATGCGTCAGTTTTCTGCTCTATGTTTCCTAATGGACTTCGCACATATGATGATTTAGTCGTTGCAGTAGTGCCTTGAAGCGTTAGATCAAAAGCTTGATTCAGAGTGCCAGTTTCGTCATATTGCTTTTCAGTTACCCAAGTATTGTTACCATCCTTTTGTTGATTAGTTTTTAATTGACCAAGTTTTGTATATGTGTAACTAGTTTTTTGCATTAATGGATCTGTTACTTCAGTCAGTTGTTTAAGTTTGTCATAAAGGTAGCTGTAACCGGACCCATTGGGATCAGTGTAGTTAACTAGGTTGCCCACGATATCATATACATAACTTTCTTGTACAATTTCGCTTGTATCTGGCCAAATAGGATAAGCCTTTCGGCTCGTTGTATTTCCCCATACATCACTGTATGTTTCCAATCGATTTTCTTGTTGTGCCACATTTGTTGTATACGTGTTTAAATTGGCCTTATCAACAAAGAAAGTAGTTTGTTTCCGTTGTAAAATATCATTCTGCGTTATATATCTATTCCCAAATTCGTCTTCAATTTGAACCACTTCATCCCACGGCCCATAGTAATAGATATTCGTATTGTTTAAATCATCTATTACCTTAACGGGTCTTGATTGGTTGTCATACTGTACTTGCTTTTCATTTATCCATTTCGCTAATTCCGTATCAAGAACATTTTGACCCAATAATTGACCGTAAGTATTATAATACTGGTTCCGTTGTTGACTAATAGAAGTAACATTCGTTGTTTTATTAATTGCTTTTACATAGGAATACACTCTAAATGCCGAACGAACACCATTAAAGTTTACATTTATTTGAGGTGTATATTCATTTAACTGCTCCAGTTGATATTTAATCCCATCCTGTCCCGTGTATGCCGGCTGTAAGGTTGACGTTACACGTCCCAAAGCATCATACTTATAAACAGTTTCATTTAAAGCATTATCTTTAGCTGACTTTATTAGACCTAAAAGCATATCATAACTGTAGATATCTTTGGAAAAAGTGGATATGTTGTTCTTATCAGTATAAAAATTGCGAATTTCAGTAGGATAAGCATATCCCGCAGATGCACCATAATCTGTCTCCAATTTAGCGTTTTTTCCATTTTCAATCACTTGGGATTGTATGGTTGTTTGAACCTGATTGGTGGCATTTAGTGTATAGCTATAATTAACGGTATCAGCATTCGCGTTGGTTGCCGCCTTAAGACGCCCAAACCTTCCAACTCCATCATTGTTCAAGTTGTCATAATAAGAGTAGGTTTGAACAGTTGCATTTGCATCAGTTAAACTTGACCAGTTTGACGCTTTGGTTAGCCAGTGGTATGTTGGATGATACTCAAAGCGAGTTGTATATTTTTCTTTTGTTGTGGCATTTGAATACAAGGCCGTAGGTAATTGCAGTGTAGTGCTGGCCACTGGGCCCCAAGATGTATAAGTATTGGCTTGGTAGAGCTTTTCCCCCGCCACATTTGAAGAATTATAAATTTCATATTCTGTTGTAGTCGGTGAATATTTAAAATTGGGATCAAAGGCCGAATTTATAACTATATTTCGTTCTCCATTGCTAGCTGTCGTTTCCGTACGCGTCGGTTGCCGCTTACCATTAAATGTTGATTTCTTTTTTAAATTATTAATTTGCTTAGACTCCGAAGTGTAAATGTATGTTTCAGGCAAATTATCTGAATTCGTATAATCAGGAAATCCAGAAAAATCATTGGTATAATCGTACGTTATTAAATTTGTTTCTTCGGGAATCAAAGCGTTTTGGATATCAACTCTTGATTTAATTCGATAAGCGTAATATGCGCCGCTCGTCCCTAAATTTCTTGTCACCTTTTCATAATCAAATTGAGTCTTACTATTGTTGTACTGAATAGTCTTTAATAACAAGTAGGTTGAGGTTTCCCAGTTACCATATGGAAACTCTAATTGTTTATGCGTAAAATCAAAATGTGATTCTTGAAGTGAATATTCGTAGTAAGTACTTGTAGCTTGGACAGTATTATAAGCTTCGGTAACTCTCCATAGTTTCGGGCTGTTTCGATAATTAATAGTGTCGCCCGTTTTTGTGTATTGAACTGCATATGAAGAAGTCTTGGCAGGATCTTGAACAGATACGGTTATATTTTCCAAAGCGTTGACATTGCCATCAAGAGTATTTTCATAATTAAACGTAACAAGCCGACCTACCGTATCAGTAATTTGATAAGGAAAGTTATATTGGAGATCGTAGCCTGGTCGTTTCTGGTATGTAAAAATAATTTCGTTACCATTTTTATCTTTAACACCCATTAAATTTCCATAACTCGAAAAATAGTATTTCTTTAAGTTCTCGTCGGTAAATAAATAGTAAGATCGACCAAATTGTTCAGATTGACCATTATCATAGCTATAATCGAAGGTGATTTTTGCATCTTTATTAGGATAATCCTTTAATATCCCATCTGATGTAAATTCGTAACTAGCACCAAACCCATCGTGATAAATATTATTTTCAATATAGGGGAAGGAAAATGACCAACCTGATCCTAAATTAAATCGAGAATTCAGCTCAGTCTTAGGATTTAGTAAATTCATAATAGTCCAAGAGTATACTGGCGGTTGGCATACCGTATCAGTACACGACTGATACGCTGTCACGCGCCCTTCAGCAAATTTAGAACCTGCCTCGGCTTGCGAAGAATTATATATACGGCCAATATTAAGATCTAATCCATCTCGGCCAGGAAGAGAAATATCTGTTTTTTTAATCGTAAGCGAACCGCTTTGAGGGTCGATAGTTTCCTCCATTTGATACCTGTCGGCCAAGAAGGGTTTGTTAGTTTCATTTACTACCTTCGGAACGACAAGGCTATTGAGTGCGCCAGCGACTTCCGATGCAGTATCGGCATAAGCAGCTTGGCTACCCACACTAAAAAATAACAGAACACCAAGAGCTAGCTTGAGCTTTTCTAAAATCCTCTTCATTGCGCACTTTCCTCCGATCGCTGAACAGGCTCGTAAAGTTGGACGACTTTCGCAAAGAACTGGTCGCCGCCATCGTGGTAACCTTCGATAATTTCTTCAATCGTTAAATTAGCATACGATGCATACACCTTTAAAATTAACTCGGCCGTTTCTGCAGAATATGCCTGCTCTTCAACTTTTGAAGTAGTTAAAGGAAATGCTCGACTTTGCGTGTTATTCGCTGTTTCTTTCCCTATAAAGGATTCTTGCCGCACTTCGAGAGTTTTTGGAGCGTCAAGCTCGCCGTTTAGCCAAGCTTTGGCCAGCTCTATTCTCTGTTGTTGAAAACTCTGTCCCGCCTCTGCGTTTTGTAAGACTTCGTTAATCGGCAAGCCATAACTTTTTCCAATCACAGTTGCTTCTAACAAATCTTGAATCGTCATTCCTTTAGAGAACCAGTGTAAAATCTCTTCTTTAGAAAGTTCAATTTCATTTTCAAGAATGCTTACGCTTGTAGTTGTCAATTCGGACGTCTCATAGACTGATCCTGCAACACTTAATATGTCTAGTCCATAAACAGCATTCGCAACTGTAATTTCTATTGCCTTTGGTGGCTCATGATTTATTACCATTGGTGGAGGTGGAGTAGGTTCAACTAAAAATGATGATCCTTGCTCCTCTACTGGATTTATATAGTCTTTAATTTTATCTACTTGCGCTGTTGCATAACTAAATGAATCAAAATTAAACGATGAGAAGATTATTCCTAAAACTAAGGCTAGAATTAGCCATTTATTTCTCTTCATTTTTTTCACTCTTTTCATGTTTTCTCCTCCATACTAAAAGTTAATTGTTAACCACTTGTTTGGATGTTAAGCTTCCGTTGTTATTGTAATAATAATTTATTGTTTTATTGTTCATCACGATGCTAGTTAGCCGGCCGTTAGTATAGATATAAACTGCTTCGTTAAAAAATTTCACAGTAATTGGTACACTAGCAGCTGAAGTCCCGATCGAATCGCTCGCCTTTACTGAAAACGTATACGTGACAAACGGAGTTGTAGTAATATCAACAAATAGTTTGGCCGTAGTTCTCAGTTGGGTCGTTCCATTATAAATATAGTAAGTTATTCCTTTCCCAGCTCTCGTATATTCTGGTTCAGACCAACTTACTTTTGCAGTATTTATCCCAGTTTTTATAGCAGTAACATTTCTAGGAGCGGTTAATTGGTCAGTAGTTAAATTAATTATGACCGGTGTGCTGTTTGTTGAAGTTCCCAGCGGATCACTCGCTTTTACTATTATTGTATAGGTAACAAAGTTAGTTATTGTAAAATCAAAGGTTGTATTGGTAGTAGTCCCCAACAGTATCGTTCCATTATAAACAGAATAAGTTGGTGCATATCCTCTCGTATATTCTGGCTCTGACCAACTCACTCTTGCAGTGGTTGCATTGGTCTTCACTACACTTACATTTAATGGAGCAGTTAACTGGTTAGATGTTAAATTTACGATAACAGGTGTACTCCCTGCTGAAGCCCCTGACGAATCACTCGCTTTTATTGAAATAGTATATGTTTGAAACGGAGTAGCAGTGTATTCAAAGGTTTTATCGGTTGTAGTTCCTAACAAAGTCGTTCCATCATAGATAGAATAAGTTAGCGGCAACCCTCTAGTGTCTTCTGGCTCGGCCCAACTTACTTTCGCTGTAGTTATACCGCTTTTAACTACACTAACATTTAGGGGAGATGACAACTTATTAGTAGTTATATAAATATCTTTAGTAACATAACTAGCAGTAACGGAATGATAATAGGTCAGTCTTCCCATATATGTTTGGTTGGGCAATAAATTTGCTGAAGTATATTCTCCATTTAACGTATTGTTACTATTTGAGATGTTCTGCCAACCAGAAGTACTATTCCAGTATTCCAATTTATTCCCCCATTGACCCGAAACTTCATAGACCGCCTTCCATGTTATTGAATTATTTGTTGACTTTATTTTAATAATACTTGGCTCAGGCACGGATAGTGCAACCCAATTATCCAAGGTTACCCAAGTACTACCATTAAGGTATGTTAGTCTGCCCATATAATGACCTGGCGTCAAATTAGTTGAAGAATATGTCCCATTCGCTGTGTAATAGTCTGGAGTTATATTGGACCAACCTGTACCTGATTTGTATAGCTCAAGTCGATTTCCATAAATGCCACTTGTAGGATAAACAACAGTCCAATTTATCTGCGTTGAGTTAACAGCAACGCCAGTAATTGATGGAGTAGAAGCTGCTAAAGATGAAGTTGTTTTGTTACTATTAGTCTGTCCACTTTTTATTAATGGTTTAGGCGTTGCTTTAATTAACGAAGAAGGATTTGGAGGAAGTGTAGAACTAGGAGTAGAAGATGGTGCTGAAACGGTATTAAAGCTCTCTGTTTTCTCAGCAGCAAAAGCAGTATAACAAATGATAATTGATAAACAAATAAAGCATATAATTAAACCGTATTTTTTCATATTACCCTCCATAATAATAGTCGCTTTTACAATGATCGAAATATGAGTCTTTTCTCCTTTCATAATTTACAAAGATTATATAATTCGACCATGAAGATAAATATATAACACTAGCCTTGTCATAAATTGTCGGTTTGTGACTCTGTTATAAATATTATTGGCTATTATTATACTTAATAATTGAAGTCCGCCTTATCTAAGTATGAAGCCCAGCTCTGTAATGCTTGTCACATTTAAATTCCAATTTAATTGGGGATTCAGATGTGCTATATGGTTATCGCATTTTTTATATGAAATCTTTGGTAAAAACCACCCCCGGATATGTTAGTTCAGTGCCATAACTTACAAGTATTTACACCATATATTGGATAACGTAAAATCAATGCATCTCTCGGTGTCATACCTTATGGTCATAATCGGAGGTCAACATTTATGATTTACGGCTATGCAAGAGTGTCCACTGTAGGGCAAGATCTTGAAGCACAGATTCAGCTTTTAAAAACTTACGGTGCGGAAAAAATCTATTCAGAGAAATTTACCGGCACTAAGAAGGACAGGCCAGAGTTTATCCGATTGCTCAAGGAACTTACATCTGGAGATACCCTGATTATTTCAAAGCTTGATCGCTTCGCACGTTCAACCGTAGATGCCATAACAATAGTTAGAGATTTGTTCAGTCGAGGAATACGCATCCACACATGGGGGTTATTGAGGATACTGTAACAGGAAGACTCATTCTCACTATCTTCTCTGGCTTTGCAGAGTTTGAGAGAGATATGATTGTGGAACGTACCCAGGAAGGAAAATCAATTGCGAAGCTGAAAGAGGGCTTTAAGGAAGGTCGCCCAAAAACTTATACGATAAAACAAATCAATCATGCTTTAGAACTGCTACAAATGAATTCATATAACAAAGTTACTGCGTTAACCGGAATAAGTAAGTCGACTCTTATAAGAGAAACCAGGAAACGTAAAGCACTGTGACAATGCTTATCAATCGACTTTACTCTTATGGTTTTTTTATGCTATGTAGATATGTGCATTTAAAGAAAAAGTAGCCCCCATCCCACGACAATGGTAAGGGCTACTTTTCTTTCGGTTGTCCGTCATCTAGTCGAAGCCAACTGCTCTTAAAGCGGTAGATCATGTACAAGTGGGGGTTAGCGCACTTCACTTGTTCCAACTATATACTACCGTAGACTCCCACTTTTATTTAAGTGAGGTATTGATAACTCGATTATCAATCGATGATCTATCGGCAAAATGTGTATATGCCGCTATGCTTTAATGCTTTTTTTTCAACATTTGCATAAAACTACTGTATTATCGAAAATCCTTTACCCTCTAAGCTTTAGCCTTACACCTTAACAAGTTATCATTGTTATCAAATCGGAGGTACTTAACAATTGACGTTTTTGAATGGCTCCCTTTTTAAACCTTTAGTCTATGGAGATCCGTCTAGATCTGTCTGCCTGGACTAGCCAGATGAGAGCGATGGTCATTCCCATATTCCTGCAATGGTTCTAATAATGGTTCTTGTAATGGAAAATAACACTTCTGCCGATGCTGTACGTTTCCAGATTAATCTCTGCATTTAGCTCAGCTGTTTCATGACCATATTTATCTTATAAAGAATAACCTTCCCACTTATTTTAATATTGATATTTAAAGTAAACTGTGTTTCGATAGAACTTTAATGCTTGCTTTAACACCTCACGGAGGCGATACATATGGCAAAAGATAATGTATTAGTTACAACTACATCACTTAAAGAGTCAATCGAACTTAGGGATTACAAAGGGATTGTTTCGGCAAGAGTTGTAACCGGAGTCGATTTGTTTTCGGATTTTTTTGCCAGCTTCAGCGATATCTTCGGTGGCAGATCCGCAACATATCAAAAACAATTAAAAAGCATTTATGACGAGGTTATGGAACGTCTCACTAGTGAAGCAACAAAAATAGGTGCTAATGCGATCGTAGGTGTTAGTATAGATCATGACGAGGTTTCGGGTAAAGGTAAACAAATGTTTATGGTTACAGCAACGGGAACTGCCGCTTTTATTCCTGATTATGGAGTCGAAAAGAATACTTTGCCTCTCAGCATGCAGAATGAAGTCTCATTTGAAAAGTACCAGAGTGAATATGTCCGGCTTAACATGATTTATAACGTAAACCAAGATTATAATGTGGTGCCTAACTATTGGCCATCAATCTTAGAATATTATTCACCGGAAGTAATGTCACAAATATTTAAGCTTTTTCAAACGACAGAGTATGATTATAACAACTCGCTCGAAAATGTGTTTCAATACTTCATGGGTGTTGATGAGCAAACAGCAAAAAAGTTTTTATATGATAAGCTAAATTCTCACGGTAAGGCAATGACCATAATCGCAAAAACAAAACTTATCGACTATGAACTTATAGAGAATATACTTGTTACTAATACTGAGTGGATTGTAAAGAAATATGCACTTGTACTCGTTAACGGAGATAAACGCAAATATCATACAGATGATATTGTGCAACTTGAAAAGATTCAAGACTTAATTAATAGTAAGTTTATTCAAAGAGCAAGGTATGACTCAGATAAATGGACCTGTGAATGTGGCAAAGTCAACAAGACCAATGTTACTTATTGTAAGTCGTGTGATAATGATGATCGAGGATTCAAAAAAGGTGAGGTTAGCGTAGAAGACACTCTTTCCAAATTAAAAGAAAAAATATATGTTTTAAAGAATATTTTTGGCCAAAAGTAGAACTTGGAAAGCAGTAAAAATAAATAAACTACAGAAAGCGCCAGTCAGTCTGGCGCTTAATACTCAAAAATTCTCAATTTCCCATGGATTAACAGCCCACGCTTCCTTCGGCTGACGCATATTCCCCCATACTCCATTCCTTTAATATCCGCGCCTGTACGCACTGAATTTCTTCCTAATCGATATATTTTTTTCCGTAAGCGCCTTGAGCAATCGCAGCAGATCTGCTTCTCGGCGCCCCGTCTTCCTCCAGAGAATCCACATGGACGGGAATCGGTTGTGCCTTAATACTTAAGCCGCTAGGATACGCAGCAGCTTGCGTCGAGATCAGGCAGCACGATCGAGCCTCCTATTTTCTGTTCAACGTCACTTCTTCGATAAGGGAAGTTCCAGTATTACTAAAAGAACCGACGTTCTTTGTTACCAAGTAACGTCTCATTTTGACCGCATCGTAATACACGAGCAGCTCTTGAAGTTTTCGAGGTCGTCCTCTTCCGGATCGAGCTAGGGATCTATGATCTTCGATGGCAGAATCACCGGCATGCGATCATGAACGTCTTCTACAAACTCATTTGGTGTCGTGGTGATGATCGAGGAGCTGCGCAGGGGACCGTCTGGGCCGTTCCACACATCCTATTGACCGGCAAAGCCGAACGGATCGCCAGACTTGAGCACGGATCAGCAGTGAAAGAATTTGCTCCTCAGAGTGAAAAACATCATCGCGTGATCTATCGTGAAACGCACACCTCACATGCTTTTCCGCTAGTCTTACCTGTGAAGATTAATATTTATAAATCACGCTGAACGCTTAGTGGCAGTAGATAAGTAGAGATTTTGTACATAGTGATCGGATCGATAACATTTAACAAACTTCGAGCGATGAAAGTAACATAGTTACGTTCATGCTATACATTTTTATTTCGTCGATTTTCCGCCATTCTACTTAGCTTACTCATATTAGACTCCGATACACCGTCGTATACCCATTCATCTCCTTCCCAATCTTCGTCGTATCGTTTCCCTGTGTTCGCAGCTTGACATAATTGATCGATCATATCTCTTATTTCTTCAAGGTCTGCTGATGAAGCCCGCTTCCCCTTAATCTGGTCCAATAACGCTTTCCTAGCTTGAAATAGAATTTCCTCAGAAAAACTTCTACCCTGTCCAAAAATCATGTCTAAGGTTATTTCTTCGACAGAATGATTAGATTGAGTTTCTGATGATTCATCAACGGTGTTATTAGATATTATAGCTACGGCAAATATTAGATTTAGATTAAAATCATTCGGAATATTTGCGCTATTTATTTTATTACCATCATAAAGTAAGATAGGAGTTCCATTGAAACGCTGTATTTCTTCATATAATTCTATTATTCTTCCTGCTTCCTCAGTTGCAGCACGACGGTTAGAAAGATGTTGTAAGTATTCTTCCTCATATTGTTGCCACAGATCGTTGTAAGCTGGCAGTTTTTTAAATCTCTTTACAAAACCTAGATCAATTTCATGTTCCTCTGCAATTTTAAATAGAGCATAATCATCGTATTGTATCTTAGCATAAACCGTTTCACCGTTTCGATTTACGACCTGACGACCGACATTAGACGTTTTAATTCGATCTTTAATATCTGAACTACTTAAGAATCCCAGAACAGTATCGTACTCATTCGACGTTCCTTGATGGAAAATTTCTTCTGAAGTTGTTAATAAAGGAACTTCCACTTGTCCTACTTTCACTTCCGGAAGACTTTTAAGAGTATCTCCCTCTTCTTTAATTTGCCCAGATTTATCTTCATGCAAATCAAATTCGCCTGCTATTTCAGTCCCGCTTAAAGGGAAATTATTGAGGTAGAACTTACCTATGTCAGTTTTAAAATGACCCAAACTATCTTGGTTTGTTTTCCCAGGTCTCCAAAGAACGATTTCTTTTTCTATTAAATTATCTATAACAGCCTTTCCGGTATTTGGCGAGGAGTAACCTAATACATCGCTCCATTTCTCTTTCTGTTTTGTGTATCCTTTCTTCCCAAAAGCAAGAAGTGTGCAAATTACATAGAATTCGTCAGGATCGTCCGTAAGTTGAAATGTATTGCGATCGATAAGTTCATATCCTACCTCACGAATTGGAAAGGTAATCGATATTACTGTATTTAAACTGAACTCTGTGGGACTTATTTGAATTACGCCTTTTTGACTAATTTGCTGAAGTAACTTTTTAATGCTTGCCGGATTTCGTTTGTCGTCATAATAGATCGTTTGAAACTTAACTATAGTATTGACTGAAATCTCTGTCACCCCCAAAAACCAAGACATTCTCGCTTGAAGTAAAGCATAAAGGTAAAGTTCCTTTGGGTTGAGCCTCCTGTCGCCGTGGACGAGAAACGAATTAAAAACAATAATCTTGCCCTTACTCATTTGGTTGAGAACAGCTTTACCCATAGCCACCGATCCCTTTGTTAGTTAGTATATTGTTAATAAGTATATTGTTAAAGAACACCATAAATTGAGTTGATTTCACTCACTTTTCGGCTTCCGGTACGTAACCTTTTTTTCCATACAGTAATGGATGGAGCGAGATATAAGAGTACATTTTTTACTTCTCTCCTGGATTCTATTGTCAATTAGCAGCGGATACCAACTAATCCTACTCATTTCATCCAAGATTTTCACTAGTGAGTTAGAGGGAACAGAGGAATAATTGCCCAATTTACATTGATTTTATTAGTAACGCAGTATATAATAGTAGTTTCTCAACACGCATAGATCAGTCTATTCAACAAAAAAGGCGGCAGCAGCCGCCTTGGAAATGTTATTGAATTCTTTGCTCTGATCGAATAAATTGTAAAAGTTCATCCATTGCCGTTAGAAAACCCAAGTCTAAAACTTGCTCGGCAAAGCATATAGCATTGCCATGCTTTTAAACATTTTGGCGATCGTGAAATTGGTTTCCCTTTATTTCTATTGCATTCCCAACTATTCTATACATCAATGGAGCAAACTTCTCTACTTGCAGTTCTCTATAAATTGCAAATTCTCTAATATCGACTTCTCTTGCCGCTTGTATTTCTTCATTGCTAAATTTTATCTCAGCCAGTCCCATCACCTACCTCTCTTGTGTATGTTTTCATAATAGCATCTGGAATATTCATTTCTACATGAAAATTAGAACAATAGAGGGTAATCAGACCAGTAGACGCTCATATTTCGATTGTAAGCCCACAGAAATCTCCCCCCTCACAATCAACCACATCATAGCTAAACCGCTCAGAAGGGCTTCTTAAGCGTCAGAGAACGAACATGCAATTGTGAAGAGACCCTTAACCACCTATTTAACTAAATCCTTTTTAATCGCTTTTTGTTCGGCATTAAGGTACTAATAGGCGTAGCAGATAAATGCTGCTCTTTAAGATCATTATTAGTTAAAGCAACATAACGTTTCGTCATACTTAGATCCGCATGCCCTAGAATCCGTTGCAACGTTAATGCATTTGCCCCATTACGTAGAAAATACAAGGCAAACGAATGCCTTAAGTCATAAGGGCGAATATGCACGCCTAGAAAACCACTATATATTTCCAGCCTATCGCCCCAAGTGTGACGGTTTAAGCTCTTACCTTCATATGTGCAAAAAATAGGTACTTCCTCTGACCATTCCGAGGCCCGCACACTTATTAGACGTTTTATTTCAATAGCAGTTTGCGTTGAAATCGGTAGCGTTCTTGAAACCCTAGTTTTTGCATTTTTAGCGGCAATATAAACCTCAAGTGCATCTGAATTAAAATCACTTGGCACTAATGCAAATGCTTCTTTAGGACGGATCCCACAATCCAAAGTTAGTAACAGCAAACAAAAATCTCTAATTCCAACAAAGGTGGACTTGTTTGGTAAAGAAAGTAGTTTTATAAGAGTATCAGTGCCTAGATTAACTTTGCGGCCTTCATCTTTACGTTTTTTTAAATCAGACAACGGATTAGTTGAAATTATATCCTCAGTTACACACCAGTTAAGAAATGCCCTCAGATACACAAGACGGTTATTATAAGTACTTGGTTTAATATCCGGCTGAGCCAGATACGAGTATAACTGGGTTTTGAGAATAGAAAAATCAAAGGTTGGATTAAATCGATTCATGAACTGTGATATATGACGAGAATAATCATCGTATGTTAACTCACTTATACCTTGGGCCTTCTTCAAAAAAAGAAATTCATCCATCGCGTTCTTCCAACTTAGCACACGCTTCTTTAGAGTCGTTTTAGTAATTCTTGACATAAAAAGAACTCCTTTCATCTACTTAAAATAAGAAAAGTAGTAGTGAAGGGAGTATCATCTGCGACATGATCCTTGGTGCACATGTACGTATCTGTACCTCACAGGATCAAGCGACAATTATTCTTTTACCGTTATATATGGCTAGGGACGTAAACCCCATATCTCATAAGTATGCCGAGGACGGGGGTCGAACCCGTACGATGGTCACCCATCGCAGGATTTTAAGTCCTGTGCGTCTGCCAATTCCGCCACCCCGGCATGGATGGATGCGGGCGCTTGACCGTTCCTCGCTGTGGTGGGCCCTGAGGGACTCGAACCCCCGACCAATCGGTTATGAGCCGACAGCTCTAACCACTGAGCTAAGGGCCCTCGTCATGATCCTACGAGGAAGCAGAGAAAGTTGGTTGCGGGGGCAGGATTTGAACCTGCGGCCTTCGGGTTATGAGCCCGACGAGCTACCGGGCTGCTCCACCCCGCGTCGTTAAACGATCAAGTGTCCCTCAATGGCGACAAGAATTAATATACCGCACGAAGAGATCATCCGTCAAGGAAAAATCGCTATTCTTTTTGATTTTTCTCCTCATTTTCTTTTGACTCTGACTCCGAAGCGGCTCCGGCTTCCTTTTCGGCCATCTCCGCGAGCTTCTGAAGCAGGATATGCTGCGGCATGTGCATCAGATGCTCTAGCGGCACCTTCAGGTGTGCCGCAAGCTTCTGCGCGGTGTCCGCGGACAGCGGCATTCTCCTCATCTGCTTCCCCTCCTGTCATAAATATTAAGCGGACGCGAACCGCTCTTCTTCTCCGTCGACGATACCACAGCAAGAGGACCCGCCGCAACCGTAGTCTGCGGCGGGTCCTTCTGAACGCGATTACGGCATGTACCGGACGCCGAATTTTCCTTTTCTCGAACGGTACACTTCGACCTCCCGCGGCATTTCGACGCCGAACAGCCAGCCGTCGTTCTCGATGCGGCGCACGAGGCATCCCGCCTGGAATTTGCTATCGTAAAGCCGCGACCAGTACACCCAATTCATCCCTTATCCGTCCCTCCGGATTGTGGTCGTTATGGGTATAGGATGCTCGAATCGGATACGATTTAACCCCGGCGGCCGGGTCGGAAGGCGCCTTCTTATTGTTCGATGGCGACTGCCTCCCCTGCGGCCGCCCGCAACATATTTTTCATGCCGGATTGCGCCGCGTCCCTGTAGGTCTGCAGCTCCGAGGACAAATCCCCCGTCGGATCCAGCTTGATCTTCTGCAGCAGCTCGTTGCCCTTGCTGTCCCATTCGGCCAGCGCTTCGTCGATCGTCTTCTTGCCGTCGGCCGCCTCCTGGAACAGATAGCCGCCCAGTTCCGAGATGAGATTGAGGTTGGGGCGCTCCCGGTATAGCGCTTGGTCGGCCTCGCCGAGATCGTCGGTGTTTACCTTGACATTGGTAAACGCTTCTATACGGTAGTTGGCCCCATCTTTTGGCTGGATGAACTTCTGCCGCACGCTGAGCTCTCCCTGGCTTCTCGCCTTGAACTTCGCCACTTCCTCGCTGTTCATATGCTTGATGAACGCCCAGGCATCGTCCGGATTGGCGCTCTTCGCATTGACCGAGGCCAGGTTGCCCAGATACACGCCGTTCGAGCCCCCGCTCTCGAGCTGCGGCATCGTCACGACGTCCCAATCTAGCGCTTGGGCGTTTTTCATTTTGCTTGCGTTTTTATTGTAGTTGATCAGATCGTTCACCATATAATAATTGCCGATGACCATGGCGATCTTGCCGCCGATAAATCCGTTGCCTTGGTACGGGTTGTATGCGTAGCTTCCGTCTGAAGACGCCATGGAAGCCGTCTGCTGCATGTCTTCGGCATGCGGGATTACCCGGTCTTTATAGAGCTGGATCGGCTTGGACCACGCATCGGCCCATGTCTTCGTATGGACGGTCATCTTCTCCCCGGTCGTATCGAACATTCTCATCTGCGAGAAGCTTGCGACCGTGGATTGGGCGTCATACATGCTGAGCCCGCCGCCGTAGTTGTTAAAAGCGAATCCATACACCGCATCCTTGTCTTTGCCGCTTTTCATCGATTGGGCTACGGCGAACAGCTCGTTCCACGTCATGCCGTCTCTTGGCGGTTCTACCTTCGCATTCGCGAACAGCTTTTTGTTGTAGAAGACCGCATTGCTTGAAAAGGTCGGCGACAGGCCGTAAATGCGGCCGTCTCCCTGCGCCTTGATCGTGTCGATGACGGCCGGCAAAAAGTCGGACAGATCCATCTTGTCCTGCTTGATATAATCGTCGAGCGGCTTCAGGAGATTGTCCGATGCCAGCTTTTTCATAGACGCGATATCCGTCATCACGACGTCAATCGGGTTATCGCCTGACATGATCGCCCGCAGATTTTCTTGCGGATCCTGCTGTTGCTGCTTTTTGCGTTCTTCCTCGGTCGCGAACTGCATATTCGAATAATCGTTGCCGTATACGAACTCGATGTCGATATTCCCGTGGTCCACCTCGAACATATCGGTCATCTGCTGCCGGTAATACGATTCGCTTTCCTTGCTCCCGTAAAGCATGCCGATCCGCAGCGTTCTGCGTTCCTTGTCATTGCTCTTTGCGCTATCCGTGCAGGCGCCAAGCACGGGCACGGCGACCAATAGCGACGCCAGCGCGATGCCCCAGCTTTTGTTTATTTTCTTTAACATTGAATAGTCCCCCTTCTGTTTCCTCAAGCGGCAATATCTTCCGTTCATGGGCGAAAAAAAGCGCGATCAGCTCATGGATGACTGATCGCGCAAAGGTAGTAAATCATGATGGATAGCGAAGTCGAAGTAAATGGATATTTAAAAGTTCAGGTCAATCAGTCCAGCGGTCTGACTACGCCGCCGCCGCCGTACACGTCGCCGCCGATGCCCGGATCGAACTGTCCCTTCGGGTTCAGCTTGATCTTTTGCAGCATGTCGTTGCCTTTTTCCTCGTATTCCTTGAGCGCTTGCTTGACGGAAAGCTTGCCGCTCAGCACCTGCTGGAATTCGCTGCTGCCCAACTGATTGATGTAGTTCAGGTTCGGACGCTCCTGCAGAAGCTTGGCGTCGGCCAGGGATTGCTGCGGAGCCGGCTGCAGCTGCGTGAACGCGTTGATGTTGTAGTTCATGCCGTCGCGCGGCTTGATGAACGATTTGCGGGCCGTCATTTCGTAGCTGCTGCGGGACTTCAGCTTCGCCCAGTCCTCGCCGTTCATGAACTTGACGAATTCCCAGGCATCGTCCGGGTTGGCAGCCTTCGCGTTGATGCTCGTCAGCGCGCTCAGCGTGATATTCGTGCCGACGCCCGGCGCTTCGTTAATGAATTGCGGCACCGTCACGACGTCCCAGTCGAGCTTCGTCATCTTCAGCTTTTCATAGTTTTTGTTGTAGGTCTCGAGATCGTTCAGCATGTAATACTGACCGAGCACCATCGCCATCTTGCCGGAGAAGAAGAGCTGGTTCTGGTACGGGTTGTAGACCTGGTTGCCGTCGCCGCCGGCGACTTCCTTGTTTTGTGCCTCGTAAATCTTCTGCATGTCGTCCTGCGTCGGCACGACGTGCTTTTTGTACAGATCGGCGATCGTCGTCCATACCTTTTCCCATTGCGCCGTGTTGACAAGCATCTTTTCGCCCTTTTCGTCGTATACCCGCAGGTTCAGCGGCGCGGCATACTGCGTCATGTCGGAGAAGCCGTCGCTCGCCCCCCATTGGTTAAAGGAGAAGCCGAACGTCGCGTCCTTGCCGCCCTTGCCGTCTCCGAAGCGCTTGGCCAGGTTGATGACTTCGTCCCAGCTCATGCCGTCGTGCGGCGGCTCGATGTTGTTTTTCTGGAACAGCGTCTTGTTGTAGAACAGCGCCGAAGGCACGAAGGTCGGCGTCAAGGCGTACAGTTGGTTGTCTCCGACCTGCTTGATGCCGTCGATGACCGAAGGCACGTAATCGGTCAGATCGATCTTGTCTTCCTTGATAAGCGGATCGAGCGGCTTCAGCATATTTTCCTGGACGAGCTGGCTGAGCATGGCCGTAGAGTCGACGATCATGACGTCAACCGGGTTGGCGCCCGTCATGATCTCTTTTACCTTGGCAAGCTGGTCGACGTTTTGCTGCTTGTCGGGCTCCTCGAACTGCTGCTCCGTCCAGTCGATCGCGGGTACGAGCTCGATATCGATATTTTTGTGCGTATATTCGAAAAGGTCGGTGTACTGTTGACGGTAATACGATTCGTCCTGCGAGCTGCCGTACATCATCCCGATGCGCAGCGTGCGGCGGTTGTTCGGATCGTCTTCGTTCTTGTCGTTGCACGCTGCGAGCAGCGGCACGAGCAGGCTTAGCGTCAGGCCGCCGGCCACGACACGTCTAACTGTTTTCTTTCTTTGGTCCATCATGCGGATTCCCCCTCGTTTGTTTTGGGCGCGCGGATGACGATCTTGTCTCCGTCGAACTCCATCGTTGCCTTGTCTCCGATCTCAAGCTGCTTCAAATATTCCTTGGGCACCTGCAGCCGCCCGACGCGGTCGACGACGACAAACGCCTCGTGCACGTCGTCGTTCACGCCAACGCCGCTAAGCGGGGGCGCGCCGTCCAGGTTCGGATTGCGCTTGATGAACTCGGTGCTCGTCAGTCCGTCGCGGATCGCGACGACGCGGTCGACCTTGCCGGCAAGCGACAAGTCGTGCGTGACGATGACGATCGTCAAGCCCAACTCGCGGTTGAACTTGCGGAAGATGTCCATAATGATATCGGACGTCCGCGAGTCGACCGAGCCCGTCGGCTCGTCGGCGAGCAGCATCTTCGGGCGGTTGGACAGCGAGATCGCGATCGCGACCCGCTGCTGCTCCCCGCCCGAGAGCTGCGTCAGCTTGTTGTGCATCCGGTCCTTGAGCCCGACCCACTCCAGCAGCTGCTTGGCGTAAGCGCGGTCGACCTTGCCGTTGAACATCATCGGCATCTCCACATTCTCAAGTGCCGAAAGGTACGGCAGCAGGTTGCGCGCGTTATTCTGCCAGATGAAGCCGACCGTCTCTCGCTTGTACTTCACCAGGTCGTGGTCGGTGACCTTGAGCAGGTCCCAGGGTCCTACCCGTACCTGGCCGGCGGACGGCCGGTCCAGTCCGCCAAGAATATTGAGCAGCGTCGACTTGCCGCTGCCGCTGTTGCCGATGATCGCCATCATCTCGCCGTCCTTGACGGACAAATTGAGCCCTTGCAGGGCGACGACCTCCAGATCGTCGGTCTTGTAAATTTTGACGAGTCCTTCGCAATCGATCATGGATTAGCGCTCCTCTCCCAGCTTGACGGCCTGATGGACGCGCAAGCGGCGGATATGGGTGATCAGCATCAGGACGCCGACCAGCATCATGAAGCCGACGACGATATACAGGCGATAGGTGTCTGTCTGCTCGAAAATGACGCGGAACGGCGGCACTTGGCCGGCCGTATTGTCCGTCGTCTGCAGGAACGGCAGGAACAGCATGCTCGCTAGCTTGCCGATGCCGATGCCGAGTCCGATCGACAGTCCGGCGGTGAATACCTGTTCGAGCAGCAGCATGCCGGTCAGCTGGCGCCTGGACAATCCCATCGCGCGCAGGATGCCGATCTGCACGATCCGTCCCGACAGGTTAAAGAACCAATACAGAATGTAACCGGATAGCGTGACGATGATCGTGACCATGAATCCGAGGCTGAGAATGCCGAACACGCCGCCCCTGGCCGGGTGCTTGCTCTGCGCGATCAGGTCGCTGCGGGCATCCGAGATCGATGCGATCTCCACGCCCTTCTCCTGGAGCGCCGGGATGAGCGGCGCCGTCTTGGCGTCGGGCTCCATCTTGAGCCAGACGTCGTAAGGCATGAGCGGCATATTGTCGTATAGGTAATCCAGATTGGCGACCAGGAACGGGGATTCGTCCGGATACTGCGCCGGCCAGTAAGGCAGCGTCGCCGCGATGATGAACGGGATCTTCTGATCCTGCAAAATCGCGTCGATCTGGTCGCCCGGCTTCAAATTGTATTTTTTGGCCAGGTTGCTTGAGACGAGGGCATAGCCTGCGGATCTGCCCATAACGGCCAAGTACTTGTAGAAGCCCGCAGGATACAGGTCTTTGCGGTACCAGGCTACCCGGGCGAAATCGACGTTGTCGATGCCGACGACCGTCGCCTGGCCCGCCGTCCGGTCGGCGACCGTAAGGCTCGCCTTCGCCTGCAGCACGCGGGCTGCATGCACGACGCCGGGCAGGTGCCGGAACGTCTCGAATGGCGGCTCATTGTAGTTGATCTTGGTCGGTACCGGGCGCGATTGCCCACCGCCGGAGCCTCCTCCGCCGCCCGAGCCCCCGCCGCCGGAACCGCCGCCGCTTCCTCCGCCGGAACCGCCGCCCGAGCCGCCGGAGGGCTGAGACACTTCGGCATTGCCTTCCCAGGCAGCCGAGACGACGACGTCCGCGCCGTGCTTATACAAAATGCGCTCCTCCGAATTCAGTCCGATCGTACGGGCCGCCGACGCGTTGTAAACGCCGAGGCCGAGCGTCAGAATGAGCAGGATCATCAGCGGGTAGTACGACTTCGCGGAGCGCGACAGCTGCGTCAGCGTCAAGTAGAGCGACACCGGCAGGAACGAGCGGCCGAGCCAGCCGAACAGCGCCAGCAACAGCGGGAACAGCCGCAGAAACACGAGGCCCGCCGCGAATATGCTGATCGCCGGCACGAAAAACAGAAACGGCTGCACGTTCAGCTGGTCGGTCGTCATGCCCGTCTTGAACGAGATCATCTGGCGTTCGTTGAACAGATACCAGCCGTATGCGGCCACGCCCACGAGCACGACGTCGAGGAACCAGCGCTGCCAGAAAGGCCTGCGGTCGCCCCGCGCCATTTTGCGTTTGTAGTCGACGATCGAAGTGCGCGTGAATACGAGCGCCGGGATGACGGCCGCGCCGATCGCGACGACGACGGCCGCCGCGCCTGCCAGCACGCTGTCGGTCGAGAAGCCGACCGGAATCGACTTGCGGTTGACGAATTCAAGGAATCCGCTCGCCGAGCCGATGCTTTTCGCCATATACCAGCCGATGAACGGCCCGATTACGAGCGCCACGATGCCGAGCAGAATGCCCTCGAGCAGGAACAGCAGGAAGATCTGCCGCGTCCCCGCCCCCCGGCTTCGGAGCACCGCGATGTCGGAGCGCTGCTTTTCGAGCGACTGCTGCGCGTTCATCGTAATAAAGTAGAATACCATCGTGATCATCGGCGCGGCGAGCGTGAACAGCATCGTCTGAAGCTGCACGCTCTGCTTGCGGAATTCGCTCAGCATGTCGGCGAAAGAGATGACCACCTGGGTGTCCTTAAGCAGCTGGTTGGATTCGATGTCCGCCCGCGACAGCGTATGGGCGAGGGGCGTCAGTTGGCTCGTCTGGATGTTCCGCAGGTCGTAGGCGGAGTACCAGGCCGCGATTTGCAGCGGAATCTTCTGCTGCCCCACGAGATCCTCCAGCATGGCGGGCTCGGCGATGAACATCGTGCCGAGCAGCGTATCGAGGCCCTGGTACCAGTACGCGGCCGAATCGGCCTTCGGCTTGAAGCTGCCGACGATCTCGACGCGCAGCGTCACGTTCAGTCCGCCGTAGATCGGGTACAGGAGCACGTCGCCGACATGCAGGTCGAGGCGAAGCATCGCCTCCTCCATCATGACGGCCTGGAGCGTGCCGTCCGACCCTGCACGGTCCGCGAACCACTTGCCGCCGGCAACCTCCACTTGATCCTTCAGGCCGCTTAAAGCCGAGATCGTCATCTTGCGCGTGCGGCTCGCGTCGACTTTGCCCGGATCTTCGGGCTGCACCTCAGCCGAGCGGATCGACAGGCTACGCTGATCGGCTTCCTTGGGGAACCCGACGCGCGAAGGCACGTCTTCGTTAATATAACGGTCGACCGCGGCGAAGTTCGCCGGATCCGTCTTGCCGTCGCTGGACTGGTAGCGGAAAAGCAACGAGCCGGCGGGCAGCCCCTGGCTGTTCTCCTTCAGCGAGCTCGCGACGACGCGCTTAAGCGCGCCGTCCGCGTACATCGGTATGCTGGTCGTGAAAGCGACGGCCACGAGCAGCCCCGCGAGCGTGCTGAGCGTAAGCCAGCGGGTGTTCCACATTTTGCGAAATAAAAACCGGATGAGCGCCATAGCTTAGGAGCCTACGACTTTCTGTCCCGGCGTCAGACCTGACAGTACTTCAATATCGGTCGCCGTCTGCTGGCCGACCTCGATGTCCACCTCGCGCTTGCTACCGTCGGCCTCGGCGACCTGGACGTACGTCCTCGCGCCGGCCGTATGCAGCGTCGAGCGCGGGATGACGACCGCATCGACCTTACGGTCGACGACGATGGAGAAGCTGAGCGGCGTGCCGCGTCCCGCCCCCGCCGGCAGCTTCGCCACCGAGATCAGCAGATAGTCGCTGAGGTTCGTGACCTTCGGCCCTTGAGCGCCGCCGTTTCCGTTGCCGCCTTCTGCCTTCGGCACCGGCAGCGACTTGATCTTGCCTTTGACCGCGCCCGCGCTGTTGATATCGACCGTCGCCTCCATGCCGACCGCGACCTGCTGCAGGTCGTCGGAGGACATCTCGCCCGCGACGATCAGGCTGCTCGGATCGGCGATGACGCACAGCGGATCGTACACCTTGATCGCCGCGCCCTCCTGGACGCTGACCGATACGACCGTGCCGCCGAACGGCGCCGCCAGCACGGCGCTGCCGATGTCCGTCTCCAGGTCGCTGATCTTCTGGCGCGCCTCCTCGAAGGCGATCTGCTTCTGCTCGAATTCGATCGGATCCATCTCGTCCTTGTCGCGCAGCGTCTGCTTCATCTGAAGCTCCTGCTGGCGGAACTGGAGCTTCTGGTCGCGCAGCTGCTTCTTCAGGTCCTCGACGTCGAGCTCAGCGATCGTCTGTCCGGCCTTCACGACGTCGCCGGGTTGTATGTACAGCTTTTTAAGACGCATGCCCTCCATCGCTTTGGCCGAGTAGTAGAGCGTCTTCTCTTGCGTGGACAAAATCTTGCCCGAACCGGACACCGCCGTCTCGAGCGTCTTGGTCGTCACTTCGTATTCGGGTTTCTTGGAAATCTCCGGGAGCTGGATCTGCGACAGATCCTCCTCTTCCGGTTCGTCGGGCAGCAGCGAGCAGCCCGCCACGGCCGTGGACAGGGCGATCGCGGCCAGGATGCCCGCCGCCCGGCGCATGCCGCTTTTCTTTTTATCCTGCGACGAATACGCCGTCCACCATTTCATAGACATGGTCTGCAACCTCCATAATCGTGGTATCGTGCGTGGTCATGCAGATCGTGACGTTCTCCGTGCGCACGATCTCCCGGAATACCGCCATGACCTGCGCCGCCATCTGCGAGTCGAGCTCCGCGGTCGGCTCGTCGGCCAGCAGCAAGCTTGGCCGATGCGCGATCGCCTTGGCGATCGCCACGCGCTGTTGTTCGCCCCCCGACATCTCAAAAGGGCGGTGATGCATCCGCTTCGCAAGTCCCACGAGCTCGAGGCAAGCGGTCACCCGGGACTTCCACTCGCTCCGCGGCTTCTTGGCCATCCGCATGGACAGCTCGACGTTCTCGTAGGCGGATAACAAAGGCATGAGGGCGTAGGCTTGAAAAATAAAGCCGATATCCTTGCGGCGGATCTCCGTCCGCTTGTCGTCGTTCCATGCATGAAACGGCTTGCCTTGAAAAAAAATCTCTCCCTCTGTCGGCCTGTCGAGGCCCCCCATCAAATTCATCAGCGTCGTCTTCCCGGAGCCGGATCGGCCCTTCAGCATGATCAACTGGTTCGGCTCGAGGGTCAGATTAATGCCCTTCAACACGCGCAGCTTCTGTCCGCCCACGTCGAAGGATCGCTCCACGCCCTTGACGCTGAGCAGCGGCTGCCGCTCGGGAACATCCATTGCCTTTCCTCCCTCGGTCTTCCATCTTACAGTTCAACATTATAACGAGAGGTTTCGCGAAAAAGTTACGTCTTTAGATTAAATTTATGAGAAATCTGAAAAAATGCTGAAAGTTTTTTCGCCTAAGCGCTTTCGCTTGGGCCGACATCGTTTTTTTGAGCAAAGTCTTTATAAGAAAGGGTATAATTGTGTATCATGAATAAATATCCTCGCAGCATAGAAAGGTCGGGTCGCCGTGGACAAAACCTCCGAAAATAAAACTTCATCCTCTAACTTCATCAAGAACATCGTGATCGACGATCTGGCAGCGGGCCGGGTCAAAGAAATCGTCACTCGCTTCCCGCCGGAGCCTAACGGTTACCTGCATATCGGCCATGCCAAGTCGATTTGCCTGAACTTCGAGCTCGCCGACGAGTTCAAGGGCCGCACCAACCTGCGGTTCGACGACACGAACCCGGTCAAGGAAGACGTCGAATATGTCGAATCGATCAAGCAGGACGTCAAATGGCTCGGCTTCGATTGGGACGGCCTGTTCTTCGCGTCGGATTATTTCGGGGAAATGTACGAGCGCGCGCTCCTGCTGATCCGCAAGGGACTTGCGTACGTGGACGATCAGTCCGCCGACGAGATTCGCGAATCCCGCGGCACGCTGACCGAGCCCGGCAAGCCGAGCCCCTACCGCGATCGCTCCCCCGAGGACAATCTCGCGCTGTTCGGAAGCATGAAAAACGGCGAGTTCGCGAACGGAGAAAAGGTGCTCCGCGCCAAGATCGACATGGCTTCGCCGAACGTCAACATGCGCGACCCGGTCATTTACCGGATCGTGCACGCGCACCATCACAATACCGGCGATGCCTGGTGCATCTATCCGATGTACGCTTTCGCGCATCCGATCGAGGATGCGATCGAGGGCGTCACCCACTCGATCTGCACGCTGGAGTTCGAAGATCAGCGCCCGTTCTACGACTGGGTCGTCGCGCAGTGCGAGATGCCCAGCGTGCCGCGCCAGTACGAGTTCAACCGCCTGAACCTGACCAATACGGTCATGAGCAAGCGCAAGCTCAAACAGCTCGTCGACGAGAAGGTCGTGGACGGCTGGGACGATCCGCGCATGCCGACGATCTCGGGTCTTCGCCGCAAGGGCTATACGCCCGAAGCGATCCGCGCGTTCTGCCGCGAGATCGGCGTCGCCAAGAGCTACGGCGTCGTGGACGAGCGCATGCTCGAGCACTTTATCCGCGAGGACCTGAAGCTCAAGGCGCTGCGCACGATGGCCGTCCTGCGGCCGCTCAAGGTCGTCATCACGAACTATCCGGAAGGACAGACGGAATGGCTCGACGCGGAAAACAACTCGGAAAACGAAGAAATGGGCAGCCGCAGCATTCCGTTTTCCCGCGAAATCTATATCGAGCAGGACGACTTCATGGAGGTTCCGCCGCCCAAGTATTTCCGTCTGTTCCCGGGCAACGAAGTGCGTCTCAAGCACGCCTACTTCATTAAATGCGAGGAAGTCGTCAAAAACGAAGCCGGCGAAGTGGTCGAGCTGCGCTGCACATACGACCCGGAGACGAAGAGCGGCTCCGGCTTCACCGGCCGCAAGGTCAAGGGCACGATCCATTGGATCGAAGCGTCGCAGGCCGTGCCCGCCGAATTCCGACTTTTCGAGCCGCTCATCTTGGACGAGTCGGACGAGGACGACGCAGAGGGCAAGACGTTCCTCGAACGCATCAATCCAAATTCGCTCGAGACGCTGTCCGGCTTCGTCGAGCCCGGCATGAAGGAAGCGGCCGCGCAGGAGAAATTCCAGTTTTTCCGTCACGGCTACTTTAACGTCGATCCCAAGGACAGCGCGCCGGAACGGCCGGCGTTCAACCGGATCGTGTCGCTCAAGAGCTCCTTCGACGCCTCCAAAGCCTGATCCGTCGGCCAACCGTCCCGGACGATTCAATATTCCTATCCAGCCCCTTCGCCGCCTTAAGCGGCGGGGGCTTTTTCACTCCGCCAGACCGATCTCAAAAGGAGGTTCATTATGTCCCGCAACAAACTCGTCCGCAAGCCGCTCTCTCTCCCGCTCCTGTCGCTGCGCGCCGCCGCGTTATCCGCAGCCGTCGCGCTCCTGGCCGGCTGCGGCGGCCCCTCGGGCTCCGCCTCCGGGACCGCCCCTGCAAGCCCGACGGTCTCGGCTCCCACGGCGACGCCCGGCGCCTCTCCCTCCGCCGCCCCGTCGTACGAGGCTTCGCCGAGCGCGTCCGCTTCCGCCTCTCCGGCACCGTCCGCATCGCCTGTTCCCACGCCGGCGGACGGCTCCGCTTCTTCCGATTCGATCAAGGACCGCATCGCGAAGATGAGCCTCGAGGAGAAAATCGGGCAGATGATTCTGGCCGGCTTCGTTGGCGACGCGGCGCCGGATGCGGCTACGCTTCGCATGATCCGGGAAGACCGCATCGGCGGCGTCATCCTGTACAAGGACAACATCGCGAGCGTATCGAAGACGGTCAAGCTTATCAACGCGATCAAAGCCGCGAACGCCAAAGCCGGCAACGCGCCCATTTTCGTCAGCGTCGACCAGGAAGGCGGCAAGGTCAGCCGGCTGCCCTCCAGCTATAAAAAGATTCCGGAAGCGGCCGTTGTCGGGAAAACGGGCGACGAAAACCTGGCCAAGCGCATGGGCGAGCTGCTGGCGCGCGAAGTCCGGTCGGCCGGCTTCAACGTCGACTTCGCGCCGGTACTCGACATCAACAGCAACCCGGACAACCCGGTGATCGGCACCCGCTCGTTCGGCGCGACTGCCGAGCTGGCGACTCGCATGGGTCTGTCCGCCATGCGCGGCCTGCGCGAGGAAGGCGTCGTCTCCGTCGTCAAGCACTTTCCCGGACACGGCGACACGGCGGTCGACTCGCATCTCGACCTGCCTGTGCTGAACAAGACGGCAGAGCAGCTTGCGAAACTGGAGTGGGTACCGTTCGAAGTGGCAATCGGAGAGCAGGCGGACGCCGTGATGGTCGCGCATATTTTGTTCCCGAAGATCGATCCCGACGCGCCCGCTTCGTTTTCCAAGGTGATCATCGGCGACCAGCTGCGCGGCAAGCTCGGGTTCAAGGGCGTCGTCATTACCGACGATATGACGATGGGCGCGAACGCCAAGCACTACGATCTGGCAGACGCCGCCGTCAAGAGCGTGTCTGCGGGCAGCGACATCCTGCTCGTCGCGCACGGTTACGACGTCGAACGTAAAGTGTACAAGGCGCTGATCGGCGCGGTGCATGACGGCAAGCTGACGGAGGCGCGGATCGACGAGAGCGTGACGCGCATTCTTACGCTCAAGGCGCGCTACAAGCTTAGCGATGCGGCAGCGGCCGTGCCGGAGCTGCAAGCGCTGAATTCGGACATCGGGTCCTGGCTGGACGACATGGCGAACGCGAAAAGCTGACGGACGGCGCCAACCGCATCCAAATCAATCGATCCGACAAAGGAGGCTCCGGCCGCATGTACCGGATTATGATCGTCGAGGACGACGAAAAAATCGGCGCGCTGCTGCGGGATTACATCGGGAGATACGGCTTTGCGGCGCATGTCGCCAGCCGGTTCCGCGATCTTGCCGCCGAATTCGAGGACGTGCAGCCTCACCTGCTGCTGCTCGACATTAACCTGCCGTACTTTGACGGCTACTATTGGTGCAGACAGATCCGCCTGCGCTCGAATGTGCCGATTATATTCCTGTCCGCGCGGTCCGGCGAGATGGACCAGGTCATGGCGATCGAAAACGGCGGCGACGACTACGTCGCGAAGCCGATCCCGCTCGACCTGCTCATGGCCAAGATCAAAAGCGCGCTGCGGCGCGCCTACGGCGAATACGCCGGCGGGCAGGCGCAGCCGAGCGCCGACACGGTCGCCGCCGGCAGCCTCGCGCTCGACATCGGCCGCAGCGAGCTGTCTTGGCGGGGCGCGCGCGTGCCGCTGTCCAAAAACGAGCGCCAGCTTGCGTACGCGCTGCTCCGCCAGGCAGGGCGCATCGTCTCGCGCGAGGAGCTGCTCGAGGCGCTGTGGGACGACGTCCAGTTCGTGGACGACAACACGCTGACGGTTAACGTCACCCGGCTCCGCAGAAAGCTCGAGGAGCTGGGGCTAAAAGATGCGATCGACACCGTCCGCGGCCAGGGCTATCGTCTGCAAGCAGACCCGGACGAAGTCGGCGGAGCGGCGGCCGCCCATGACTGAGCGCGGAGCGGACGGCAAGGACCTCAAGGACCTCAAGGACCTCAAGGACCTCAAGGACCTCAAGGACCTCAAGGACCTCAAGGACCTCAAGGACGTCAAGTATAGCAAGGTCAGTAAGGACACCAAGGACAGCAAAGCGCCTTATACGTTCCGGGATTTTTTGCTCGACCGCGTCCCCCACGTTGCCGCTCTCGTCGTCGCGGTGCTGCTCGCGCTGTCCTTTGTCCAGCTGCTGCTGTGGAATGTCGGTCTGCCGCTCTCTTGGGCAGACGACGCCTATATTGCGCTGCTCGTCGCCCTCGTGGTGACCGCATGGCTTACCGTCGGCTGGCTGCGGCGCAAGGCGTTCGCCCGCGAGCTCGACGAGGCCTGGCGGCAGGCGGCGGCAGGCGATGCCGCCGCCTCGCTCGCGCTCGCATCGCCCGCGACGCGCGAGCAGCGGGCGCTGGTTGCGCTGGTGGAACGGCTGTACGCGGCTCACGCGAACGAGCTGAGCGAGCTGCGCCGACAGCAGGAGTTCCACCGTCATTTTACGGCGCGCTGGGTCCATCAGATGAAGACGCCGCTATCGGTCATCGAGCTGCTCATGCAGCGGCATCCCGATGAAGGCGCCGCCGCCGGGCCGCGCGATACCGAGCGCAGCGTCATGGAGGAGACCGACCGCTTGCGGCACGGTCTGGATATGATGCTCCATACGTCCAGGCTGGACAAGTTCGAGCTGGATGCGTCTTTTCGCGCCGTGTCCCTGTCCGAGATCGCGCGCGCGGTGCTGGGCGAATACAAACGTTCCTTCATCCGGCGCTCGATCTTCCCCTCGCTCGAAGGCGACGCCGTCGTGGAGACCGATGCCAAGTGGCTCTCCTTTATCCTCGGCCAGCTTGTATCCAACGCGATCAAATACAACAAAAAAGGCGAAAGCACGCAGCGTCTCCTGATCCGGATCGAAGGAAGGCCGGACGGGTCGGCGCTGCTCCGCATGACCGACGAGGGAATCGGCATCGCGGCCGAGGACCTCCCTCGGCTGTTCGATCCTTTTTTCACCGGGAGCAACGGCAGGCTGACCGGAGAATCGACGGGCATGGGACTTTATCTTGCCAGGCAGGCCAGCACGCGGCTTGGCATCGGTCTTCGCATCGAATCCTCGCAGGGCGTCGGAACGACGGTTACGCTTGAATTTCGACCGTCCGGCATCCACCGGCTGTCCGGCGATAGCGGCCGAACGTGACAACTTTGTAAGGTAACCGCGCCGGATTTGCAAGTAAAATCGATGGGCCGGCCCTCCCGACGCCGCTATACTTGAAGCATAAAGACAACAAGTCAGGAGGGTTCACCCGCATGCAAGTGCTTAAAACGCAAGGCTTGTCCAAAGTATACGGCGCCAAGGGCGGCGTCGCCTATCACGCGCTCGACCAGATCGACCTATCCGTCGACAAAGGAGAATTTGTCGGCATCATGGGCCCGTCCGGCAGCGGCAAAACAACGCTGCTCAACCTGCTCGCCACGATCGACAAGCCGACGTCCGGAACGCTCGAGATCGGCGGGACGAATCCCGTAAGCTTAAGTCAGCGGGATATCGCCTTGTTCCGCCGGCGCGAACTAGGCTTCGTCTTCCAGGATTTTAACCTGCTCGACACGCTGCCGATCAAAGAAAACATCATTCTCCCTCTCGTGCTTGAAGGCGCGAAGCCGGCGGTCATCGAGCAGAAGCTGCGCCCGATCGCCGAGCTTCTCGGCATCCAGGGAATCCTGAACAAACGGACCTACGAAGTATCGGGCGGTCAGAAGCAGCGCGCGGCGATCGCGCGGGCGATCATTCACGAGCCGTCGCTGCTGCTCGCGGACGAGCTGACGGGCAACCTCGATTCCAAGTCCGCCAAGGACGTCATGAACGCGCTGCAAGATTTGAACGAGCGTCTGGCCGCGACGGTACTGCTCGTGACGCACGATCCGTTCTCCGCGAGCTACTGCAAGCGCGTCCTTTTCATCAAGGACGGCAAGCTGTTTTCGGAGATTCGGCGCGGCGCGAACCGGCAGGCGTTTTTCCAGCAAATTTTGGATGCCTTGAGCGTGCTGGGAGGGAATTTCGATGACGTTCCGTTCGCTCGCGCTTAGCAACGTCCGCGGCAATTGGCGCGCCTACAGCGCCTTTATTTTAAGCAGCGTGTTCTCCGTCCTCATCTTCTACCTCTACGCCGCTTTTCTGCTACATCCCGACGTTCAAAGCGGCGAGATCAAGGGCGCGCTTCAGGTGAAGCAAGGCATGCTGGCCTGCGAATTTCTGATCATCGTCTTCTCGTTTTTCTTTGTCCTCTACTCGAACTCGGCGTTCATGAAGACGCGCAAGAAGGAATTCGGGCTGTTCACGCTATTTGGCATGACGCGCGGTCAGATCCGCAAAATGGTGCTGTACGAGAGTGCGTTCATCGCCGCGGTGTCCATATTGGCGGGCATCGGCCTCGGCATGCTGTTCAGCAAGCTATTTTTCCTGGCGCTCGGCGCGCTGCTCGGCTCCGGCGAGACGATCCGTTTTGCTGTGCCTCCCGCTGCCCTATGGATGACGGCGGCCGGCTTCTTCGCCTTATTTATGATCATCACCCTGCTTACGCTCTTTCGGGTCGGCCGCTCCGAGATCGTGGAGCTGCTGCGCGAAGCCCGCAAGCCGAAGCCGGAGCCGCGCCTGTCCGTCTGGGCAGCGATCGCGGGCTTCGCGACGCTGGGGGGCGGCTACGCACTCGCTTTATCGATGAACGCCCGCACCTTCCTCTTTCTTTCGCTTCCGGTCATCGGCCTTACGGTCATCGGCACTTATTTTTTATACGCCCAGGGCAGCGTCGCGATTTTGCGTCTGCTGATGCGCCGCAAGCGGTTCTACTACGACCGGACGAACATGCTGACCGTCTCGCAGCTCGTCTACAAAATGAAAGACAACGCGCGGCTCCTATTCGTAATCACGGTCATGAGCGCGGTCGTCCTGTCGGCATCGGGCACCGTATACGTGCTGCAGCAGCTGCAAAAATCGCAAATTCTCGAGCACGCGCCTTTTGCGATCGGCTTCGTCGAGCGTGGCGAAGACGCCCACCGAGTAATCGCTCCCGGCGAGGTGGAGCGAATCGCCCGCGAGGACGGGCTGCATATCACCAGGCAGCAAAAGCTGTCCGGCTTGCTCGGCGAAGGGATCTCAAAGGACGACTCTTCCGCTGAAGCAGCGAACCAAAACAGCGGTTTTGAAGCGATGATCGTCTCCGATAGCGACTATAACCGCGAGGCCAAGCTGCTCGGACGCAAACCGGCAGCCCCTGCCGGCGACAATGCCGTGCTGATCCTGCCTTATCAAGAGATGGAGAGCTATCGTCCCATCCAGAACGGAGCGATACGCCTCTCGCTGGGCACCGAGACAGTCAAGCTGCAATTGACCGACCAATTCGCGGGCGCCGTCGCAAGCCCCGTCTCCTTCGCGACTTATCTGCTTGTCATAGACGACGCCCTCTTCGCAGAGCTAAGCGCAACGGCGCCGGCCGACAGCCGGCTCGTCAGCTACGGCTACGACTGGTCGGACTGGGAGCATAGCGGAGACACGGTAGGAAAAATCGTGAAAAAAATCGATCCGGCCTTCGAATCGCAAGCGCAGACGTATAGAGTGCCGAGCTACGTTTCCACCAACCAATCGATCTCGCTGACGCTGTTCATCGGCCTGTTCATCTCCCTGCTGTTTTTTATCGCGATGGGCAGCCTCATTTACTTCAAGCTGTTTACGGAGCTGCAGGAAGATCAGGCGCAGTTCAAGGCGCTGTCCCGGATCGGCATGACCGCCTCCGAGATCCGTCGAATCGTCGTCACGCAGGTCGGACTCGTCTTCCTGATCCCCTGCATCGTCGGCAGCGTCCATGCCTTGTTCGCGATTCAGGCGCTGGGCAACCTGCTTGGCAGTCCGATTCTCAAGTATGCCGCCGTCGTGTTTGCCATCTATCTGGTTATGCAAGCCGCTTACTTTGCCGTAACTTGCGCCACTTATTTGCGGAGCATCCGCAGCGGCGGCCGCACGGCGACGGAATAGACACGAAGCGGATTCGGGATACCGGCACAACATCTCGTTAAAAAGACCTCCTGTCCTTCGCCCATATTGCGAGGGAACCGGAGGTCCTTCTATTTTTTTAAAAAACAAAGATCGAACGAAGCACGAAAATCCGCTGTTTTTGCCGTCCGGTTCCAAAAGATATAAAGATGATTTAAAGTCGTGGACCGAAAAACGAAATTTGCTATATATTGGTTGGGAAACGCCATTCCAGCGGAGAGGATGCGGTTAACTGATGGTGTGCCCTAAACGACGACCAAAAAGGAAAACGTTTTCCTAAATTTGAAAAAGCATTTATTCACGCTTTTTGATGGACCGTTTCTCATCGAACATGGAGAAAGGCGGAAAAGTGATGCATCTAATGATGAAAAAGCTGCTGCTTTACGTTCTTCTGCTCGCCCTGCTTATCCCCGGGGGCATAACGCTAACGCTTCCTACGGCGCGTGCAATCGCCGCAAACGACAACTTGGTATCGAACGGCTCGTTCGAGGTATACGACGATCCCAACCTGGGCGGCTGGACCGCCCGAAAAGCCAACGGCTGGAGCATCTGGACGGACGCTTCCCTCACGCCAGTTGCGCCTGCGGTCACTGTAGAGCTGTATCATGCCGCCCCCGGCGCTGGCAGCCGTTCGCTGAAGATCAGCTCCGCCGCGCCGAACAAAAGCAGAATAACGGTTAACCAAGGCGGGATCGCGGTCGTGCCGGGTCAGGAGTACCGTCTGTCGGGCGCCTTCAAGACGTCGCAGATCGTCGGGGCTTCCAACGCTTACGGCGTCAACCTTCGCGTCGCTTATTTAAATGCGGCGGGGCAAGCCCTCCAGACCGACTACCTGGTCAATGCCAGCACGCCCGTACGCGGCAACAACGCGGACTTCAAAAGCTATGCGCGCTCGACGACTGCGCCTTCAGGAGCGGTATCGGCGCGCATCGACGTCGATTTTAATCAGGTGTCGGGCAGCGCCTGGTTCGACGACATCCAGTTCAGGCCCTGGACTTCTTTGAAAGGCATCTCTTTCGCCGACGACGGCAGCCTGCTTCAGCCGGGCGGGGTAAAGGCCGCTCCGATCCTGCTGCAGCCGGCCGATACTTCGGAGACCGGCATCGTATGGACATCGTCGAATCCGGCGGTTGCGACTGTTGATGCCGCAGGCTCCATCTCCGGTGTCTCGCCCGGTCTCGCGAGCATCCAGGCCGCGTCGCCCGACGGGAGTGCGAGCGGCATATACCCTGTCGTCGTCACGCAAGCGGGATTGCTCGCAAACGGAGGCTTCGAAACCGTCTCCGCAGGCTCGGGCAACGGCTTCACCGGCTTGCAGGCGTCCGCCTGGTCCGCTACCGCCTCTTACGGCAGCCCCGTCGTGACGGTGAGCGACGCCGTGTACGGCGCAGGCGGTCATGCGCTCTCCATCGGAGCCGCAGCGAATGCCAAAGCCTCCGTCGCCCAGCGCAACATCGTCGTCTCCGGCGGCAGCTGGTATCGGCTGAGCGGTCTCATCCGCACCGACGGCCTGAGCGGAGCCGGCGCCTCTCTTCGATTGGCCTGGAACGGGGCCGGCGGCTCCGTGCTCGGTACCGTGTACGGACCTGCCGCTCCCGTGAAGGGCACGACGCAGGGCTGGCGGGAAATAGGCGACCTGTTCCAAGCGCCTGCCAATGCCGTTCGCGCCAGCGTATACGCCTATTACGACACCGGATACGGCCAAGCCTGGTACGACGAGCTCCAGCTGACGCCATGGGTGCCGGTCGCCTCCCTCTCGCCTGCCGGCGCAAGCTTCCGCAGCCTGGCGCCAGGAGAGAGCCAGACGCTATCCGCGATCTTCGCCCCGACGGGCGCCACCGATCGGCGGATCGTCTGGCAATCCTCCGTACCTTCCGTGGCGACCGTCGACCAGAACGGCCGCGTGACGGCTGTCGCAGCCGGTCATGCCGTCGTCTCCGCCGTCTCTATCGAGGGCGCGAAGCGAGTCGACTCCCGGATCGACGTGACAGGCTTCAAAAACGGCGGCTTTGAGAAGACGACCGCGGCTTCGGGCGGCTGGGTCGGCTCGCGTCCGACAGACTGGAGCTCTTACTTCACCCCGGCCGGCGCGACCAACCCACAACTGACCGTCGATACGGCGGTTAAAAAGGAAGGCGCGAACGCCATTCGCTTTCAGGCGGCAAGCGCAGGCAAAGCCGTCGTCTTCCATCTCATCGAAGGCGCGGCGCCGGGACTCAGCTACAAGGTCGGCGGCTGGCTCAAAACAGACGGCGCGGCGAATCACACATACCTACGGGTCATGTATCTCGACGCGAACAATCAGCCCGTGCTGCCCAACCCCTTCTACGACTACGTCCAGCCCGCTGACGGCAGCGCGCCCAAGGACGGCGACTGGACTTATTATGAAAAAATCGTAACTGTCCCTTCCGGCGCTCAAACCGCCCGCGTCGAGGTCGCCTACGAATCCGGCACGGGAACGCTATGGGCGGACGAGATCTCGGTCATCCCCTGGGTGCCGGTCGACAGCGTCAAGCTCGCGCCGCGCAAGGGACTGCTCGGGATCGGCGCCGATATGACGGTAACCGCTTCCTTTTTGCCGGCGGACGTCACCAACGACAAACTGGCTTGGTCTTCGGACAATACCGGCGTCGCGTCGGTATCAACATCCTTGGCCGCGCCGAACGCCGCCGTCGTTCACGGCGTTTCGGACGGGCTGGCCACGATACGCGCTTGCGGCGAGCCGCGGAGCGCGGGCGCCGCCGCCCCTTGCGGCACTTTCACCGTCAATGTAGGTATAGGCACCGATATTACGGCTGCGGACATCGCCGTGCAGCTCGACGAGGACGCCTCCGTAATTGGACCGATTGAAGCCACGGATGCTGCGGGAGACGCGTTGACCGCTTCCGTCTTCCTGCCGCCGGCACACGGGACCGCCTCCATCCAGCAGGACGGATCGTGGAATTACTACCCGGACGCCGACTATAACGGCAAGGACGCCTTCACGCTGCTTATTACGGACGGCCATGGCCATTATGGCTTCTCGGCCGCCGATCTCGTCGTACGCCCCGTCGAGGATGCGCCTGTCATGACCAAAATAGAGGTCAATGCGGGCACGACGCAAAATGTCGTCCTTTCAAGCGACTATACGATCGTGTCGGCGACCGATGCGGACGGCGAGGCGCTGACGTTCGGCCTGGCGCCAGGCAGCGCATCCGGACCCGCGCACGGGACGGCGACCGTGCAGCCGGGCGGTCGCTGGTCCTACGCGCCGGATGCCGGATATACGGGCTACGACCGCTTCGTCATCCAGGTTAG
Organism: Cohnella sp. GCM10012308; assembly: GCF_042649185.1. NCBI lineage: Bacteria > Bacillati > Bacillota > Bacilli > Caryophanales > Paenibacillaceae > Cohnella > Cohnella sp. GCM10012308. The sequence goes on from NZ_JBHRYU010000001.1 coordinate 555,773, forward strand.
CGACGGCCATGGCGGCACGGACCGGACCAGCATCGCCGTCTATGTCGGTATGCCCGGCTCGGAGCTCATCGCGACGCTCGCTTCCCGGCACGCAGCTCCTGCCTCCGCGCATCCGCGGCTGTATGCCGACGCGGACGACTTCGACCGCATTCGCGGCCTTGTGCAGACCGATCCGATCATGGCCGAGTGGTACGCCAAAATCGTCTCCTACGCGAACAGCGTCGTGAACGATCCGCCGTACGGCTACCAGACGACCGGCAGCGGCGCGGATATCAGCATCCTCCCGCGCGCCCAGCAGATCATGAAGCGGATCCAGACGATGGCGCTCATGTATCAAATCACGGGCGATCCCGATTACGCGGCAGCCGGCGTCTCCCAGCTCGAGGCGATGGCGAACCCGGCTCAGTTCAAGGACTGGAACGGCGGCGCGACGAATTTCCTCAGCATCTCCGAGATGGGCACGGCCGCGGCGATCGGCTACGACTGGCTTTACGACGCCATGACGCAGCCGCAGCGCGACGCGCTGCGCGCCCGCATCGTATCCGAAGTGCTGCTGAAGGCCAAGAACGTATTTCTAAAAGGCGGGAGCCTCGACTGGTGGACCCGCTCCCCAAGCAACTGGAACGTCGTCGTAAACGGCGGACTCATCGCCACCGCGCTTGCCGTCGCAGACGAGGCCGATGCCAACCGGGTCGATACGGATGCGCCGGACCCGGCCGACCGGCTGCCGATCGCCGCTACGGTGCTCGAACGGGCGATTTCTTCCGTCCAGGTCGGGCTCGGCGTGTTCGCGACGCAAGGCGACTGGCCGGAGGGCACCGGCTACTGGGACTACACGACCGAATATCTTGCCTTTATGATCGGCGCGCTGCGGGATACGCTCGGAACGGACTTCGGCTTTATGCAGCTGCCCGGAGTCGCGCAGACGCCGAACTACATGGCTAGCCTGCACAGCGAAAACGGACCGTTCAACTATGGGGACTCGCTGACGACCGTCATCGATTCTCCCCAGTTGCTCTTGTTCGCCGATCTGCTCGGCGATCCGAGCGCCTCCTGGTTCCGTCAGTACGCCTACGCCAAAAACAAGACGGCCGAGCCGCTCGACCTGATCTGGTACCGGCCCGGCAACTTCGCGGGCGCCGCCGCGCCGTCCGGACTGGACGCGCTCTACGATTTTCCGCTCAAAAACAACCTGGCGACGTTCCGCGACTCCTGGAACAGTCCGAGCGCCGGCTTCGCCGCGATCAAGGGCGGGATCACCAATTACAACGTCACCAATTCGAAGCATGCGGATCTGGACGTCGGCACGTTCGTGCTGGATGCGCTCGGCGTACGCTGGGCAGTCGACCTGGGCAAGGATGACTACGGCTTGAACCAGTACTTCGAGTTCGATCCGGCGAAGGATCCGAACCGCTGGGACTACTACCGGAAACGGGCGGAAGGCTCGAATACGCTCGTCATCAATCCCGGTGACGGACCGGACCAGGCGATCGACGCCGTAGCGCCGATCGTCGCCTACGATTCGAAGCCCGAAGGCGGTTACGCGATCGTCGATATGACGTCCGCCTATAAGCAGGACGCCGTTTTCGCGAAGCGCGGGCTGCAATTCGGCGAGCATCGCGCGAGCTATCTGCTGCAGGACGAAGTGCAGCTGAAAAAGCAGTCCGATATGTACTGGTTCATGCATACCGAAGCTTCGATCACGCTCTCGGCGGACCACAGAAGCGCCGTGCTCGAGCAGGACGGCAAGCGGCTCTACGCGCAGCTGCTCACGCCTGACGGGCAATTCGAGGATCGGCCGGCCGAGCCGCTGCCTTCTTCGCCTCATCCCGCCGTCCAGGCGCAAAATACGAAGCAGCGCAAGCTCGCGATTCATCTGCCGGAAGCGCGCGGACTCGTCACGATCGCCGTCCGTTTCACGCCGCTGTCCGCCGCCGAGGCGATTCCATCTGCAGCGCCCGCGGTCGTGCCGCTCTCGGACTGGTCCGTCGATGCGTCGCCGGTCGCGACGCTGTCGTCGATCACGCTCGGAGGCGTCCCGCTGCAAGGCTTCGCTGCGTACAAAACCAAATATGCAAGCGAACTGCCGCTGTCCGTCCGATCGGCGCCGATCGTTGCGGCGACAGCCGCCGACCCAAGCGATACCGTGACCGTCACGCAAGCTTCCGGAATTCCCGGAACGGCCATTGTCGAAGTGACGGACGATCTGAGCATCGCCGCTCCCAGCGTCTACTACGTCGACCTCGTCCGCGGCGTCACGACCGGCATTCTGCCCGGCGTGCCCGTCTTGCCGCTCGCCTATTGGCGGGACAGTGGCCCGGCAGGAAATGCATGGCCCGGCGTCAATGCCGCGGACGGCAACCCCAATACGTATTGGTCGGTCGGAGGCGCGCAGACGATTGACTTTGACCTCGGCTCCGAGACGACAGCCGACTACGTCGGCATTTCTTGGGTCAAAGGCAACGAACGGCAATTTTTCTTCGATATCGAAGCTTCGTCGGATGGAATCGGCTGGACGACGATTTACTCCGGTCCAAGCTCGGGCAAAGTAACTGGCGACTATGAAATTTACGACATCCCGGCGACCACGGCCCGCTATCTTCGTCTTAGCGTCTTTGGCAACACAAAAAGCGATATTACGAGCATCGTCGACGTCATGGCGTACGGCCCGCCGTCGGCCTGATCGTTCCGCACCCGACAAACGCCCCACGGCAAGCAGGCCAGTTATAAGCGCCTGCTGCCAGTGGGGCGTTTTATTTCGTGCGGCGAGCTTCCCGCTTAATTCCGCATCGCCATCGCATTGCCGGAAGCGTATCGGGCAAGACCCGCGCGGAATAGCAGCACGCCGGAAGCGGAAAAGACCGCGGCTGCGCCGAATGCGGCGGCGGCAAAAGCCGGATTAAAATCCCGCATGAGTCCGATCGGCATATAGGCGATGAAGCCGGCGGGAACGACCGTGAACAGGATGACCTTGGCGGCGCCGCGGAAGATCCCTGTCGGATAGATCGTCAATGAGACGAAGCTGCCGAATACTTGGCTCGCGATGCCCTCCGCATTGCCGATCCAAAAAGCCAGAGATCCCGCGATGACCATAACGCCGATGAACAAGACGCCCGAGACGAGCAGCGCGCAGGCGAACAATAGGCAGCCCTTAAGCGTCAGATCGCCGGCCCACAAAAACACGATCAGGCCGAAAACGAAATCGCCTGCGCCGGTCACGGACATGCGGCTCGACAGCACGTTCAGCAGAACCGGCTTCGGCTGGGACAGATACATGTCCAGCTGACCCGAGGATACGATCGTCGCGACGCGCGGAAAATTGCCGAACAGCACGCTCGCCCATCCGAAGCCGCCTGCGGATACTGCCCACAGGAGCATGACGTCGCCGATCTCCCATCCGCTGACGACCGGGAACCTGTCGAAAAACAAATGCCAGAAAAAGAGCCAAATCGCATTGTTGACGAACATCATGCCTGCCAGCAAAAAAAAGCTGAGCCGATATTCCAATGCCGCAGCGAGATTGATCTTCCAGCTGGTCAGCAGGAAACGGACGGTACCCGCCATTCGCTTATCCTCCCGCTTATCCTCCGTTGACATGGAGCTTTCCCGTTCCTCTCCTGAAAATAAAAGCGACGAGCAGAGCCAGCGCGGCAATCCACGCGAGCTGAAGCGAGCAGGCCCGCAGCAGCTCGTGGCCGTCGAACCGGACGCCAAGGCGGGCGGGCAAATACAGCGCCGCCTGAAACGGCAGCCAGGCGCATATCCGCTGCAGCCACTCGGGCATAAGATCGATGGGGATCAGCAAGCCGCCCGCCGTGAATTGCAGCTTCTGCAGTACGAAGTCCAGTCCGCGCGTCTCTTCAACCCATAATGCGCACAATCCGACGGCCGCGGTCATCAAAAAAGAAATCGTCAGACCGAGCATAGCGAGCGGCAAATAGGCTATCAGACCATAACCTGGCGCAGGCGGTCCGACCGACAGCCAGGCGACCAGTCCGCCCGCCGCCAGCAGAACGGCAAACCGCAAAACGCCTTCTCCCAGGTAGGAGCCGTAATGATAGCCGACATACGAAAGCGGCCTCGTCAGGCGGACGGCGATGTCCCCGCTTTTGACTTCCTCCTCGATTCTTGCGCCGACAGGCGGTCCGGCCATCGTGATCGCTTCCGTGAATACGAGATACCAGACGATCTGCCGGAGCGTGAAGCCGCCGATTGCCCGGTCGTAATTCCCCTCGTACGCCGCACCGTAAAGCTGGCCGAGCACGTACAGAATCAGCAGCAGAAAACAGGATCGAAGCAAAAAGTCCGCCTTGTATGCCCATTGCTGGCGAAGCGCGATCCGTACGACCGCGAGCTGCTTGCGGCCGGCGCCTGACAGGATGCGAACGGCTTGATTCAAGTCGAAACGCCTCCCTTCGTCTTCTCCATGCCGTAAATGTGCTTAATGATGTCCTCCAACGCTGGATCCTCCACGGTCAAATCTTCGATGCGCGCCGCTTGCGCCAGCGAGGCGAGCAGCTGATTCATGTCCGTCTGCGCAAGGTCGACGGTCAGACGGATGCGCCTCCCTTCGATCGCCGCCAGCTCGATGCCTTCAGGCAGCGGCGCCCAAGCTCGCCGGCCGAACCACTCGGCGATCGGAGCCGGTTCTTCGGTATCCGCCAGCGTGACCGTAACCGTCTTGGAGCGCAGCAGCTCTCGCCTAAGCAGCGCGACCGGCCGGTCGACCAGCACGCCGCCGTGGTGAATGACGATCGCCCGCGAGCAGAGCTCTTCGACGTCTTGGGCATCGTGAGAGGTAAGGAGCACCGTCGTCCCCTCCTCGCGGTTGCGCTCGCGAATGATCTCGCGAATGCGATCTTTGACCACGACGTCGAGTCCGATCGTCGGTTCGTCCAGAAACAAAATCTGCGGTCGGTGGAGAAAGGAAGCCGCGATCTCGCAGCGCATGCGTTCTCCGAGCGACAGCTTGCGAACGGGCGTATGCAAATACGGTCCAAGCTCGAACCGTTCGACCAAGCGGTCCCGGCGTTTGGCATAATCGCCCCGGTCCAGCTCGTAAACCCGGCTGATCAGCTCGAACGTATCGATCGGCGGCAGATGATACCACAGCTGCGACTTCTGTCCGAAGACAGTGCCGATGCGGTAGGCCAGCTTCGTCCGCTCCCGCCATGGCACAAGTCCCGCTACTTTCGCTTCTCCGGCGGTCGGATGCAAAATGCCGGTCAGCATCTTGATCGTCGTTGATTTGCCTGCGCCGTTCGGGCCGAGCAGCGCCACCGTCTCCCCCGCTTCGACCGATAAATCGATGCGGTCGACCGCAGTCTTTTCTTTCCATTCCGGCGCAACGAGCGCCCGCAGGCTGCCGCGCAGTCCCGCCTGCTTTTCCTTCACTCTGAACGTCTTGCCGAGCGCCCTCGCCTCTAGAGCCAGCTTCATCCCGGCCCCCCCTTTATCCGAATCTCAACGGCGGTCAAACCAAAAAAGACCCGCGGCAAATCCGCCTCATGGCGGAACTTGCCGAAGGTCTTTTATCCCTACGGTGTAAGGAGGCTATCGCCTCATCGGTCTCGCTCGGTTCGACCGCCCGGTTGACTGGCTGCGAGGCGTCGGCTCCCTAGAAACCCTTCCGTTTGTTGATAGATATTACCAGCCGTCCGGATTATGAACAACCGGTTTAATCGATTTTCCGGATGAACGGTATCGATGGCGGGCATCGAATATTTTCATAGAAGCGATCGACTCGAAGAATGGACCGCTCGGGTGCAGCAGATGCAAAAAAACCTCCGTGCATCGTCCGCTGCCGCAGCGGGATGCCGAAGGTCATTTTCTCAGGCGGTGAACAGCAGATCCTCCATCATCGTCAGCAGACGGTGACGCATCCGGATGAGCTTCTCGATCGCCTTGGTGCGGAACATCTCACTCTCGCCCATCCAGCGCAGGCTGCCGATCATTTCGTGCGTTCGGTCCATCTCGATAATCTCGTCGGTATGAACCATGTCGCGGTCGTAAATGCGTACCCGGTAAAGCAGGTCTTCTGTCTCGGTCAGCAATTGTTGGTAGATGTCGGTGTTCATGATTATAATCAGCCTCACTTTGTCGTTGTTATCTATTCGTTCCAGCTTCTCGTTTGCACCGTATTGATCTTCATTAACCCGGATAGAGCGGATTGAATCAACGACATAGGAGTAAGTTGCGCAAACGTCTATTGCCGGTTCATCCGCCAGCCGTTCTGAAGGGTTAGCTTATCGGCGCCCGCATCAATCCTTTTCCGTAACGCTTTCAAATATACATCTAATTTCGCCGATGCCGACCCTTTTAGAGAAAGTAGATGCAAAAATGCATTTATTTTCCTCCATAAGTCCGATTGCGGACTCATGCTTTGAATTTACCTGCATATTTGCATTTATTTCATCAAGTGCCGTTCGTCGGCAGAGAATACATGTACAAATGCAGCTTTTATCGATAATCAACGCATCCGGATAGCTCCGGCATGCCCCATGCACGCTCACCATGCCCACTAAATCATTAACAAAATCCCGGCCTCTCGTCCGATGGGACATAAGGCCGGGATTGATTGAGCTATTCTCGAGGCGCTTGACGCACGTCGAGGCGGAGAGCGTCGCTCGCTTGCGCAGACACGGATACGACGGTTTATTTAGGCCCAGACGAACGCTTTCGGATCCTTGCGCCATTCCTGCAGCAGCGCGACGTCCTGCTCGCGGACGGCGCCGCGCGCAAGCGCCACGTCGATCAGCGCGCCGTAGCTAGACAGCGTGTCGAGCGGCACCGACTCGGCGGCGAACGCGTCCAGCGCGTTTTGGAACTGGTACGTGAAGATCGCGATGACGCCCTGTACTTCGCAGCCGGCGTCGCGCACGGCGACGGCTGCCTTGAGCGAGCTGCCGCCGGTCGAGATGAGATCCTCGATCAGAACGACCTTTTGTCCCGGCTTGAAGTGGCCTTCGATTTGGTTTGTCTTGCCGTGACCCTTGGCCTTGTCGCGTACGTACAGCATCGGCAGGCCGAGAATGTCGGCAATCCATGCCGCATGAGGAATGCCGCCGGTCGCGATGCCGGCAACGGCCTCGCAGTCCGGGTACTTGTCGCGGATGATCGCCGCGAAGCCTTCCGCGATCGTGCGGCGGATCGCCGGGTAGGACATCGTCAGCCGGTTGTCGCAGTAAATCGGCGACTTGATGCCGCTCGTCCAGGTGAACGGGTCTTGCGGGCGCAGCGATACGGCGCCGATGTCCAGCAGCGCGCCGGCGATAACGGCCGGCAGCTGCACAAGGTTAACGGATTCGCTCATGCTTCGGTCAGCTCCTTCAAAATGGATTCGAATGCCTGCGCCGGATCCGGCGCGGCGACGATGGGACGGCCGATGACGAGGTAGTCCGTGCCGCCGCAGGCCGCCTCGCGCGGGGTCGTCACGCGCTGCTGATCGCCGAGCGCGGCGCCGGCCGGGCGAATGCCCGGCGTCACCGTGAGGAAGCCCTCGCCGCAGGCGGCCTTGATGGCTTCGACCTCGAGCGGCGAGGCGACGACGCCCTGCAGTCCGGCGTGCTTCGCCAGCACGGCATAGCGCACGACCGCTTCCTCTACGCTGCCCGCGATGCCGATCTCGCCGTTCAGCGTCTCCCGGCTCGTGCTCGTCAGCTGCGTGACGGCGATGACAAGCGGCGCCGCCTGCGCTTCTCCTGCCGCGACTGCGTCGCCTACGCCCTGCATCGCCGCCTGCATCATCGCGCTGCCGCCGGCCGCGTGGACGTTAAACATGTCGACGCCCATGCGCGTGATGCTGCGCGCGCCGCCGCGCACCGTATTCGGAATGTCATGCATCTTAAGGTCGAGGAAGATCTTGAAGCCGCGCTTTTTCAGCTCCCGCACGATCTCGTGTCCGGCCGCATAGAACAGCTCCATGCCGACCTTGACCCAGCAGCCCGTGCCTTCTAACCGGCTTGCCACCTGCAGCGCGGCCTCGGCGTCGGGCTTGTCCAGTCCGACCATAATCTTGGCCGCGGCTTCCTTGCGCGTCAGCGTTAACGTCATCGTCTTCTTCCGCCTTCCCGTCTCGGTTTTGGACTCTAAGTATCGCTTTTTCTTGTCTTTCGCCCATATAGAAGCCCGATCCGCCGCCGATGAAGCTGGCGGAAGACCGGGCATGGCACGTTATTATTAATAAACCGGCATCGGTTCGCTGGAGAAGCGCAGCGCCTGCAGCATGTGCAGCAGCGCGCTCACCGTGTCGAGCGACGTGAGGCACACGACGCCGTTCTCGACCGCCTCGCGGCGGATGCGGAAGCCGTCGCGCTCCGGCGTCTTGCCCTTCGTCAGGGTGTTGACGACGAACTGCGCCTGTCCGGTGCGGATCAGGTCGACGATGTTCGGCGAGCCCTCGCTCAGCTTGTTGCAGCGCTTGACGCGCATGCCGGCCGCTTCGAGCGCGTCGGCCGTACCGCCCGTGGCGATCAGCTTGTAACCGAGGTTGTAGAAGCCGCGCAGAATCGCGATCGCTTCTTCCTTGTCCTTGTCGGCGACCGTCGCGATGATCGATCCCGATTGCGGGATTTTCATGCCCGAACCGATGAGACCCTTGAACAACGCCTTCGCGAAGTGGCGATCGCGGCCCATGACCTCGCCCGTCGACTTCATCTCCGGCGTCAGCGTCGGGTCGACGCGGCGCAGCTTGGCGAAGGAGAATACCGGCACCTTGACCGACACGTGATCGTCTTCCGGCCACAGGCCGTCCTTGTAGCCCAGGTCGGCCAGCTTCTCGCCGAGAATCGCGCGGGTCGCGAGGTTCGCCATCGGGATGTTCGTGACCTTGGACAGGAACGGTACGGTACGCGAAGAGCGCGGGTTGACCTCGATCACGTATACCTTCTCCTGCCAGACGACGAACTGGATGTTGACCAGGCCGACCGTCTTGAGCGCCTTGGCGATGCGGATCGTGATGTCGACCGCCTGCTGCTTGATCTCGTCCGACAACGTCTGCGGCGGATACACCGCGATCGAGTCGCCGGAGTGGACGCCGGCGCGCTCGACATGCTCCATGATGCCCGGAATGAGTACCGTCTCGCCGTCGCAGATCGCGTCGACTTCGATTTCCTTGCCCAGCATGTAGCGGTCGATCAGGACCGGGTGCTCCGGATTGATCTTGACCGCAACCTTCATGTAGGAGAGCAGCTCGTCGTCGGAGTATACGATCTCCATCGCGCGTCCGCCGAGGACGTACGAAGGACGTACGAGCACCGGATAGCCAAGCTCTTGCGCCGTACCGACGGCCTCGTCGACGGAAGTGACCGTGTTGCCCTTCGGCTGGGCGATCTCGAGTCCGCGCAGCAGCGCTTCGAACCGTTTGCGGTCTTCGGCTTCGTCGATGCTGTCTAGCGAGGTGCCGAGGATGCGCACGCCTGCCTTGGACAGCGGCCCCGCCAGGTTGATGGCCGTCTGGCCGCCGAACTGGACGATGACGCCGAGCGGCTGCTCCTGCTCGATGACGTTCATGACGTCTTCGAAGAAGAGCGGTTCGAAGTAGAGTCGGTCCGACGTATTGAAGTCGGTCGATACCGTCTCGGGATTGTTATTGATGATGACGGCTTCGTAGCCGGCGTTGCGGAGCGCCCATACGGCGTGCACGGTCGAGTAGTCGAACTCGATGCCCTGGCCGATGCGGATCGGTCCGGAGCCGAGTACGATGACCTTTTGCTTGTCGCTCGGGAGCACTTCGTTCTCGGTCTCGTAAGTCGAGTAGTAATAAGGCGTCGTCGCTTCGAACTCGGCCGCGCAGGTATCGACCATTTTGTATACCGGCTTGAGGCCTTGCGCGAGACGGTGCTCACGGATGTCGGCTTCGACCGTCAGCGCGGCGGACGCGCCTTGGCCCTCGCGGCGCAGCTCGGCGATCGCGCGGTCCGTGAAGCCCATGCGCTTCGCCTTGTACAGCGTCTCCGGCGTCAGGCCCGGCTCGCGGCGAATGACGTCCTCGAACGACACGATGCGTTCGATCTTGTCCAGGAACCACCAGTCGATGCTCGTCGTGTCCTGGATGTGCTGCAAGCTCCAGCCGCGGCGGAACGCTTCGGCGATCAGGAACAGGCGCTCGTCGTCGGCCTTGGCCAGACGCGTCGTCAGCGTTTCTTCGTCAAGCTCGTCCGCGCCCTTCAGGAACAGCCGGTGCACGCCGATCTCGAGCGAGCGAACCGCCTTGTGGATCGACTCCTCGAACGAGCGGCCGATCGCCATTACTTCGCCGGTCGCCTTCATCTGCGTGCCCAGCTTGCGGTTGGCGTCCGTGAACTTGTCGAACGGCCAGCGCGGAATCTTGCTCACGATATAGTCCAGCGTCGGCTCGAAGCAAGCGTAAGTCTGGCCGGTAACCGGGTTGACGATCTCGTCGAGCGTGTATCCGACGGCGATCTTGGCCGCCATCTTGGCGATCGGGTAGCCCGTAGCCTTGGAAGCGAGCGCCGAGGAACGGCTGACGCGCGGATTGACTTCGATGACGTAATATTGATAGCTCTGCGGATCGAGCGCGAACTGTACGTTACAGCCGCCTTCGATATTCAGCGCGCGGATGATCTTGAGCGAAGCCGAGCGCAGCATCTGATACTCGCGGTCGGACAGCGTCTGGCTAGGCGCCACGACGATCGAGTCGCCCGTGTGCACGCCGACCGGATCGAAGTTTTCCATGTTGCAGACGACGATGCAGTTGTCGTTCGCGTCGCGCATGACTTCGTACTCGACTTCCTTCATGCCGGCGATCGACTTCTCGATCAGACATTGGCCGATCGGGCTGTAGCGCAGGCCGTTCGCCACGATCTCGCGAAGCTCCTCTTCGCTGCCGGAAATGCCGCCGCCCGTGCCTCCCAGCGTATAAGCCGGACGCACGATGACCGGATAGCCGATCGTGTCGGCGAAGTCCACAGCACCCTGTACGGTCGTGACGATCTCGCTCTCGGGCACCGGCTGCTCGAGCTCGCGCATCAGTTCGCGGAACAGGTCGCGGTCTTCGGCCTTCTCGATTGCGGTCAGCTGCGTGCCGAGCAGCTTGACGCCTTCGGCTTCAAGCACGCCCGCGCGCGCCAGCTCGACGGCCATATTGAGGCCCGTCTGTCCGCCGAGCGTCGGCAGCAAGCCGTCCGGGCGCTCCTGGCGGATGATCTGGGACACGAACTCGAGGTTGATCGGTTCGATGTAAACTTTGTCGGCCATGTTCGTATCGGTCATGATCGTGGCCGGGTTGCTGTTGATCAGGACGACCTCGAGGCCTTCTTCCTTCAGCGCCTGGCAAGCTTGCGTGCCTGCATAGTCGAACTCGGCCGCCTGGCCGATAACGATCGGACCTGAGCCGATGACGAGAATCTTTTTGAGTTCATTATTTCTGGGCATACTGCAGTTCTCCTCTCAGCATCTCCGACAGTTGCGCTTGCCGCGGGCGTTCGGGGTTTTTCAGCTTGTGCTCGCGGATCATCTCCAGGAACTGGTCGAACAGATAGCTGCTGTCGAACGGTCCGGGAGCGGCTTCCGGATGGTACTGGACGCTGAAGGCCGGGAATTGGGCGTGCTTCAGGCCTTCGATCGTCTTATCGTTGTTGTTGATATGCGTCACGACGAGGTCGGTGCCCGCGACGGACTCTTCCTTGACCGTGTAGCCGTGGTTCTGCGAGGTAATGTAGCAGCGGCCGGATTCGAGCTCCTTGACCGGGTGGTTGCCGCCGCGGTGGCCGAACTTCAGCTTGTCGGTGTCGGCGCCGCAAGCGAGCGCGAACAGCTGGTGACCGAGGCAGATGCCGAAGATCGGATATTCGCCGAGCAGCTGGCGGACCGTCTCGACCGACTCCGGCACGTCCTTGGGATCGCCGGGGCCGTTGGACAGCTGGATGCCGTCCGGGTGCAGGCGGCGGATCTCGTCGGCCGTCGTGTTGTGCGGCACGACGATGACGTCGCAGCCGCGCTGCGTCAGCTCGCGCAGGATGCCGCTTTTCGCGCCGTAATCGATCAGCACGATGCGTTCTTTGGTGCCCGGGCTCGAAAATACGTTTTTCGTGGACGTCCAGGCAACCTGGTTGCGCGGCAGCGGCGTCGAGCCCATGCGCTCTTGCAGCTCCTCGACGCGCTCGCTTCCCGTCGTAAGGATGCCTTTCATAACGCCGTGGCGACGAATGATCCGCGTCAGCATGCGGGTGTCGACTTCGCTGATGCCGATGATGCCGTATTCTTTAAGAAGATGGCCGAGGGAATCCTGGGCGCGCCAGTTGCTCGGCACTTCCTCGTAGCGGCGCGTGACGAACCCGTGGATGAACGGCCGCACCGACTCGAAGTCGTCGCGCGTGATGCCGTAGTTGCCGATCAGCGGAAACGTCATCGTGACGATCTGCCCGCAATACGACGGATCCGAGATGACCTCCTGATATCCTGTGATGCCTGTATTAAATACGACTTCGCCCACCGACGCGCCTTCCGCGCCGAACGATTGCCCCGTAAACAGGGTGCCGTCTTCAAGTAAAAGTCTCGCTTGCATCCCGATCACTCCTCGCTGCTCTTAAGTATGCCTTGTTCTTCGCTCCAGACCGTCTTGCCCGCGACTATCGTAAGCGTCGGCCAGCCCGACAGCTTCCAGCCCGTGAACGGGGTGTTGCGCCCCTTCGTCAGGAAGCTCGCCGGATCGACTTCCCGCTCGACTTCCAGATCGATCAGCGTAACGTCCGCAGGCGCCCCGACTTCAAGCGTCCCCGTCTCCAGCCCGAACACCCGGGCAGGATCGCTCGTCATCCGGCCCAGCAGGAACCCGAGCGTCCAGCGGCCGGTCTTGACGAATTTCGTGTACAACAGCGGAAACGCCGTCTCGAAGCCGACGATGCCGAACGGCGCGCGCTCCATGCCCTTCGCCTTCTCTTCCTCGCTGTGCGGCGCGTGGTCGGTGACGATGATGTCGATCGTCCCTTCCTCCAGCGCCTTGATGCACGCTTCCACGTCGCGCGGCGTACGCAGCGGCGGGTTCATTTTCCAGTTCGTGTCCATGCTGTCCGGTATGTCTTCGTCCGACAGGAGCAGATGGTGCGGACATACCTCCGAGGTGACGTTCACGCCGACCGACTTGCCCAGCTTGATCAGCCGGATCGACTGCTCGGTGCTGACGTGGCAGACGTGATAGTGCACGCCCGTCGCCTCCGACAGCAAAATGTCCCGTCCGACGTGGATCGCTTCGGATTCGTTAGGAATGCCCTTCAGACCGTGTCGCTTCGCGAACGCGCCTTCGGACACCGCGGCGCCGACGACCAGCGAATCGTCCTCGCAGTGCGCGATGATCGGCATATCGAGCGACTTGGCAAGCGCCATCGCGTTTTTCATCATTTGCGCGTTCTGCACGCCGACGCCGTCGTCCGTAAAGCCGATCGCGCCTGCGCTCTTAAGCGATTCGAAGTCGGTGAGCTCGCGGCCGAGCTCGTTTTTGGTGATCGCCGCGTATGGGAGGACGCGCACGCCGCAAGCGGCCTTGGCCTTGTCCAGCACGAGCTTCACCGTGTCCGCCGTATCGATGACGGGCCGCGTGTTCGGCATGCAGGCGATTGTCGTAAAGCCGCCCTTCGCCGCCGAAGCCGTGCCGCTCGCGATCGTTTCTTTATGTTCGAAGCCGGGTTCGCGCAAGTGCACGTGCATGTCGATCAATCCGGGCGATACGAGCTTGCCGTCGGCATTGATAACCTCGGCGCTACCCACGTCCGGCGCAGCGGATCCGTCGAGCCATTGCGCGACCAGGCCGTTCTCCAATTTCAAGTGCTTCTTGACCGTATTTCCGGTCTTCGGATCGATCGTAAGTCCGTTAAGTATCCAGGTCGTCGTCAAAGGATTTCCTTCCTCCTTTTGCTAGTAAAGCAGCTCTGCCCATTCCGAAATGCTCAGCCGCCGACTTCCACTTCCCGCGGATGCTTGATCATTACCCGGTCGTCGCCGTCGAATTCCGTCAGCGACACCTCGATCTGTTCGTGCTTCGACGTCGGTACGTTTTTGCCGACGTAGTCGGGCCGGATCGGCAGCTCGCGATGACCGCGGTCCACGAGGACGGCCAGCTGGATCGACTGCGGGCGTCCGCAATCCATGAGCGCGTCCATCGCCGCCCGGATCGTGCGTCCCGTGTAAAGCACATCGTCGAAAAGGATGATGCGCTTGTCCTTCACGTCGAACGGGCGGTCTCCGTCGCCGCACACGACGCCCGCCGCCGCCCCGTCCGCCAGCGGACGGTCGTCGCGATACCGCGTAATGTCGAGCTCGCATGCCGCGATCGGATTGCCTTCGATCTCGCGGATCCGCTCGGCGATCCTTCGGGCCAGATAGACGCCCCGCGTCCGGATGCCGACGATCGCGCAGCCTTCGATCCCTTTGTTTTTCTCCAAAATCTCGTGCGCGATCCGCGTCAGCGCCCTGCGGATGGCAGCCTCGTCCATAATGATGTTCGGGGAATCCTGCACGGGTGCGCCTCCTCCTCGGTAAGACGGCATCAAAAAACCTCCTTGGCTAGCCAAGGAGGTCGGGACATACGAAGATGATGACGCTGGGAACCGGGCCGCATAGTCGGTCCAAGTACGATCCGCGTCGGATCTCATCCAAAGTATTCGCGCCACCTTGCCAGTCTCACGGGACTGAATTAAAGGTACGGGTTCATTGGTACTCATTATCGCATTTTCGACATGGACTGTCAATAAAAAGCGGGGGCTTGATTGCCCCCGCCTAAGACAAACCTTAAAATTCGAATTCGACGTCCGTCAGACGGCGCTTGATCTCGCCGATGACGCGGCGTTCTTCTTCCTCGCCGGCGGCAAGGAACGTGACGGAGAAACGCACGAAGTGGCCGGCATCATCCCACGGAACGGACGAGATGAGCTTTTCGCGGATGAGGAATTGGGAGAAATCCTCGCCCGTCTCAAAGCGCTGGCCGCCTTTGATTCCCTTCGGCGCTTCGACGTACAGGAAGAACGAGCCCTTCGGCTTTTCGGCCTTGAAGCCGATTTCGTTCAGCGCGGCGACCAGCAGGTCGTGACGGCGCGAATATTTCTGCGCGATCGCTTCGGTGATCGACGGATTCGCAAGGCCGTAAGCGGCAGCTTTTTGGATCGCGATGAACTGGCCGGAGTCGTTGTTGTCCTTGATGTCGCTGAACGCCTTCACGATCAGCGGGTTGCCCGCGACGAAGCCGATCCGCCAGCCGGTCATGTTGTAAGACTTGGACAGCGAGTGCAGCTCGACGCCGATATCCTTGGCGCCCGGGACGGACAGGAAGCTGAGCGGCTTCGCGCCGTCATAGGTGAGCGCGGCATACGGCGCGTCGTGCACGACGACGACTTCGTTTTTCTTCGCCCATTCGACGACTTCCGCGAAAAATTCGGGGCTGGCCGCCGCTCCCGTCGGGTTGTTCGGGTAGTTCAGGTACAGCAGCTTGGCGCGCTTTGCGATGTCGGCCGGAATGGCGGACAGATCGGGCAGGAAGTTATTTTCCTTGGTAAGCTTGATGTTGTAGACTTCGCCGCCCAAATACTTGGTGTGCGTGCCGAGCACCGGATAACCCGGTACGGTCATGATGGCGACGTCGCCCGGATTGATGAATGCGGAAGGCATCATCGCAAGCGCCGGCTTGGAGCCGATCGAGTGGACGATCTCCGTGGCCGGGTCGATGCCGTCTACCGAGAACACTTCCTTCAGGTACTTCGCGGCGGCAGCTTTGAACTCGGGAATGCCGTTGTCGGCGTAGCCGCGGTTCTCGGACTTGGCCGCTTCTTCGGCGAGTTTGGCGATGATGCCGTCGTCGGCCTTCTCGTCGGGCTCGCCGACGCCGAGGTCGATCAGCTCGATATCGGGAAACGCAGCCTTGGCCGCAGCCTTGGCGCGCTTGATCTTTTCGAACTTGTAGATGTTCGTATCCTTGCCGTAATTCGCGCCGCCGATGCGGTCCGCAAATTGCTGTTGAATGAAGGTGCCTTGATATTGTTCGACGCTCACTTGACGACACTCCTTGTCCGATGGCGGACGTGTGATGGGATCCCTTGCTTTATGGTACCAATATGCCCTAAAAAGGGCCCCCGCCGCCATGGACAAATCCGTCGATCATTTGCAGAAATTCTAGCGCAAAAATGCTATTTCGTGCGCAGCATATACAGCGCATGCTCCATATCCTGGGGAATCGGGGCTTCGAAAAGGAGCCGCTCTCCGGAGCGCGGATGATCGAAGCCGAGCACGCCCGCATGAAGCGCCTGTCCCTCCATGCCAAGCGTACGGCCCGCGCGCCCGCCGTAGAACGGGTCGCCGACGATCGTATGCCCGATATATTTCATATGCACGCGGATCTGGTGGGTGCGCCCCGTCTCAAGCTGCAGCTCGACGAGCGTGTAGTCCCCGAAGCGCTCGATTACCGTGAAGTGGGTTACCGCCCGCTTCGCGCCCTTTTCCGTGACCGTGAACAGCTTGCGGTCGCTGCTGTCGCGTCCGATCGGCGCGTCGATCGTGCCGCGGTCATGCGGCACGTTGCCGTATACGAGCGCGGTATAGCGGCGCGTAACGGAGTGATCCTTGAGCTGCTGCGCGAGCGATGCATGCGCCAGATCGTTTTTGGCCGCCATGAGCAGGCCGGACGTATCCTTGTCGATGCGGTGCACGATGCCCGGACGCAGGCTGCCGTTGATCCCCGACAGGTCGCGGCAGTGATGCAGCAGCGCGTTGACGACGGTGCCCGAGGCGTGACCCGGCGCAGGATGCACGACGAAGCCCCGCGGCTTGTCGATGACGATGACATCCCCGTCTTCATAAACGACGTTCAGCGGGATGTCTTCCGGCTGCGCCTCGATCGGCGCAGCGTCGGGCACATCTACGGTCAAGATGCTGCCGGCGTGCAGCTTGGCGTTCGGCTTGATCTTCATGCCGCCAATCTGCACCTGCCCGTCGCGGATCCAATCCTGGATTTGCGACCGCGACACGGACTCGTCTCCGATCGCGCCGGCCAGGAACTTGTCGACCCGCTGTCCCGCGGCTTCCTCGCCGATTTCCCAGGACAATGTGCCTGCGGCGCTTTCCTCGTCCTCGTCGGACATAACGAACGGACGCTCCCCTTCCGGAGGCGCCGTTAAAGTGACTTCTTCATTTTCAGACCGGCTGGTGTTCGCTCGGTTCGTTCTGTTGTTCATTCTTGGTCTCCTGTGTCGGTGCTGGCGTGAGCAGCGAATCGAGAATAATCAGACATACGCCGACGACGATCGCTGAATCGGCGATATTAAAGATCGGGAACGTATAAGATCCGAAATTGAATTGCAGAAAATCGACGACTTGTCCGTAAAACGCGCGATCGAGAAAGTTGCCGAGCGCTCCGCCCAGAATAAGCGACAGCGCGGCGAGCATCAGCCTTCTGTTGTTCCGGTGCGACCGGTTCAAATAGATGACGATGGCGCTCACGACGACGACGGTGATCAGCAGGAAAAACCAGCGCTGCTCCTGCAAAATGCCGAAAGCCGCTCCCCGGTTGTGAATAAACGTGATGAGGAAAAAGTTGCCGATGACCTTGATCTGCTCGTTCAATTCCAGGTTGTGCTCGATGAGCTTCTTGGATACGTAATCGATGGCGAATACGATCGCAGCTGCAAGGTAGTACACCCATAAGCCGATTTGACGTCGTTGCATGTCCGGATTGCCGCCCTTCCGCGAATGATTCTGACCGCTTTGGCCGAATGCACTGATTTTAACATACCGCCTGAGCGGGCGTCCAACGTCTTTCGCCAATTCACGGCAGCGCCGCCAATAGATGCTCGCCCTTGGCCCGACATGAATATCCGTCCGCGCGAGCAAACTAGCTTTCGTATGGAACGCCTTGTCGCTTCGCGACAAAATCGAGGAGGGATCGGCATGCATCGTACGTTGTCCGACAGTTACATGTCCCAGCAGCGCCGCCGGCTCTTGGATCTTCGGGCCGATATCGAGAGCCGCGTCGGCGCCAGCGGGCACTTCGGCCTGACGGATAGCTACCGCGACGCCACGGGCGATCTGAGCGGCATCGACAATCATCCCGCGGACGCCGGCACGGAGACGTTCGAGCGGGCCAAAGATATCGCCTTGCTTGAACGCGAGGCGCTGACGCTGGAAAAAATAGAAGCGGCCGTCCGCCGCATGGATACGGGCGAGTACGGCATTTGCGAGGCCTGCGGCAAATTCATTCCGTCCGAACGGCTCGATGCGATGCCGACCGCCGTGTACTGCGTCGAGCACGAGCCGATTCAGGCGGAAAAAGAGGGCCGTCCGGCCGAAGAACTGTTCTTGCATCCTCCGTTCGGGCGCACCAGCATGGACGAGAGCGACGAACAGAACGGCTTCGACGGCGAAGACGCCTGGCAAATCGTCGAATCGTGGGGCAACTCGGACAGTCCGGCCATGGCCGAAGGCAACAACAACGACGATTACGGCGCGCTCTACATCGAATCGGATGAAAACGACGGCTTCGTGGAGCCGATCGAGAGCTTTTTATCTGCGGATATTACCGGTCACTCGAGCGGGATCGTGCGCAATAGCGCCTACCGAAGGTACCTCGAGTCCCACGAAGGCGAGGGCTTGCTGGAGCCGGACATTTGGTCCGACGAACAACCTAACGATTAATGGGATAGGACGTCTGCCTTCGGCGGGCGTCCCTATGTTATCGCATCCGCTCTCGCTAGCAATCGCAAGGGCAGCCTCATACCCCCAGCTCAATAATGCTCGATTTCCAGCTGTCGCTGCACGATCTTGACGATTTCGGCGATGTAGTCGCCGATGATCGGCAAGTTAAGCGCACCGAGTATTTGAAGCAGCCACACGATCGTAGCCGCAAAAAAGGTAAAGCCCAGCGCGATGCCGATGCCTCTAGCGATGCCCGACAGCCAATTGCGCCATATGAGCTGCCACGGCCTGCTCATCAGATTTACGTAATCTTTCAGCTGCGCCTTCTCCATCTGCACGGCTAAATCGTCCAGCCGCTTGGACAATCCCTCGAGCAGACGCCGCAGCGCCCCCGCCTCTTCCGCCAGCGTCTTCATCCTGGTGTCCGACCTCGCGTCCGGCTTATTTTCGCTCATGCCGTTTCCCTGCCTCCCGCGCAAAAACGAGCCCTGCCGCCGGAACGACTGGCCAATGGCCTCGCGTTCGCTTGCGGACAGGACTCGTTATCGCTTCCTGCTCTTATTCAGGTTGGCACAAATCGCGGCGGTTCATACACCTGCGGAGCGGAAGGCTACCCGCTGTAGAAGCTTCGTCGGTGATGAAGCCGACCAGGAGCGGCCGCTTAGCCCGCAACGATCGCGATGCCGATCCGCAGCTCGCCGGCCTGGACGGTCTCCGTCGCATCGGTGCGTCCGAACGAAACGTCGTTGACGAGCACGTTGTCGCGCAGCACGTCGCCATAGGCGCGGAGCGCCGCTTCGATCTCGGCGTCCGCCTCGAGCACGAGGCCCACTCTTTGCTCGATCGGCAGATCGAGCTTTTTGCGCTGGTCCTGTACGGCTCGGATGACCTCGCGCACGATGCCTTCCTGCACGAGCGCAGGCGTCAGCTCCGTATTGAGCGCGACGGTGACGCCGCCGCCGGAGGCGGACGCAAAACCCGGCTTCGCCTGCTTGTCGACGAGCAGCTCGTCGAGCGTGACGGCGAGCGCTTCGCCTTCCGGCGACGCATAGGCCAGCTCGCCGGTCGACACGATCGCGCGCGCTTCCTCTGCCGAGAGCGACTTCAGCTTGCTCTGGATCGGGCCGACGTGCTTGCCGTACTTTTTGCCCGCCAGCTTCAAGTTCAGCTTGAGCGTGTAATCGACGAATCCGCTATCCTCGGTAACGAGCGTGACGGCCTTGACGTTGATCTCGTCCTTGACGATCTCCTCGTACTCGGCGGCATTGAACGGCACGCTCAGCGCGACGAGCAGCTCGGACAGCGGCTGGCGCGTCTTGAGGCCCGTTTCGTTGCGCACGTTGCGGGCGAGCTCGACGATGCCGCGGGCCGTCTCCATGTCGCGCTCGAGCGCGGCGTCGATCGCACCTGCGTCGGCAACCGGGTAATCGGCCAGATGGACGCTGCCCTTGCCGCCGAGGTTGCCGTACAGATCTTCGGCAAGGAATGGCAGGTAAGGCGCGAAGAGCTTCGACAAAGTCAGCAGTACGGTGCCGAGCGTCTGGTAAGCCGCGACCTTGTCCTCGCCCAGGCCGCTTCCCCAGAAGCGGTCGCGGGAACGGCGCACGTACCAGTTGGACAGCTCGTCGACGAACGCTTCGATGCGTTTTGCCGGATTCAGGAAGTCGTTGGCGTCGAGCCCTTCGACGGTGGCGCCTACGAGCGAGTTGAGACGCGACAGAATCCAGCGGTCCAGCTTGTTCGCAGACGGCCTTGCCTCGTGCTCCTCCGGCTTGTAGCCGTCGATCGTCGCGTACAACGCGTAGAACGCATGCGTGTTCACGATCGTGTCGACGACCTTGGACTTCGCTTCCGCGACGATGCCCTTGGAGAAACGCTTGCTGTTCCAAGGCGCGCTGTCGGCGAGCAGCGCCCAGCGGAAGGCGTCGGTGCCGAACTCTTCGATGATGTCCCAGGGATCGATGACGTTGCCCTTGGATTTGCTCATCTTCTGGCCGCTCTCGTCCAGTACGTGGCCGGTCGAGATGACCGACTTGTAAGGCGCCCTGCCGTTGTACAAGGTGGATACCGCCAGCAAACTGAAAAACCAGCCGCGCGTCTGATCGATTCCCTCGCAGATAAAGTCCGCGGGGTATTGCTCCTCGAAGCGCTCCATGTTCTCGAACGGATAATGCTGCTGGGCGAACGGCATCGAGCCGCTGTCGAACCAGACGTCGATGACCTCCGGCGTCCGGTGCATCGTGCCGCCGCATGTACAGCGCAGCTCGATGGCGTCGACGTAAGGCTTGTGCAGCTCGATGTCCTCGGCCACCTCGCCCACGGCCGCGGCGCGCAGCTCCGCGATGCTTCCCGGCGATTTTTCCGCGCCGCAGTCGTCGCAGGTCCATACATTGAGCGGCGTACCCCAGTAGCGGTTGCGGCTGATATTCCAGTCCACCAGATCCTCGAGGAACTTGCCGAACCGGCCGTCGCGCAGGTGCTCGGGATACCAGGCGATGCTTTTGTTGTTCTCGATCAGCTGTTCCTTGACCGCCGTCGTCTTGATGAACCAGCTCTCGGTCGCGTAGTAAAGCAGCGGCGTCTTGCAGCGCCAGCAGAACGGGTAGCTATGCTCATGCTTTTCCTTGTGGTACAGCAGGCCGCGCTCCGATAGCGACTTCACGATGTCGATGTCGACCTCCGGATCCTTGACGAAGCGTCCGGCGAAGCCCTTCACCTCGTCCGTGTAGCGGCCCTGGCCGTTCACGAGCTGCAGCATCGGCACGCCGTGCTCGCGGGCGACCCGGTAGTCGTCCTCGCCGTGCGCAGGCGCGATGTGGACGATACCCGTACCGCTCGAGTCGGAGACGAATGCCGCGTCGATGATCCGGTAAGCGCCGTCCAGCGGTCCGCCCGCATAAGGGAAGAGCGGCTCGTAAGCCATGCCGACGAGGTCCTTGCCTTTTACGGTGCCGAGCGTCTCGTATTCGCCCTTCATGACTTTATCGGCCAGCGCGCCGGCCACGATGTACGTCTCGCCGTTTTGGCTGACGCGCGCGTATTCGATATCCGGATGCACGGCCAGCGCGACGTTGGACGGCAGCGTCCAAGGCGTCGTCGTCCAGGCCAGGACGAACTCGCCGCTGTCCTTCAGCTTGAATTTGGCCGTAGCGGTCAAGTCCTTGACGTCTTCGTAGCCTTGCGCGACCTCGTGCGAGCTGAGCGTCGTCTGGCAGTCCGGGCAATACGGGCTGACGCGATGGCCGCGGTACAGCAGTCCCTTGCCGTGGATCGCGGACAGCAGGTGCCACACGCTCTCGATGTACTTGTTGTCCAGCGTGATATACGGATTGTCGAGGTCGGTCCAGTAGCCGATCGCCTCAGTGAGTTCTCTCCACTGACGCTCGTATTCGAACACGCTTTCTTTGCACTTTTTGATAAACGGCTCGACGCCGTACTTCTCGATCTCCTGCTTGCCCGAGATGCCCAGCTGCTTCTCCACGCCGAGCTCGACGGGCAGGCCGTGCGTGTCCCATCCGGCTTTGCGGGTGACGCGATAGCCGGACATCGTCTTGTAGCGGCTTACGAAATCCTTGATGACGCGGCCGAGCACATGTCCGATGTGGGGCTTGCCGTTGGCGGTAGGCGGGCCCTCGTAGAAGACGAAGTTCGGCTTGCCGTTGCGGTTTTCGATGGACCTGCGGAACGTATCCTCGGCCTTCCATTGCTCCAGTACGCGCAGCTCGCGGCTGCGGGCTTTTTCTTTGACGTCCACGCGACGCATGACCATCATCCTTTTCTTGTGAGTTGTAATCGATTCTGAAAATAAAAAAAGCCCGCCCCCGTAAAAGGGACGAGACATCTCTCGTGGTACCACCCTTGTTCAGCCGCGGTCCTGTCCATATGGCGGACGCGGCGCTCAAGCCGGACATCCGGCATGCGCAAGGCATAGCGGTCGATCCGGTATCCCGTAACGGGGGAAGGTTCGGCCAATCTTAATAATTCGGCACGATCGCCGGACGTTCGGATCGGCGTCTCGGGGAGGATGGGCGATGCGGCGTCCAACGTTGGCTCGCAGCAGCCGCCAACTCTCTGGGATGGTTCATCCGCACGCCGTTCCCGTCATCGACGTTAACGCGTATAACCCATTTATACGGCGAAGAGGCCGATTTGTCAAATCGGCGTTCAGCCATCTCATTTTCGAACCGATATCGTCTATTCGACAATCTCGCGAACCCGGGACTCGCTGTCCCGCGAGCGGGACTCCGGCGGTTCAAGCTTCTCCCAGCCGTCCTGCGTGAGCAGGTCGAGCTGCGTCTCCACGAGCGTGCGGAAGCGCGCCCGGTAGATCGCCGCTTGCTTCTTCAGCTCCTCCACCTCAAGCGCATACTTGCGCGACTTTGAGAGCGATTCGTTGATGATGCGGTCTGCGTTCTTCTCCGCTTCCTTCACGATAAGCTGGGCTTCCTTCTTGGCATTGCTCTTGACCTCGTCGGCCGCTTCCTGCGCGACGATAATCGTCTTGCTCAGCGTCTCCTCGATATTCGCGAAGTGGCCGAGCCGCTCCTGAAGGCCGACGATCTGGTTCTGAAGCTCTTTGTTATCGCGGATCATCGCTTCGTAGTCCTTGATGATCTGGTCGAGGAACTCGTTCACTTCGTCTTCGTCGTAGCCGCGCAATCTGCGCCCGAATTCCTTGTTATGAATATCCAAAGGCGTCAATGGCATTGGCCGTTCCTCCCGTGAATCGTGTTCTTGATCCGCGACAGCTCGCTAGATCGCTATCTAAAGGCAGATTCGACGCGAGACGCGGAATTCCTGCTTGATTCTACACATATTTGCCGATACGCAAGCGAATCCGGCCGCTTTTCGAGACGCCTTCGGCCTCCAGCACGCGGAATCTTCCGAATCCTTTGAACGATATAATGTCGCCCTCGCGCAGCTGCGCGGACGGATCCTCCACCGTTTTGAAGTTCACCCGGCAGCGCCCCGCGCGGATCGGATCCATGATTTTCGCGCGGCTGACCCGCAGCACGTCGCTCGCGATGCCGTCGAGCCGCATCGAGGCTACGGAGATCGCGCTTTCCTCCAGCTTCACCGGCACGGCAAGAAGCCGGTCCAGCGGCAGTACCGACGCCGACGTCTCGAGCCGGTGCACCTGCTTCAGATGCGAGCGCAGGAAATCGCCGATCTCGCTGGCGATCAGCACATGGCAGCCGTCTTCGCGGACATGGATGTCGCCGATTTTCTCCCGCTTGATCCCAAGGCCGAGCAGCGCGCCGAGGTAATCGCCATGATCGAGCTCGGCTTGCCGGCGATCGTCGCTTGCGATATCGAGCACGACGATGCCGGCATCCTCGCCCTCGAGCGGCCGGTAATCCGGGGCGATGAGCGCCCTGACCCGTTCCGCGCCTTCATAACCGCCCTCGAGCCGGATCGCGGCGTCCGGGTGCCGGTTGGCCAGCGCATACAAAATATGCGCCTGGCGCGGATCGAGAAAATCGGTACGCCGGAGCTCATGCTGCTCGGCGGCCCGCTCGACCCACTCCCAGGCGCGGTCCACGAAGGACTTTTCGTCAGGAAGGAAATGTGCGTAAATATCGCTCTTGCTCATGCTGGTCCGGTCCTTTCCCTTTAGGACACGCCTAACAGTCCGGCAAGGAAGCGAATGACCTCTTCAAGGCCCCTCACCAAAAACTTCAGCGCGTACCAGGCGACGATCGGCGAGATGTCCAACACGCCGCCGATCGGCGGAATAATCTTGCGAAATGGCTTTAGATAAGGCTCAACGATCTTGCCGAGCAGCTCGCCGATGTAGCTCTGCCTCACGTTAGGCAGCCAGGACATCAGCACATAGATTAAAATGAGCCAGCTGTAAATGAGCTGCAAACTATACAGGTAATTAATGACCTGATCCAAAGCCGTCAATGCTGCTGTCACCTCATTTGATTATAATCGGCATCCTCCGCTAGAAGCTCCGAGATCGTCCCTGTGATCTCGACCGAATCCGGCGTGCACAAAAAGATGTTCGGTCCGAGCTTGGAAATGTGCCCGCCGAGCGCGTAAACCGTGCCGCTCAGGAAATCCACCATCCGGATCGCCTGATCCCTGCGCACCCGCTGCAGGTTCACGACGACGGATCGTCTGGATTTCAAATGATCGGCGATTTCCTGCGCTTCGTTGTCGTACGTACGCGGCTCCGTCAAAATGACCCGAACGTTTTTCTGGGAATGAATGCTCACGATATTATTCTTCCCCGTAGGTTTACGCGGCTCGAAGGCAGAGGTTTCAACTTCCGGCTCATCCTCGTATCCCATCGGCTCTTCCCGCTCCCGGTCCCGCTCCTGTTCGTCCTGAAGGCCGAGATAGTTCAAGAACTTGTTAACCACGCCCATCATGATCCCTCCGTTATCCGTCGTTCTCTTCGTGACCGACCAGGACGCTGCCCAGACGCACCCATGTGGCGCCTTCTTCGATCGCAACTTCAAAGTCGCCGGACATGCCCATCGACAATTCCGTCAGCGGCTCGTCCAGTAAGGACAGGCCGTTGATCTCGTCCATTAGCTTGCGAAGGCCGGCGAACACGGGCCTCGTCTCCTCGGCATCGTCTACGTTCGGCGCCATCGTCATGAGACCGATCAAGCGGATGCGGGACAACTTGCCGAGCGAAGCGACAAAGGCAGGAACCGCCTCGGGAGCAAGTCCGTGCTTGGAATCTTCGCCCGATACGTTCACCTGAAGGAAACAATGCACGCGAATGTCCAGCGCTTCGGCGCGCTTATGTATCTCCTCGGCGAGCGACAAGCGGTCCAGAGAATGAATGTAATCGAACTTGCCGACAACGTCCTTGACCTTTCTGCTTTGGAGCGAGCCGATATAGTGGAAAACGGCTTGTCCTTCGAGCAGCCGCCACTTCTCCTCCGCCGCGGGCCAGCGGTTTTCGCCGATATGACGCATTCCTGCTTCGACTGCGCGCTTGGCCGTATTCGCGGACACGTACTTCGTCACGGCGACGATATTCACGCGGCCGGGATCCCGGCCGCTTCTCGCGCACGTCTCGGCGATGCGACGTTCCACGTCTTTAAGCCGCTGCTCCAACGCCATCGCGGCATTCACCTCTATTTCTTCTTACCCAGCCAGCTCATCATTCGCCCGGTTTGTCCCCGTTCCTTGCGATGGGAGAAAAACAAATCCGTGCTGCAGCTGGTGCACCACCCAGACATTTCGATGCGGCTCGGCAATATTCCTGCTTTAATCATAAGATGCTTGTTGATTTCTTTCAAGTTTAGCCGAGATTTGCCTTCGGAAGACGGAACATGGAAACGTTCGTCGTCGGGCACGATGCCGCGCACGCGATTCATGACGATATCGTCCACTTCGTAGCAGCAGTCCCCGATCGAAGGACCTATCGCAGCATGCAAATCCGACGGCTCGGTGCCGAACGAGTCTCGCATAGCGCGAATCGTCTCGGCGGCGACGTCGGCAACCGTTCCCTTCCAGCCAGCATGAGCGAGACCGAGCGCGTCATGCACGGGATCGTAAAAATATAAAGGCACGCAATCTGCGAAATACATGACCAGCAAAATATCGGGCTCGTCCGTAATAAGCGCATCCGCGTCCTGAATTGCGCTCTCGCGCGACAGACTTCCGAGGCCCCGCTCCGCATCCGTGACCCGGACGACGCGGCTGCCGTGCACTTGCTCTGCGCAAGTCCACGCCTCGAACGGCCAGCCCAGCGCCTCCGCAATCGCGCGGCGATTAGCGATGACTGCGCGCTCTTCGTCGCCCACGTGGAGCGCCGTGTTCAAGCCGTCTCTCGGCGGCAAGCTGCTTCCGCCACGGCGCGCGGAAAAACCGGCGGTCAAGCCCTCAAGTTGCGCCCAGGGCGCAAGAGGCAACAATCCGGGTGCGTGACGCTCGGCTCCGGCAGATTCACTCGTATATGCAAATGGTTCCATACAGCTCACCTCCGCACCAAGTTTAACACAGGGACGGCGCCGAGGCGATTCTCCCTCAGCGTCCCCCGTTTTCCGCTTCGATGCTCTTGTACGGCCGTGCCTCCTCCAACCGGACAAGCACGACGTCGGTTCCAATCTTGACGATGCTCCGCCAAGGGATGACCACATCCTCGCCCCCGCCGAAGATGCCTAGCACCCGTCCGCCAACCGGCACTACGATTGCGTCGATGCGGCCTTGTCTTAGATCGAGCTCCAGATCGGCCACGTGGCCCAATTTTTTGCCGTCTACAATATTGATGACGTCCTTCGCCTGAAAATCGGATATTTTCATGCCGGCGCTCCCCGCTTTCCGCGGCCCGGGAAGCAATAGCTTTTGGACCCGGTCAACCGCCCATAATTCAATATATGAGCCATGCCCGGAAATGTTGCCCGTCGCGACTATGCTGCGATAACGGGCCTCAAACATCAAAAAGACCGGAGTCACCTCCGGTCCCGCAAGCTTTTTAAGTCTCTTGCTTAAGTCTTTACGTGCTTTTGCATTTGCTGGATCGCCGACTTTTCTAGCCGGGACACCTGCGCCTGCGAAATGCCGATTTCGTCGGCGACTTCCATTTGCGTCTTGCCTTCGAAGAATCGCATGGACAAGATCATTTTCTCCCGGTCGTTCAGCTTGCGCATCGCTTCCCTGAGCGCGATCTCCTCAATCCATTGAATGTCCTTGTTGCGTTCGTCGCTGATCTGATCCATCACGTAGATCGGGTCTCCCCCGTCGTGGTAGATCGGTTCGAAAAGGGACACGGGGTCCTGAATGGCGTCCAATGCGAAGACGATATCTTCTTTGGGAACGCCGAGCACTTGCGATATTTCCAAAATCGTCGGTTCGCGGGAATGACGGTTCGTCAGTTGATCCCGCACTTGCAACGCTTTGTAGGCAATATCGCGCAGGCTTCTGGACACGCGAATCGGATTGTTGTCCCTCAAGTATCTGCGTATCTCGCCGATGATCATGGGTACGGCGTAGGTAGAAAAACGGACGTTTTGGCCTAAGTCGAAGTTGTCGATCGCTTTCATCAGACCGATACAGCCGACCTGAAACAGATCGTCCACGTATTCGCCGCGGTTGTTGAACCGCTGAATCACGCTGAGCACGAGGCGCAGGTTGCCGTTGACGAGTTTTTCCCGGGCTTCGAGTTCACCGCGGGTTTGCAGAGCTAGGAACAGTTCCCTCATTTCGGCATTGGTGAGGACGGGCAGCTTTGAGGTGTCCACTCCACAAATCTCCACTTTGTTGCGGGTCAAGTTGTTTCCCTCCCGGGAGCAGCATTACTGTAAAGTATCTCCTGGGATGGGCTTTTTATTCCCACGTTCGTTCGGCCGGCTAAGGTCATACCATCTTGTTAAATTCCTTGCGGAGCCGTTTAATAATTCTTTTCTCCAGTCTGGAAATGTAAGATTGCGAGATGCCGAGCAAATCGGCGACGTCCTTTTGCGTCTTCTCTTCGCCGTCGGCCAAGCCGAACCGGAGCTCCATGATCGTGCGTTCGCGGTCGGCCAGCTTGTCGAGCGCTTTATGCAGCAGCTTCCTATCGACCTGCTCTTCAATATTGCGATAGATCGTATCGTTCTCGGTGCCGAGCACGTCGGACAGCAGCAGTTCATTGCCGTCCCAATCGATATTAAGCGGCTCGTCGAAGGACACCTCGGTCCGAGTCTTGCTGTTGCGGCGCAGATACATCAAAATTTCGTTCTCGATGCATCGCGAGGCGTAGGTGGCGAGCTTGATTTTTTTTTCCGGATCGAACGTGTTTACCGCCTTGATGAGTCCGATCGCCCCGATCGATACGAGATCCTCGATATGGATGCCGGTGTTCTCGAACTTGCGGGCGATATAGACGACCAATCGGAGATTGCGTTCGATCAGCATCGCCCGAATCGCCGAGTCGCCCGAAGGGAGACGTTCGAGCAGGTACTCCTCTTCCTCCCGGGTCAGCGGAGGGGGCAGCGCCTCGCTGCCGCCGATATAATACACTTCTTCGCTTTTCCAGCCCAGCCAGAACAACAGGCGATAGTACGTCAGCTGGTACATCAATTTTAATTTTACGGGCACTTGCACAACCTCCTGTTAAGCGGTCTGGGTTGATGATGCCGGCACTTCAACGCTCTCAATCGTCAGATCGGAATGGACGATCGCACGATACGCGCCCTCCGAGGACAGCGCCCCTCCGTCAAGCCCGACGAGGACGCGGCGATGAACGCAGGCCGCTTCTTGTCCGGCAGGATCCTTGATCGACACGCTGTCCGGCTTAACGGCCAGCATCAGCTTCGAGCTCCCCCCGGCAGCCCGGTAGGGAACGAGGCGGTACCGGTCCCTGAAAGCGGTCAAGCCGCCCTCGGCCTCCTCCAGTTCGCCAATGAGCCGATCCGCGGATTCGGACCTTAACCGGTCCGCCCACCCTTTCGGAAGCTCGTCGCGCCACAGGGACGCCTCCAGAATCATGACCGGAATGCGGGTGAGCGGATCGTAGAGACGATTGCCCGTATCTACGAGCCCTCTGCACGACCATTCCCGATCTCCGATCCGGATCGTCACGTCGACGACAAGCGCCTCCAGCCGCTTCCTGCTTTCCCTGCTTTCCGCCTCGCTTCTGTACAGCCAGATCGCCACGCCCAGCGTCACGGCCAGCATGAAGGCCTGTACGTCAAACGACAGCACCATGCCGCCGTCATCCGTGAAGGCAATTCCTCTCCATGGCGACCCGGACCACTTGACCAGCGAAGAAATGCCGATCACGGCGCCAAGCGTCGCAAAGTTCACCAGGTAGAACGAACCGATTGTCCTCGCGAACTTAAGAGGTCCTCCATAGCCGAACGTCAGATAAACCATTAAAGCCGAGATCATGAGTTTGGCGCCGAACGAATACAGATAAGGTACGGACGTCACAAACATGGCGGCCGCGTACGCAGCCCCGACGCTGGCAGACAGCGCGACCCGTCTTCGGCGCGGCCGAAGATGCCTCACCTTTGCCGTCGTCATCAGAATGGACGCGTCGATCGTCAGATTGGACAAAAACACCAAGTCCACATAAACCGTCATCGCGCCTCACCCTTCCTTGCACACCCATCGCTTACGTTTGTCCCTAGGACGGAATGGATTGCTCTCAGTATAAGCGGGCACTTGCGAGGTGTCTGTCTAAACGCGCCGCAGGTACGGCTGTTTTTTTGTCGAGCAAAATCAGGTTAGGAACATTGGGACTAGCCCTCAAGATACTGTAATATTATCCCAGCCTCGGCGGCATATAAAGGTTCTCCGGCGCGTTTACAGCCTTATCCCCTTCGCTCACTTTGGCGTAATATGTCATTAGATTTCTTGAGATTGTTTTTCTATTTTCTAAAAAAGAGAGAGTCAAAAAGAATAAAAGAGAAGGAGTTTAAAAATGCGAGGAGCGTATCGATCTCAAAACTATGGCGACTTTGGTAATGGGCGGAAAACTTGTTGTTCCATCTTATCCCTTTCGCTCAATAATGGCGGACTTGAACCTAATCGAGTAAAGTGAACGAGCCTGTTTAACGTGACCAAATGAGCTCGCGATATGTGATCCTTTTTCTTATTGCACATAGACGTAACATGTACGGAACAATTTTCTTAGCTTTCTTGGCAATGTTAAAAACGAAAGATTGATGATTCAAATAGGCCTGCAAATGCTTAGGTCCAATCCCCTGAAGCGTATGATCCAGCCAACGAAGGGCGCGCATTAAAACGGCTGATAAAGGCGCAAGCTTATTCATGCCAAAGTAAGAAAAGGCTCTGACTGCCTTCACGTCATCCGAAACATGAAAGTCGGAAAATTTCATATGCGCAATACGGCTAATTAGACGCGAATTCCCCGATTCTCGCTTGTCCAGGTGTTCCATTTTAACCTCCCGGATCTCCTCGTCACCTTCCATCGTTCCTCCGATTGCGATCGGCTGATCCGCGGGTTCCATGATCAGGCTGCTGGAAGCCCTCCTCCATCCATAAATTCCGCCGGTAACCGCAACGATGCCGGACAAATGTTGCTCATTCGCTTCTTGGGTCAATGCATCCCGCAACTTATGTCCGATGAGCCAAGCCGTCTTGTATGTAACTCCCAATATATCGGAAAGCTCGACAGAAGTGGCTTCTTCGACGAGCCAGATCATAGCCCTAAACCACATTCGAAGCGGCGTTCTCGTACCATGAAAAACAGTGCCAGCAGTAGCAGAAGTTTGATGCCGGCATGACGCGCAAACATACAATGGATACTTGCGCGATCTTATCACCGAGCAATGCGCATACGAACAACGCGGACAGCGAAAACCATCCGGCCAACGCGCGTTAAATAAAGCCTCTACGCATTGTGCTTCCGTCCAATTTTCCCAGGAGCCTTCTGGAAAAATGAAGCGATTCATAATCCCACTCCTCAAAACAAGAACATATGTTCTTATTTTAAGATAGAGATTTGAGTGTGTCAATCTTTTCCTAAAGATAAATTGAGTAAGAGGGATAAGTCCAGTAAGGCGTTTAACCGACGTCATTGAGCAAAAGGGATAAGGTTGGAAAGGGAACTGCGAGAAGTACTAGCCCAAAATGAGCGAAGGGGATGAGGTTCGTAAAGGTATAGAAATGAAGATATTGACCCGCCCGATTGAGCGAAAGGGATAAGGTCGGAAAAGAAGAAAAATAGAGCATATATTGTCCCTAACCCCACTTTTCACTGAAAAATAAAAAGCCTCCGCAATAGCGAAGGCAGTCTATAAGGATAGCACAATTAGAATGAAGATAAACGTTGCGCTGGACATTACACGACTTTAGGGAGCAATTCGTCGAGCGACAAAAATTGAATGTCCTGTTGCGACATCTCGCGGACGCGCTGCAACGTATCTGCAGGCAGCTTCATGAAGGCTTCTACGACGGCGGGACAAAATTGAGAGCCTGCAAATCTGCCAAGTTCGTCAAGAGCCGTTTCATGGGATTTGGAAGCACGATACGGGCGGTCCGATGTAATGGCGTCGTATGTGTCGCACACGGCGAAAATTCTTGCGCAAATTGGGATCTGTTCGCCGCGCAGGCCGTCCGGATAACCGAGACCGTCCCAACGCTCGTGGTGATAGCGAACGACGTCCAGTGCCGGGCCCAAAAATTCGATATGCGCGAGCATACGCACGCCCATATTGACATGCGTACGCATGATAGCCCACTCCATCTCGTCGAGCGGTCCTTCCTTGCGCAAAATGGCGTCCGGAATGCCAATCTTGCCGACATCGTGAAGCAAAGCGCCGCGATAAAGCATCTCCAGCTCTTCGCCTTCGATGCCCATCTGCTTGCCCAGCAGCCAGGCATACGCGGTGACGCGCAGGGAATGTCCTTGCGTCTCGTTGTCCCTACTGTCCAATGCGCTGCTCATCGCCTGCAAGGACTCATCATACGTGCGATGAACGCGGTCAAGCATTTCGCTTAACTCCTTGTTCTGACTTTCGATGACCCGTGACGAACGTAAAAATATTTGCCGAAGGCTGAAAAAGAGCAGCG
Source organism: Cohnella sp. GCM10012308 (assembly GCF_042649185.1). Lineage (NCBI taxonomy): Bacteria > Bacillati > Bacillota > Bacilli > Caryophanales > Paenibacillaceae > Cohnella > Cohnella sp. GCM10012308. The sequence goes on from NZ_JBHRYU010000001.1 coordinate 587,891, forward strand.
CCATCCCGGCTGTCAATAAGAGGACAATCGTTAAGCTAATATTGAATATTTTAGCGCCCTGAGCCGACCAATCTTTGGTCACTTCCGCCACGCCAATCAATGTCCCCTCAGTCCTATAGATCGGGATCCAAAGCTTTAGCTCTGATGCCTTTTTATCGGTCAACATCGCCCCTTCCTCCATCACCCGGTCAAACCGCTCTCGTTCATGCCTTGTTAACGAAACACCGCTTTTATCCGGAATGTAGCTGAACAATATTTGGCCTCCCGGGCTCACGAAGCGAACGTCCCGTATGCCGTAAGGATCGAAGGCCGCATGGATATCGGCCGCTAACTCCTCTGCGTCGGTTCCAAAATCAGTTTCAGCCACGCTGTCGTCTGCTCGACCAGGTGACGTTTTGTTCGAACCTGGACTCTTGAACAGCATACCCGCGTCAGGCAAGCCGGATATGTACTCCTCCACCGCATTACGCGTCAAACCGCTCGTTTCCCGAATCAGTTCATGAGAGATAAACCAATAAGATACGGCAGATAGAAGCACTCCGAAGATGACCACAAATGCCGCCAGCATAGTTGTAAAGGAACGATAGGGATTGGTCATCATGTGCCTCCTGTGCGGATACTGCTAAGCTGTGCTGAGAGAGTTCGACAGACAAAAGGCGATTACCTGCCTCGCGAAGCCAAAAAAAGAAGACCGCATAATTAGCCGGTCCTCGACATGTTTAAATCCTATAGGTTCAAGCGCGCCGCAGATGCGGAACCGGTATTAGCGATCGCCGCGGGGGCGATTCCGCAAAAAGGCCGGGATGTCCAATTGTTCGCTGGAAGTAGAACCGCCGCCGAACGGACGCAGGTTGTGCCCGCTCGCGCGCGAGTCCTGGTGCTCTGGCTGCGACGGCGGATTCGATTGAGGCGAAGAAGACGAGATCGGGCGGCGAACCGGACCCTTGTGCTCGAAGCCCGTTGCGATAACCGTAACTTTGATATCGTCTTTCATGCTGTCGTCGATGCTTGCGCCGAAGATCATGTTCACTTCGGGATCCGATGCCGAGATGACGATCTCCGCCGCTTCGTTTACTTCGAATAGCGACAGATTCGAGCCGCCCGTAATGTTCATGATAATGCCCCGCGCGCCTTCGATCGAGGTCTCGAGCAGCGGGCTCATGATCGCCTTGCGCGCCGCGTCCATCGCGCGGTTTTCGCCGGAAGCGACGCCGATACCCATCAGGGCGGAGCCGCGCTCCGTCATGATCGTCTTGACGTCCGCAAAGTCGAGGTTGATCAGTCCGGGCACGGCAATCAGATCGGAAATGCCTTGAACTGCCTGACGAAGGACATTGTCCGCTTCGCGGAAAGCCTCCATCATCGGCGTCTTCTTGTCAACGATCTCGAGCAGGCGGTCGTTCGGGATGACGATGAGCGTATCGACCTTTTCCTTGAGCGCTTCGATGCCCAGTTCAGCTTGTCCGGAGCGCTTGCGGCCCTCGAACGTGAACGGCCTCGTCACGACGCCTACCGTAAGCGCGCCGCACTCCTTGGCCAGCTCGGCGATTACCGGCGCCGCGCCCGTGCCAGTGCCTCCGCCCATACCGGCAGTGACGAATACCATATCCGCGCCTTTGAGCGTGTTCATGATGCCGTCCCGGGATTCCTCCGCCGCCTTTTTGCCGACATCGGGATTCGCGCCCGCACCCAAACCACGGGTAAGCTTGTCCCCGATTTGAAGCTTTTGTTCGGACTTGGTCAGGTGCAACGCTTGCGCGTCGGTATTAACGGTAATGAATTCGACGCCTTTGACGCCGTTCTCGATCATGCGGTTAACTGCGTTGCTGCCTCCGCCACCGACCCCGATGACTTTAATTTTCGCGAGCGGTTCCATTTCAAAATCAAATTCCAACATATTTCAATACTCCTCCTCGCTTCGCTGGTGAATCTCGTCAGTGGCGGCTTATATGAATTCTTTGAACATATTCTTAAACCATTCCATGACGCCAGTCTTGTTGGCCGGCGCCGTGGCTGCCGAAGCCTTGCTCTTCGTCGGACGTTTGGCGGGCGGCGCCCCCCGCGTCCGAACGTACTTCATTACATATTGGATCATGCCTACTCCGCTGCTGTACGAAGGATCCCGCACCCCGATAAAATCGGGAACCGCAATCCTCACGCTCGCTTCCAGCTCGATCTGGGCAAGAGACAGCACGCTCGGCATGGATACGGATCCGCCTGTCAGGACATAGCCGTTGAGCTTGTCCAAAAAACCAAGGCGCTTGACCTCTTGCCGGATCATATGGAAAATCTCCTGCATGCGCGGCTCGATGATGCTGGCAAGATCGACTTGGGAAAATTCCTTTTCCACGTTGCTGCCGACCCGCATCACCTTAAAGCGAACGTCGTCAGCCGCCTCGTCCTGGCGCGCGCAACCGTACTTCAACTTGATCTTCTCGGCGTGCTCCGTCTGCGTTTTGAGGCCGTAGCAGATATCGCTCGTCACATAGTCCCCGCCGATCGGCAGCGTAGAAACGGCTGCCAGACTCCCGCCTTCAAACACGGCGATCGTCGTTGATCCGGCGCCGATGTCGGCCAGCACGGTACCCATTTGCTTTTCGTCCTTGGTCAGGGCCATCATCCCTGATGCGAGCGACATGAGCACGATGCCCGAGATGCGCAGTCCGGCCTTCTCGACGCAGCGCATAAGGTTATGTACGGCGGCCTTGGTCCCGGTAATGATCGTACATTCGACTTCGAGCCGTACGCCGATCATGCCGCGCGGATCCTGGATACCCGCCAGCCCGTCAACCAGGAACTGCTTGGGCAGCAAGCCGATGATCTCCCGCTCGGGCGGCAGCGCAACGACCTTGGCCGCCTGCAGCACCCGCTCGATGTCGTCTTCGCCGATCTCCCGGTCTTCGTTCGAGACGGCGACGACCCCGTGATTGGTCTGCAGCGAGATATGATTGCCTGCGATGCCGACGTATACTTCGCCGATGGTGATGCCGACCATGCGCTCCGCATGGTCCACGGCGTTGCGGATGGACTGGACCGTCTGATCGATGTCGACGATGGCGCCTTTTCGGATGCCATCCGAGTCCGCCGATCCTACGCCGATAATATTGATCGCTCCGTTGCTTATTTCTCCGATAATCACCCGAACCTTAGAGGTTCCGATGTCCAGACTGACGATGAGGTCGTTGTTGCTCAACCGGTGGCACCTCCCGTAAATACATAAATATCCGGCCGTCCGGCCATTCGTTAGTTTGGTCGCGACTTATTGAAATCCGTTGCGGAATGAGGAGTTGTTCAAGGGGTTCCGAACGAAGCCAAATCGGTACACATTCAGTACTTATTCAACAAAGACGGGATTTTCCCTCTTTTTTCAACAAAAATTTTAGTTCCCTCATTCTAGCAATTTTGCCTGAGGTTCTGCCTGGCTCCCGTTATTCGCGAGGGAAAAGCATACGAAAATTCTAGCATTAAACCGTGCGGTTGAGTAGAGTCCTTTTCCTTAAGTTACTGGGCTTCTTCGTCTCCCGAAGGGTCCGTTTGTGCCGAATAAGGCGAGTACGTGTCCGAATCGAGCAGAACGACCGTCCCCGGCTCCCGATTCTCTACGAGTTCGCTTAAAATCTGGATCTTTTCCTTAAGCTTGCCCACTGTCGTCAGCACGTCGAATCCTGAACGGGTGAAAATGCGAATCCGGTCGGGATAAGCGCTCGAGGGATCCGGCGAGATCTCCGAGAAATCGGCGAGACCCTCCGCACTCAATCCGCCCAGCGCCAGGCACAACGCTGCGCGCTGCGGGTCGTTTTTCGTCCAGCCGGTTAGTACCGGCTTGGCCGGAAGCGTGCCGCCTGTCGTCGACTGAACGCCGATGCCGTTGGCCAGAATGACGGACAAGCCGCCTTTGCCGTCAAGCTCGAGCGCGACAGGGGCGTACTCCTGAACCTTAACGTCGACCTTGCCCGGAAAATGCTTGGAAACCCGGACGTCCTTGATTTGCGGAATCTGCTTGACCCGCTCCGCAAGCTTGTCCGAAGCCGGCATAAAAAAGGAGTCTCCGATCCTTATGCCAAGCTGTGCCTTGACCTGATCTTGCTTTAAATAGGTCAGGCCTTGAATCTCTATCACGCTGATGCGGGACAGAGAGGATCTGAAAAACAATACGATCAGCACCGCGACGAACAAGGCTATGACGATCCACAGCAGTTTGCCGCCGCGCCGTCTCGTCCCCGTCCGTTCCCGCGGCAAAGCGGGAATTCGCTCTATCATCTTGCGTGCTCTCCTCTCGACAGCCGGCGGAACCCCCTAGCTTGTCCTCTATCCGAAAAGCAAGGCGCTCCGCCCGGACGGCCGATCGGAGGCGAGAAATTCCCGTTCCCCCGCCGGCCCGGAAGCGGATAAGCAAGAAGCGCCTATCCCTCCCGGTCGTTCGTCGCTCATTGGTCTAGCTGTCGGTGACGCGAGAGATATCGCCGCCCAAGCTTGCGAACATTCGCTCGATCTCGTCATAACCGCGGTCGATATGATGCACCTGCTCGACGATTGTCCTGCCCTGCGCAGCGAGCCCCGCTATGACCAGTGCGGCGCCGGCGCGCAGGTCCGTCGCTTCGACCGTCGTTCCGTAAAGCCTGGGCACGCCCCGGACGATCGCGGAATTCAAGTCGATGCGTATATCCGCGCCCATACGGCATAATTCGTCTACATGCTTAAAGCGTCCTTCGAACACCGTCTCCTTGATCACGCTGACGCCGCCCGCAAGCGATAAGAGCACCATCAACTGCGCTTGCATATCGGTCGGAAACGCGGGATATGGAGATGTGACGATTCGGTCGACCGCGCGCGGCCGGCCCTTGGCGCCGACTCTTATTATACCATCCCCGGTCTCGATGTGAACACCGGCACGGCGCATGACATGAATCAGGGAGATCAAGTGTGCGGATTCAGCGCCTTCGAGCGTGACCTCGCCGCGGGTCGCGGCGGCAGCCACCATCGCAGTACCGGTCACGATCCGGTCGGGGATGATCTGAAAATCGCAGCCGCCGAGGCGCTCCGTCCCGTCGACCGTAATCGTATCCGTACCTGCGCCGCGAACCTTGGCGCCGATGGCGTTAAGAAAACGTTGCAGATCCTGAATCTCGGGCTCGCGGGCGGCGCCGATAATCGTCGTGCGACCTTTAGCCATAACAGCCGCCATCATAATATTTTCGGTGGCCCCGACGCTAGGAAAGTCCAGACTGATCTCGGCCCCGGTCAAGCGATCCGCCTTGCATACGATACGGCTGCCCGTCTCCTCGATCTCTGCGCCCAGCGCGGCCAGGCCGCGAAGATGAAGATCGATCTTGCGTTCGCCGATCGCGCAGCCTCCCGGCTGATAAACCTGCACTTCGCCGAATCGGGCGAGCAAAGGACCCATCAAAAATACAGAGGAGCGCATTAAACGCATCAACCGCTCGGGCACGTGCGAGGAGCTCGCCACGGTACCGTCGATCGTCACGGCGTCTCCGCGGCGCAGGACGACGCAGCCGAGGTCCCGCATAATGTCCAGCATGACTTCAATATCCAGCAGCTTCGGAATATTGCGAAGAGTTACCGGCCCCTGGGCGAGCAGCGTCGCGGCCAGGATCGGCAGGGCGGCGTTCTTGGCTCCATGGATGCGGATGGTGCCCGAAAGCGGTTTGCCGCCTTCAATCACCAGTTTGTCCAAGGAATTCACCTCCGGAATTACCGCTCGCCCATCAGTAGCACCTCGGGCACGAGTAAAATGCCGAACCGTTCGTTCACGGTACGTCTCACGCGTTCCATCAAGGCGAGCACGTCTTCGGCCGTCGCATGGTCTTCGTTAACGATAAAGTTGGCGTGCAGCTCCGACACGACGGCTCCGCCTTCCCTAGTACCTTTGAGGCCAGCAGCCTCGATCAGCCTTGCGGCATGGTCTCCTTCCGGATTGCGGAAAACGCTGCCTGCGCAAGCAAGCTGCAACGGCTGCGTGCGCAGCCTCCGATCCTTGTAGGAGGCCAGCATGGCGGCGATCTCCTTGCGGTCTCCGGGCGTCAGGGCGAACACCGCTTCGGTCACGATGCCCCTTTTCTCTTGCAAAATCGAATGACGGTAGCCGAAGCGCAACTCTTCGTTGCCGTACGTCCCCTTCGAACCGTCTTCCCAGACGATGTCGGCCGACTTTAAAATGCGCGATACGTCCGAATGATGCGCCCCGGCGTTCATATAAACCGCTCCGCCTACGTTGCCGGGAATGCCGCCGGCGAACTCCAGACCGGTCAGCCCTTCCTTGCCGGCCATGATCGACAGCTTGATGAACGAATACGACCCTCCGGCGATAACGAGATTGCCCTCGAACCGTACCGCGTCGAATCCGCCGCCCAGCTTGATCACGGCGCCGCGGACGCCTTTGTCGGAAGCGAGCGTGTTGGAGCCGCGTCCGAGGACGGTCCAGGGGACGCCGTGACGGCGGAGGACGGCGATGGCCGCAGCCAGCTGCTCCGCGTCGGCCGGCACAAGGAACAAGTCGGCAGGGCCGCCGATTTTCCAGGTCGTATGGGCTGCGAGCGGCTCGCTTACTTTGACGACCCCCGAATACGACCGCTCCAGGTCCGCGATCAACTGCTCCATCCAAAATCTCCTCCAATTCATTCTAAGGAGCTGCGGGTTCGATGGCGCCTGGCTCATCATTGCGGACAGCCGCGACCACACCCTATCGTATGTCGCGCCGCGCGGCATGGTGACAATTGCCTAGCCAGCCGCAACTTCCGCCGCGACAGCCTTGGTCCCGCAGACCTTCTATTCTCGTCGGCCCGCTAACGGCGGACGATTCGTTGCAATTGCTCGTAAATAACGCCGGCCGCTTCGGGCATGCCGATGGACTTGGCTGCTTCCGCCATCTCGACGCGGCGGGCCTCATCGCCCATGATGTCTGCGACAGCCTCATAGAGCTTCGCACCGCTCAGCTCGCGTTCGAGAATCATCATCCCGCCGCCGACGCGCACGACGCTCTCGGCGTTGGCTTGCTGATGGTTGTTCGTCACGTTCGGCGACGGCACATAGATCGCCGGCACGCCGAGCGCGGCGAACTCGGCGATAAACGAAGCGCCCGCGCGCCCGACGACGAGCGACGTCGCGGCAAGCACTTCCGCCATATTGCTTATGTACGGCTTGACATGGAGCCGGGTCGCAACCGACGGGTCCGAGATGCGGCCGACTTCCGCCTGCAGTTCCTCATAATAACGCTCGCCGGAGGCAAATACAAAGTGCACGTCCGGCAATCCGCCAAGCTGGGCCGCCGCTTCCGCAGCCGCCCGGTTCAGCGTTTGCGCGCCCCGGCTGCCGCCGACGATCAGCACGAAGCGAGTCCCTGGCGCAAGCCCCAGCGAGGCGTAACCGCGCGTCGGATCTCCTCCGAGAATGGCCGTCGCGCAAGGGTTGCCCGCGTATTCAACGCTTTTGACTCTGGCGAAATGCGGCTTGGAGTCGGCGAAGCTGACGGCGACCGCGTCCGCATAACGGCTCAGGAACTTGTTCGTCAGGCCGGGAACGACGTTTTGCTCGTGCAGCAGCGTCGGAATGCCGAGCTTGGCCGCCGCATAGACGACAGGCCCGCATACGTAGCCGCCGGTGCCGACGACCGCGTCGGGCCTGAACTCCCTCAGCAGCGATTTGGCGCGCCTCACGCCGCGGACGAACCGCAGGGCGGTGCGAAGATTTTCCAGGGACAACGATCTACGTATGCCCGTAATGTCGATGCTCTCAAAGCGCACGCCCCGTTCGGGCACGATGCGGCTCTCGAGTCCTCGCTTCGTGCCGATGTACAGCAGTTCGCTGGCCGGCTCGCGCCGCTCTACCTCGCGGCCGATCGCGAGCGCCGGATAAATATGTCCGCCGGTACCGCCGCCGGTCAACACGATACGCATAGCGTCACCTCGCAAATCTGGATAAGTTAAGTAAAATGCCGAGCGCCGTCAGAAGCAGCGTAAGCGACGAGCCGCCGTAGCTGACGAGCGGCAGCGTAATGCCCGTGACGGGCATCAGTCCGATGACGACGCCGATGTTAATGAGCACCTGCACGGCGATAATGCCCACGATGCCCGCCGCCAGGAAGCTGCCGAACGGATCGTCGATGGCGATCGCGGTCCGCATGCCGCGCCAGATCAGCAGCAAAAAGAGTACGAGCAGCAAGCTGCCGCCGATGAAGCCGAGCTCCTCGGCCAAAATGGAAAAAATAAAATCCGTTTGCGGTTCGGGCAAATAATTGTATTTCTGCCGGCTCATGCCGAGGCCGAGCCCGACGAGTCCGCCCGGCCCGATCGCGTAGAGCGACTGGATCGACTGATAGCCTGCGCCCAGCGGGTCCTGCCAGGGATCGAGGAAAGCCGTGATCCGCTGCAGCCGGTAGGGCGCAGCGGCGATCAGGCCGACGAGGCCTACGACGCCTAGCAAAGCGAGGCCGCCCAGATGCCCGATTCTAGCCCCGGCAGCATAGATGACGAGGAGCGCAGCCCCGATCATAACGGCGCCCGTGCCAAGGTCCGGCTGCAGCATGATCAGCCCGAACGCGCCGAGCAAAATGCCGAGCGGCGGCAGAAGCCCTTTCGTAAACGACACGAGCTTTTGCTGCCGTTCGGCAAGGAAACGGGCGAGGAACAAAATCATCGCCAGCTTCATAAACTCGGAAGGCTGAATGCCGAAGCTGCCGATGCCCAGCCAACTGCGCGCGCCGCCGCGCACGACGCCGACGCCCGGCACGAGCACGAGCAGCAGCAGGCCGAAGCACAGCAGCAAGCCGGGCAGCGCCCACCGCCGCCAGCGGCTGTAGTCTACGTTCATCGTCACGAACATCATGAAAATGCCGAGCGCGGCGAAAAGAAGCTGCCGCTTCACGTAGTAAAACTTGTCGCCGTAATCGTGGAAGGCGGCTACCGCGCTCGCGCTGTATACCATCACGATGCCGACCGCCAAAATGCCGAGCGTCGCCGCGATCATCCAAATATCGGGGGCCTTGCGGACCTTGGCCATAAACCGGACACCTCGCCAAACGAAGAAGTGGGGACGAGCCCCCTTCTTACAGCGTATGCGCCGATTGCTTAAAAATGCGCCCCCTTACCTCATAGGAAGGAAACATGTCCCAGCTAGCGCACGCAGGCGAGAGCAGCACAATATCTCCCGGCCCGCTCATGGCGGCGGCTTCGAGTACGGCTCTCTTCAGCGTCTCGGCGGCATCCTCTACAGGTTCGACGACCGCGACGTTCGTTAAACCGGCTTCCTCCGCGACTTTGCGAATCTTTTCCCGCGTTTCGCCGAGCGCGACGACGCCCTTGACGCGATCGCGGAATAGCGGAACAAGCTCGCGATAGTCGGAGCCCCGGTCAAGCCCGCCCGCAATCAATACAAGCGGCGCCGGCAGCGAAGAGACAGACATAATCGTCGCCGTCGGATTGGTCGCTTTGGAATCGTTGTAGTAGCGCACCTCGCGGAAGGTTCCGACGTATTCCAAGCGATGCTCGACCCCCTTGAACCCCTCCAACGGCTCACGCAGCGCCGAAGGTTCCGCGCCTGCCGCCAGCGCGATCGCAACCGCCGCCAGCGCATTGGCGCAATTATGCCTGCCCGGAATGCCGAGCCTGTCGACGAGAACGATACGCGTCTCCGCGCCGCTCTCGTCGCGCGCGACGATCCACCGCTCCGCAGGTTGCGTCTCTTGCGACGCTCCCTCGGCGTCCGCCGCCGGAAAGGGAGGCGCGACCGATACGCCGACCGCAAGCCGCCTGGTGAGCGAAAACGGCCACTGGCGCCCGGCCGACGCGCGTCCGATCTCCGCGCAGACGGCGTCGTCCGCGTTATAAATTGCCGTATCCCCTTCACTCAGGTTGGCGAACAGCTTGGCCTTGGACGACACATAGTCTTCCATCGTGCCGTGATAATCAAGATGCGTCTCCGCCAGATTGAGCAGACAAGCGATCCGAGGATGAAAATCGGTCGTTCCCTTCAGCTGGAAGCTCGACAGCTCGGCCACGAGCCAGCCCTCGGGACCGATCTCCTGCGCGGCGTCGGAGAGCGGACGTCCGATATTGCCCGCCACGACCGGCGAGAGGCCGGCAGCGGACAGCAGCTCGCCGGTCCACGTCGTGGTGGTCGTTTTTCCGTTGGAGCCCGTAATGCCGATGATGGGGGCCGGAGACAGCTGCCCCGCCACCTCGACCTCCGTCACCACCTCCACGCCGAGCGCTTCGGCCTGCCGGATCGGCGCCGCCGAATACGGAATGCCCGGATTTTTAACGAGCAGCGCCGTGTCGGGCGTCACCAGATCGTCCGGATGTCCGCCGCAAACAACAGAAATGCCCAAAGCCTCGAGCTCCGAGGCTTCGGGACAGGCTTCCCTCTCCTTGCGGTCGTTCGCGGTCACGACGCTGCCCGCCTGATGGAACAGCTTGGCGGCCGCGGCGCCGCTGCGGGCAAGGCCCAGCACGACGACCTTGCGGCCGCGGTAATTCGCCAGTGGCATCATAGGTTCCCAATCCCCTTATAAAGAATCAGACCGATCGCGGCGAAAAAGAGCCCGGCCAGCCAAAAGGTCGTTACGACGCGCCACTCGGACCAGCCCGTGAGCTCGAAGTGATGGTGGATGGGACTCATCTTGAATACCCTTTTGCCGCGCGTTTTAAACGAACCGACTTGAATGATGACGGACAGCATCTCGAGCACGAATACGCCGCCGATCACGATAAGAAGCAGCTCGGTCTTGGTCAGGATCGCCACCGCGCCGATTCCGCCGCCGAGCCCGAGTGAGCCGGAATCTCCCATGAACACTTTGGCCGGATGCGCGTTGTACACGAGGAAGCCGAGCACCGCGCCGACGACGGCCGCCGAGAAGATCGCGGACTGCTGCTGTGTCGCCTCAAGCGCCACGATGGCGAAGGCGCCGAACGCAAGCGCGCTTGTCCCCGACAGCAGGCCGTCGAGTCCGTCGGTAAAGTTTACTGCGTTCGTAGCCGCGAAAAAGATAATGACGACCAGTATGTAGTACGCCCAGCCAAGGTCCAGCGACCAATTGGTCCCCGGCACGCCGACGGCGGTGCTGAGGTCCATCCGGTGGATGATGAAGCAGAACGCGATCGAGACGACAAGCTGTCCGAAAAGCTTCTGCTTGGCCGTAAGGCCCAGCGAGCGCTTCATCGCGATCTTGATGAAGTCGTCCAGGAAGCCGACGAGGCCGAAGCCGAGGCTTGCGACGAGCAGCGCCCAAAACGGCCAGCCGCGGTCCGAAAATTTCAGAAACGCCACGGTCATCGCGAGCAGAATGATGATGCCGCCCATCGTCGGCGTACCTGTTTTTTTCAGATGAGATTGCGGCCCGTCATCCCGTACCTGCTGCCCGAACTTCAACCGGCGCAGCATCGGAATGCAGAGCGGACCGAGCAATACGGCGAGCAGGAAGGAGACGCCGAGCGTCCATAGCGTAGATGCGTAATCCATCAGTGTCCCTCCTCCTTCCCTGCCGCGAGTCGCCGCACGATTTCTTCGAGACGCATGCCGCGCGAAGCCTTCACCAGTACGAGATCGTCGGGTGCTACGAGCGCCAGCAGCGCTTCGGCCAGCTCGTTTTTGTCGGCGAAATGGCGAACCGCCCCCGCCGGCAGCGACTGCGCGGCTGCCTCGGCCGTGTGCGCGGACAGCGGTCCGTAAGCCAGCAGTCCGTCGGCTTGGCTCTGCGACAGCTCGCGTCCGATGGAAGCGTGGAACTCGGCCTCGTCGGGGCCGAGCTCGAGCATGTCGCCGAGCACGAGCCATTTGCGGCGGTAGCCCTGCAGCTGCGCGACGAGCGAGAGGGCCGCGCGCACGGAAGCCGGGCTCGCGTTGTACGCGTCGTTCAGGACGAGCGCGCCGCTCTGCGCCCGGACGCGCTCGATGCGCATGCCGGTCAGCTTGGCTGCGGCCAAGCCGCGCGCGATGTCCGCGTCGGCGACGCCAAGCAGCCGGGCTACCGCGATCGCCGCCAGCGCGTTGACTGCATTGTGCCGGCCGGGAATCGGCACGGCAAAGCGCGAATCCTGCGCCTCGGTCGCTTGCGCTTCTAAGCTAAGGACACTGTCGCTGTCGCCTTGCGAGTCCGCCAAGACGCCGGCCGATACGGCAAACGTCGCGCGCTCCGCGTCCGTCGCGATGTCCGTCGCCCGCAGATCGCATGCCGCGGACTCGCCGAACGTGATCGTCCTGACGGCGCCAGCCTGCCGAGCCGGCGAAGCAAGCTCCTCGCGAAGCAGCGGCTCGTCGCCATTGTAAACCAGTGCGCCGCCGTCCTTGAGTCCCTCGGCAATTTCCAGCTTCGCCTGCGCGATGCCGCGCCGCGAACCCAGATGCTCCAGATGGGACTCGCCGATGTTCGTGATGACGGCGATGTCGGGCCTTGCGATGCGGGAGAGCAGCGAGATCTCGCCGAAGCCGCTCATCCCCATTTCCAGCACGAGAACCTCCGTATTGCGTTCCGCCCGGAGAATCGTCAGCGGCAATCCGATATGATTGTTAAAATTGCCTTCGGTCTTCGCCGTCCGGTAGACGGTGGCGAGCGCCGAATAGATCAAGTCCTTGGTCGTCGTCTTGCCGTTGCTGCCGGTGACGCCTACGACCTTCGGCTTCCAGCTCGCCAGGTAAGACTCGGCCAGCCGCTGCAGGGCGACGAGCGTGTCGTCGACGAGCAGCAGCGGCAGTCCGGCGCCGTCCGGCAGCGCCCGGTCGCGCTGCCAAAGCGCGGCGGCCGCTCCCGCGCTTGCTGCCGTCTCTATGTAGTCGTGCCCGTCGAACCGGTCTCCCGCGATCGGCACGAACAATTGCCCGGCACCGATCGACCGCGAGTCGATCGATACGCCGGCAATCTCGCGCTCCGCGCCTGCCGGCATTCCTTGCAGCTCCGCGCCGCACCATGCGGCCACTTCGCTAAGCGTCGCTCTTATCACAGCATCGTGCTCCTTATCGCGTCGCGCGCCGTCAGCCGATCGTCGAAGTCGTGCGTCACGCCGCCGATAATTTGGTAGGTCTCATGCCCTTTGCCCGCTATCAATACTACATCCCCGGGGCCGGCCATTTCAACCGCTTTGTGAATGGCCGCGCCGCGGTCCGGCTCGAGCTCGTATCGGCCCGGATCGACCGCGTCTTCCTTAAGTCCCGCTTCGATATCCCGCAAAATGGCAAGCGGATCCTCCGAACGCGGATTGTCGCTCGTCACGAGCAGGACGTCCGCGAGACCGGCCGCGATCTTGCCCATGATCGGGCGCTTCGTCCGGTCTCGGTCGCCGCCGCAGCCGAACACGCAGATGACTCGGCCTTCCGCAATCTCGCGCACGGCGCGCAGCACGTTGTCTAGGCCGTCCGGCGTATGCGCGTAATCGACGACGACCGCGTAGGGCTGCCCTTCGTCTAAGGCTTCTACGCGACCCGGCACGCCGGGCACCGCCTCGAGGCTCGCCACGGCGGCGTCCAGCCCGATGCCTTCGCAAAGCGCCGCCGATAGCGAAGCGAGCGCGTTGTATACGTTAAACTTGCCGACCATGCGCAGTTGCACGCTTCTGGATCCGCGGAACGTCTCTACGTCGAACGACGTGCCCCGGGACGAGATTCGCACGTTTTTGGCGCGCACGTCCGCCTCCCGCTCGATGCCGTACGCGACGATCTCGGCCGCGGTCAGCTTCGCGAACTTGGCCGAGACGGGATCGTCGGCGTTCAGCACGGCGAACGAGCGATCTTCGGGGCCGGCGCCGTAATCGTTGCCCAGTCTCGAAAAGAACAGCCCCTTGGCGTCGGCGTAAGCCTCCATCGTCACGTGGTAGTCCAGGTGATCCTGCGTCAGATTCGTAAAAATGGCCGTCCTGAAACGGGTGCCCCAGGTTCTCCCCTGCTCCAGCGCGTGCGAGCTGACCTCCATGACCGCCCGGTCCGTGCCGGCCTCCGCCATGTCGCCCAGTAGACGCTGCAGCGGCAAAATGTCCGGCGTCGTCCCCGACATCGGATAGCTCGCGCCGGCATATCGCGCTTCGATCGTGCCGATAACCCCCGGCGATACGCCGGCATCGCTCAGGATACGCTCGATCAAATAGGTCGTCGTCGTCTTTCCGTTGGTCCCGGTCACGCCGATCGGGCGCAGCTTGCGCGACGGATGCCCGTACCAGCCGTCGGCCAGCACGGCGAGGGCCCGTCTCACGTCGGGCACGATCAGCTGCGGCACGGACAGCGGCAGCTCGCGCGACACGACAAGCGCAGCGGCCCCCTTCTCCAGCGCCTGCGGCGCAAAATCGTGGCCGTCCACGCGATGTCCCGGCAAGCAGAAAAACAGCTGTCCCGCCTGCACGGCTCTCGAATCCGCCTCGATCCCCTGAATATTGACGCCGCCATCGCCGACAATCCGATGCAGCAGCAGTTCCTTGGCTAATTGATTCAGTTGCATCGTACGTTCAGCTCCTTGGACTACAGCAGAATTGCTGCTTTAAGCTTCGATAAAAAGAAAGGTTGCTTGATTTTCCTATGCGTACATTATCCGCCAGGAGCGCTTTTCAAACAAGGGCAAGGAAATACTTGGCAGTCCGCTCTGCATCAATCGCAGACAACCGGCTATCGCCGGGGGCGGTCCAACAAAAAGACGCTTTTCGCCGCCGCTCCCCCAGCTCTGTTACCCGATTTTCCCGGCGATAACACCTGGATCGCCGGGCCTGCGTCATTTCCTCGGTTCAATCCGCGCCATCCGCCGCCGGCGCCTGCTCGCCCTCGCTGCCCAAATAAATGCGGATGACCGAGCCCTTCTGCACCCGCTGCCCGGCTTCGGGCGCCTGGCGCAGCACTGTATCCCCTTTGCCGGAGGCCGACAGCTGAAAGTTCATGTTCATGTCCTCGTACAGATCCGTCACCGACTTGCCCACGAGGTTAGGCACATTCACCATCGGCAGCTCGCCGAGCTTGTATTCCTTGCCGATCTGGTCCTTGCGCGGTTCTACGCCGAGATAAGGCAGCGCGTCGGCCATGATATTGCGTACGATCGGCGCCGCGACGACGCCCCCGAACTGGATGCCCTTCGGGTTGTCGACGGCGACGTAGACGATCAGCTGCGGGTCGTCCGCCGGCGCGAAGCCGATGAACGAGACGATATGCTCGCTCGCCGAATACACGCCGTTAATGACCTTTTGCGCCGTCCCCGTCTTGCCCCCGACACGGTAGCCGTCCAGAAACGCGTTGCCCCCTGTCCCCTGCGCCACGACGCTCTCGAGCGCTTCGCGCACCTGCTTGGACGTCTCCGGCGAAATGACCTGACGCACGAGCTCGGGCTCGATCTCCTGCAAGGTCTCGCCCGTATCAGGATTGACCCAGGCCTTCGCCACATGCGGCTTGAACAGCTTGCCACCGTTGATCGCGGCGGCGACCGCCGTGATCTGCTGGATCGGCGTCACCGACACGCCTTGGCCGAACGCCGTCGTGGCCAGCTCGACCGGACCGACGTTCGCAAGCTTGAACAGGATACCGTTTTCTTCCCCGCCGATATCGATGCCGGTCCGTTTGCCGAAGCCGAAGTTTTTAATATACTCGAACAGCTTCTCCTTGCCGAGCCGCTGCCCCAGCGCCACGAAGCCAGGATTGCAGGAATTTTCGACGACCTCCAGGAACGACTGGCTGCCGTGCCCGCCTTTTTTCCAGCAGCGCAGCCTCGCCCCGCCGACCTCGACGTAGCCGGGATCGTAAAAGGTCTCGTTTTTTAAATTGACCTTGCCTTCCTGAATGGCCGCGGACAACGTAATGATCTTGAACGTGGACCCCGGCTCGTACGTCATCCAGATCGGCAGATTCCGGTTGTATACTTCCGGCTCCGCTTCCTGATAGCGGTCGGGCTGGAACGTAGGCCGGCTGCCCATTGCCAAAATTTCTCCGGTCTTCGGATCCATCGCGATGGCGATGACGTCCTCCGCCTGATACTTCAGCATCGCCTGATCCAGCTCGCGCTCCACGATGGACTGGATCTTCTGATCGATCGTCAGCTGCAGCGTCAGTCCGTCTCGCGGCGGCTGGTAGGCTTCGGACGAATTGGGCATCTGCCGACCGGCTGCGTCGGTCAGAAACGAAATATTGCCGCGCGTGCCCGACAGCAATTGATTGTACTGCTTTTCCACGCCGGTCAGGCCGCTGTCGTAGCCGGTAATGCCGAGCACCTGCGCAGCCATCGTGCCGAACGGATAAAAGCGTTTGTTATCTTCCGCGACATAAATGCCGGGCAGCGCCAGATCGCGAATCTGCTGGGCCAGCTCCAGCGTAATTTTGCGTCCGCCGGGACGAAGGTTCACGTTGCTGGCTTTCTTTTTCAGCATTTCGAGCACCTTGTCCTGCGCCATGCCGATCAGCGGGGCCAGCTTGCTCGCCGTGCCTTCCTTGTCCTTCACTTGCGCCGGCACCGCGTAAACGGTCGGCGAGCTGATGTTGTAGGCGAGCTTGATGCCGGTACGGTCCGTGATCGTTCCTCTTTTGGCCTCGAACGGAATCTGGCGGCGCCACGACTCCTCCGCCTGCTCGGCCAGCTTGCCTCCCTTGACCAGCTGCACGTATGCGAGGCGCGCGATCAGCGCCATAAACCCGATCCCCACTGCGAGCAGCGCCAGCAGCAAGCGCCGCCTCACCGTCACTTGCGAGATTCTCACGCAGGTCAGCCCCCTCCCCGGAATATCGGTGCGTTACTCCCACCCTATTCCATGGAGAAGGGGCTTAGAACAAGCTATGCCTGTCTTATGCCTGCCTAACCGGATGTAGCCTTAGACGAAGATGCGTCAGTCGCCCGCGTCGTCCACCGCGCTGCCGTCCACGTCCGCTGCGCCTGCGCCGTCGCTTGCGGCGCCGCTTTGGTCCTGCTTGCCGGCCGTTGTCTCGGTCGCTTGCGGCGCAATCGTCGTACCCGCCGGCGGCGACAGCGTCAATGCGATCGAAAGCTTGTCGCCTTCCCTGGTCGCCTGCTGGCCCGATACGTAGCCTTGGCCGCTTGCCGTGCAGGAAGCGCCGAGCAGCGAGCACATGTCGAGCGCGTCGCGGAGCGACAGCCCCTTCAGGCTGGGCACGCTACCGAGCGTTTTCTCGGTCATGAGATACACATGCTGGGAGGTCGGCAGGACGGTGCCCGCCTTGGGCAGCTGGGACACGACTTTGTCGCCTTTGCCGAGCACGATCGCTTCGAACGAGCTGTTCCCCAGCTTGCTTTTGGCCTGCGTCGTCGTTAAGTTCGTCACGTCGACGACTTTGGCGGTGATCGGAGCCGGCGTCGCCTCTGCGTCGTCCTTCTTCTCCTTGTCCGCATCTTTTTGGATGTCGGGCAGCACCCCGAGGTGGAGCAGGGATTTTTGCATGATCTCCTTGAAAATCGGAGCGGCGACCGAACCGCCGCCAAGCGTCTTGTCATCCGGCTCGTCCACGAGCACGTAGAGCACGATCTTCGGGTCCTCCACCGGCGCGTAGCCGATGAACGAGACGACGAACTTGTCTTCGGCGTAGCCGCCGGATGCCTGCGCCTTCTGCGCCGTGCCTGTCTTGCCCGCGATCCGGTAGCCTTCTATGTAGGCGTTGCGCCCGGTGCCGATTACTTTATCGCTGACGACCTGCTCGAGGTACTCGCCGACCTTTTTGGACGTCTGCTCCGAGATGACCTGGCGGATGACCTTGGGCTCGGTCACGACCTTCTCTCCCGTATTCGGATCCGAGATCGACTTGATAATATGAGGCGCCATCAGCTTGCCGCCGTTGGCGACCGCCGCGACCGCCGCGACCTGCTGGATCGGCGTGACGGATACGGCCTGTCCGAACGTCGCCGCCGCGTAGTCGCGTTCCCAAGTCAGCTGCGTCGTGCCCGCGATCTCGCCGGCCAGCTCGATGCCCGTCTTTTGGCCGAAGCCGAAGTTGTCGATATACTGCTTGAACTTCGTCTTGCCGAGCTTCTCGTATCCGAGCTTGACGAACGCTACGTTACTCGAACGCTTCAAGCCTTCCAGATACGTGATCTCGCCCCATCCGCCGCGCTTGATGTCGTTAACGGGCTTGGACTTCGGGATCTGCACGGTGCCCGACATATATTTGTCGTTCGGATTAAACAGTCCTTCCTGAACGGCTGCCGCCAGCGTCACGATTTTAAACGTGGACCCCGGTTCATAGATGGACTGCACCGCGTTATTTTTGAAGGAGGACAGGTTTTTAGCGTAATCCCAGTAGTTGTTCGGATTGAAATCGGGCAGGCTGACCATGCCGAGAATGTCCCCCGTCTTCGGATCCGCCGCGATCGCGGTCATGCTGAGCGGATGGTACTGCGCGTAGGCGGTCTTCATCGCCTGTTCCATATAATACTGAATGTCCCGGTCGATCGTCAGCGTCACGTTTTTGCCGTCGACCGCCTGCTTCGCTTCGATCTCGCCGTCGGCGAGCTGCGTGCGCTTGCCGTCCTTGACGTAGGTAATGGAACCTTCCTCGCCTCTTAGATCTTCGTCGAGCGTCTTCTCGAGTCCCATGATCGCGACGCCTTCCTTGTTCTGATAGCCAAGGATCTGGGAAGCAAGCGAACCGTTCGGATAATAGCGTTTTTTGTCTTCGATCAGGTAAATGCCGACGTCCTTCTTGCCTGTCAGCTGGCGCATCTGGTCGCGGAAGGCCGTCAAGCGGTCGGCGACTTCCTTGTCGACCTTCCAGCCTTCGGGCTGCACTTCGCGCTGGGAATAATAAACGCCTTTGCTCGTTTTCGCATCGATAATCTTGCGCACCTCGGTCTCGGGCTTGCCGAGCACGCTCGTCACCTTGGCCGCGATCTGGTCGATCAGCTTCCACTGCGGATTGGCATCGTCAAGCTGGTGGATGATCTTGGGACTAAGCGCGAGCGTATACGCCGCGGCATCCCCGGCCAGCACCGTGCCGGTACGGTCGGAGATCGTGCCGCGTTCCTGGACGAGTTTCTTGGTCGTAACCCACGTACTGCGGGCTTGCTCGGACCAGAATTCCGCGTGCGCCACCTGTACCCAGTAGATTCGCCCCCATAAAGCGACAAACAGGAGGGTAATTACCCCTCCCGCCAGCAGCGTTCGCAATTTGATTCGTTTCGTCATTTCCCTCACCTTCCGTTCAAGCTCGGACTCAAGGCCGCGGCTCTCGCGTCCGTTAGTTGCCGTCCGTGGACAACGTCAAAGGCTTTTTACCGTTGTCGTAGCCGTATCCCTTCTCGGCGGCCAGCTTCGCGATTCTCGCCGGATCCCGCAGCTTGTCCACTTCGCGCTGCAGCTCCTTCGTTTGATCCGCGCCCGTTTCGTACTCGCTCGTAATTTTTTGGATGTCGCGGTTCATCTCGTACAGACTCGCATTGCGATACAAGATCAATCCCGCTACGGCGACGCATACGAACACGGTGAGCAGATACAGCAGCTTCTCCCCGACCGGAATGCTCTTGCGGCGAACGTAAGACGCCGTCTGAGGCGCCGCCGTGCGCTGCTGTTTTTTCTGCTCCGGCTGACGCTCCTCGCGAACCGCCAGATTGCCATAATAACGCATGTTCTTCGCTCCCCCCGCGCTTGGATGTCTCCAGCTTGTCTACTTGTCTATTTGAATTGCGGCAATCGGCCGTTAATTGACGAAACGCGAAGCTTATCCGCGCTCGTCCGCTGCGTCCGGATCCAGCTTTTCCGCGATTCTGAGCTTGGCCGAGCGTGCCCGGTTGTTCAACTCGAGCTCCGCGTCGGAAGGCACGATCGCCTTTTTCGGCGTGAGCTTCAGCCTGCCTTCGCCCCAGACCGTCACGGGGAATCCCGGCGGGCTGATGTTGGCGGGCACTTCCTTGACGAACGTCTCTTTGCAAATACGGTCCTCCAGCGAATGAAACGTAATGACGGCGATGCGTCCGCCCGGAGCGGCACAATCGATCGCCTGCTCCAGCGCGTCGCGGAACGCCTCCAGCTCATCGTTAACGGCGATGCGTATCGCCTGGAAGGTCCGCTTCGCCGGATGGCCTCCCGTACGCCTCGCGGCGGCGGGAATCGCCGTCTTCACGAGCTCTGCGAGCTGCGCGGTCGTCTCGATCGGCGACTTGGCCCTCGCTTCCGTCAGATGGCGGGCGATTTTGCGCGCAAACTTCTCCTCGCCATAATCGCGCAGGATGCGCGACAGCTCCCGCTCGTCCCACTCGTTCACGATCTCTCTTGCGGTGAGCGGCTGCCCGCGATCCATGCGCATGTCGAGCTCTGCGTCATGATTGTAGCTGAAGCCTCTGTCGGCTTCGTCGAGCTGAGGGCTCGATACGCCCAAATCGAACAAAATGCCGTCTACTTGCGGCATGCCGTCTTTTTCCGGTACGCCCGCTTGCCGCAGCGCGTCCGCGAGATGCCGGAAGTTGCTTTTCACCAGCGTCACGATGTCGCCGTATGGCGCCAGTCGCTCCCGCGCGTGGGCGAGAGCGGTGTCGTCCTGATCCAGACCGATGAGCCTGCCCCCCGGGGCGAGACGCGAAGCGATCAATTCGCTGTGTCCTGCGCCTCCCAAGGTACAATCGACGTAGATGCCGTCTTCGCGGATATTCAGACCTTCTACCGCTTCTTCTTTAAGCACGGTGATGTGGTGGAACAAAGTATGGCCTCCCGGCAACCCTCGCGGTCATGCTATCGGTTGCTTCTGTCTATGTAGTGGTGATGTGTAAACGAAACGTGCTTCGAGACTTCGCGACGACGTCCTCTGCTCAGAAATGAAAATCGAAATCGACCAGCTTCTCCGCGATCTCGTTAAACGATTCCTCGGAGGCATGACTGTAGGCTTCCCAAGTCGCCTTGTCCCAAATCTCCACTCTCGTGGATACGCCGATAATCGTGCATTCCTTATCCAGCTTGGCATAGTCTCGCAAGTGATTCGGAAGGTTGACCCTTCCCTGCTTGTCCCATTCGCCCTCGGAAGCGCCTGAGAACAGCAGCCGGGAAAAAGCTCTCGCATTGGCCGCCATGGACGGCAGCGCGCGAAGCCGCTGCTCCAGCTGCGCCCACTCCTCGCGGGGATAAACGAACAAGCAGCTGTCGAGTCCGCGGGTGACGATAAAGTCGGTGCCCAGCGCGTCGCGGAATTTAGCGGGAATAATGATTCGGCCTTTGTCGTCGATCGAATGCTGGTATTCCCCTAAAAACATGACCGCTGCACACCCCCTCCATATTCCACCACTTCACTCCACTTTAAACCACTTATGATGACTATTCGCGCAAAAAAAAAGAAATCCTGCTTTAAAAGCAGGATTTCTTCAAAATATTTTAGGTTATTAAAAAATCGTCATTATTCGTGGCCTGCCCAGCTGTCCAGGTACGATTTTTGCTCATCGCTCAAGGTGTCGATGGAGATGCCCAGGGACTCCAGCTTCGCTCTCGCCACTTGCTCGTCGAGCGCGTAAGGCACCTTGACGACCTGCTTGCCGATCGATTCGTAGTTCTCGTTGACGTAACGCAGGGAGAGCGCCTGCAGCGCGAACGTCATATCCATGATCTCCGCAGGGTGGCCGTCTCCGGCGGCCAAATTCACGAGACGCCCTTCGGCGAGCACATAAATCTTGCGGCCGTCCTTCAGGCGGTATTCCTCGATGTTGCGGCGCACGGTGCGCTTCGATACCGACATCGCTTCGAGCTCGACGAGGTTCACCTCGACGTCGAAGTGGCCCGCGTTGGACAGGATCGCTCCGTCCTTCATCTGCGCGATATGCGCGCCGGTGATGACGTCCTTGTTGCCCGTGACGGTGACGAAAAACTCGCCCACCTTAGCCGCTTCTTCCATCGACAGCACCGTGAACCCGTCCATGTACGCTTCGACCGCCTTGATCGCGTCCACCTCGGTGACGACGACGTTCGCGCCAAGCCCTTTGGCGCGGAGCGCCACGCCCTTGCCGCACCAGCCGTAGCCGTTGACGACGACGGTCTTGCCGGCGACGACGAGATTGGTCGTCCGGTTGATGCCGTCCCATACCGATTGGCCGGTGCCGTAACGGTTGTCGAACAAGTATTTGCAGAAGGCGTCGTTGACGGCTACCATCGGGAATTGCAGGGAGCCGTCTTTTTCCATTGCCTTGAGACGGAGGATGCCCGTGGTCGTCTCTTCGGCGCCGCCCCGGATGCCCAGCAGCAGATCTTGGCGCGTCGTGTGCAGCATCGTGACCAGGTCGCCGCCGTCATCGATAATGAGATCCGGCTTCGTCTCGAGCGTCCGCTCGAGGAGGCTGTGATACTCTTCGGGCGACGGGTTGTACTTGGCGAATACGGCGATGCCGTCCTCGGCCAGCGCGGCGCAGACGTCGTCCTGCGTAGAGAGCGGATTGCTGCCGGTGATCGCCACTTCGGCGCCGCCGGCCTGAACGACCTTCGCCAGATAAGCCGTCTTCGCTTCGAGGTGGAGCGAGATGGCGACCTTCAGCCCTTTAAAGGGAAGATCCTTGGCGAACTGCTCGCGAATCCGGTTCAGCACCGGCATATGGGCCTGGACCCAATCGATCTTGAGCTTGCCCTCCGGGGCGAGCGACGGATCGCGGATAATGCTGGACAACGTCGTTTTCATGAACAACAAACCTCCTGATGTCGGCCGCCGGGCTCGGCCTGCTGTTGGGCCATCAATCGATGGCCGCCCGTGACGTCGAACGGAATGCAGCGCATGGCGCTAAGCCACCCCATGCCGTACCGGTTAATAAAATGTACGATGCCGTAGACGCGTTCTTGCGGCTGCTCCATCGGGCGCAGCGAGTGCAGCATCCGGTCCCATTGGCGCAGCGACGACTCGTGACGCCCCGCGAGCGCGCCGGTCGTGCGCTGCTCGAGATAGGCGATCTGCTCGAGGATGAGCTCCATGTTGCTCTCCCCGAGCTTGACGAGTCCCCGGTCGACCTGGGACACCGTATCGAGCACCGGCGCGTACAGCTCTCCGAAACGAGCCTTGACCTCGGCGAACCGGCCGCCGATATCCCACGTATCCTGCGCGGCAAGCCAATCCCGCTTCAGCCGCTCGCCATCCGCGGCGATCTGCTCCGCGGTGACGCCGTATTTGGCCAGCAGCTTCTCCACCTGCGGCTCGAGATAAGTAAACGACTGCCTCGGCACGATGACGGGCATCTCCAGCCCGAAGGCCGAGAAAGCCGGTCCGAGCGAAGCCCAATAGGCGATCTCGGAAGGTCCAAGCACCGTAGCGAGCACCGGAAGCAGATAATCCTGCATGAGCGGACGCGAGAGCGCGTTGTTGCTGAGTTGCTCCGGACGCTCGGCCGCCATCCGCAGCAGCTCGTCTCTGTCGTATGCGAGTCCGCCCTTGCGGTCCTCAAAGCGGTCGCCTTGCCTGAAGAGCAGCATACGGCCCTGCTCCGCGTGCACGAACAGGTTGGCGCCGTCCGGCGCGGACTCCGCCTGGATCGGGTAGCCCAGCCGCTTGACGGCCTCCTCGCCGGAGGCAAGCGCGGCGCTCAAACGTTCGCTGCCCGTGACGAGTTCTCCGAACAGGCCGCCTTCGAGCCGGCGGATCGCAGGATCGTCCGCGTCCATCAGGACGAGGCCGTCGTCCGCGAACCACTCGGAGAGCAGGCGGGCGAACGCCAGCGTCAGCGTCGGCGCGTCGTTTGCGTGCATCCTGATTTGCCGCAGCAGATTCGGTTTAAATTCGGTATCAGGGAGCGTCAGCGCAAGTTCCGTGAGCGCGACCTCCCAATCGACCGCGGAGAGCGGCGTTCTGCTGACGGCATGGCGGGGCCCTTCCGGCCGGCCCAGCTTGACCTTGCGCGGCTCGCCCTCGCCCGGGGAAACGTATAAATGATTGGCTTCTTCGAAATCATGGTCCTCGCCGGCGATCCAGAATACCGGCACGACCGTGCGGCCCAGACTGCGCGACGCGTGCTTCGCCGCCTGGATGACGGTCAAGGCTTTGTACGCGATCAGGAGCGGACCGCCGAACAGCCCGGCCTGCTGGCCGCCGACGACGGCGAGGGCGCCTTCGCCGGCGAGCGCCTCGATGTGCTGCAGGGCGAGCGGCCCCGGGCTCAGCCGGCGCTGGTAATCTAGCAGCGCCTCGCCGAGCCGCCTTCTGTCCACGCGGCCGCCCGCGCCTTGATCGAGCCGCGCGGCGCGCCGGCTCCAAGCTTCTATATCTCTGCAGTGGGCGCTTCCGAACAGCGCAGCGACCTGATCGTCGCCGCGTCTGTATGCTTCGGAGAGAGACTGCGCCGTCCCGTCATTAAAGGGAGTCGTATTCATCCCGGACATCCTCCCGTCCGAATGGTGTCATTCTCGATTGTACATGAAGCGGCCGGATATCGTCAAAGAAATGAAGGAGGAATTCATATGCCCATGCATTGGCGCATTCTGAACGCGGCCGGTTGGCTCGGGGTCGTCGCCGTCAACGCGGCCGCCGCAACCGGCGGTCTTTTCGGCAGATCGTCGGGAGAAGTATCGGACAAAGTCCCGACGCTCGTCACGCCTGCCGGCTATGCCTTTTCGATCTGGAGCGTCATTTATTTACTCGCCCTGTGTTACGTCGTCGCCGCCTTTTTGCCTAGCCGGCGGGACGACAAGACGATGAAAGCGACAGCGCCCTGGTTTTTCGCAAGCTGCCTGTTCAACGTCGGCTGGCTGCTCGTCTGGCACTCGGAGCGCTATACGGCGTCCGCGTTCGTCATCGCCGGTCTGCTGCTGACGTTGATCGGCTTGTACCTCTCGTCCCGCCCCGCCGCCCGCGCCGCGGGAGACCGAGCCGGCTTCTTCCTGATCGCGCTGCCCTTCTCCGTCTATCTCGGATGGGTGACGGTCGCGACGATCGTCAACATCTCAGTCGCGCTCCGGGCGGCCGGCTGGGACGGCTGGGGCTTGCCCGACCGCACGTGGGCCGTGGCCCTCTTCGTCGTCGCGGCAGCCCTCGCGGCCGTCGCCGCATTCAAGGACAAGGACCCCTGGTTCCCGCTGACGGTCGCCTGGGCGCTGATCGCGATCGGCGTGAAGCAGCAGGAAGCTTCGCAGCTCGTCGCCGTAGCCGCCTGGACGGCCGCCGGCATCGCGATCGCGGCCGCCCTGATCAAGCTGCGCGGCATCGCGGGCCTTAAGCCGCGGCGGAGTTGACGGCGGCTCGCCCGCCTCGGCGCCAAACGAAGACCCGCCCCTCGCAACCAGCGAGAAGGCGGGTCTTTGTCCGGCATGCGGCTTATTCCCATTCTCCGCCGGCGAGGAACCGCACGATCTCGATCAGCATGAACAGCACGTACAAAGCTGCCAGCCCGAAAAACGACAGCCGCCAAATCGCGCGGAAAAGCTTGAGGCCGTCCACTTTGCCGCGGACCCGGTATTGCGCATTTCCGATCAAGCCCGCCCCGAGCAGCATGAAGAGGAGAATGATATAAAACCCCATTTGAATGCCGAATGCACGATTGAGCAAATAGCTCACGATGCCGATCAGGAATATCGTCGTCATGTCCATCGCAAGCCCCATCGCGCGCTTCTTGTCGCCCGTCTGCATCGTGGAGATGCCGTAGACGGCGGCGAACGGAATGACGGAGCCGATGGCCAATACGGCGTAAGCGGATACTAACGCATTCCACAAGCGCGTTCACTCACCCTTCTCTGTCGTCGCCCCGCATCGCCGACACCAGTGCGACAAGCGACTCGTTATATGGCGCTTCCTTCCCATGCTGCGCCGCCAGGCGCGCGACGGCGCCGTTGATCGACGCGATCTCGGTAGGGCGGCCCGCCAGCACGTCCTGCAGCATGGAGGAGCGGTTGGCCGCCGTGCGCGCGCACAGGTCGAGCACCTCTTCCCAGAGGTCATCCTCGCTGCGGAGCCCGCTGGCTTCCAGCACGGACAACGTCTCGTCGAACAACGTCCGCATCAGCGTCAATCGCTCGGGCGTGCGGACCAATGCGCCGTTCTGAACCCGCAGCAGCGCCGTCAGCGGATTGACGACGGCGTTGCCGAGCAGCTTCCGCAGCATTCTCTGTGCCATATCATTCGACAGCGTCGCGGAAAATCCTGCCTGTTTCAGCATCGCCGCGAGCGGCGCAGCAGCGCTTTCTTCTCCTGTCGCAAACACAGTGCCTCCCCGCTCGAAAAGCGGGGCCGGCCCGAGCCGAATCTCGCCTCTGCCCGTATGGCGCACGGTCGTCGCATCGACCCGAAGCGCCCCCTCCGTCGTAACGGCCGCAAAGACGCTTCTGCCCGGCAAGCGCGAAGCCAGCAGGTCCGTATGGCCGATGCCGTTGCAAAACGCCGTCACCGAGGCGCCAGGCGGCAATACCGCGTCCATGCGGTCCACAAACGCGGGCGTCAGCGCCGTCTGCTTGACGGCGAGCAGCGTATCGCCCGCAGGCCCGTCCCACACGTCGTCCAGCGCCGCCGCGTCCACTGCGGCTCGCACGTCCGCCTCTCCCGGCGCGGACAGCACCGTCACGCCCCGGGCCGCCAGCTCGTCCGCCTGTGCGCGGGTTCTCGTTCTCAAGCAAACGCGAGCGCCCGAAGCCGCCAGCCTGCCCGCAAGCAGCAATCCGATCGCGCCGCCGCCGATGATCTGAATGTTCGCCAACGCGCTTTCCCCCTCTTATTTCGCCATTCGCCTCTTAATTCGCCGTTCGTCTCTTATTAAGGCATTCGCCGCTCGCCTCGCCCGTTCTGCCTGTCCAAGAAATACCATACCTTGTCTCGCATGCCCGCACAACGGCGTCATCGTTTTTCCGACTTAAAAAGCCGTCCCTTCGCCGCAAGCGACGAGGGGACGGCTCTTTATAGGTACTTCATAGGAACTTCGAAGGTAAGCGCTTATAAACTACTCGATACGCTCCAGGTTGCCGTTGGCATCCATTTTGAATCTCGTTTTCTCTTCGTCCGGCTCCTCGGACAAGATCGCTAGCCTGCGCGCCCGATCCATAATTCGGATAAGCGCTTTATAATCGTCGTTGACGACCTGGTAGTCGGTTTGCGCCGCGTCGGCCTGTCTGGACAGACGGTCGTTGATCTCCCGGAGCGCGCTGAGCTGCTCGTTCTTTTCTCTTAATTCCTTCTCCAGCAGCTTCACCTGCTTGCCTAGCTCCTGAACGGAGCCCTTCCACTGCTTCAAGTAGCGGATGACCGCTTCAAGGCTGAGCGCGTCGGAGCCGATCAGCTCTCCCTTGCCGGCGATCTCTTCATCGGCCGCAGCCGAAGGCCGATCGTCCGAAGGCAGCGCGATCGCGCCCTGCTTTTTGAGATAATTGCGCTTTTGCCGCTGTTGCTTGGAAATACTGATGGCGTCGTCGTAGCGCTTTCGAACGCAGCTGTTCCAACGGAATCCGCATGCCGCGGCCGTTCTTGCGATCCGCTGCCCGACCTCCTCGAACGCGGCGAGCTGCGTGCTCCCTTCCCGTATGTGGCGAAGCGTAATCTCCGCCAAAATCAGATCGTCATCCGCGCTCCATGCATCTTGTCTAATAGCCGCCATGCGGTCTATTCCCTCCTCGATCGCTCGCATTACTTGCTTTCTTTTTTTATCTGTATGCCCGTGATAGAAATCATAGAATCTATCGGATACCTCTAGGTATATCCATTTTTGCACGTCGTATACCTTCCGCTCGCGGGGCTCTTAAAACTTGCGGACGACAAGGCGAATAGCGGTCCGCCGGGAAGGCATACTAGGCTTGGACGAAAAGTTTGCCATTTCGTCACGAATCACCGTTTACACTGCACCCGAACCGTGGGTATAATATGCTGTAGAAAAATGGTTAGAGAAACGCTGAAGGGGGATTACCATGGCACGCATGTTCCGGATGCTTGGTTTCTGGACGCTCGCGATCGCGCTCATGTCGTTTGCAGGCGATATGTATGAAATGGCGCTTCTGTTCTTTATTCAGACGGCCGCCTTCTTCTTGCTCGGTTACCTGAAGTTCACGGAGCGCACATACGTCTTCATGTTCTGGGGCTATATGATCATCGCGTTCCTCGGCTTTACCTATTGGTCCGTATTCGAGATGGGCTTGCCAGCTTAACCATTAATCTTAGGCACGCCTAAAGGCCGGAGCTAACCGCTCCGGCCTTTTTACGTTCATGAACATATTGCGGGCAATCGGGCTTCTCCGCCGCGCTTCTCCTCTCTCGCGATAGGGTTCTTTTCGTCTATAATGAGGTAGAAACGCATAAGCTTGACTACCGCCGCACCGTCTGGCAGAGAGAAAGGAGGGCCCGATGCGGAGATTCGTACTGTTGGCCGTCGCCGTTTTGCTGCTCATGTCGCTTTTTCCCGGTAAAATCGTACCGACGCCGCCTCCCGTATACGCGGAGCCGCTAACGGAGACGACCCGGCAGCTGCTGGAAAAAGGGCTCAGCGTCGTGGAAATCGACAGAGAGATCGAACGGATCTCGGCGCTGCGTGAAGAAACCGAACGGAACATTGCGCAAAACGAAACAAAACTCGCGGAGCGCCAGCTCGCCATCGCGGCGCAGCGCGAAAAAGCGGGACGCGTGTTGCGAGCCTACTATATGGGCCAGAAGGAAGCGATGCTCGGCATCCTCGTCAACTTCAAATCGTGGGCCGGCTTGCTTAGAAGCTGGGACTTGATGGATACGATATTCGAAGCCGACCGGCGTACGCTGGCCGACTTCAATCGGGAATACGAGGAGATCCGGAAGGGTCAGGACAAACTGAAAAACGACAAGGACGAGCTGTCCCGCGTAGCCGCCGACCTCGCGAGCCAGCGCGACCGGGTCGCGGCGCTGCAGGCCGAAATTCAAAATGCGATCGACGGAAGCGAGGATCCCGCGCTTGCGCGCAAGCAGCTCGAAGAAATACAGTCCTATTGGCAAAGCGCGGGTCTTTACGAAGTGAGACGCCACTTCAGCGCGCTGGCCAAAGCGATGAACAAGCTGCCGGATTGGATCCAGGATCACCCGGGGGCGCTAAAAACAAAAGGCTTGTCGACGACGCTTACCTTGACCGACGCGCAGTTGAACGATTTCCTTCATACGCAAAGCGAGCTTCTCAAGGACTTCAGCATTTCGTTCAAGCCGGGCCTCTTGTCTCTGCAAGGAAAAAGCGGGTCGATGGAAGTCGCCGTCACGGGCACTTATACGGTCGAGAACGAACCAAAAAATGCCATTATGTTCCATATGGATACGCTTGTTTTTAACGGACTGACGCTGCCTGACACGACCCGCGACGATTTGGTGCGCGACTTTGATCTCGGCTTCTATCCGCAGCAGGTAATGGCCTATCTCAAAGCCGACAGCGTAGCCCTCGAAGACGGCAAGCTAATCGTGAAGCTGAAGATCGGCAAGTAGCCCGCTCCATCTAGCGGGCCAGTCCGCCAAGGCGAGCCTGCCCTGCCGCCAGTCCGTCCAGTAAATACCGATTTTATTCATCAGCAGCGGCCATTCGGGGCCGGCTTGGGGCGCCCAGTTCGGGTATTGCTGCGCGCCCCTCCCAGTCAAGGCCGGCAGCGCGTGGCGATCGGCGTAAGCTGACCGGTATACGGGCAAATACCCCGCCTCGTCATAATTATCGAGCTGAAGCTGCGTTTCGGTCATCGCCGCGATCCAGGTTTTCGCCGCGCTCTCGCCCTGCGTTCCTGCGCCGATGACAAAGGAAGCGCCGCCCTCGAACGCATACGCCTTGTCCCAGCCGCTGCGGTCGATGGACAATCCGGCTGCCGCATCCGCGCCAAGGCTCGCGATGCCCTTCTCGGCCACCGACAGCCGCGTGACCGCGGCCGCATATTGTCCCGAAGCCATCGCTTGCCAGAACGAGGCGTCGCGATCCGGCACCCGCAAGCCGACCGTGCCGCGAAGGGTGTCCAGCATCGCCGCGGCAG
The DNA here is from genome assembly GCF_042649185.1 of Cohnella sp. GCM10012308. Lineage (NCBI taxonomy): Bacteria > Bacillati > Bacillota > Bacilli > Caryophanales > Paenibacillaceae > Cohnella > Cohnella sp. GCM10012308. The sequence goes on from NZ_JBHRYU010000001.1 coordinate 617,689, forward strand.
GACCCGATCCCCACGGGCCGTTCGAATCGCCCAGCAACAAATCCGGCCTGATCCCTGTGGACGCGCCAAGCCAGGTGAGGAGCGCAGCCGAATCGCGCTCGTCAATCGCGAGCCAGGGCCGGCTCCCCTCGCTTGCCATCTCCGCACCCAACGTCGCCCAATCTTGGGCACCCAGCGGTAGCGACAAGACGCTTCCGTCTTGTCGCGCGGCCGCGGACAAGCGTGCGCGATTCCACACGACGACATAAGGATCCATATGATGCGGCACGCCCCACATGTAACCGTTCCACTTGAGCGGGGCGGCGACCGCCTCGAACTGCTCGGACAGCGCGTCGCCCTCGAACGCGGCGTCCGCCGGCAGCAGCATGCCCGAGACGGCCAGTCTCTTGACCCATATACTAGGGATGAGCGCGACGTCGGCGCCTTCCTCCGCCTTGTGCCAATTATCGAGCAGGTCCGCCGCATCGTCCGGATCGACGCGCTCCAGTTGGACGCGGATGTCCGGATGACCGCGCTCGAACGCCGCCGACTGCCGCGCAAGCAGCCGGTACGTATCCTCCTCCTGAATAATCTTGACGGTCAGGTCCGCATGCTGCTCGGCGAAAACGGGCTCTTCCTCGATCGTCTCCTGGCCCTCCGGCGCCGCGTCCGGCGCGAGGTCCGGCTCCGGCGCGGAAGCCCACGGCGAAGTCAACAGCACTGCCAGCATGAGCAGCATGAGCACGACGACATACTTCCGGCGCGTCACGATCCAACACCTTCCTTCGCCCGCTGCCGCAGGCGCAATCGTTTGGTTCCATGATAGCAGGATTAAGCCGCCTTGTCGCCTTTTCATGCAAACGCTTCCTCCGTAATGCGGCCCGGATAGCGATTCTTGCGAGCGAGACCGACGTAAAACGGGCCGGACGCATCGATTGCGTCCGGCCCTGCTTCTTGCCGATAATCTCGCTTAAAGCTTCTCCGCGGCCAGCTGGGCGAGCTTGGAGCGCTCCCCTTTTTCCAGCGTCACATGTCCGCTGATGCCCTCCGCCTTGAAGGTTTCGACCAGATACGTGAGTCCGTTGCTCTGCGCATCCAAGTAAGGATGGTCGATTTGCTCGGGATCGCCCAGCAGCACGATTTTACTATGCTCGCCGACGCGCGAGACGATCGTTTTCACCTCGTGCTTGCTCAGGTTCTGAGCCTCGTCGATAATGATCAGCTGTCCCGGAATCGACCGCCCGCGAATGTACGTGAGCGCCTCGACCTGGATGCTGCCGAGTCCCATCAGGATTTTATCCAGGTCTCCCGATTTTTTCGTATCGAACAAAAATTCCAGGTTGTCGTAGATCGGCTGCATCCACGGCCGCAGCTTTTCTTCTTTCTCCCCCGGCAAATAACCGATATCCTTGCCCATCGGCACTACAGGACGGGCGATGAGCAGTTTTTTGTACTTGTGTTCGTCTTCGACCTTCAATAGCCCCGCAGCCAGCGTAATCAGCGTCTTGCCGGTGCCGGCCCGCCCCGTCAGCGTCACGAGCGGAATCTCGTCGTTCAGCAGCAGCTCGAGCGCCATGCGCTGCTGCGCATTGCGGGCGGTAATACCCCATACCGGCTCGTTGGACAAGTGCAGCGGCTCGAGTCTCGCGCCGTCCTGGCTCACCTTCAGGAGGGCCGACTTGGACGTGCCGAGCTCATCGCGAAGAATGACGAATTCGTTCGGGTGCAGCTTTTGCTTGAGTCCCAATTGATTGATGCTCAGAAACCGGTACGTATAAAATTCATCGATCTGCGCCGGATGGACGTGCAGCGTGACCTGGCCCGTATAGTGGTCGGTGCCCTCGGCGATCCGATCGGACAGGTAGTCCTCGGCCGTGACGCCAAGTACGTCCGCCTTGACGCGAACCAGCACGTCCTTACTCACGAGGATGACAGGACGCGCCGATTCCGGCTGTTCCTGTTCCTCCAGATGATAGTTCAGCGCGACCGCCAGGATGCGGTTGTCGTTGGTCATCTCCCCGAATAGCTCCTGCACCCGTACGAAGCGGCGATGATTCATTTCCACCTTCAGCACGCCGCCGTTTTCCAGAGTAACCCCGTTGTGCAAATGCCCGATCTCCCGCATGCGGTCGAGCTCCCTGGACACGAACCGGGCATTGCGCCCGATCTCGTCCGCCAATCTTTTCTTGGAGTCGATCTCCTCGAGCACGACCGAAGGAATGACGACCTCGTTCGAGCCGAAGGCAAACAAAGCGAGCGGATCATGGAGCAGCACGTTCGTATCGAGCACGTAAATTTTTTTCACGGCGGTTCCTCCCGGTTGAGACGGATTGTGACGTATTTACATACCGGCGCATGGGACAGGGAATCATAGTACCAGGTGGAGCTTGCTTGAAGCCTTTTTTAGAGACTTCGGACATCCCCCCTTAAAAGAATCGATACCCACGAGGATGGTGATCCCCACATGTACGTTCGCACGCCGGCCAAAGCCGGATTAATCTTGCTGCTGGCTTCGGCTCTGCTCTCCGCCGCCGGATGCGGCAACCGGACGGCGGCTCCCGCTCAGCCCGATCAGGACCGCCTGCATGCGCGCAGCGCGCCTGGAAGCGATGTATCGGTCGGCGACCGCTCCGTCGCGGTCCGGCCGAACGCCAAGGCCGTCGCCGCCCATCTGGAACAGCTGGCCGAAGGGGTTCGGGGCGTCCGCCACGCCAATTGCGTCATTTTCGGCAAATACGCCGTCGTAGGCATCGACGTCGATCCGAAAATGGAGCGCTCGAGAGTCGGGACGACCAAGTACGCCGTCGCCGAGGCATTCCGCAAAGATCCGTACGGCATCGACGCGCTCGTAACCGCGGACATGGACATGGCCGAGCGGATCCGGGAGATTCGAGCCGATGCGAAGCGCGGCCGGCCGATCGCTGGCTTCGCGGAAGAAATGGCGGATATCGTCGGCCGGCTCGTACCCCAAGTGCCGCGCAGCATCGTGCCTCCGGCCTCGCCGGACGGTCCCGGACCGGCCGCCAAATCGCACGCGAATACGTCCGTAAATACGCAAAGAACCCAGTGAAGTCACTGGGTTCTTGTCCGTATACACATATAAACTCCGCACGCGGCGCACTGGCAGCGAAGACAGGGGATGCGACGGCGATCCGAAGCCGAAGGAACGGCCGGGGACAAGCCTGGCGCTCTGCAGAGACGACAGTCGGACGAATTCGCCAAATCCGGTAGACCTACATCCTCTGCCTGCCATCCGCAACACTCCCTTGGCACCGTGGTTTAGAGACTTGGCACTTTGCAATGGGGTTCGTTGAGCTCAGTATAGCATATGCCTCCCGGGGAGGCCAAGCGATGCTTGCCCGGATTGCCCGGCTTAACCGATCCCTTTATTTTCCATCGCCGTCCGTGGCGGCCGCTGCGCGCCCTTCGGGAGACATCTCTTCGGCAAGCGCGGCCTTCGCCTCCGCCACCGAATCTTTGTCCAGATAGACGTAAGGACTTTTCCAGACGCCCGTAAGCGGGATGAAGCGGATATCCTCGCGGTTGATATCATAATATGTTTTTAATATATTCGTGATCTGCGCTTTCGGAATATCCGTCACCACGTTTTTGCCGGCCACGTCGATGACGCCGCTCAGCTTCGTAATCCCGCCGAAGGACTTCATCTTGTCGACGATGGCGCCGAGCACTTGGCTCTGACGTTCGTTGCGCTCGAAGTCGCTCGAGGCCGCGGTGCCGCGGTTGGACTTGCGGTAACGCACGAAGCCGAGCGCATCTTCGCCGTGCAGCGTTTGTTCGCCCGCCTTCAGGTCGATGTTGGTCCCGTCGGCGTTGTCGACATAACGCATATCCTTGTCCACGTTGACCTTTACGCCGCCCAGCTTGTCGATGACGTCGACAAATCCCTGGAAATTCAGCACGGATGCATAGTTGATGTTGATGCCGAAAAATTTTCCTAGCATCTGCTTCATTTCGTCGCGGGCATAAGCGTTGGCCGCATCGCCTTTTGCATCGCTCTTGCTATGGAACCGAGCGTAAAACGCATTGATTTTTTGCGTCGAATACCCGTCCAGCTGCAGGTCCGAATCTCGCGGAATCGTCACGACCGTGGCCGTGTTCGACTTGGGGTTAAACGCCGCCACCATGATGACGTCGGTGTTCATTCCGCCGATTTTAGGACGGTAATCCATACCAAGCAGGAGCAGCGATATCGGTTTGACCTGCGCCTTTTCGCCTTCCGGGACCGTCTGCGTAGACGCGCCGGAGGACGCGTCGTCGAGCGCCCCGTCGACCTCTCTCCATAACGAATATGCATAAGCGCCCAGGCCTAGAATGACAAGCAGAATGATTGCAAATAGAACGCGAGGCCATTTCTTTTTTTTCTTTTTAGGAGGATTCGCCCTGGCAGTTGCGTTCGCGGCGCCCGAACTCCGGCGCGGCGGCAGCGGGGTATTGGAACTCATTGCTTCACCTCTTCAATGAATTTAAAAAGGCGAATCCCGAAGAGCGCGGGGCTCTCCCGGGGTTCGCCGGAGCTGCATTCGATTCTAGGATTCCGTCCGCTTGACGGCCGCTTCGCCGCCGCCTCGCTTGGCCCGCCATTTGTCGTACATCTGGCGGCCGCGAAGCATCAGCATCATGATGACGGCGACCGACATGCACTGAATGATCGGCAGCTTGTCGAGCTGGAGCAGGAGAAGCACGAGGCACCCGATCGCCATAATGATATGCACGATGATCTCCTTCAGGATCGGCAGCTTGCCCATCCGGAAGACGGCGTTGAAGATATAGATCGTAAATGCCAAGATCAGCAGGTACGAAACGACGGGATTGTCATGAAACCACGTTTGCACTGGTGCCCCTCCTCCTCGTTACTCGCGGCTATCCGATCAGACGCCGGATTCGGCCATCTTGCGCTGCTTCTCGGAACGCTCGCGTTCGCTCTTGTTCAGCAGCTTCTTGCGCAGGCGGATCGACTTCGGCGTGATCTCGCACAGCTCGTCGTCGTTCAGGTACTCGAGCGCTTCTTCCATCGACATCAGGCGAGGGGACTTGAGCTTGACCGTCTCTTCCTTGTTGGCCGTACGGATATTGTTAAGCGCCTTTTCTTTGCAAATGTTGACGATGATGTCGTTGTCCCGGGTGTGCTCGCCGACGATCATGCCTTCGTAAATATCCGTTCCCGGCTCGAGGAACATAATGCCGCGATCCTCGACGCCCATCATGCCGTATACGGTGGACGAGCCCGTCTCGCTGGCCACGAGCACGCCTTGGTGACGTCCGCCGACCTGGCCGCCTACGACCGGACCGTAGCTGTCGAACGCGTGGTTCATGACGCCGTAGCCGCGCGTCAGCGTCAGGAAGTTCGTGCGGTAGCCGATCAGGCCGCGCGCGGGAATCAGGAACTCGAGACGGACTTGCCCGTTGCCGTTGTTGATCATGTTGACCATGTCGGCCTTGCGGGTGCCGAGGCTCTCCATGACGTTGCCCATGCTCTCTTCTGGAACGTCGATCATCAGACGCTCGATCGGCTCGCTCTTGACGCCGTCAATCTCGCGGAGGATAACCTCGGGCTTGGATACTTGCAGCTCGTAGCCTTCGCGGCGCATGTTCTCGATCAGAATGCCGAGATGCAGCTCGCCGCGGCCGCTGACGACGAAGGCGTCGGGGCTGTCGGTCTCGTCTACTCGCAGTGCTACGTCGGTCTCGAGTTCCTTGAACAGGCGCTCGCGCAGCTTGCGCGAGGTGACGTGCTTGCCTTCGCGGCCCGCGAACGGGCTGTTGTTGACCAGGAAGCGCATCTGCAGCGTCGGCTCGTCGATCTTAAGCACCGGCAGCGCCTCGGGGTTCGCCGGGTCGGCGACCGTCTCGCCGATGTTAACGTCCTTGATGCCGGCGATGGCGATGATATCGCCAGCTGACGCTTCTTCCATCTCGACGCGCTTCAGGCCTTGGAAGCCGAACAGCTTTTCAATACGGGCCTGACGGATCTTGCCTTCGCGGTCCAAAACGGCGACCGGCTGGCCTTGGCGGATCTTGCCGCGGTTGACGCGGCCGATCGGAATGCGGCCCAGGTACTCGTTGTAGTCGAGCAGCGTAACGAGGAACTGCAGCGGCGCGTCCTGATCTTCCGTCGGATGCGGAATCTTCTCGATGACCGTCTCGTACAGCGGCTCCATCGTCGTGCCGAGCGTGCCGGCGTCGAGGCTCGCGATGCCGTTCAGGCCGGACGCGTACACGACCGGGAATTCAAGCTGCTCGTCGTTCGCCTCGAGCTCGATAAACAGCTCGAGCACTTCGTCGATGACTTCGGCCGGACGCGCTGCCGGGCGGTCGATCTTGTTGACGACGACGATCGGGGTCAGGCCCGCTTCGAGCGCCTTGCGAAGCACGAACTTGGTCTGCGGCATGCAGCCTTCGAATGCGTCGACGACCAGCAGTACGCCGTCTACCATCTTCATGATCCGTTCGACTTCGCCGCCGAAATCGGCGTGTCCGGGTGTGTCGACGATGTTGATCAGGTGATCCTTGTAACGGACGGCGGTGTTCTTCGCCAGGATCGTAATGCCGCGTTCCCGCTCGAGATCGTTGGAGTCCATCGCCCTCTCCTGGACTTGCTCATTTTCGCGGAATGTGCCGGATTGGCGCAGAAGCTGGTCGACAAGCGTCGTTTTCCCGTGGTCGACGTGCGCGATAATGGCGATATTGCGGATTTTTTCTTGTTGCATGGTTCCACTCCTTAGTCATTTTTATATCTGTATCCATTACGACCGGCAGGCCCGCCTCGGCTGACGCGAACCCGTCGTCCCTAATTTGCCGTGTCCAACACAAAACGTCGACGCGAGGCCGACGTTGTCTACATCCCTTCAATTATACGCTAAACGGGCCCGATTGCCAACCCTCAGTTCAAGATGTCGATCGGTCCGTACTATCTGCGGCGTCTTCGCGGCTTGCGCCGGCTGAGGACAAGCCAGACCCCGAATCCGATCAATGCGGCGGCGAGCAAATAAATGCCCCACGTCCACAGCAGCATGATGGCGAACAGCAGCAGCGAGAGCGCTCCGATGCCCATTGCGGCGTTCCAGACCGCGCGGTCTTTGCCGACGCCGAATACGGCGTATTCGTAAAGGCCGATCGCGATCGAGAGCAAGAAGAGCGGCCATACATAACGCATCGACCCCCAGCCGACCCAGTTGCCGACCATAAGCAGCAGCGACGATCCGGTCAGGATGCCCGCGGGCACCAGCGCCACGGCCGGCACGATGCCGCCGAAATAAAGCACGTGGAGCAAAATGCCGACGATTAAAATCAGGATCGGCCAGAAAACGGCTCCGATAAATGAAAAGACGCCCAGCTTGCCGAGCAAAATGATCAATCCCGCAGCCAAAATCCAGATTCCGACCGCGGCGGATTGCTTGTTCAAAGCGTCTCCCCCACTTCGCTTGTCTATTGCGAACGAACGATATTCGTTTCTTTTATCTAACAGTTTAATGGAAGTCGGGGTAAAAAACTAGTTCGACGCCTTTAAAAAAGAGTAAAAGCCACAATCCTGTCACGAATGCGCGCGGCTTCGCCGCTTCATCCACAGCGCCGCGGACAGCAGTGCCGCCACGGTCGCGAAGGGCAGCGCGAGCGATCCGCGTTCGCCCAAAACCGAGATCAGCGGCGCGAGTCCCTTGTCCTTCAGCGCCATCTCGCAAGCTGCATAACCGAGCAGCGCCCCGCCGGCGTACAGCAGAATGGGGTACCTGTCGAGCAGATGCATAATGAACGAGCTACCCCAAATAATGATAGGTATGCTCATCGCGATGCCGATCAGGAGCAGCGCGGTATCTTCGCCCGCGACGGCCGCCACGGCGAGCACGTTGTCCAAGCTCATGACGAAGTCGGCGACCACGATCGTCCATACGGCGCCGGCGAGCGTGGAGGCGCCCGCGCCCGCGCTTACCTCTTCTTTATGGTCCGTCAGCAGTTTGAAGGCGATGACAAACAGCAGAACGGCGCCTGCCGTCTGCAAATAAGGAATGTCGAGCAGAAGCGCTGCCAGCACGGTGAGCGCGCACCGCAGCAGTACGGCTGCCGCCGCCCCCCACCATACCGCACGCCGCCGCTGCGCGGGCGGAAGCCTGCGGCCGGCCATAGCGATGACGACGGCGTTGTCGCCGCTAAGCAGCAGATTGATGAGCACGATTTGCGCGAAAACGACCAATTGACCCCATAATTCCATGACGCGCACCTCCTTCCCCTGTTATATGTACAGGCTGGTCCGAATATGAAGGAGGCCGGCGCCGCAATTTTTTGAATCTTTCTCGTCCGAGCGCCGTATAACCGTTTATCATTTCAATGTTGGAGGGTCGGAAATGGATTTTTTGAACGCAGAATTTTTTACCGCTTTGATTACGATCGTCCTGATCGACCTCATGCTCGCCGGGGACAACGCGATCGTCATCGGCCTGGCCGCGAGGAACCTTCCCAAGGCCAGCCAGAAAAAAGCGATTTTATGGGGAACGGCCGGCGCCGTCGTCATTCGCGTGATCGCGACGCTGTTGATCGTATACTTGCTAAAAATTCCGTTTCTGCTCGCCGTGGGCGGCGTGGTGCTCATCTGGATCGCCTACAAGCTGCTTATTCAGGAAGAATCCCACGAGCATGTCGAAGCCGGCAGCAATCTGTGGAGCGCGGTACGCACGATCGTCATCGCGGATGCCGCCATGGGTCTTGACAACGTGATCGCCGTCGCGGGAGCCGCTTCGGGAGGCAGCTCCTCCGATCACAGTACGCTGCTAGTCATCCTGGGATTGCTTATCAGTATACCGATCGTCGTATGGGGCAGCACGCTGTTCGTGAATCTGATCAAGCGGTTCCCATGGATCATCTATATCGGATCCGCGATACTGGCCTATACCGCGGCCAAGATGATCACGCACGAAAAGAAATTCGAAGAGCTGTTCGACAACGACCCGACCAACTGGGCGTTTATCGTCGTGGTAGTCATCGCGGTACTGGCTCTCGGCATCTGGAGCAACGCCGCCAAAAACCGTAAAAATGCCCGCAAGCTTAATTCTCCGAATACGCCGTAACATAAAAAAAACCTATCCGGTCGACCGACCTGGATAGGTTTTTTTATCCCCGCTAACTCCCTGCTTAAAACCAACGGTCTTCGGCCGCAGGCAAAGCCTGCTTTTCTTCCCGCCCCTGCGCCGTCATGACAACCGTCTCCGTGCCCGCGACCGCCTCGGCCACCAGACGCTCCAGCTGCTCGCCGAGCGCATGCTCGATGCCTTCGACGACGCGCAGATTCGGATTCGTGGCCGGCGATTTGGGCACGAACAGCGTACAGCAATCCTCGAAAGGCAAAATGGAAGTCTCGTACGTGCCGATCCGCTCGGAGATGCGGATGATCTCCAGCTTGTCCATCATGACGAGCGGGCGAAGCAGCGGCAGCTGCGCGGTGCGCCCGATGACGTTCATGCTGCCGAGCGTCTGGCTGGCCACCTGGCCGAGGCTGTCCCCCGTGACGAGCGCGAGCGCTCCGGACCGCTCAGCGAGCCGCTCCGCGATCCGGAGCATCGAGCGGCGCATCAGCGTAATGATAAGGTGATCCTGCTTCTGTTGCGCCAGCATCGTCTGCAGCTCGGTAAACGGCACGAGGTGCAGCTTGACGCGGCCTCCGTAGTAGGCCAGCCGCTGAGCCAGGGCGATCACTTTGTCCGTCGCCTGCTCGCTCGTGAACGGATAGCTGTGAAAATGCACCGCTTCGATCTCGAGTCCTTTGCGCATCGCGGTCCAGCCCGCTACGGGGCTGTCGATGCCGCCGGACAGAAGCAGCATCGCTTTGCCGTTCATGCCAAGCGGGAACCCGCCCGCGCCGGGCACCACCGAGCAATAGACGAAGACGCCCTGCTGCTGGATGTCCAGCCGCAGCTCGACGTCGGGCTCGCGCACGTCGACCCGAAGCGAAGGCGTGTTGCGCAGCACATGGGCCCCCACCAGATGATTCATTTCCATCGAATCGTGAGGAAAGCCCTTCCAGGCGCGCTTGACGCTCATTTTAAAGGTAGACGGAACCGGTCGGTGCGCCTCCAGGACAGCCAAAGCCGCGCTGCGGATGTCCTCGAGATCGTGCTTGACCCTCAGCACCGGGCTGATCGTCCAGATGCCGAAGACGTCGGTCAGCCTCGAGAGGACGCGATCCGCGTCCGCCCCGTTTAACTTAATATAAACGCGGCCGAAGGCGCTCTCGTACGAGAGCTCGGGGTAGTCTGCCATCGCTTGTTTGATCTTGCCGAGCATAAGCGACTCGAACTTGCCGCGGTTGCGCCCTTTGAGCGTAAGCTCGCCCAGCCGGACGAGCAAATAGTCAAATTTCATCTTCTAATTCCTCTCTAGCGGCTTCAGCTTGGTTACGGTCGTCCGCATCCGCTCGGCCAATGTATCGATATCCCCCTCGGCATGCTCGTCGCCGAAGCTGATCCGGATGCTGCCGGCTCCTCTCGCTTCGCCCAGCCCCATCGCCATCAGGACGCGGCTCGGCTTCAAGCTCTTGGAGGAGCATGCCGATTGCGTGGAGACGAGCACGCCGTGCTCCTCCAGCATATGAAGCAGCACCTCGGGCCGCATGCCGGGATAAGACAGATTGACGATCTGCGGAGAAGCGATCCTTTCGTCCTCCGGGCTGTTCAGCACAAGCTCCGGTATGTCCTTCACGCCGGCCAGCAGCCTGCGCCTCAGCCCGTACATCCGCGTCCTACGCTCGGGCATCGACTCGAGCGCGAGACGAAGCGCCTGCGCCATCCCAACGATGCCGGGAAGGTTATGCGTGCCGCTGCGCGCATCGTTCTCCTGGCCGCCTCCCGCGAGCAGCGGACGGAGCTTCACCCCTTCGCGCACGAGCAAATATCCGGCGCCTCGCGGTCCTCTGAACTTGTGAGCCGAAGCGCTATATAAGTCCACATGCGACCTCGTCCAGTCGAAAGGCACCTTGCCTACCGCCTGAACGCCGTCCACATGGAACCGGATGCGCGGATGACCGCGGAGCAGCTCGCCGATCTCGTCGATCGGCTGCAGCGCGCCGGTCTCGTTGTTCACGTGCATGACGCTCACCAGCACCGTATCCTCGGCAATCGCCGCAGCGACATCCGCCGCGCTGATTCGGCCCTGCGCGTCAGGCAGCAGGTAGGTGACGCGCGTTCCCTCGCTCTCGAGCTGCTTGGCCGTGGCGTGCACGGAGGCGTGCTCGATCGCGGTCGTAATCAAGTGCTTGCCCTTGCGCCCCGTCTGCCCCAGTATGCCCTTCATCGCCAGATTGTTGCTCTCCGTGCCGCCGGAGGTGAAAACGACCTCGCCCGGCGCTGCGCCGAGCAGCGCGGCAACGGCCGTTCTGGCGCGCTCGACCAGCTTGCCTGCGTCGGTGCCCGCCCGGTGTAGCGCCGAAGGATTGGCATAGTGCTCGGCCATCAGTTCGGCGACCGTACGAATGACGGATTCGTAGGGCGGCGTCGAAGCGCTATGATCGAAGTAGTAGGTTTTCAATTGGTCGATTTCCTTTCTTTTCCGCAAACAAAGAAAAAGACCAAAGGCGGCACGAAGCCGCCCTGATCCCTTCTCGCGTCAGCGCTCAGTTCAATTCGGTACACCGTCGCTTAAGGCAGCGTCCAACCGCTGCGCGCGGAGAGTACCTTGCCGATATAGGCCTGCGTCTCCGCCGGCAGCTCGGACAGGCGCGCGGCTACGTCCGCGTCGGTGCGCAGGCCGATGCGATCGACGCGTCCCGGACCGGCGTTGTAGGCGGCGAGGGCGGTCATCTCGCTGCCATCGTACTTGCGCAGCAGATAGGACAAGTACCGGCTGCCGCCGTCGATATTCTGCGCGGGATCGAACGAGTCCTCAACGCCGAGTCCTGAGGCCGTGTTGTCCATCAGCTGCATGAGGCCCTTGGCGCCGGCGGACGAACCCGCGTTCGGATTAAACGAAGACTCCGTCTGAATGACGCCCTTGATCAAGGCGGGATCAATCCCGTAGCGTGCGGCGGCGGCCTGTATCAGCCCGTCGTACGCCGAGGTGGATGTATTGGAGTCGGCCGTGAGCTTACCCGAGCCGTCGTCCGAAACGAGGCTATCAAGCAGGCTCGAACCGTAAGATCCCGCGTTCGCGGACAGCAGGCCGAGGCCCGTCGTCAATCCGGATGTATCGGTTGACGCGCTGTCCAATGCGCTTGCGTCGGCATACCCGTAGCTGTCCATGCCGCCCATATACTGGGAAAGCAATTGCGTAAACAGATTGTTGTCGCCGGTGCCCGACGTCACCGCGTCGGTACTGCCCGCGAACGGATCGACGCCTGAGGTGAACTGCGCCAGCAAAAGCTGCTTCAACATACGCGGGTCGACAGAATTGCCTGCGATGCCGTTAATATATGTCATCGACGAATCCGCCCTTTTATTCGACATTTTACCTTTTCCATTGTACAACACTTCGCCGCCGACGACCAGCATATCGCGGCGATTATCCCCGTCAAGCGCAATCGCCGCCCGTCCCGGGAAAACCCGGTTCGGACGGCGATCGGCAAAACGAATGATCAAGAATTCGGCTTGAAGGTCAGGCAGCAGGTGCTCCTCGAGCTGGCGGCCTTGTCATGGTGCTCTGCGAACGATTCGTCCGCGAACTCCTCATTCCAGTCGGCCTTGGCGTGCGCGTCGATCTCGATGGCGATCTCTTCGGCACCGCACCGGTTGCCCTTGTCCCAGAACGCGCAATTGCTGACGCTGCAGGCTACGCCTCTAGGCATAACGGATCACCTCCGCCGCTTAGTCTGGCCACTTAAGGACAGCGCATGCGGGCGGCAATCAGGGATGTAGAGGAGAGCTTGGCCTTATTTGGACTGGAGGCGGCATTGAATCAAGTATTCGCTCTCATAATAAGCGAGGTCTTCCCGAAGCTCCTCGTATACGCGCGAGACGCCCAGCACGAGATCGCGGGCCGCCCGGACTGGCTTGGCGCGGAAGCGAATCGCATCCTGGCCGGTGTACGCATAACGGCCGTCTTCGGAATAGCCTTCGTTTTTCGGATAGAAGAAAGCGTTAACGCAATAATGGTAAACCTCGTAAAGCGAGCGCTCGGCAGCCTTCTCGTCAAAGTTCGGCCTGCGCAGCAGCGCACCCAGCTTCTCGTAAGACACCTCGGAAAAAACGAGCAGGTGGCGGAGATCGGACAGCAGTCCGGCATAAAACGATTCGGTGTTATCTTCGGCAACCAACTGCGGCAGCGCGTGTCCGTTCAGGAAGGACTCCAGTGGATCGATCGCCGCTTTTAGTTTGTCGCGGCTGGACTCGGCTAACGCCTTCACGTTGGCGGATGGCATAAATTGCTTTCCCCTTTCCGTCTATGCACATGCATGGGACGCCTCACAGATTTCCCGAGAGACGCAATGCCCTTATCGTATCATAAATCGGCCTCAAACGGTACTCCGCACCGCGCAATTCCTCCGTATAATTTTTCCCCCTTTCCAAAGCCTAAGGGTGATGCGCCAGGATCATCGCGTTCACCCCTAAATCCCAAAGGAGTCGGTCCATCCATGCGTCGCCGATACGCGTTTTTCGGATTATTATTTACCGTAGCCGTGGCCATCTTCGCCGTGCCGATCATCGTACCCCAGCCGGGCGGACGGGACCATGCTTCTTCCCCTTCGCCGTCACAGCAAGAAAGCCGATATTCGGCTGCCGCCAAAGAAGAGCATGCCGAAAAGCTGGAGACGATCAAACAGGATATGGCGAAAACCGGCATGCTGTGCCGCATCGAATGCAGCAGCGATATGCGCAAGCTCGCGGCCGCGGCTTCCAAGTCCGGTGCCGCTCCGCTATCCGAAGCTCGAAAAAAGGCTTTAATGAAGGACATGCTGGCGGCCAACCCGCACTTTGAGACGATGGCCTGGACCTCCGGCACGTCCGACGCCGCGGTCGGCGAGAAGCTGGAGCGCTTCGACCCGACGGTTCGGTCGGCTTGGCAAGAAGGCCTGTCCGCGGCCCGTCAAGGACGCAGCTATGAGTCCGCCTCCCTGCCCGTCCGCGGCGACGGCGGCTACGTGCTCGCGGTTCCGGGCGGAACGGGCGGCGACGGTCTCGTCGCCCTGATCCATAACGACGCGGTCGACGAGGTCGAAAAACATCAGCGGCGCAATATGCGGCTCGTCCCCTATCCCGACAACAGCCGCTTCAGAACGCAGGCGACCGAACCCGGAAAGCTGAAGGACAAACACGTGTCGTCCGGCGACGCCAACGGCAATGCCAGCCACTATGCCGTAGACGAAGTCGTCGTCAAGCTGCGGCGCCAGCTTACGCCGCGCGAGCTGCTGCAGCTGCGCAAAACGCTGAACCTGTCGGTCGCCCGCGAGCACCGCAGGCAAACTTACGTTTTCCGCTCTAAGACGCTCGGCACCGCTCAGTTGATCGCTTATTTCAAGAAAAACTGGAACCCTATTTTTGCGGAGCCGCATTACCTGTATATGACCAACGACGGCAAGCCTGCCGGACGTATGGCGCCGCTTGCCGGGCGCGTCAAGCCGCTCGCCGCGGGCAACCCGCTCCAGACCGACATCGTCCCCAACGACACGCTGTACGGGCAATACCAGTGGAATCTGCCCGAGATCGCGACGGAGCGCGGCTGGAACGTCACCCGCGGCAAGCAGGACATTATCGTCGCCGTCGTCGATACCGGCGTGCAGCTCGATCATCCGGACCTGAAGGGCCGTCTGGTAAAAGGAACCAATATCGTGGATCCATCGGCTCAGCCCGAGGACGACGTGGGCCACGGTACCCATGTGGCCGGCGTTATCGCCGCGGAGGTGAACAACAATGAAGGCGTCGCGGGCATGACCTGGTATACGAAGGTTATGCCGGTCAAGGCTCTTGACAACTCCGGCGCGGGCACGACATATTCCGTCGCCGAAGGCATCATCTGGGCGGCGGATCACGGCGCGCATATCATTAATCTTAGCCTTGGCAACTATGCGCAGGCCCAGTTCCTGCACGACGCGATCAAGTACGCCCACGACAAAGGCGTGCTCGTCGTCGCCGCGAGCGGCAACGACAATACGGACCGGCCGGGCTATCCGGCCGCCTATCCCGAGGTCGTCGCCGTAGGCGCGACAGGCTCGGACGAATTGCGCGCGCCTTATTCGAATTACGGCGACTATATCGATGTCGTCGCGCCGGGCACCTCCATCGCCAGCACGTATCCGGGCAGCCGGTACGCGGCTTTGTCCGGCACGTCGATGGCTACCCCGCACGTGGCGGCGCTCGCTTCGCTCATGCTGGCGGCGAACGGCAGCCTGACGAACGACCAGCTCGCCGATCTGCTCGACAAGACCGCCAGAGATCTCGGCGCCGCCGGCAAGGACACGGAGTTCGGCTACGGCCAGATCGACGTGCACGCGGCCGTCGAGGCTGCCGCCGGTAAAAACGCCGCCCCGGCCGCAAGCAAGCAAGCTGCCCAAACCGACGTCCAAAACACGGGACAGCCCGACGTCGTCGAGCAGCGGCTGCTGGACAGACTGCAAACCCTATTATCCGACCTGCTCGGCCGCTGACGTCGAAATCTCGTTTTTTGCCGGACCGATTCATAGCAAAAGCTTCTCCCCTTGCTGAATCGAATGGCCGACAAACCGTTCTGCCGCGAAGTCCGGGACGATCCGCCCCCGTTCTCCGCGCGGAACGGCTTTTCATTTGCCGACTCGAAAACTACGATTTGTCGTTTGACCTCCGGACTTCTATAATAGAGAGAAGCGCGATCGGATCAGATCGCCGATATTACGATGATTATTCATCCGGAACGAAGGGGTAGAGCGTATTGGACAAGGCACAGCGGAAAAAAGAAGAACGGTTGAAACGGGAAGCGCAAGCTCTCAAGAGGCGCAAGCAGTCCCGAATCTGGGTTTGGACGACGGTCGTGGCCGCCGTCGCGATTATCGTGCTGGCGATCGTATTTCGTCCCGAGCCCGAGGATTTGAATTTTAATTACGACACGCTGCCGACGGTCGGCCAGACCGATGCGCCAGTCAAGCTCGTCGAGTTCGGAGACTTTAAATGCACGACCTGCAAATATTTCAACGACGAGATCTATCCGAAGTTAAAAGCGGACTTTATCGATACCGGCAAAATATCGCTCAGCTTCATGAACTTCACGATCATCAGCCCGCAAACGGACTCGAGGACCGCAGCGCTCGCCGCGCAGGCCGTCTATCATCAGAACAACGACGAGTTTTGGAAGTTTTATCATGCCGTCTACGAGAACCAGGGCGCCGAGAGCGCGACATGGGCTACCTCCGACTTCCTCGTCAAGCTGGCGCAGGATAAGTCGCTGAATCTCGACTTCGACAAGCTTAAAAAGGATATCGACGACGCTACATACCAGTCCGAAGTGGACAAGCACAACAAGATCGCGCGCGACAACAATTTTACAGGCACGCCAACGCTGGTCCTGAACGGCAAAAAGCTGTCCGACAGCCAGGCGCTGACCTACGAAAATCTGAAAGCCGAGATCGAAAAGGCGCTGAAGGAGTCGCCGGAAGCACCGGCCGCCTCGTCCGCGACCGCTTCCGCCTCGGCCTCCTAAGGGGGACGTCAAGCGATGCGCTCGTTTATCCGGGCTAACTTCCTCTACCTGGCATGGGTCGTCTCGCTCGTCGCGACCGGCGGCAGCCTGTTCATGAGCGAGGTGCTTAATTACGCCCCCTGCAAGCTGTGCTGGCTGCAGCGGATCTTCATGTATCCGCTCGTGCTGCTGCTCGGCCGCGCCGCCATCCGCGGCGACCGGCGCATCGTAGGCTATGTGGCGCCTCTGATCGCCATCGGCGGATTGATCTCGCTCTATCACTACGGCGAGCAGAAGGTGCCGGGCATGGCCAACATCCTCCCTTGCACGGTCGGCGTTCCTTGCAACGAAGATTACTTGGATTGGTTCGGCGTCATCACGATTCCGCTTTTGGCGCTTACCGCATTTATCCTGATCGGTCTGCTGCTTTGGTTCGGAAACAGGAAACAAAATCAGGAAGGCTGGGCCGATGCCGACGACTCGGAATTCGACGAGCGTTAATCGGAGGCAATCGCATATAGCTGAAACGAAGCCGAAACAGCAAAACGGGACGAAGCAGAGGAATTCCTTGCATCGTCCCGTTTGCGTTTATGGTGATTGTCAGGCCCAATTGCCGCCTCTGAAAATAGGCACGACCGTACCGTCCTCCCGGTAACCGTCGATATCCATCTCCGCAGAACCGATCATGAAGTCGACGTGCGTGATGCTCGTATTGACGCCGCTGGCCGCGAGCTCCTCGGGCGTCATCGTCTTGCCGCCTTCGACGTTAAAGGCGTAGCCGCTGCCGATGGCGAAGTGATTGGACGCATTCTCGTCGAACAGCGTGTTGTAGAACAGAATATTCGACTCGGAAATCGGCGAGCGATGCGGGACGAGCGCCATCTCCCCGAGATAATGCGAGCCTTCGTCGGTCTCGACGAGCTGCTGCAGAATCGCTTCGCCTTCTTCGGCTTCGGCTTTTACGATCCGTCCGAGCACGAACGTCAGCTTAAACCGGTCGATAATATTGCCGGCATAACTGAGCGGCTTCGTGCTGCTCACATAGCCGTTCACCCCGTCGCGCCGCGGCGCCGTGAACACTTCTTCGGTCGGCATGTTCGCCATAAAGTCGACGCCGCCCGGCGCGACGCTCGAGGCGCCTACCCACAGATGGCGTTCCGGCAGCTCGACCGTCAGATCCGTGCCTGCAGCCTTATAGTGCAGCTTGCGCAGGCGCAGTCCGTTCAGCCAGTCGACCTTGCCATGCAGGGCACGATCGTGCGCGCGCCAGGCTTCGACCGGGTCGTCCGCATGCAGGCGCACCGCATCGAAAATTGCCAGCCACAGCTTGCTGAGCGCGATCTCGGGCTCGTCGCCGGGGAATACCTTTTGCGCCCAATCGTTCGAAGCCGCGGCCGCGACCGTCCACGCGACCTTGTCGGATTGAATGGCCCTGCGGAATTCGGCGAGCCCTGCGCCGGCCGCTTTTTGATAATCGCCGATCCGTTGCGGGTCGACGCCCTTCAGCACGTCCGGTCCGGACGAGACGAACGAGATAAAGCAAGCGCCCTTTTCCACGAAGCTGTCCCGCTTTAACGTCTCCCATACAGGGAATGCGCGGAAAACCTCGGCGTCCGCATGATCGTATTTGAGCCGTGACACCGCGTCGTCGCTCCAGTCCACGTGCACGTTGGACGCGCCGGCCTTATAGGCGGCAGCGGCGACGAGACGCGTCAGTGGCGCGATCTCGACCTGGCTGACGACAAATACTTCCTGACCTTGCTGTACGTTCGCGCCGACCTTGACGATCAGCTCCGCATACCGGGCCAACTGCTGCTCAAATGGTTCCACAGGATCATCCTCCGTATCGTACAAATGTTGGTATGCGCAAACGCGTCAGTCCGCCCAATTCCCGCCGCGGAACACAGGCACCGCCGTGCCGTCCTCCCGAATCCCGTCAATATCCATGTCGGCCCTTCCGACCATGAAGTCTACGTGGACGACGCTCGCGTTGACGCCGGCCTCGCGCAGCTGCTCGGGCGACATCGTCTTGCCGCCTTCGAGCGTGAACGGGAAGCCGAGTCCGATCGCGAGATGGTTGGATGCGTTCTCGTCGAACAGCGTGTTGTAAAATAAAACGTTCGCATTCGAGATCGGCGATCGATGCGGCACGAGCGCGACTTCGCCAAGATAATGGGAGCCGTCGTCCGTCTCGACGATCTGCCTGAGAATCTCCTCGCCTTCTTCGGCCTCGACGCCGACGATACGTCCGTTCTCGAACGTCAGCTTAAAGCGGTCGATGAGCGTGCCGCTATAGCTGAGCGGCTTGGAGCTGCTCACATATCCGCTGGCGCCGTCGCGGTGAGGCACCGTGAACACTTCCTCGGTAGGCATGTTTTTCATAAAACCGACGCCGTCAGGCTTCGTTCCGCCGGCCGTCATCCACAGATGACCCTTGGGCAGACCGATCGTAAGGTCCGTGCCCGGCGCCCTGTAGTGCAGCTTGCCGAAGCGTTGTTCGTTCAGCCAGGCCGCTCTTTCCTGCAGCCCTGCATCATGCGCGCGCCAATTTTCTACCGGGTCTTCCGCATGCAGCCTTACAGCGTCAAAAATCGCCTGCCACAGCTTGCGGACGGACACTTCGGCAGACTCGCCCGGGAACACCTTCGCCGCCCAAGCCTTCGTGGCGCTGCCCGCGATCGTCCAAGCGATCTTGTCCGACGCCGTTGCCTGCCGGTACACGGCTAGCGCTTCCCCGGCCGCCTTTTGATATTGACCGATTTTTTGAGGGTCGACGCCGCTTAACAGATCGGGATTGGAGGCATTCAGAAAAATAAAGCAGCCTCCGCGCTCCACGACTTCGTTGCGCCGCAGCTTCTCCCATTCGGGAAACTGCGCGAATATTTCCGGCGCGGCATGGTCGTACTTGAGACGGGTGAGCGCATCGTCCGCCCAATCCACGATTACGTTGCCTGCCCCGGCCTTGTAAGCATGCTTCACGACCAGACGGGCCAGCGGCGCGCCTTCGATCTGGCTGGAGACGTATACGTCTTGGCCTTGCTGAACATTCGCGCCAATCTTAACGATCAGTTCGGCGTACTTGGACAAATCGCGTTCGAATTCCGACATGTCTCACGCTCCGTTTTCAGAATGCAAACCGTTTTTTATATTGTACCGAATTCGCAGATCGATCACAAATTGAACTGACCAGTCATTTTAACGGCGAGGCAGACAGGACTTTACGGACAAACAAAAACCCCGGGGTGTCCGGGGTTCGGAAGCGAGCGGAGATCGCCCGATATTTTAAAGCTTTGTCACGCATTTAACGCATTGTCACGCATTCAGCGCTTTCTCGAGCGCAGTTAAATTTTGGTTCATCAATCCGATATAATCGAGCCCCTGCGCTTTGTCGTCCTTCGTCAGTCCCTCGATCGGATTCAGTACATCTGTCTTCGCTCCCGTCTCGCTCGCGATCGTCTCCGCGATCTTCGGGTCGACAAGCTCCTCGAAAAAGATCGTGGAGATGCCGAGCGACTTGATCTCCTTCACGACGGAAGCCATCTGGGCAGGCGTCGGCTCCTGCTCCGGGGACAAGCCGGAGATCGGCAGCTGCGTCAAGCCATACTCGCGGGCCAAGTAGCCGAACGCGGCATGCTGCGTCACGAACGTCTTATGCGACGCTTGCCCAAGCGCCGCGCGAAAGTCCGCATCGAGCTGCCGCAGCTTGGCCATGTAAACCTCGGCATTCGCTTCATAGTCTGCGCTGTGCGCCGGATCCGCTTTTGACAAGCCGTCACGGATATGTTCGACTTCCCGCTGCGCAAGCACCGGACTCAGCCATACGTGCGGGTCCATGCCTGCGTGGTCGCCGTCCGAAGCTTGTTCGCCGCCGGTGGCATCGCGTTCGAGACCGGCAGAAGCTTCGACGTCGACGCGATCTCCGCTTCCCGCGCTTGAGAGCGCCTGCTCGGCCCAGCCCTCCACGATCCCGTTGTACACGAAGACGTCTGCCTTGGACAGCAGCGCCATATCCTTGGGCGTCGGTTCCCAATCGTGGGGCTCTACGCCGGCCGGCACCATCAAGGACACCTCGGCAAGGTCGCCGGCGACCTGCCTGGCGAATTCGTACATGGGATAAAAACTCGCCGCCACCTGGAGCTTGCGCCCCGAGCCCGCGTCGGAATGCGCGTCAGTGGCGGTGTTTGTGCCGCTGTCGGAACCGCAGCCCGCCAGCAGGATCGAGACGGCCAGCGACGACAGCGCCGCCTTGGCCCATAAAGCCTTCATCCTCGCGATTCCCCCTTATCGGCGACACGCGCCGTGCTGCTGAATCGCGCAGCTTCGTACAGCGAATCCGGATCGTCGCCGGTTACGGTATGGCCGCGCCTGCTCTTGCGCTTTGCCGCGCGAAGCGCTCCCTTCTTCAGCCCGATGCCGACGAGCAGGATCGCGAGCAGGATGAGCGCGATCGTCGCACCGGGCGGCGTGCTGAACGCGTAGGAGGCGGCCAATCCGGACCATACGCCGCCAAGGCCGAACGCCATCGACAGGCCGATCGCCATCGCGAAGCTCGAGGCGAGCCGGATCGCGAGCGCCGCGGGCAAGACGACGAGCGACGAGACGAGCAGCACGCCGACGATCGGCATCGCCGCCGCGACGATCATCCCGGTGACGACGCTGAACGCAAGCGACAGCCAATTGACCGGGAGTCCGGACGTCTTGGCCGTATCTTCGTCGAACGTCATCTGGTAAAGCGGACGGCGCATCAAGATGAAGAACAAGGCCGCAAGCACCGATACGGCCAGCATGAGAATAAGCTCGGTCCGGTTGACGGCTACGACCGAGCCGAACAAATAGGACGAAAAACTTTTGTTCACGCTCTGGTTCAGATTCATGATGATGACCGCGCTGGACAAACCGCCCACCATGATGATCGCGACGGAAATCTCGCTGTATGTCTTATAGGAGCGGCGCACATATTCGACGGCGACCGCGCCGACGATGGCGATGGCAAATCCGGTCAGGGTCGGATTCCAGTGGAGATAAGCGCCGGCCGCGATGCCTGCCAGCGAGACGTGAGAGAGCATGTCGGCCATCAGCGCCTGCCGGCGAAGCATCAGATAGACGCCGAGCGCCGACGCAACGAGCGCTATGAGCGCGCCGGCGAGAAATGCCCTCTGCATGAAGTCGTAGTGCAGCATCTCCACTTGCCATCCTCCTTCCGTTCCAGCTCGACGATACGATCCAAATAAGGCGATACTTCGTCCAGGCCGTGCGTAACCATGACGACGGTGCGTCCGTACTGCTCCGTCTGCGTCTTCATGAGCTCATAAAAGCCGAACCGGCTCTCCTGGTCCATGCCTGTCGTCGGTTCGTCCAGCACGAGCAAATCAGGCTCCATCGCCAGCGCCCGCGCAATGCAAATCCGCTGCTTCTGGCCGCCGGACAGCTCGCCGATCTTGCGGTGGCGCAGATGCCACATCCCCACCTGCTTAAGCGCCAGCTCCGTTTGCTCATGATCCCGTGCATTCATTCTCCTGAGCCAAGAACCCTTGGTATATCGGCCCGAGCGCACGAACTCCAGAATGCTGCTCGGAAAACCGCTGTTGAACGCAGCGATCTGCTGCGGAACATAACCGATCGTAAGCCTCCCGCCCCCCGTGCCGCGGGAAGCCAGCTTGATCTTGCCCTTCCAGGGAGCCAGCAGGCCCATCATGAGTCGGAGCAGCGTCGTCTTGGAAGCGCCGTTCGGTCCGGTTACGGCGACGAACTCGCCTGCGCCAATCTCAAGATTCACGTCCTCCAGGCTCGGTACATCGTCATATCCGAACACGACCTGCTCCATCGCTACGAGCGCCATAGTATCTCCTCCTCGTCCTTTATCGTAAAAGTTACGCTTATATCGCATAACGAAAGCCCGCTTCTCAGCCGGCTTCGGATTGCTATCCTCATTTTATCCGTAACAATTACACTTTAACAATATAGCAGTAGGCCGCAATAGCGTCAACACGCATTATTGATGCAGCGGTTAACGGGCGATCGTCTTGACGCCTTCCTGCTGGCATTCCTCGCAGACGCCATAAATCTCAAAACGGTGGCTCAGCACGCGATAGCTGCCGGGCAGCTCCAGATCATCCTTCATCGGACAATAGTCGAACGAAAGCGTCTTCTCGCAATTCGTGCAGATGAGGTGGTGATGATGGTGCTTGGCGCAATTCGCCCTGAACTTGAGCCCGCCGTCCATAAAATAAAATTGCTCCAGCACGCCCATATCGCTGAGCATCCGGAGATTGCGATAAACGGTATTGAAGCTGACGCTCGGATACTTAACGGAGAGCTGATCGTATACGTCCTTCGGAGACAAATAGCCATCGGTATCGGCGAAAATGCGGGCAAGCGTCCGGCGCTGGTCGGTAATGCGCCATCCGGCCCTGCTCATCATGGACACCATCTCTTGGACCGTTGCGGCTTCGTTATCCGTATCAACGTCATGACCGCATGCTTCATCGTGCTCGTGTACGCTCACCTGTGTCAACCTCCTATCCTTTATGTAAAAAGCAAGGACGGATTCATTAGCGCATAATCGGAAAGCGCAACGTAAGCCGGGTTCTGTTCTTCCGGTGGTAAGACGGACCTGGTGGTCCTCCCACGGATGGAAGCGACAATCATCTATCTAGGCCGTACGTTGCCGCACGGCTCAAGCGACCAACCCGAACGCGCCCCGGGCAAGGGCCGCGGCTCAAGGCCGCTGCGTTCCTCTTCGGTCTTGCTCCGGATGGGGTTTACCAGGAGCAAAGTCGCCAGTGCTCCTCGTGGTCTCTTACACCACGGTTCCACCCTTGCCTGATCCGCGACGAGTCGCGGCCATCGGCGGTCCATTTCTGTGGCACTATCCTTCGGCTCGCGCCGACTGGACGTTATCCAGCATCCTGCCCTGCGGAGCCCGGACTTTCCTCTCGCGGTGCGAAGCCGCCAGCGATTGTCTGTCGAACTTTCCGATATGCATCGATAAGTATAACTAAAATCTCGCTTCGACACAATGGCAGGCGAATCCACCGCCGGGCGATTAAGCACGATGAGCGCAAGAGCATGCGAATTATCGGCGCTCAGCGGACCGATCGTGCACTTTTTATGTGCACGATCCTGCTCATACGCGAGTTGTCGTCATCCAACGGGCCGAGCGTGCACATTTTTTGTGCACGATTCCCACACACACGAGTTGCTGCGACTCAACAGACCCATCGTGCACATTTTTTGTGCACGATCCTGCTGACACGCGTGTTGCGACCGCTCAGCGGAACGATCATGCACATTTTTTGTGCACGATCCCCTCACACACGAGTTGCTGCGACTCAACAGACCCATCGTGCACATTTTTTGTGCACGATCCCCACACACACGAGTTACTGCGACTTGTGCACGATCCTGCTCACACGCGAGTCGTGGCCGCCCCATGTACCTTGCACGGAGTCTCAGCCATCCACTTTTTCCTTCGCACGCTCTTCCTTTCTCTGGCCGGCGTAAGCGGGGGAGGCGCGGCGACTGTTGAAGACGGCTACTTCAGCCTAAAAGGATCCGTGTGCACCTCGGAGGCGAACACTTCCGTCGCATAGCCCTTCTCGGCAAGTCGCTCGCGCAGCCACCCCGCCGTCTTGGGACGCATGATCTTCTCCGCGTAGTGTCCCGGGTCGACGATCGCGAGACCGCCCGCATCGGCGTCCTGCGCGGAATGGAAGTCGATATCGCCGGTAACGAGCACGTCGGCGCCCATGAAAATCGCCCGCTTGATATAGCTGCGGCCCGAACCGCCCAGAACGGCAACCTTGCGCACTTGCCGATCGCCGTCCCCGACGATGCGGACGAACGGCATGCCGAGACGCTCCTTGACCAGCTCGGCGAAGTCGTCCAGCGGCATGGCCGCAGGGAGCTTGCCAACCCGTCCGAGCCCAAATGAGCGGCCCTTCAAGTCGACGCCGTACAGATCGTAGGCGACCTCCTCGTACGGATGCGCCTTCAGCATCGCCTGCACGACCGCCTTGCGCGCGCTCTCTGGAACGATGATCTCGATGCGCGTCTCCTCCGCGGTTGCCAGCTTCTCTTTTTCGCCGATGAAAGGATCGCTCCCTTCTCGCGGCATGAAGGTGCCGGTGCCTTCCACGTTAAAACTGCAATGGCTGTAATTGCCGATCCATCCGCCGCCCGCACGGAACATGGCGTCGCGTACGGCCTCGCCGTGCGTGCGCGGCACGAATACGGCCAGCTTGTACAGCTTGTCCGTGTGGACTTCCTCCAGCACGTCGCGGCCTTCGAGGCCGAGCGCCTCCGCCAACCAATCGTTGAGCCCGCCCTCGGCGGTATCCAGGTTCGTATGCGACACGTAGACGGCGATATCCCGCCTGATCAGCTCGGCGGCCAGCGCGCCGGCAGGCGTATCCGTCTGCAAATGGGCAAGCGGCCGGTAAATGACCGGATGATGGGCGACGATAAGCTCCGCGCCTAAATTGACGGCTTCCTGCACGACGTCCGGATTGACGTCGAGCGTCACCAGCACACGCTTGATTTCCTTGCGCAGCGAACCGACCTGCAGGCCGATTTTGTCTCCTTCGACCGCAAAGTGCTTCGGCGCAAGCCGCTCCATTAACTGGGCGATCGTTTCTCCCCTAGCAAGCATGCCAATACCTCCTCGATCTCGGCCGTCGTGCGCGTCCAGGCTTCCAGCTTGGCCCGGGTGTCCGCAGCGTCCGATTGCTTCATGCCATTCGCGATCCGCTCCCGCTTCGTCAGTTCGCCGCGCCATTTGGCCATGAAAGCTTCGTCCGCCGAACGGAGCAGCAGCGGGCCCATCTCGTACAGCAAGGCGTGCGGGACCGCCCGGCACTTCGCACCGAGCAGCGCCGGATCGTACAGCTCCTTGTGTCTGGCTTCGGACTCTTCCGCGCTTGCCGCACGCTCCGCCCGAAGCAGCGTATAAATCTCGCCGTCTTCTTCGATAAGACGTTCCAGCGCAAGCACGTAGCGATTCGTTTCAAGCCAACGGCGTACCTGGTCCTCGGCCACATGCGGGGAGAGGATGAGCGTCGTCACGCCGGACAGCGCTTCGCCCGCCTCCTCAAGCAGGCGCACCATCAGACTGCCGCCCATGCCGGCGATGCAGACGGTGTCCACCTCGCCCGGCGCAAGCACGGACAAGCCGTCGCCATGACGGACCGACACGATGTCGCCGACGCCGGCGGCCCGCACCTGACGCCTCGCGGCTTCGGCCGGGCCGGCATTCACGTCGCCCGCGACCGCATACGATATCGTGCCCGCCAACGCCAGGTGCACGGGCAACAGCGCGTGGTCGGTGCCGATGTCCGCGAACCGCGCGCCTTGCTTCACGAGACCTGCCAGTGAGGCGAGACGCTTCGACAGCCTTGGCGCTTCCATCGAAAGCTTGCCGTTATTTTCGTTCATGCTCATGCAACCCATTCCATCCATTGTCTGCGCAGCCGGAACATAAGCGTGCCGACCAGCGCGATTTTTACGAGCAGCTCGACCTGGATCCAGTTCCGGTCCACGCCGAAAAGCGCCGAATAAACTTCGGGCATAAACCATAAAATCAGCGCCGTCGCGAACAGCACGGCGCCGGTCGCTTTAAACTTCACGTGCGAGAACCAGCTGAGCCAGGCGAACAGCAGCGCTGCGGGCACCCAGAACACCTGCACCTCAAGCCAGCTCGGATCGGGCACCTGGCGGGACAGCACCGCCGCATAGAGCGCGATGACGCCCATCCACCCGAGCCAGTGCAGCACCGCGAAGCGTTCCGCGATGCCGCATACGATCCAGATGATGGCGCTTGCGAGCAGCAGCACGAACACCCCCGGCCCGTCCAGCCAGCCTTGAACGCGGAGGATGGCCATCCCCGCGGCCGGCAGCAGCAGCATGCCCGTGCTGAGCAGCGCCAGTCCGCGCGCAGGCAGACGCTCCCTGTAGCGTGAGCCAAGACCGACAAGCCCCCCCGTACCGATGACCGCGACCGCTATTTGCAATGCCAGCGGAAACGCGCTAAAATGAAGGACAACAAGGCAGATCAAGGAAAATATGCCAATGACATACATCCATTGTTTTCCGGAAGCCTGACCGATCTGACGCAGTTTTTCGCCTGTCGCGCTCTTGGGCCGGACCGTCAGATCGTCCAAATACAAATTCAGCAGAAAATCGCAATACTGTTCCGGCAGCATTTTTGCCCGGCGCCAGGATTCGATTTCCCGCACGACCCATTTCCTCTTGTCCTCATCCAATGGAGGCATGTCGATAGCTCCTCTCGCTACGTAGCACCCCGGATGCCAAGAGGACCTTGCTGCCCATGAATCGGCGCAAGGTCCTCTGCATGAACGCAGTCCGGCGTTCGGCGCTTATTCCAGGAAGTCCTTCAGACGCTTGCTGCGGCTTGGATGGCGAAGCTTGCGAAGCGCCTTGGCTTCGATCTGCCGGATCCGCTCGCGCGTAACTCCGAATACTTTGCCGACTTCCTCCAGCGTGCGGGTACGCCCGTCGTCGAGGCCGAACCGCAGCCTGAGCACGTTTTCCTCGCGTTCGGTCAGCGTGTCCAGCACGTCCTCCAGCTGTTCCTTCAGCAGCTCGTAAGCCGCCGCATCAGCCGGCGCCAGCGCCTCCTGATCTTCGATGAAGTCGCCCAGGTGCGAGTCGTCCTCTTCGCCGATCGGCGTCTCGAGCGATACCGGCTCCTGCGCGATCTTCATGATCTCGCGAACCTTGTCCACGCTGAGCTCCATTTGCTCGGCGATTTCCTCGGGAGCCGGCTCGCGTCCCAGCTCCTGCAGCAGCTGCCGCGACACGCGGATCAGCTTGTTGATCGTCTCCACCATATGCACGGGAATCCGGATCGTCCGCGCCTGGTCGGCAATCGCCCGCGTGATCGCTTGGCGAATCCACCAGGTGGCGTACGTACTGAATTTGTAGCCCTTCGTATGGTCGAACTTTTCGACGGCCTTGAGCAGGCCCATATTGCCCTCTTGAATCAGGTCGAGGAAAAGCATGCCTCGTCCCACGTACCGCTTCGCGATGCTGACGACCAGACGCAGGTTCGCTTCGGCAAGACGCTTCTTCGCTTCCTCGCCGCCTTCGCCGCCAATCTCGATCTTCTTCGCCAGTTCGACCTCGTCGTCGGCGCCCAGAAGCGGCACGCGTCCGATCTCCTTCAAGTACATGCGAACCGGATCGTTGATCTTGATGCCGGGCGGGAGCGACAGATCGTCGTCGAAGTTGAACTCGTCGCGTTCTTCGTCTTCGCGTTCGCGGTCGCGGCCGCCTCCGATCTCGTCGTGGTCGTTAACGACCTCGATGCCGTGATCGGCCAGCTGCTCGAAGAAATCGTCGATTTGTTCGGCGTCCTGGTCGAACGGAGACAGCTTCTCCATGATGTCTTTGTAGGTCAATCCGCCCTTTTTCTTGCCTTGTTCGATGAGCAGCGACTTGACCTGCTCCAGCGAGCTCTCCGTCTCGAGTCCGGTGTGTTGATCGTTCGCCATTTCCGACTCCCTCCTCCCTGCAGCGGCGGCATCAGCTTTCCTTCTGCCGTCTCTCCAGGGCGATAATCTCTGTCAATATTTGCGCGGCGCGCAGTGGATCACCGGTACGCTCCGCTCGATTCATTTCTTCGTACAAGCTTTGCAAATCGTCCTTTTTCGTCACCTGACGTTCGACCGTACGCATGCAATCGGCAAGCTCGCGTTCCCCGAAAGGCACTTCGATCAGCGCGATGGCGCTGGTCGCGCGCTCTAGCCGGTCGTCCTGCAGCGTAGCGATAAAGCGTCCAATGTCAGGAGGATTGCCGTTCGCGTAGTAGGCATATAGATAAGCAGCGATTGCCGCGTGATCCTCGACATGGAAGCGATCGCCCAACCGTTCCTGGACGACGCCCGCCGTCTCGCCGTCCTGCAGCATCCAAGACAAGAGATACTGCTCGGCCTTGACATAGTCGACGGATACCTTGGGAAGCTTGGCCGAACTTCGGTTATCATTCCATTCATTATTCCACGATCCGCCCGGAATATCCCCAGCCGTTCCCAATTTCTCCTGCTGCCTGATCTTAAATACGTCCTGCTTCAAACTGTCCGTCGAAGCCCCGAATTCCTGCGCCAGCTCCTTCAGCATCAATTCCCGTTCGGTAGCCGACTCGCGCCGGGCGACGAGCTTGATGGCGTCTTCGAGGTATCGGAGCTTCCCGTCTTCTTCTAGCAGTATATGGGATTTCCTCAAATAGATGAGCTGAAATTTGAGGGCGGACACCGCGCCTTCGACGATCTCCCGCATGTAGGCTTCGGAGCCGTATGCCGAGATGTATTCGTCCGGGTCCATCTTGCCGGGCAGCACGCCCACCCGCACTCTGAAGCCGGCATTCTCCAGTAGCGGGATGCTCTTGCTCGCCGCGGCCATCCCCGCATCGTCCCCGTCGTAGCACACGATCGCCTCGTCCGCATAACGCTTCAGCAAGGACGCGTGCTCGCCGGTGAGGGCGGTTCCCATCGTCGCGACGCCGTTGTGCACGCCGGCCGACCAGGCCTTGATGACGTCCATGTAGCCCTCGAGCAGCACGACCTGCCTCGTCTTGCGGATCGTGCCCTTCGCCGCGTGGAACCGGTACAGCGTCCGGCTCTTGCTGAACAGCGGCGACTCGGGCGAATTCAGGTATTTGGGCTGGCCGTCCGACATCAGTCGCCCCGCGAACGCGATAATCTTGCCGTCGCCGTCGTGAATCGGGAACATGACGCGATCGCGAAAACGGTCCACGAAGCCCTCGCCTTCGTGTCGCCTCGAAAGCAGTCCGCCCCGGTCCATCTCGGCCAGGTCGTAGCCTTTCTTGTCCAGGGCCTGCGTCAGGGTATCCCACCTGGCCGGCGCGTACCCGAGCCCGAACTCCTCGATCAGCTTGTCCGTCATGCCGCGGTCCCGGAGATAGTTCATCGCCCCGGTACCGGCCGCCGTATTGCGCAGCACGGCATGATAGAACTTCGCCGTGTAGGCGTGCGCCTCCGTCATGACGGAGCGTTCCTTCTGGCGCTCGGATTGCTCGCCTTCGGGCGCCTGCCAGGAGATCGGAATTCCGGCTTCCTCGCACATGCTCCGGATCGCTTCGGGGAACGTCTCGTTCTCGATTTCCATGACGAACTTGACGACATTCCCGCCCTTGCCGCAGCCGTAGCAATGGAAAATCTGCTTCTCCGGCGTCACCGTGAAGGAAGGCGTGCGCTCGGAATGAAACGGGCACAGCCCCTTCAAATACTTGCCGTTCCTGGACAACTGAACGTAACGACCGACGGTCTCCGCAATGTCGTACCGCCGAAGAACCTCGTCGATCGTCTCTTGTGGAATCATGCCGTTATTCATATTAAGCCATCCGCTCTGCCGTTCAATTTCGGCACGTAATACAATTCGCTAAGCGAACGAATTCTCCTGCAACCTCCGAAGCAGCAATGTCAGTTTTTGTTGAAATCGGTCGCGATCCTCGTCCGTGAAAGGCTTGGGCCCTCGCGTCCGCATGCCTCCCCGTCGCTGCTTGGCCGAAAAATGCCGCTGCGCGAGCAGCCCGTCGATATCGTCCTCGCCGATGACTTTGCCGCGCGGCGTAAGCACAGCCGCCCCGCGCGCCAGGCCGAGCGCAGCCAGGCCGTAATCGCCCGTGACGAGAATGTCGGAGCTTTTAAGCGCATTGGCGATGTAAAGATCCGCAGACTGATCGCTCGCGTCCACCGTTACGACGTCGACGCCTTCCTCGGCATGGAGCACGTGCGCGTGCGAAGACACGAGCAGAGCTCTTGTCCCCGCGGCTCTCACGCATGCGGCGATCTCCGGCTTCACCGGGCAGGCGTCCGCGTCGACGACGACCCGGACCGGATGTTGCAGCATTCGACACCACCGCTCATCGATTATGTTGTGAGTCCCTATTATATACGCTACCGGCGCGATAAATCCTTCCTGCAGCCCAAAATTTCAGGCCTTGCGCCCGTAAGAAAGCAACAACCAGCCGCCTCGAAGGCATGCCGGTTGTCCGCCATTTTTGTCGAAATCCGTCTATTTCTCCAACTGCTCCATAATCAGGCTGGCCGTTTCTTCAACCGCCTTGTTCGACACGTCGATGATGACGCAGCCCAGTTTTTTCATGATGCCGTGTGCATACTCGAGCTCCTGCTGGATCCGCTCCGCCGTCGCGTACGAGGCCGTATTCGGCAGGCCGAGCGCCTTGAGCCGTTCGACGCGGATCGCGTTCAGCGCGTCCGGCCGGATCGTCAGGCCGAAGATCTTGGTCTTCGGTACGAGGAACAGCTCCCGCGGCGGCGTAAGCTCCGGCACGAGCGGTACGTTCGCGACCTTGTACGTCCGGTGCGCGAGCACCATGGAGAGCGGCGTCTTCGACGTGCGCGAGACCCCGGTCAGCACGATGTCCGCCTTGCTGACGCCCGTTACGTCGCGTGCGTCGTCGTAGCGGACCGCAAATTCGACCGCCTCGACCTTGCGGAAATATCCGGCGTCGAGCACATGGTTAAGCCCCGGCTCGTGCCTGGACTGACAGCCGAAGCGCTGCTCCATCTGGTCGATGAGCGGGCCGAGCAGGTCGATGGCCGAAATGCCGCGCCGCGCGGACTCCGATGCCATGTAGGCGCGGAGCGCATCGATGACCAGTGTGTACAGCACGACGGCACGCTCGCTCTGCGCCGCCTCGAGCACGGCGTCGATCGCCGCCTCCCGCTGGATGAAACCGGCGCGCCGGATCTGCACCTTGAGCGGGTGAAATTGGGCGGCCGCCGCCCGCACCGCGAGCTCTCCTGTATCGCCGGCGGAATCGGAGACGACGTAGACGGTTACGCTTGTTGCTTCCATGGTGCATCCCTCCGTTCGAATTGCCGCGGTGCGGCCGGCATCAGCCCGCGAGCTTGGCGAAGTCGGCGAAGCCGCGAACGTCGTCCGCGATCAGTCCGAGCAGCGCCAGCCGGTTGCGGCGGATCGCCTCGTCGTCGGCCATGACCATGACCGCCTCGAAAAACGCTGCGATCGGTCCGCTAAGCGCGGACAGCGCCGACAACGCATCGGACAGCCTTGCCTCGGCCGTCGCGGCCAGAATGTTGCCGTGCGCGTTCATCCATGCCTCGTGCAGCGCGCCTTCGGCAGGGTCCGCGAACAGCGACGCGTCCACCTGGCGCGAATCCCCGCCCTTGGCCGCGAGATTCGCGACGCGTCCGAACGCTTCCGCAGCCGGACGGAACGCCTCTCGGTCTTCGCCGATTGCTGCGGCCTGCAGCGCCTGCGCCCGCAGCACCGTGCGGCGGACGTCGTCGCAGCCCGCGCCGAGCACCGCGTCGGTGACGTCATAGCGGATCTGCTGCTCCGTCAATACGTTCTTTACCCGCAGCGCGAAAAATTCGCTCAAATCCCGCGACGCTTCGAAGGCTTCGCGCTTGCCGAGGCCTGCGGCGGCGTATACGTCCAGGGACAGCTTGAACAGGTCCGACAGCTTGAGCTCGAGCCCGTGCGCCAGCAGCGTCGACACGATGCCGGCGGCCTGGCGGCGAAGCGCGTACGGATCCTGGGAGCCCGTCGGAATGATGCCGATCAGGAAGCAGCCGACGATCGTGTCTAGCTTGTCGGCGATGCCCACGATTGCGCCCACGAGCGAGGACGGCGGATTGTCCGACGCGTTGCGCGGCGAATAGTGCTCGTTGATCGCCTTGGCGACTGCGGCCTCTTCGCCGAATTTAAGCGCGTAATCTTCGCCCATGATGCCCTGCAGCTCGGGGAATTCGTACACCATCTGCGTCACCAGGTCGAACTTGCAAATATCGGCGGCGCGCGAGGCCTGCGCCCGAACCGTATCGTCGGCCCTCAGCAGCCCGGCGAGCTTGTCTGCGGTCACGCGGATGCGGCGCACCTTGTCGGCGACCGTGCCGAGCTCCTCGTGATAGACGATGCTCTCAAGCTTCTGCAGGAAGGCATCGATTCGTCCCTTTTGATCTTCGGCGTAGAAAAACTTCGCGTCGGACAGCCGGGCGCGCAGCACCTTTTCATTGCCCTTGGCGACGGCGTCGAGCGATGCCGCGTCGCCGTTGCGCACGGTGACGAAATGCGGCTGCAGCCTGCCCTGCGCGTCAAGCACCGGGAAGTAGCGCTGATGCTCGCGCATCGACGTTATCAGCACTTCCTGCGGAATGTCCAGGAATGCCGGATCGAACGACCCCGACAGCGCGGTCGGCGTCTCGACGAGGAAAAGCACCTCTTCGAGCAGATCGTCCTTGATCGCGATCTCCCAGCCGCGGGACTTCGCCAGGTCGCCGAGCTGCGACAAAATCGCTTCGTGGCGCTCCTCTACGTCGGCGATGACGTGCTGTTCGCGCAGCTTGGCCACGTATTCTGACGGATCGGCGATCTCCGCGTCGACGCCGAGGAAGCGATGTCCGCGGGTCGTGCGGCCGGTCTCGACGTCCGTGATCGCGAACGGCACGACCGCTTCGCCATGCAGCGCGACAAGCCAGCGGATCGGACGCACGAAGCGAAGGTCGTAAGCGCCCCAGCGCATGTTTTTCGGGAACGTCATCGAGGTGACGATCGCGGGCAACGACTCCGGCAGCAAGCCGGCCGTCTCCACGCCGACGCTGGACTTGTTGGCGTAAACGTACTCGACGCCGCCGAGCTCCTTGAAGAACAGCGCCTCGGGCTCCACCGCGTTGCTGCGGGCAAAGCCGAGCGCGGCTTTGGTCCATGCGCCGCTCTCGTCAAGCGCAATCTTGCGTGCCGGTCCCTTGACTTCCTCGCTGACGTCCTCCTGGCGGTCGGCCAAACGACTTACGATGACAGCCAACCGGCGCGGCGTCGCATAGGCGGTCACGCCTTCATGCGCAAGGCGGTTGGCGTCGAGCCATTTTTCGATCTTGTCCTTGAGTTGCTCCATCGCGCCGCGCACGAACCGTGCGGGCACTTCCTCGAGACCGATCTCGAGCAGCAGATCCTTAGGCATGGTCAATCGCCTCCTTCTTCAGCAGCGGGAATCCGAGTCGCTCGCGCTCCTGCAGGAACGTCGCGGCGACCGAGCGCGCCAGATTGCGCACTCTCCCGATATAGCCCGTGCGCTCGGTGACGCTGATCGCGCCGCGGGCGTCGAGCAGGTTGAACGTGTGGGAGCATTTGAGCACGTAGTCGTAAGCCGGGAAAACGAGATTTTCGTCCATCGCGCGCTTCGCCTCGGCCTCGTAGGTCGAAAACAGATTAAACAGCATCGATACGTCCGACACCTCGAACGTATACTTGGAATGTTCGTACTCGGGGTGCTTGAATACGTCGCCGTAGGAAACGCCACCCACCCATTCCAGATCGAATACGTTTTCCTTCTCCTGGATGTAGGAAGCCAGACGCTCCATGCCGTACGTAATCTCTACCGCGACCGGATGGCAGTCGATGCCGCCGACCTGCTGGAAGTACGTAAATTGGGTGATTTCCATACCGTCCAGCCACACTTCCCAGCCAAGGCCCCAGGCGCCGAGCGTCGGCGATTCCCAGTTGTCCTCGACGAAGCGGATGTCGTGCTTCAGCGGGTCGATGCCGAGCCGCTTCAGGCTCTCGAGGTACAGCTCCTGGATGTTGTCAGGCGACGGCTTCATAATGACCTGGAATTGGTGATGCTGATACAGCCGGTTCGGATTTTCGCCGTAGCGCCCGTCCGCCGGACGGCGGGAAGGCTCCACGTAAGCGACGTTCCACGGCTCCGGTCCGATCGTGCGCAGGAACGTCATCGGGTTCATCGTGCCCGCGCCCTTTTCGGTATCGTACGGCTGTACGACGATGCAATCCTGCTCCGCCCAGAATTGCTGCAGCGTCAATGTCATCTGCTGAAAATTCAAGTCCGCCACTCCTTCGTAAATTGGGATCGAATCCGCTACTTTCCGCGGCGCCGGAACAAGGCAAAAAACTCCCGTCCCACGTCTGCCGCGCAGACATAGGGACGGGAGCTAGATCCCGCGGTTCCACCCTACTTGACGCCCGAAGCGACGCCGAGCAGGTCGGATCCGTCCGAACCGGATCGCCCTCGCGTGTCTTCGTTTGCCCGCTCTTGTAATGACTGTTCTCTCCGGAGCGCCCTTCGCCGATTCGTCGCGCCGGGCTCGCACCGCCCCCGACTCGCTTGCAGCTGCCGACAGGCAACCGGCTACTCTCTCCTTCAACGAGACCCATGTCATCGATATGCAACATTTTAGCCGATGGACGCTTCCCCTGTCAAATGCCGGCGTTTACTCCCTGATCGCGACCTTCACCGGCGAATACTCGGCGATGACCGTCTGGCCGTGCACCGAGACGCTGCCCTCTGGGGACAGATCCTTCTCGGTCATGATCCCGAGCGCGATCGTAAAGCGGTTCATCTTGACCGGCACGTTCCGCTCGCGCCGCACCTCGGTGCCGTTCAGATAAAAGACGACTTCGTCCTCGGCGCGATTGTATACGATTTTGTACGTGTTGAATTCGCGCGCCTTGAAGTTCGTATCTTCCTGGAACACGCAAAAAAACCGGGTCTTGTCCGACTTCGGCACCTCGACGCCCGGAAACGGCAGCACGGCGTAAACGGAGGCGTACTTGTCGTTGCCCGCGAAAAAGTCTAGCGCGGCGCCCGTCGTAAAATCGAGCAAATTCAGCGATACGTAGCCGTCGTACAGATCGCCTGGCGCCGTGCCCGTGCTGCGCGCGCGAATATCGAGCTCGAAGCTGACCTCGCCGTTTTCCGGCACGACGACCTCTTCCGCCGAATAGTACATATGCTTCGCATTGTCCAAAATCTGCACGCGGTCGTGACTGCGGCTGAGCGGCGCCCGGACATAGAGGATGCCGTTGCGGACGATGACGACCGCGTCTGGCTCCCGGTACTCCCAGAACGTGCCGTCGGGCAGCGGAAATCCGCCGATTTTCCAAGTCTCGCCTTCGGATAGGATGCGGTGAAAATCACCGAATACCAGCTGCTTTTCCATTGAAGCGGTCACTTCCCGTCATTTTATTGGATGAGGCCCTGGATAATGAGACACACGATGAGAACGGATCCGCAGCGATTGGCGGCCCGCACGGAAGCGCCCATGAGCGGCAAATACGCCCGCGAGCTATTCTGGTCCTGCAGTCGGCCGTACGTCAGGTACAGCGGAATCGCGGTGATCAGACCGACCAGCGCATAGGCGGGCAGTGCGCCTGCAAGCGCCGCCCCGACCAGCGACAGCGCCGCAAGGCCGAGCAGCAAACGGGAAAATTGCAAGGCGCGGCGTTCGCCCCACACGACGACCAGCGTCCGCTTGCCCGCCGCCCGGTCCGCCTGCCAATGAAGAAAATGGTGGTTAAACAAAATCAGCGTCGTCAGCAGACCGATCGGCAGCGACAGCAAGATCGCCCTGTAGTCGAACGTGGACGTTTGCACATAATAAGAGCCGAGTACCGGCAGCACGCCAAAAGCAAGCAGAATCGCAATCTCGCTGTAGCCTTTGCCCCGGTAGCCGAAGCGAATCGGAGGCGCCACGTAGAAATAAGCGATGAGACCGCCCATCGCGCCGAAGACGAACGCCCAAATCCCGCTGAGCAAAGCTAGCGCAATCCCGCTGGCGGCGGCGACCGCGAACAATCCCCAAGTGACCGCGGCGAACGTGCGCATGCTCCATACGCCGTTCGTCAGATAACCCGAATTCGTGCCGATCGCGTCCGCCGTATTTTTCGCAGCTTCGTCGGTGCCGTTTTTATAATCCCAGAGATCGTTGATCATATTCGAAAACAGATGGGCCGCGCCCGAGCCGATCAACGTAAGCAGCAGCAGCCAAATGTCGAAGACGCCGTCCCATACGTAAGCGCCTAGCGCCCCTAGCGCGACGGGCATGAGCATGACCGGGATGACGCGCATGCGCGAAGCCTTCATGAACCGTTTGAATACGTCCATCGTGCCGCATCCTTTCCTCTTTTAGTTGGCTAATTGCCCATAAGAAAACGGCTTCGCCGATCCGTCCGAATCCAGCGAACCCGTATCTTGGCTTGCATCGTGTACGTTACTTACTATATTATAGCACACTTTGTCGAATCAGGGTACCGGTTTGAAGAAATCTTCGCCCCGTTCCCACTGATCCAAAAAATGACGGGACTTCAAATTCAGCGCCAAATGGTGGTCGAACCACCTGCGCATCGCGGTCGCCAGCTGCTTGGCCGTCGATTCCTTCACGGCGACGTTGCCGAGCCTCCGCATATCCATCGCGGAAAAGACGCGGAGCAGCTTCCATACGCCGTCCTCCAGCTCCATCGCCCTCGGATCGCGGTGCCGGCATAACGAGCATAAAGCGCCGCCTCCCGCGGCGCTGAAATAAAAGGCGCCGTCTTCCCGTCCACAATTGGCGCAGGCGTCCAGCATCGGCGCATATCCCGCGATCGCCGCGATCTTCATCTCGAACAGCCGCGCGACGATCCGGGGATCCTTGCCTTCCGATATCGCCGTCAATCCGGCATGCAGCTGATAATAAAGAAAAGCGCCCGCATCCTCGTCCTGAATGGCGCGGTCGCACAGCTCGACCAAGTAGGAGGCGTAGGCGGCCTGGTCGAGCCCTTCTCTAAGCCCTCTATACGATTCGATGATCTCGCCGCCGTTAAGGCTGCCAAGACCGCCGCCCTTGTAAAAGGAAAAATCGCCGAGCGTAAACAGCTGGGCGAGCGATGCGTAACGGCTTTTCGGTTTGCGGGCGCCGCGGATGACGATGCCCTGCTTGCCTAATGTCGGCGACAGGATCGTGACGATCTTGTTGCCTTCCCCGTAATCGATGCTGCGGATAACGATGCCTTCCGTCCGATAGAGCAACGGCCTCTCCCCGTTTCTGTCGCCCCTGCAGGGCCGGGTCGCGCGCCGAGTGACGGTGCGCGACGAGCGCGTGCCGAAGCCGGTCTGTCTAGGCGACTTTAGGCTCCCGCTCCGTTCTCTTCCCCTTCGCCCTCTGGAACCGGTTCTTCCGACGCCAGGCCGGCGGCTCCGGGCTGAATCATTTCCTTGTAAAGCAGGTAGGCTTCGATATCGCCGGTCTGCGTAAACACGTGCCACGTGAAGTCCCGCAAAGCGCCACATCCTCCCCGGTGGAAATGAAATCTTCCCAAATCGCCACCGTTAGAATGCCACCGCCGCCGCGCCGGTATGCCTGACAACATTTGTCCGAAGCCCCGGGACTACGTCAAAACCGGCTGCGCTACCAAGGTTTAGTCGTGCCTGAAGCCGAGCGTCTTCAACACCGATTCCCGATTGCGCCAGTCTTCCTTGACCTTGACCCATAGTTCCAGGAAAATCTTAGAGCCGAGCAATCTCTCCATGTCGTGACGCGCCCGTTTACCGACCTCTTTGAGCGCAGCGCCGTTTTTGCCGATGATGATGCCCTTCT
Source organism: Cohnella sp. GCM10012308 (assembly GCF_042649185.1). Lineage (NCBI taxonomy): Bacteria > Bacillati > Bacillota > Bacilli > Caryophanales > Paenibacillaceae > Cohnella > Cohnella sp. GCM10012308. The sequence goes on from NZ_JBHRYU010000001.1 coordinate 655,650, forward strand.
GCGAAGGCCGCTCCACATAGATGACCGCGCCGATGTTGACGACGCCGTTGTCCCCGGTGCCCATGCTCTCGATCTCGACGGCGATGGAGTGCGGAATCTCCTCGCGGGTCGTCTGCAAAATTTTCTCGCGGATGAGCTCCGCGCAGATGAACTGCTCCGGGTGATCGGTGATCTGATCGGCCGGGTAATACATCGGGCCCTCCGGAAGATAGCGGCCGATCTGCTCCAGGAGCGTCGTCACGTTGTTGCCGTCGCGCGCGGATACCGGCACTACCTCGGTGAAGCTGTGAAGCTTGCTGTATTTATCGATGATCGGCAGCAGCGCTTCGGGCTGGACCTTGTCGATTTTGTTCAGCACGAGGAAGACTGGCGTCTTCACCTTTTTCAGCTGCTCGATGATAAAGCGGTCGCCGCCTCCCAGCTCCTCCGACACGTCGGTCAGGAACAGTATCGCTTCGACCTCCTCGAGCGCCCCGAGCGCCGACTTGACCATGAAGTCGCCGAGCTTGGAGTTCGACTTGTGAATGCCCGGCGTATCGAGGAACACGATCTGTTTTTCGTCCGTCGTATAGACGCCGTGAATCTTGTTGCGGGTCGTCTGCGGCTTGTCGCTCATGATGGCGATCTTCTGGCCGATCACCTGATTCATCAGCGTCGACTTGCCGACGTTCGGCCTGCCGACGATGGCGACGAAGCCTGACTTGAATTTGCCTTTTTGTTCGCTCATTCTGCTATCCTTCCCTCCGCCAGCTTGGCCGGCGTAAATGCGCCGGGCAGCAGCTCGGCGACTGTCATAATCGATAGGTCTCCCTTAGCATTGCCCATAATGACCGGCATGTCCGGCCCGCCCAGTTCGACGAGCACCTGGCGGCAGACGCCGCAGGGCGTGATCGGCGCGTCGGTCCGGCCCGTGACGGCGATCGCCCGGAAGCTGCCCGGCGCATGGCCGTCAGCGATCGCCCGGAACAACGCCGTGCGTTCCGCGCAGTTGCCCGGACTGTACGCCGCGTTTTCGACGTTGCAGCCGTAATGGATCGCGCCCGTGCCGTCGACCAGCGCGGCGCCGACCTTAAAGCCCGAATACGGCACGTATGCCTTCTCCATCGCCTTGGCCGCCTCGGCCAGCAGCTGCTCCGGCGTCCAGCCGATCGCCTCTATATTGATGTCCCCCATCTGTCATCCTCCGAATCGGCCCTTGTTCGGACCGAAGTCAATTAACCCGAGAACCGCTCCCATAGGGGCGGCAGAAGCACGATCAAGCCCACGGCTGCCGCGAATACCGATGCGACAAGCACCGTGCCCGCAGCCGTATCCTTGGCCGACTTGGCCAACTCGCTCCGCTGCAGGGAAGCATGGTCGACAGCGCGCTCCACGGCCGTATTGACCAGCTCCGCGCATAGCACCGCCGTGCAAGCCGCGAGCAGCCACATCCAGTCCCCTCGCGGCAGCCCCAGCCAAGCGGCGACGATCAGCACGGCCGCGCTCGCCGCCAGATGGAACCGCATATGCGGCTCCGTCCGCAGCGCGTGCGCGATGCCCGCCAGCGCATGCCGGAACGACGCCGGCTCGGACTGGTTGCGGCTCACCGCGTCAAGCCCGCCTTGGCGAGTATCTCTTCTTGCTTCGCGAACATCGCCCGTTCCTCTTCCTCCGTGCCGTGATCGTAGCCCATCAGGTGCAGGAAGCCGTGCACGAACAGGAAGCCGAGCTCGCGCTCGGCGCTATGGCCGTATTCGGCGGCCTGCTCGTGCATGCGAGGCACCGAGATGACGATATCCCCCAGCAGCTCCTCGATACGGCCGGCGCCGGTCTGCAGCTCCTCGTCGCCAAACGTCTCGTCGTCGCCGTCATCGCCGTTCGAAATGTCGACCGTCGCAGTCTCGTAATCGTCCTCGTACAAAATCTCGAATTCCTCCGCGCCCTGCTCCCGCATCGGGAACGACAACACGTCCGTCGCCTTGTCCAGGTTCCGGTACGTTCGGTTCAGCTCGCGGATGCCTTCGTTGTCCGTCAGCGTCAGCGTGACGATCCCGTCCGCGACGCCCTCGGCCGCTCCCGCTTCATTCAGCAGGCGCGTCAGCAGCGCCGGCCACCCTTCTTCGCCTGCCGAAGCTTCCTCGCGCTCGTCCACCCATTCCAGCTTCAGGCTCATGCTTCCCGCTCCTTTTTATCCGTCTCGTTTTTTGCGGCGCTCTCTTCCGGATACTTGATCCGCGAATGGAACATGCCGATGACGGTCGTCTTCAGCGTTTCTTGGATTTGGTTAAGCTCCCGCACCGTGAGGTCGCATTCGCTCAGCTGTCCGTCGTCGAGCCGGTCCTTGATGATCTTGGCGATGATCGACTCGACCTGCTCGACCGTGGGCGCCCCAAGAGACCGGACCGCGGCTTCGACGCTGTCCGCGATGCCGACGATTGCCGCTTCCTTGGACTGCGCCTTGGGACCCGGGTAACGGAAGTCGTCCTCCGTCCACTCGTTGTCTTCGCCGGCCTGCTCCGCCTGCTTGACCGCCTTGTAATAGAAAAACTTGAGAAAGGTCGTGCCATGATGCTGCTCCGCGATGTCCCGGATCTGCTTGGGCAGCTTGTGGGCCTTCAGCATCTCCGCGCCGTCGCGGGCATGCGCGATGATGATCGACGCGCTGACCTTCGGGTCGAGCTTGTCATGCGGATTTTCCCCGCCGTTCTGATTCTCGATAAAATAGAGCGGCCGCTTCGTCTTGCCGACGTCATGATAGAAGGAGCCGACCCGGCAGAGCAAGCCGTTCGCGCCGACCGACTCCGCGGCCGCCTCGGACAGGTTGCCGACCATCAGGCTGTGGTGATAGGTCCCCGGCGTCTCCGTCAGCAGCTTGCGAAGCAGCGGGTGGTTCGGATTGGACAGCTCCACGAGCTTGAGCGCGGACAAGATCCCGAACGTCATCTCGAAAAACGGCATGATGCCGATAACGAGCACGGCGGTCAAAAGACCGCTCGCCAGCATGAAGCCGACCGATTGGACGAGCTGCGTCCGGTCCGGATCCGGGCCGACCAGCGTAAGCGCGGTCACCGCAAACGAGCCGAACAAGCTCACCATAATCCCCGCCTTCAGAATGGCGGAGCGCTGGCTTGCCCGATGGATCGCCAGCACGGAAGTGAACAGCACGACCGCGGCGACGAAGCCGAAGCGGAAATCGAACAGGCTTGTCTGCTCGACGTTCATGACGATGCTCGCGTGAATCGTGAAAAGCAGCGAGCCGACCATCGCGGTCTGAATGTCGATGAGCAGCGTCATCAGCATGCTGCCTAGCGCGAGCGGCGCAATATAGATGATATAGGGCCACGCCTCGCTGTGCGCCAGCGCGACCAAGTGCATGACCAATATATTGATTGCGAAAATGAATAAAAGCATCAACCAGTCGACGTTGGTCCGCTTCATCGCCGGTTTGGCAGCGGAAGCCGTCAGCTCCGCGTAGCTGTATAGCGCGAGCATGAACAGCACCGCCAGCATGAGCGCGCCGAGCTGCGGCCAATACGTCCGCTGCTCCTGCAGCAGGCCGAAGGCGTCGAGCCGCTCGTAGGTATCCTGGTCGATGACTTGTCCGGCCTTGACGATGACGTCGCCCTGCTTGATGACGACGAGGGGCGTATTCTGCTTGGCCTGGACCTTGGCTTCTTCGGTCGCGTCTTTGTCGTAGAACTTGTTGGGCGTCAAGACGAACCGCGACAGCTCCTGTACGATCTCCCGCTGCGTCTTGAGCGTCAGCGAGCTGCCGTTGACGAGCTCCGCCACCTTGGCGCGCGCGGCTTCGGCATCCGTGATCGGATCGGCCATCAGCCTGCGGACGACGTCCCGGCCCACCGTACGCATCTCCGCGATCTGCTCCGTCGTGAGCTTAGGCAGCTTGTAAAACGTCTCTTCGGGAATTTTGTACGCCTGTGCCAGCACCGCTTTTTTCATTTCGCCGAAAAGGCTTGCGGAGTAGACGCCCGATCCCGTGTTCGTGCTGATGAACGTTTCGATAAACTGATCCACCCGGTCCGGAAGCTCGTTGCGGTAAATCTCGATCTTCTGCTCGAGCGTCACCTGATCGTCCTGGTTGAGCTGGTCGATGCGAACGAGAATGCTGTCGATGAGATTCTCGTTGTGCAGCGCCACGTAAGGATAGATGGCGCCGATCTTCTCCGCCGCTTCCTCCTGGGCTTTGAGCGTCGCCTTCTCGTCGGTCGCCTGGTGCGGCGCCTTGATGTCGTGTTCGCTTTTTGCGCCCAGGGTAATATCGTAAGTCTCCGGCACGAGGCGCGTCGACAGGCTGAAATAAAACAGCAGGACGAACGCGAGCAGCAGCAGTCCTTTGACCGCCGCGCTCTGCTTCCATCCTGCAGCAGCAAAGGAAGATAAAGTACCCGCCGGGCCGCTTCGTGTCCGATTCATCCGGCGCTCGCTCCTTTACGTATTTGTCTCGTCGTCCTTCTGATAGGCTACGATAATCTTCTGCACGAGCGCATGACGCACGACGTCCTGCTCGGAGAAGTACACGAGGCCGATCTCGGGAATGTCCTTCAGAATGCGCTGCGCTTCGTTCAGGCCGGACTTCTTGCCCTTGGGCAGGTCGATCTGCGTCACGTCGCCGGTGATGACCATCCGGGAGCCGAAGCCGAGCCGCGTCAGAAACATCTTCATCTGCTCGCCGGTCGTATTCTGCGCTTCGTCTAGGATGACGAAGGAATCGTCGAGCGTACGGCCGCGCATATAAGCGAGCGGCGCGATCTCGATCATGCCCCGCTCGAGCGCCTTGGCCACGCCTTCGGGACCGAGCACGTCGTTAAGCGCATCGTAGAGCGGGCGCAGGTAAGGGTCGACCTTCTCCTGCATGTCGCCCGGCAGGAAGCCGAGATTCTCCCCGGCCTCCACGGCGGGGCGCGTCAGCAGGATGCGCTTGACGCGTCCTTCCTTCAGCGCCGCGACGGCGGATACGACTGCCAGATACGTCTTGCCCGTACCGGCGGGTCCGATGCCGAACACGATGTCCTTTTTGCGGATCATCGTAATGTAATGGCGTTGGCCGAGCGTCTTGGGGGCGATCGGCTTGCCTCTGAAAGTCGTCGTAATCTCGCCTTGAAACAGCGCCAGCAGCTGGTCGGCCTTCATCTCGCGGGCCAGCTCGAAGGCGTAGCGTACGTCGCGCTCTCCGACGGTGAGGCCGCTGCGGATCAATTGAAGGACGGTGTCGAAAAATTGCTGAAGAGACCGCAGGTCGCTCTCCGCGCCCTCGACGGTTATCTCCGCGTCGCGGGAATGGATAACGGCTGCCGTCTCCTGTTGGATCATGCGCAGGTACTTGTCCTGCGGACCGAACAAAGCCAGTCCCTCCGCTGCGTTGCGGAGTGGAATCGTAATGAACTGCCTGCTGTCTGTCAAAAAGCCTCATTCCCCCTGCATCTTGGGATCGGTCGCGATCGGGCGCCGTACGGCAATCGATTGTTCAATTTCAAAGAGTACACGTATCATCACTTTACCATTCTCCGTTTGTTCATGCAAAATTTTTTCCGCCTTGATGACGGCGTCCTCGCCCGCCGCGGACAACGCTTCCGCCCGCGCTTGCGCAAGCCCCGCTTCTCTCGCCGCTTCGGGCGTCAGGCGCTCGCTGCGTTTATCGACCGCCAGCTCCTTTTCCTTCAGAATGGCAAAGGGCAAAGTCCAGCCTCCCCACTTGAAAGTCCGCCAATCCGCGAACGTATTCGAATTCGCGTAAGGCTCCTGGCCGTATCCGCTTGTCTGCAGCGCCCGGTTCCCGATGACGAGGTAGGTCCGTTCCGCCGAATCGCCCGTATAATAATTGGTGCTCCGCGCCAGCGGCGACACGATGCCGTATTCGTACCAGACGAGTCCGCGCACTTCGCCTTCCGAAGCGACCAGCTTGACCCGGTCGGCCTCGCCGAGCTGTCCGGAGATCAGCGTGTCCCCCTTGCGGACGCGCGTATTGCGCGCGACCTGCGGCTTGCCGCTTTCCGCCACGATCCGCGTCACGACCGCATCCGCCTTCGCGATCAGATCGCTAGGCCCGCTCTCCTTTTTCACTTCGGGCTTGTTCGAACGAATGACGTTTATGACGTACCTCGTCCCGCTTTTCTCCACGCCCACCCATGCCGCGTCGGGCAGCCTGCGCGCGAGCCGGTGCGCCAGCTCCGTGGCGTCCGGCAGTCGCGGCGACCATTGCAGCGGCCGAATGCCTTCCGCAGCAGCGGCCTTGCGGATCTCCGCCTCCGGCACCGTGTCGTCCGTATGGACCTGCACGTCCCATACGAGCGTAGACAGCGCGAATAGCGCCGCGACAAAAAACAGCAAGCCGCCCGCGAAGGTCTTGCGCCTGGACAAGCGGCCAAGCTTGAACGGCAGGCCGCGACGCTCTAGCACGCGCGGGCGGCTGCCCGCCGCGCGAAGAATCGGGCGCAGCGAGAAAAAATCCGGCACGGACACCCAGAACGATAAGCGCCCTTCCCGGTCGTAAGCGATATCCCACAGCTCGATCCGATTCGAGCCGGCCGCGTTCAAAAAAATTCGGCTGTCCCCGCCGACGAGTCTGACGCGCACGCTGCCGCGCATGAAGCTTAACCATTGACCCTTCAACGGCTTCTCCCCCTTTTCAGGCTTGTCCTCCCGCTTGGACGCCGGCAACCGCTTCGGCGGCGCCGCTCCACGTCAGGTCTATGCGGCCGGCTCGCCGGCTTGCCGGATTGCGACCCCGAGCCTAGACGAGCACTGGCGACCCCGAGCCCGGACGAGACCTGGCGCCCGGGCGCTGCCGGCAGCGGTTCTCAATCGCCCGGATGCAGCAGCACGCCGGTGATTTTTCCTTCGACGAACACTTCCTCGCCGCCGATGAGCCGGATGACGAGATCGCTCCCCACGATCTCCAGCTCGCCGCGGTCCATCGCGAGCCGCAGCCGGTCCTGCGAAAAGTGAAGCACGCCGCGGTGATTTTCCACCGTCAGTTGGAGCCCCGCGATCATCGTAATCCGCGGCACGTCCATCACGACGTCCTGCGGCAGATCGAGGACGCGGGCCGTCCATTTGCGCAGCTTGCGTCCGACACGCGGCATGACGCGTCCCCCTCCCATACGTTCCATCTATATGCGGGGCGCGCGGGGAATATGAGAACGGGAGCATCGGGGACGGTTCGAAAAAGGCATGGCAAAAACGTGGCATTGCGGCGTTAACCAAAGCAAATAGAAGCTGTGGAGGCGTTCCTTTGCGGGACCGGCGGTCAGCCGGGCAATGAGGCGCTGGGAGGCGCTGTACAGCGTTACATGGTGGGACAAAGCGGTCAGCCGGGACGAAGAGGCGCTGGGCAGCGTTACATGGAGAGAGCGTGCGGTCATCCGGGACGAAGAGGCGCCGGGCAGCGTTACATGGAGAGGCCGAGCGGTCAGCCGGGACGAAGAGGCGCTGGACAGCGTTACATAGTGGGACCGAGCGGTCAGCCGGGACGAAGAGGCGCTGTACAGCGTTACATGGTGGAAACGTGCGGTCATACGGGGCGAAGAGGCGCTGGGCAGCGTTACATGGTGGGACCGAGCGGTCAGCCGGGGCGAAGAGACGCTGGGCAGCGTTACATGGAGAGGCCGAGCGGTCATTCGGGGCAAGAGACGCTGGGCAGCGTTACACGGCGGGACCGAGCGGTCAGCCGGGGCAAAGAGACGCTGGGCAGCGTTACATGGTGGGGCAAAGCGGTCAGCCGGGACAAAGAGGCGTTGGGCAACGTTACATGGAGAGGCCGAGCGTTCATTCGGAGCGAAGAGGCGCTGGACAGCGTTACACGGCGGGACCGAGCGGTCAGCCGGGGCGAAGAGGTGCTATACAGCGTTACATGGAGGGACAAAGCGGTCAGCCGGGACGAAGAGGCGCTGGGCAGCGTTACATGGTGGGACCGAGCGGTCATTCGGGGCGAAGAGGCGTTGGGCAGCGTTACATGGTGAGACCGAGCGGTCAGCCGGGGCAAAGAGACGCTGGGCAGCGTTACATGGCGGGACCGAGCGGTCAGCCGGGGCAAAGAGACGCTGGGCAGCGTTACATGGTGGGGCAAAGCGGTCAGCCGGGACAAAGAGGCGTTGGGCAACGTTACATGGAGAGGCCGAGCGGTCAGCCGGGGCAAAGAGGCGTTGGGCAGCGTTACATGATGGGACAAAGCGGTCAGCCGGGACAAAGAGGCGCTGGGCAGCGTTACACGGCGGGACCGAGCGGTCAGCCGGGGCAAAGAGGCGCTATTCAGCGTTACATGGAGGGAACGTCGCGGCTATCCGCCTGCCCGAGCAATAAAGGGCGAAAGCCTGCACATTTACATCCTTTTTCGTATAGGCAAGACCTTTTGCGATAAAAGATGCGAATGTGCAGGCTTTCATCTCCTTTTCTTTATGATTTCGAGTAACGCAGCTAAAAGGATGCTGATTTGCAGGCATTTCCGCTTCCGCTCGCTGAATCGGAATAAAAGCCTGCACGGATGCAGGCTTTTATTTGTTTTCCCGTCTCTTTCTTGCGTTTTATAGCTTGCTCCTGGTTCGCATAAGCAGGCATAGCGGCGCATTGCGGAACGATCAAATCGGCAAAAGAGAGTCGCGGCGATGCTAGTCACCACAATAGACGTGCGCAGGCAAGCCTCGGACGCCAGGACGATACGCGAAAACGCTGCCGGCAAGCGGTTTGTTCAGCAGCCGAGCCTCGCCAAGTCCCACTCGCGCGGTGGTGATGTATAGCACATCCAGGTCATCGCCGCCGAAGCAGCATGAGGTTGCGAGAGAAACCGGCAGCCCCACCGTCTCCAGGCATTGACCCGTCCGCGGGTTCCAGCGGCTTACGCAGGCTCCTCCCCATAAGGCGACCCACAGCATTCCCTCGCTGTCGACCGCCATCCCGTCCGGCGCTCCCCGCTCCGGCGGAATGCGGCATACGGTCCGCCGGTTTCGAATATCGCCCGTCGCGGCGTCATAATGGAAGCTATCGATCCGGTACGTGAACGTATCGATATAATACATGACGGCCCCGTCGGGACTCCAGCCCAAGCCGTTGGAGCAGCCGATACCGGTCACCATCCGGCGAACGGCGCCGTCGCCGGCCAGACAGTATAGGGAACAGGCCGGTTCGTCTCCCGAGAGCGGCATCGTTCCCGCCCAGAAACGGCCCGCCGGATCGCACTTGCCGTCGTTGAACCGGGTGCCCGGCAAATGGGCTTCCGGATCCGCAATCGGTTGGAACCGCTCCGACGCAAGGTCGAGATAATAGAAGCCATCTTGCGTTGCGCACACCAACCGTCCGCCGTTCGCTGGCGCGACCGCGCCGACCCGGCTGCCGACGGATATGCGCCTGCGAGCGCCGGTCTTCGGTGCGTAGGAATGGATGCACAAGCCTTCAATATCGACCCATATTAGCTGCCCGCTTTCCTGCAGCCAGAGCGGGCTTTCGCCGAGCGCGCACTTTTCGTCGCTCAGCGCTTCCGGCAGGTTCGCCATCCTGATTCTCCTTTCTGGTAACGGGATAACGGTGCGCGATCTGTCGATTGGATGGTGCGCGACCTTCCGATAGGGTCAGACCCGCGCGACCAAATTAACCGGAAAAAGCCGCTAACGGCCCCGCCGTTCAAGCACCTTGCACCGTGTTAGCAGGAAATGCCGGCTACCAGTCCATCAACTTGCCCTCTCCGCCGAGTTGAAAGGAAAGTCCGGCTAACGGCCCCACCAAACCTATCTACTGGAGCGAGGTAGCCGATATTCGGCTAAAGCCACCTCAAGCTCCGCCGCTACTCCCCTTCGAGCCGGCCGACGTTAAGCAAGATTTTGATTTCCTTCCCCGGCGACCGGGTCAGCTTGTCGAACCAATAAGGCCCGTCTTCGAGCGCGGCTACGGTCGTCCGGTCGCCGAGTCCCATCTTCCCGGCGGCGATCGATGCAAGCGCGTCTTCGAAGTTGCGCCTGGAATAAGCGAAGGAGCCGAGCAGCTTCAGCTCGCGCCTCACCGCGTCATTGATGTCGAGCGTCGTCTCAGCCTGATGCAGGCCGGTAAATACGACCTTGCCCCCGCTCGCCGCAGCGGCGGCGCACTGCCTTCGCGTCGAGGCAGCGCCGACCGCGTCGATGGCGGCTTGAACCCCGCGGCCGTGCGTCAGCGCAAGAACCGCTTCCACCGGATCCCGCTCCTGCGGATTTATGGCAAGGGCGCCTAGCTCCGCCGCATAGGCAAGCCGTTCTTCGCTGAGGTCCGTCGCGATGACGCGCGCCGTGCCTTGGCGCAAGACCGCCTGCATAGCGAACAAGCCGATCGGTCCCATGCCGGCGACGAGCACCGTATCCCCCGGGCCGGCCGCGGCCAGTTCCGCGACGCGAATGCCGCAGGCGGCCGGTTCGGTCAGCGCGCCGTCGCGCAGCGAAACGCGGTCCTCGAGCGGATATACGAATGCGGCGGGCGCCGCGACGAACTCGGCGTTGCTGCCGGGCAGCGCAGCGCTCAGCAGCTTGCGGTCCGGGCAGAGCGACGCCATGCCCGCCTCGCAGTAAACGCACCTCCCACAAGTGATAAGCGGGTTCGCCGTGACCCGCATCCCTTCGCGCAATCCCGTCCCCTCCGCCGCCTTGTCCATTTTCTCAATAATGCCTGAAAACTCATGGCCAAATATCATCGGCGGCTTGCGCAGCGAATTGTGGCCCAGGTACCCGCTGAGCTCGGAGCCGCAGATGCCCGAGTACGCGACCCGTATCAATACCTCTCCAGGCCCTACATCAGGAACGGGCACCTCCCGCAGCTCCATCCTTTCCGGTCCTTCGTATACCAGTGCCTTCACATAACCGCTCCTCCCGCTACTTCACCTTGCCTCTCGCGGCGATGCGCCAGGTTGCCCCAACCCGATCTCCGTCTAAGACGTGCAGTTCGTCGAGCATGTTGACGACTGCGCAGCAATGCGCCGGCACGATCTCGAGCCGGTCGCCCACTCGGAGGCCCCGCTCGCCGTCGGGCAGCTTCAATATGCCGTGCTCTTCGTTGAACCAGGCGACCTCGATCGCCGGATGCCCGACGACGTATCCCCGCCCCGTCCCGATTGCCGAATCCTCCCCGTCCATCGTGAACACCTTGGTCCCCGCGTCGATAACCGCCCGGTCGGCCGCCGGCCGGCTGACGACGGTGACAAGCACGGTCAGCGCGCATTGCTCGATGGCGAGCGCCGCGGCTTTGACCATCATGACGTCGCCGAACACGTAAGTCCCCGGCCGGATCTCCGTAACGCCGGCCATCGCCGATGCGAACCGCCCGACGGGCGTGGAGCCCGCGCTGACCGATTCGATCGGGAAGCCGAAGCCGCGAAGCGCCTCGGCAGCAAGCAGGGCGGTCCCCGCTTCATTACGGGCGATCGCCTCCCGCTCGGCATCGGTCTCCGCGCCGTACGAATGGCCCGCGAATACAAGCGCGCCGCACACGCGAATGCCCTGCAGCGGGACGAGCGCCGATGCCAGACGATCGAGATCGGCGCCGGGAAGCACGCCGGCTCTGCCGTAGCCGGGGTCGACCTCGACCCAGACGTCGATGACAAGCCCCGACTGCAGCGCCGCTTCGGAAAGGCTGGCCGCCGCATCGATGCCGTCGCAGGCGACCGTTATCTTCGCGCGCCGCGCGAGCGCGATCAGTCGCGCGAGCTTGGCGCTGCCGACGATGGGATACGCGACGACGATGTCGCGTATCCCGCCGTCCGCCATCGCCTCCGCCTCTCCCAGCTTCGCGACGGTCACGCCGACCGCGCCCGCTTCGACCTGCAGCCGGGCGATCTCCGGCGTCTTGTGCGTCTTGGCGTGCGGACGCAGCGCGATGCCCGCCGCGTCGGCATAGCCCTGGTATCGCCGGATATTGTCCAGCAGCTTGACGCGGTCGACCAAAATGCATGGCGTATCCAGCTCGGACTTACGCATGAGCCGCCCCCTCCTTTAAACTCTTTTACGCCAGCCGCCCCTTACGCCAGCTGTCCGCCGTCCGCGACGATACAGGCGCCATGCACGAATGCTGCGTCGTCCGAAGCGAGAAAAGCGAATATGCCCGAGATATCGGACGGCTGGCCGACCCGGCCGAGCGGGATGTGCGCATCGATATAACGAGCCACGAACGCAGGGTCGTCGATCGCCTCCGACATCGGCGTCTGAATGTAGCCCGGACAGACGGCGTTGACGCGGATGCCACCGGCCCCCAGTTCAATCGCCATCGTCTTGGTCAGCAGTACGACCGCGCCTTTTGAAGCATTGTAATGGGCGTACTTGGCCTCGCCGGCCAGACCGTTGGTCGAGGCCATATTGATGATGACGCCTCCGCCCCTCGCCTTCATATGCCGGGCCACGCGCTGCGCCACGTAAAACATGCCGTTCAAGTTCACGTCGATCATTTTCCGCCAGCGATCGTCCCCGATGTCCACGAACGGCTCCTCCCAGGCGATACCGGCGTTGTTGGCCAAAATATGAATGGCGCCGTGCTTGCCCACGACTGCCGCGACCGTTTGATCGACCTGCTCGGGCACGGACACGTCCAGCGGATAGCCGGCCGCCGAAAATCCCCTGCCCGTGAGCGACCTTTCCGCCCGGGCCAGCTCCGCTTCCCGGATATCCGCGAGGGCCACGTGCGCGCCCTCGGCAGCAAACCTTTCCGCGATCGAGAAGCCTATGCCTTGCGCCGCGCCTGTCACCAGCACGACGCGTTCCCTAAAACGCTCCATGGCGCGCCCTCCCGTCTCTTACTCGGTCCTGCATGCGATCGCGTCCACTTCCACTTTGATGCCGTCCAGCCCTGCCTCTACGCAGCTTCGCGCGGGGAACGGGGGATTAAAGTAGGTCCGGTAGACGGCGTTAAACCGCTCGAAGTCCGCAAGGCTGGCCAGATATACGCTGACCTGCATGACATCGTCCATCGTGAAGCCGCCCGCTTCCACGATTGTCCGGATATTGTCCATCGTCAGCCGCGTCTCGGCTTCGATATCCCCGCTCCGGATGCGTCCCTGCTCATCCAGCGGACCCTGCCCGGAGACAAACAACTGATTGCCCCTCACGACGGCCTGCGAGTAAGGTCCGCCGCCCGGCGACGCGTTCGGGGTGCTGACCGCTTTTCTCATGTTTTAAGTCGCTCCTCGCTTTTCGAATGGGGCCGCATTTTCAACCGCGGCATATGCTTCGATCGCTCCTTCTTTCACTTCCGCCGCATCATCTGCAATCGTCGCCTCGCCGCACCAGCGGAGCATCGCGCCGGCGTAAATCTCGATCAGGTCGGCCATGCTGCCGAGATCCACGAATTCGTCCGGCGCGTGCGCATGACCGCCCGATGGACCGAGAATAAGCGCGGGCGGTCCGCCGTATTCGTTGAATACAAAAGCGTCGCAGGCAAACGGCGCCCCCGTCACCTCGGCCTCTTCCCCCGTGACCGCCGCAATCTCCCGGGACAACAGTCCGATCAGCGGAAAATCCGGCGCGACCGCGCTTCCAGGCAGGAAACGGATCATGCGCGCAAAAGAGGGCGGCGCGTACGTCTTGGCATCCTCGCCGCTGCAAAAGCGCGCGTAGCCGGCAAGCAGTTCTTCGCGCAGCTGATCTTCGCTTACGCCCGGGTCGCATTCCGTCCAGATGTCGACTTCGCACGCCACCGGTCCGACGTCGCACAAGGGCATGGTCAGATCCCCTGCCGCAAGACGCGTCACGATGATCGGCAGCGCGGCCTGCCGGTCCGAGTACCAAGGTCCTGGCCCCTCACGCTTCGCGCGTTCACGCTCGTACTGCTCGAGAAACACGATAAATCGCGCCGCGTCGTTCGCCGGATTCCGCATCGTCTCCCCGCCGAACGCCAGCCCCGTCGTCCCATGGAAGGTCAGCCGCCAGAGCGCGCCTCCACGAGTCGCCGGGTACAAGGCGAGATTGGTAGGCTCGGGGATAATGACGGCATCGGCGCAAGTGCCGCGCGCGCGTCCCGCTACCGTGCCGTTCGCGCCGCCGAACTCTTCGTCCACGACGGATTCGATGCGAACGTCGCCGCGCAGCCTGAAGCCGAGCTCCTTCAGACACCGGATTGCGATCAGCGCCGCAACCATACCGCCCTTCATGTCGTAAGCGCCGAGACCGTACAGCCTGCCGTCTGCGATGCGCGGCTCGAAAGGATCGGACGTCCAGCCCGGCGCGACGGCAGCCGTGTCGATATGGCCCGAGAACAGCAGCGAACGTCCGCCGCCAGCCCCCCGCCAGACCGCGACGACGTTGGGACGGTCGCCGTAGTCCTTGCCCGGATAATAAGCTGGATGCTCGCGGAATCCGGCTACTTCCTCCGGGCTGTACATCTCCGCCTCGAGTCCGAGCTCCCGCAGCAGCGCATGCAGAGTCCGTTGGCACTCCCGCTCCGTACCGGAAGTCACGCGGTTCACGGTATCGTGACGGACGAGCGCGGACAGCGTCTCAACCACGAGCCCTTGCCGGGAAGCGATCCATTCGCGAATGCTCATGGAAGCGCGGCGGCCAGGCCGTATTCGTACCCTAGCAGCGTCTCGCGCGTCCTGGCAGCGTCCGCGGGCAGAAGCGGCAGCCGCGTCTCCGCGCTTTTGAACAAGCCAAGCTGGCGGAACAACGCCTTGGTCGTCGGGATTTCGTCGCCCGGCCCGAACATATGGACAAAGGGAAGGACCGTTCTCGCAAATACCGCGAAGCTCTCCTCCCGCTTGCCCGCAAGGTACAAATCCCAGCCTTCTTTGAAGGCTTGCGGATAGATGAGCGGCGCGATGATCATGCTGCCGTCGACGCCCGCCTCGATCGCCCGGTAGCAGACGATATCGTCGCCGGCGAAAACGGCGAGCGGCGTTTCGCGTTTCAAGCCCCTGATTTTCTCCATATTATGGTCGGTCATCTTGATCGCCCGAATCGCGGGAACGGCCTGCGCCAATTCGATCAGCTGCTCCGTCGCAAAGGTCGTGCCGGTCGTGACCGGATTGTCGTAAAAAACGATGTCCATGCCCGTATTCGCGGCCAGCTTCGCCACGTAGGCCTTCACCATGCCAAGCGAATTGGGGAAGTAATAAGGGCTTGGAACGAGCGCAGAACGAATGCCCATGTCGACGGCCGCCCGGCCGATGCGGGAAGCTTCGGCCAAATTCGTGTGACCCAGGCCGATGACGATCTGCTTGCCAGGAAGACGGTTCGCGAAAAAAGCGGCTATCTCGATCCTCTCCTCCGCCGACAGGGCGGGCGCCTCGCCGGTGCTGCCGCCGATGACGTAGCCTTCCACATAATCGCCTGTATGCAAAATCAAACGCTCGAAGTCCTCGTAGTCGATTTTTCCGTCGACGAACGGCGTCGGAATAACGGGAATGTTCCCTTTCACGGCTGTTCCCCCTATTTTTCGTAAATGTATGCCTACAGCTTTTTAACGCGGCCCTTGATCTGCGCCATATGTCGGCGGTTCCACGCGTCTCCGCCGGTGGCGTTGCCGCTCATCCAGATCGGCGGCCGTACGCCTTCCGCGGACAGCATGGCCACTGTCTCCGCGACCAGCGCGTTCAGCAAGAACGCATTCGCGAACGTGGACATCGCGCCTACCTTCTGCTCCAGCCCGTCGAGCTCTAGCACGGCGTCCCCGACGCCGATCTTGCAGTCCAGCACGACGTCTGCCAGCTCGTGCAAATTGCGTTTGGACGGATGCCGTGCCGGGTGATCCGGCGGCGTCTCCCGCGCATGCGCGGACGAGGTGACGGCGATGACCGAAGCGCCGCGCCGCTTGGCCTCCATCGCGGCGTCGATAACGGCCGCGTTAATCCCGTAGGCGTTGATGAGGATGAGAAGATCGCCTTCGCCTATGCCGTAGTCCTCGAGCACGACGGCCGCGTACCCGGAGGTACGCTCGATCGCCATCGAACGCAGCGCGCCGCCGCTAAGCAAAGTGCCTTCGTCCAAAATCGCGCTGACGTGCATTAAGCCCCCCGCACGGAAAAAAATTTCCTGCGCGCCCAGATTGGAATGTCCGCCGGGACCGTACGCGTACACGATCCGGTCCGCCTTGACCTGCTCTGCGACCAAACGAGCGGCCAGGAGGACCGCGGCATGCTCTTCCTCCTGCAATTTGTTCAAATGCGCCGTCACTAGCGCCAAGTAACGCTCGGTAGGAGATGTTGACATCCATGGACCTCTTTTCGCTGCGGTCAAAGACCGTAGCCGTAATCGTACTTTTCGTTCACGGCGACCGGCAGCTTGCCGGAAGCCCGGATCTCGCCGTACAGCGTCTTAAGCGCGGCGTCGATCGAATGCGTGCAATCGCCGTAGGCGCATAGGCAGTTGGCAAAGGGGACGAGCGACTTGGCGGCGTACGGACTGCCGAAGAGAAGCAGGGTCGCGTCTTCGCGCTTATTCCGGATCGCCTCGAGCAGGCGCAGCTGGGATTCGGGCACCGTCCCGCTCCCTTCCTTGTAGGAAAGCACGCGGACAAACGTCGCGAAAACCACCTGCTCTACGCTGTCGTCTGCGAGCGCCCGCATGACGAGCGCCGTATCTTCGGCTGTCGGATACTCGTTCACGACAAGCGTGAGCATGTCGTCGCCGTATGCCCCCGCCCGTTCGAACAGGTAACCCGCCTTGCCCTTGACGACATAGCCCAAGTCCTCGGCCTCCATGCCTTCCTCCGCGCCGCGGGTCGCGATGAGCAGCGTCCGCTTGCGGGACAGCGGCAGCGAGCTCGCTTCGAGCACCGTGACGGACCGCTCGGCGATCTCGCGCGCGACGGCCTCGTGCGCATCCGAGCCGACGACGCTTCCGGCCTCCCCGGCATCGATCGGGTCGCTGCCTAGAAGCCCGAGCCGCTCCTTCGCTGCCAGGATCCGTCCCACGGAACGATCGATGCGCGCGGGCGAGATGTCGCCGGAGCCGACGGCCTCAAGGAGCGCCGCGAACGTGATCTCCGGATCGGACTCATAATCCTGGAGAATCAGGTCGTGCCCCGCCTGGACGGCCATAACGGCCGCGCGTTCGATGCCGTATTGCATCTTGACGCCGCGCATCGTCAGGCTATCCGAAACCAGCAGACCTTCGAAGCCCAGCTCCTCGCGAACGAGACCGGTCATAATCGTCTCGGACAATGTCGCGGGCACCGGCTCCTCCCCCGGCGCCAATAGCGCGGGGAATAAAATATGAGCCGTCATGATGCCCATCAAACCTTGAGGAATCAGCTCCCGGTAAGGCCTCAGATCGGCCTCCAGCAGGTAAGCCTTTTCGCGCCCGACGGTCGGCATCGAGATATGAGAATCCTCCCGCGTATCCCCGTGTCCGGGGAAATGCTTTGCCGTCGGAATGACGCCCGCTTCCTGCATGCCGCGGACCAGCTCGCCCGCCAGCTCTACGATCAGATCGGCGCGGTCGGCGATCGCGCGCGTATTAATGATCGGATTGTCGGGATTCGAATTGACGTCGACGGTCGGATTGCTGACCATGCCGAAGCCGACGGCCCGCGCCTCCCTGGCGATGGCGGCGCCCATCCGGTAGGCCAGCTCGCGGGAGCGCGTCGCGCCGAGCGCCATCAGCGTCGGGAACGAAGTACCGAAGTCGAAGGTATCGGCCAGCCCGTTTTCCGCGTCCAGATAGAGCAGGACCGGGGCGGCCGCCTCCGCCCGAAATCGGTTCACCCATGCGACGATGTCCGTCAGCTTCCGCGACCCCTTCGTCGTCATTAGGACGGCTCCCACGCCGCCGACTCGGCCTTCCGCGTTCATATCAAGCGTTTTTTGCAAATAATCGTGCCCTCTGACGACGATCATCTGCGCGATTTTTTGCTCAAGCGTCATCTGTGCGAGCCAATCTGCGGCGCTGCCTGCCATGTCAGTCCTCCCCTTCACGCGATCGGTTCCTGCATTCGCAGCCTTAGATCCGCCTTGACGATTTGTCCGACGACGATATCCTCGACCTCGGGCACGAACGTCCCCCTGAAGCTGCCGAAGCAATAGTTGGCGTCCGCTTCATAGCCGCCTTCCGCAATCATCTGCCTGGTCGGCACATAGTAATAGTTGCCGTTGGTATAGCCGAGCACGATCGTTCTGCCGCCGGGAAACATCCGCTTAAGCAGCAGCGAGTAAGCGGTCGCGATCTCCCCCTCGAGCGCGATCAGTCGCGTCTCCTCGTCGAGATGCCAGACGGAGATGTACAGCGGCGCTCGGTCCTTGACTGTGCCGTCCTTGATTTTCCGAAGCGTGCGGACAGCGCTCTTCCTGCGATACTCGCCCGTGTCCGGCGAATCGGCGAGCCGCTCGTAAAAGGAAGCCTCCGTCTGCTCCGTATACAGCAGCGGATCGACGAGGATCGTGCGGAAGCTGCAGCGGACCGGCGCAAACGCGTTCTCTTCCGCGACGCGCACGACATCCCGCGCCAGATCCGCGCCCGCCTCCTCCATCTCGGCGTAGCTGCAGTTTTTGAAGGCGCCGTCCGCCGCGCTCTTGACCGGCTTGAGCTCCGCGCAGCAGCCCTGCAGGAACAGGGCCGTCGTCCCCGGATAGTTCTCCTCCAGCATCCGGCTCGTCGCGCCGGCAAAATCGCCGGAGACCAGATAGTTGTCCGGCCCCATAGACGTCGGGTGGCAGGCGTAATTATAGAGCAACGCCCTTAGCTCGCCGTTCTTGCCGACCAGCTTGAGCACGATCAGCTCGTCGTCGTACTCGCCTTCCGGATACGGCGCCCACTTGATGCCCGCGGCGGTCGGCTTTCTGCGGCTTACGGAGAATCGGGACGTTCCGCGTCCGAGCAGCAGCTCCCCGTCCGTCAGGTTCGCGAGGCCGTCCGCGGTCAGCCGCACCAGCGTGTCTCTTACAAAGGCGTAATACGCTTCATCCTCGGGAAGCGCGCCCGCGGTCCGGTTGAAGTCGACGCCGTCCGCCATGCTGTATAGCGTATCTCTCTGGGCATAGTCGGATCCGGTCAGCTTGACGGAAGCATGCGTATGGGAAAAGTTAATCAGCACGTCTTCGTGCGCGAGGCCGAACGCCTGCTCGAGCGCATCCTTCACGCCCACGATGAAGCTGCGGTCTGCGCCGACGGCGTCGAGCGTGACGATCAGCAGCGTCTTGTTCGCCTGCAACAGTACGATTTTCATATGAACGGGGTCGTGAACGCCCTCGCTTTTGTGAGTCCGGTCCCCGAAGCCCGCCAGCCACACTGGCCCTATCGGCGTAATATCCGCCGTTGCGACGCTGAATTTCATGCGGATTTCCCCTTTACGATTGAATGTCCGTAGTCGATCGCCGTCCCTCATTCTTCAATCCTTAGTGTCCCGACTGCGACCTCGGAACGGTCACCGTCGCGGATGCGGAGGCTTGATTGCCGGCGCGGTCGGTAACCGTGTACGTCACCGTGTAAATGCGCGCTTTTCCGCCGCCCGATTTTTCCGCGCGCACGCTGAAGACGTTATCAGCGCTGCCGATTCTGGCCCGGATATCGTCCGCGCCGCCCGGATCGCTGCTCGTGACGGAAGTCAAACGAACGTCAGCGATGCCGGAGCCCGCATCGTTTTTATTCACATACGCATGAATAGCGATCATCTTGCCGTTCGGCGGCCAAAGCACCGTCCGGTCAAGACGAACGGTTAGCCTTGGCGCAGTTCTGTCGATCTTGACCTTAAGCGCCTTCGCCCGCTCAACGTTGCCTGCGGCGTCTAAGGAGCGGTATTCGATCGCGTAAACGCCGTCCGCGGACAAAGCGAGCGGCGCCGTATAGAGACGCCATGTCCCGCGCGAATTCAACCGGTACTCGGTGGCGGCCACGCCCGTGTCGCCGTCGTCGGCAGTCAGCGCCACCTGTACGGAGCTCTTGTACCAGCCGTCCGTACCCGCCGTACCCGACAGCGCCGCGCCGGTGACCGGCGCCGTCTGATCCGGAAGCGCCAGCAGCTCGAGCTCGATGACGCCCATCTTGTAGTTCGTCGCTTCGTCCCGCTTGCCGACGTTTGCGAAGGTCAGCTGATGCGTACCCGACGCGAGCTGCGCCGAGCCGATCGGATCGAACGCCGTACCCGCGCCCGTGCTGCCGTAGAAGTCATAGTTTGCGAGCGGCTGCCCGTCGAGCAGGATCGTATATTTCCCGTAGCTCGTCGCCTTGAACGTGCGTAGTCTCACCTGGTACAGATGGGTTTCCGGCACCTCGAGGCCGAACGTAATCCGCGGCCCCTCCGTCACCGCCTCGAACTGCAGCGTCGGGTTATACAAAATCGTATTCGCCGTCTTCTCGACGACGGGCAGCTTGGCGAAGCCGAAAAGAAACGCGGCGCCCGGCTGCACTGTAATCGTACGCTCGGCCGATACGGTTTTGCCGCTTAAAGTGACGTCCGCACCGATCAGGGCCGTCCCCGGCGCGACCGCCGTAATGAGGCCGCTCGCGCTGACCGTTGCGACGGACGGATTTGCGCTCCGGTAGGCGATCGTCGCGTTTTTCATCGAGGTGGCCTTGCCGTTAGGCGAAACGCCGGCCGCCGCCGCCTGGGCGGTCTGTCCCCGGATCAAGGTGTCCCGGGACAAGGAAAGCGTGACGGAGGCCAGGGTCGGCGGCGCAATCGTGAGGGCCGTGCGGGACGACTTGGTCACGCCATCCAGCGTCACGTCTACGTTCAGCGTGTCGGTGCCCGCGGCGAGACCGGTCACGAGGCCGGCCGAGTTGACGGTGGCGACCGTTCGGCCGCTCATATAATACCGGACGGCAGCCGCGCCTAGATCCGCCGGCGCACCATCGCTCATTAGCCCCGCCACGCTAAACTGACGGGTCTGGCCCACTTCGGTTTCCGTCTCGGACGTTTGCAGCGACACCGTCTCCAGATGCTCCGCCACCTTGATGCGCAGCGTAGCGGTGCGCGCTTCGCCCGGTTCCGCCATCGTCGCCGTAATGACCGCCTCGCCGTTTGCGACAGCCGTGACGAGGCCGCTGCCGTCAACGGTCGCGATGTCCGGCCGGTCGCTCGCAAACGTCGCGCCTGACAGGTCGGACGCCGAGAGAATCTGCGTCGTTTCGCCGGCCTTGAGCGTCTTCGCGAGCGCGGTGATCTCGAACGCGCCGGTATATTCGTAGGCGCCCAAGTCGACCGCCGCGCCGACCGGCCGCGGATGGCCGTCCAGATCGGCGGCAGTCGCATAGACGGGATCGCCTGCATCGATCGCGGGAGACGACGCCTTCAGCCGGTAGTCCCCTCCCCCCGCGGCCGCGTAGTAGACGAATTGAGGATCGGCCGACACGGTGCCGGTATCGGTCAGTCCATTCTGCAGGCTGAGATTATAGGTCGCATTTTGATAGACGAGGTTGTTCGTGTACGTATTGCCCGGCCCGGTGCTTCCCTGTTCGGAAATGCCGTACGTATTGTCGTAAACGATATTGTTGGAGACATGGATTTGGTCTGCCGGGCCCTGTGTGTGATAGTAGTCTCCGCCGCCCACGACGATGCCGAACCAGGAAGAGAACAACGTATTGTTCGAGATCGTGACCGTGTTCGCGTCATGCCACAGGTGAACCGCGGCGCCGCCGATCTGATAGACGAGGTTATCGGATACCGTCCCCGATGTGCTGACGTAAATGCCCTGGATGTAGCTGCAGCCGGCAAACCCGATGTTGTGCACGACGTTGCCGGAGATCTCCGTTCCGACGCCGTAATAATAGTAATCCGTGTTGATGCCGGCGCCGCCCTGGGACGTACACGGCACGGCGCTGGCGATATCGTGGACGTGATTGCCGCGAACCGCAGTAAAGGAGCCCTCCGTGAGGATTCCGTTCAGCGTGGCCGTGCCGTTGCCGTCGATCTCGAAGCCTTCGATATCGACGTAGCTGCCCTGATTGTCCCATACGACCTTGCTCGGATTGTCGACGGGAGGCACGATCCTGGCCCCCCATTTCACCTCGGACACATAGCGGATTCTTGCCGTCTCCGTCCCGCTCGCCGAGGTACGGAAGCCGCCCTCGTACGTCCCGGGCGCGACGTGGATCGTCGAGCCGGGCGCAGCGGTCTGCGACGCTTTGAGTATGGTAAGGAACGGCTGCGCCTGCGTGCCCGGATTGGAATTGCTGCCCGCCGGCGATACGTAATAATCGGTTGCGGCATAAGCTGTGGACGGTCCCCAGTACCAGACGCCGGCCAAGAGCGCGATGCATAAAGCAAAGGTCGTTGCCCTGCGGATGCCGAAGCCGGACGCGATACCGCTGCGAACTTGCATGCCATCTCCTCCTCGTTATCGGACTACTCCTTGATTGCGCCGATCATCACGCCTTTGACGAAAAATTTTTGCAAATACGGGTACAGGATCAGAATCGGTCCCGTGGCGACGATGATCGTGGCATACTTGATCGTGAGCGCGACTTGAAGCTTGTTGCCGCCTGCGGCTGTCGTCATGCTATCGGTGCTGTTGCTGATCAAAATTTCTCTTAAAATAAGCTGCAGCGGATAGTGCCCGCGGTCCCGCATATAAATGAGCGCGTTGAACCAAGAGTTCCAATGCGCCACGCCGTAGAACAGAATCATGACGGCCACGACCGGCATCGACAAGGGCAGCACGATTCTGAACAAAATCGTGAAGTCGTTCGCGCCGTCCAGCCGCGCCGACTCCTCGAGACTGACCGGCACCGTCTGGAAGGCCGTCCGCATGATGATCAGATTGAAGGCGTTCATCGCGACGGGCAGGATCAGCGCCCACAGGTTGTCGAGCAGGCCGAGCCCGTTCACCACCATGTAGTTGGGAATCAGTCCGCCGTTGAAAAACATCGTGAACACGATCAGGAACATGATCGGATTGCGCAGCATAAAGTGGCTTCTCGAGAGCACGTAAGCACCGAGCGCGGTCATCAGCACGTTGACGAGCGTGCCGACGACGACGACGAACAGCGTATTGAAATAGCCGGTCATGATGATCGGATTGTTGAATACCGCCTTGTACGACTCCAGGCTCAGACCGTGCGGCAGCCAGATCATGCCTCTTGTCTCGGCGATTTGGCCCGGATCGCTGAAGGAAGCCGCCAGCACGTACCAGAACGGATACAGGCACGCGAACATTAAAAGGATCATAAAAGCGGTGTTGCCGATATCGAATAGCCGTTCTCCGGCGCTCCGATGATTCATTGACCGCCGCCCCCTTACCATAGCTTCGTCTCCGATACGCGCCTGCTGACGGCGTTGGCGACGATGAGCAGCGCGAAGTTGATGACCGAATTGAACAAGCCGATCGCGGCGCTGTAGCTGAAGTTGGCTTCCAGAATGCCCTTGCGGTACACGTAGGTGCCGATGACGTCGGCAGTGCTGTAGGTCGCCGTATTGTACATAAGCAGAATTTTGTCGCTGTTGATGGACATGAGACTGCCGATTTGCAAAATGAAAAGAATGATGATCGTCGATCCGATGCCCGGCAGCGTAATGTGGAGATTTTGTCTCCACCTGCTGGCGCCGTCCACCTTGGCCGCCTCGTAGAGCGATGGATCGATGCCCGCGATCGCTGCCAGGTAGATGATCGTTCCCCAGCCCACATTTTGCCAGATGCCCGAAGACACGAACAGCGTGCGGAACCATCCGGCCTCGCTTAAGTAAGCATGTCTTTCCACGCCGAACGCCGCGAGCACGTCGTTGATCAGGCCGTCTCTGGCCAGGAAGTCGACCATAAGACCCACGACGACGACGAGCGAGATAAAGTAAGGCAAATATGCGACTGTCTGAACGATCCGCTTGAACGCAGGACTGCGCAGCTCGTTCAGGAGAAAGGCGAGCAGAATCGGCGCCGTAAATTGAAAAATAAGATCGTAGGCGCTAAGCAGCAAGGTGTTGCGAATCAGCCGCCCGAAGTAAAAACCGTTGAAAAACTCGCGGAAATACTGGAACCCGACCCAGGGGCTATGCCACATCCCCGTGCCGGGGGAGTAATTTTTAAAGGCGATCTGGATGCCGTACATCGGCGCATAATGGAAGATGGCGTAATACAGAACGACGGGCAAAATCATGAGGTACAAGAAGCGGTTGACGCGAAAATCGCGCATGAGGCGAAATCGGAAGCGCGGCTTTTCGGCTGGCTTTTCGGCCGGCTTTACGGTTGAAAGCGGTTGTAGGGGCATCGCCGCTTGGACAGGGAGCGGCTTCGCATCAAGCGGTGGCGGCATGGGCATTCCTCCTGACTCAGAATTAACCGTGGTCGGCCGTACGGAACGGGCGGCGTACAGGTCCGTGCCCGGGCGAACGGCCCGGGCGCGGCTTACGGAAGATCGGCCGTCTTATTTGGATGTGAAGCGGTCGTAAGCGCCCTGATTCAGCTTGATCGCCTCCTCTATTCCCAGCTGCTTCAGCGTTTTGACATAGTCGTCGAACTTGCTGAGCGGCTCCTGGCCCATGATGAACTTGTTGGTCATCTCGCTGTTGTAGGTGTTCAGGTCGGTCATGATGCTCGCGAACTTCGCCTGCTCGTCGGCGCTAAGCAGCGAGCCCGGCAAATCCTTGGAATGGTCGGCATCGGCCCAGACGGCCATCGCCTCCGACTGCTCCGGATCGGAGTGCCACTGCCTGTCGGCTTCGGGATCGGAGGCGAACGGGCCGCCCGACGTCTGCAGCGCATAGGTGGACAGCGCCTGGGAGACGGATAGATTTTTCGGATTGTGCAGGATGAGGTCCGTATATTGCGGCTTGCCGTCCACGAGCTTGTAGCTCTCGCCTTCTACGCCGAAGTTGTAAAGGAGGCTGCCGTCTTTGCCGTAGCCGTAATCGAGCCAGGCGGCGATTTCTTCCGGATTTTTAACCGACGCGGAGATTGCCGTACCCAGGCCGGTGATGACCGCGGTACCTTTGGAGATCGCCTTTTCGCCCGGCTTAAGCGACGGGAACGGGGTGCCGACGAGCTTGAAGCTCGGATCCTTGTCTTTCTTAAGCTGCATATAGCCGCCGAGGCCGCTGCCCGCCCATCCGGCGAGCGCGCCCAACTGATCGCTAAGCACCTTGTTGTCGCGAATTTTCGTATCGCTTGTCAGGTAATCCTTGTCGATGAGACCTTCCGAATACCACTTGTTCATCAAGGTCAGATAATCCTTGTACGCCGGCTCCGTCGGACCGTACTTGACGGTGCCGTTTTCTTGGAAGAAGCCTGGCGCGATGCCGTAGGCGCCGATAAACGGATAGCTGCTCTCGACGTCCGTCTGGCGATAGAAGTAAGGAATTTCGTCCTTTTTGCCGTTGCCGTTCGGGTCGCCGTCGCGGAAGGCCATCAGCGCCTTCTCCCACTCGTCGATCGTCGTCGGCACGGCCAGATTCAATTTGTCCAGCCAGTCCTTGCGGATCATCAAGCCGTTGTAGGCGTACACGGGCGGATCGGTGCCGATAAGCGGGAAGGCGTAAATGTTGCCCTCGTCGGTCGTGATCAGCTTGCGGATATTCGGCTTGTCCTTGAGGATTTGCGCAAGGTTCGGAGCGTATTGATCGATCAGCTCGTTCAGGCGGATGATTTTGCCGTCTTTGATCGCCTTGTCGGGGGCGTTCGACGCCCAGTTGGTATAGATCGCGTCCGGCAGCTTGCCCGTCGCCATCATCAGGTTGAATTGATCCTTGGTTTGGGCTTCTCCGGCGGGCGGATGCTGGAATTCCACGTGGGTTCCCGTACGTTTTTCCAGTTCCTTATACAGTCCCATCTCGTTGTAATCCTTGATCGTAACGGCGGCGTCCGTCTCCATCGGCACCCAATACGTCAAGGACGCGGGATACTTAAGTCCTGCGCTCGCTTCGGCCGACGTTTCGGACGTGGCGCTTTCCGATGCGGCACCGCTTGAACTTGCAGCCGTATCTTCGTTGTTGCCGCTGCATGCGGCGGTAAGTCCGACCAGCATCGCGACCGACAAGCCTGCGATTAACCCTTTTCCTCTCCATCTCTTCATCGATCTTAACCCTCCCCAAGAGTCTGATTGGCCTTTTGGCTCGCCTTCACTATACGAAACGGACTTTTGCGCTGCCTATAGCCCGATTTAAGCATTCATTATCTCCATTACATTTTTCGTGTTACCTTTTTTGACATACGTGTATCCGATTATGGATCGGAGACCGGAAGAGCGATTTTTCTCAGCAAATCGGCGGCTGCGGTCCGTATCTTGCGTTCGATCTCGGGCGAGAAGGGACCCGGCAGTCCGAAATAATAAATCGACTCCAGCGCTTCGTAACCGCCCTCGACGAGTTGGGCGGCGGTCGGCACGTAGCCGATCATGCCGTTGCCGTAGGCGAGCGGGAGCACGCCGCGGCTTTGCCGTTTGAGGAATAGCCCGTAAGCGACCGTCAGCTCCCCGTTCATGGCGACCAGTGTCAAGCCATCCGCCAGGCGCACGGCGTTCATCCGGAGCCGGATGCCTGCGGCGAGCCGGCTCGGATCGCCGAGCAACAGGCGGCTCCACTCGCCGATCATGCCGGGCCTGTCGCTCCCGGCGACGAGCTCCCCGGTGTCGGGCAGCCGCGCGAACGGCAGCGTCGTGTCGGCGGAACCGGAAACGAGCGGACTGTCCGGCAGCGCTTCCATCGGACGGTTCAGGATGCCAAGCACGACATCGGCCAGCCGGTCTCCCGCAAGACGGACATCGTCTATGCCGCCCCGGTAGAATTCGCCGTCCCGGATCAACTTCGGACGAATATCCCCGCAGCAGCCCTGGAGAAACGACGCGATCGCCCCGCCGTCGAGAGCCGCTTCCACCCGCTCCATCGCAACGCCCGGATATTCGGCAGACACCGCGTTCGCATCCGTCACTGTCGGGTGGCACGTATAATGGAACAGCACGCCGACGTCCCGTGCCGACGACCGCTCGCGATACCGGACGACGCGAACTTCCGGATCGGTCGGGCCTTCGGGATTCGGCGCCATCGTCATTCGGCCCGCGATGAATTTGCGTCTGTTGATCCCCAAGTCGAAGTCGGCCGCGCCCTGCTCGGCGACGACGGGAACGAGTCTTCCGCACGCTTCCTCAACGCCCGCCAGCAGCTGCGCTTCGAGAAAACGGACGTACGCGCCGTCGGCGGGATGCGCCAGATCTACCGTCCACGGTCCACCGTGCGTATGACTCGCCTGTAGAATGACCGCGGAGGGCGGCAGCCCGTACAGCGCCTCCAGCTTGCCGAGGAGAAAATCCATTCTTTTCTCGTTCCACGCTAGAATGTCCGCCTGCGCCAACAGCGCCCTGCTTATCCTGCCTGCGGCATCCTTGCGCTCAAACAACCATACCTTTACGTAGAGCGGCAGCGCCACCATCTCGAAAACGCCCGTCCGGTGACCGAAGCCTGCCAGCGGCATCGGCCGCTGCGGCGAAATCTCCTTCTTGGCCGTTCCCAGCCATAGCGGATTCACGTTCTCGTCCCTCCTCCATCCGGGAGAGGCGGCCGAGCCCGAGGTCGAGGTCTCCCATCTTCGTCTCAAAACGGCTTCGCTCCTTTCGCGGCTACCGGCTACCGCCAATATAGCCGGCGCCAGACGGGCCGGATATAGTCGGATTTATGTATCGGTTATCCGGATTACTTCATATGTAAAAAAGAGAATTCCCGCCGAATCGGCAGGAACTCTCATTTGGAAGTGGTTACGAATTGGATACGGTCTGGCTTACGGAAGCGTCGTCGTTGTTCGATGAGCCGGTGCTGCCCGGGAAGGATAGCTTCAGGGAGCCGGTGCCGCTGTTTTTGACGGCGGTATCGACAACCCCGTCAAAGGCCGCAAGGTCCTCGGCATATGTCCAGCCTGTCAGCGAATCGAACCCGCCGTTCGTCAACGTCAATCCGCCGATTGCGACCTGATCGACATTGAAGGCGACCGGGTAATTGCTGACGCCGATCTTGCTGATGAGCCGGAATTGCAGAACGAAGCTCGGTGTCGTAGACGTGAAGCTGACTGTCCTGGACTGCCAGCCGGTCCCGTCGGTTCCGACGTCCTGTTCCCAGACGACAACCCCGTTTACGAGTGCCTGCTTGAACCAGTAACCCGCCGTCGTCGGCGAAGGAATATTGTCCTTTTCGTAGAAAGTGAGCGTTCTGGTCAGCGAGGCTGCCGGCACCGTCTGGGTGATCGAAGCATTGGCATCGATCGCTGAAACCGTCGAGCCGGGGAACGTGAATTGATACGACGCCGAGCCTGCGTGCGGAGAAGAAGTACTCGTCGCGGAACCGAAGGCGGCAAGCGTCTGCGCCGCAGTCCAGTTCGAAGCGCCCGACTCAAAGCCGGCATTTTGAACGGTGAGACCGCCGACCGCCACATCGTCGACATTGATGGTAACCGGGTAATTGCTGACGCTTTTCTTGCTGATCAGCCGGAATTGGAGAGTAAAGTTGGCGCTCGGCGTCGTAATAGGAACGCTCTGCGCCTGCCAGCCGGTTCCGTCGGTGGCTACGTCCTGCTCCCAAACGACCGTCCCGTTGATCAACGCTTGCTTGTACCAATAAGTGGCCGTCGACCCTGTGGGAATGCTGTCCTTGTGATAGAAGGTAAGCGTAGTCGTGCCCGAGCCCGGCGTCGTGAACTCGTAGGCGCCGATATCGACGGCCGTTGACGGCCGGCTGTTGCCTTCCAGATCCGTCGCGGGAGCAAGCGTCGAGGTGCCCGCATTGATGGCGTTCGAGCCCGATGCGAGATGGAAGTCGCGCGCGGCGTAGTTGACGAAGCCCGGAGCGGTCGTCACCGTGCCCGAGTGCGTGTTCCCGTTAAGCAGCGTAATCGGGGCGATCGAGCTGGTGTTGACCAGGTTGTTGTAATACTCGTTGTGCGTGCCGACCTGGTCGTACTCGTAGATTCCGTACGACGTGTCGTAGAAGATGTTGTTGATGACGTTCACGTAATCGACGACCTGACTCGGCCAGTGGTAGTGGGAGCCGGCATTGGACGACACCACGACGCCGAAGGTGGAGGCGGCGACGGTGTTGTTGACGATATCGACGTCGTAAGCATCGTGGTACAGATGAATGCCGGCGCCGCTTATATCGTAAGCCACATTGTTGTAAACCGAAGCCGACGTGCTGATGTAGATGCCGTGGTATTTGTTGCAGGTGCCGACGCCGACGTCACGAACGATGTTGTTGAACACCTTGGTCCCCGTCATTCGAACGGGACTGGACGGATTGTCCTGATAATAATCGAGAATATTGATGCCCGCGCCGCCTTTGCCCGAGCAGCCCATCGTAGAGACGTTCGCGATATTGTGTATATAGTTGTTCTTCACCTCGACGTAGGAGCCTTGGTTCATAATGCCGTTCGGCGGCGCCGTTTTGCCGGTTCCGTCGACCTCGAAGCCGTCGATCTCCACGTACCAGCCCCGGTTTTCCCAGATGCCTTCCGGATCGGTAATGCCATCCGAATCGGCGGCAATCGGCACGAGCTTGGCACCCTCAGATACATACCGGATCGGATTTCCCGGCTCCCCATCCGTATCCGTAATAAATGCGCCGGCATACGTTCCGGCCTTCACATGCACGGTCGTGCCGGGCTCCGCCTCCTGGGACGCTTTCAGAATCGTTGCGTAAGGTGCGCCCTCCGAGCCGTCGCCCATCGTATTGCTGCCTGACGGCGATACGTAAATGTCGGGGACATCCGCACTGGCGACCGGCGCTACAAGACCTGCAAAGCCTGCAAGCAGCGAAAAGCTTAAGGAGAAAGCCAACATTCTTTTCAACATTATCTTCACTCCTCCGATTTTTTGGGTATGCGCTTCCCACTCGCTCCCTCCGTTCCGCCTCCTTTCTTTGTTGATGCATCAGCCATCGCCTAGCTCTGCGCCTATAACGAATAACCGACTGAATCCTTGTTCCGGAATCGGCAGGTTAGAGTGGGCACCGTGCAGCCGCCGTGCAGCAAGTCATGCAGCTAGTCGTACATCGAGTCATGGGGCATATGGCATAAACTTGTAATTCGAGTCCCAATATACTAACCTTTTCCTGTTTTTGTACATAGTCGAAATTACTGATCGGTTATCCGCCTTACGCGGGCCCCGTTAACCGTTTTCGATTATCCGATTTTGACCAAAAAAGGCCGCCTCGGCAGGCGCCGAAGCGGCTTTACGCGATTTTACCTTTCCAGATATCTGTCGTAAGCGGTCTGGTAAATCGCGACCGCCTCTTCAATGCCCAGCTGAACGAGCTTGCGCCTAAAATCCTCGAAGCCGTCCAGCGATTCGGCGCCCATAATGAATTTATTGACCATCTCATCTTTGTACGTATTGAGGTCGGTCATAATATACGCATACTTCTCCTGTTCCTCCGCCTGGAGCAGCGAGGCCGGCAGCTCCTTCGAGTGATCCGCCTGCATCCAGGCCGACATCGCCTCCGCTTGCTCAGGGTCCGCATGCCACTGTCTGTCTGCCTCGACATCCGAGGCGAAAGGACCGGCGGAGGCTTGCAGCGCGTAGGCGGCCAACGCTTGAGAGATCGAGAGGCCGTTCGGATTATGAAGAATGAGGTCCGTATACTTCGGTTTTCCGTTCACCAACGTATAGCTCTCGCCTTCGACGCCGAAGTTGTACAAAACGGAGCCTTCCGGGCTGTATCCATAGTCGAGCCATGCCGCGATCTGCTCCGGATGGCGGGCTGAGGCGGAGATCGCCGAGCCTTGTCCCGTGACGAGCGGTGCCGGCTTCGAGAGTGCCGTCCCTCCCGCCTGCAGCGCAGGAAAAGGAACGCCGATCAGCTTAAACGCCGGATTCCCGTCCTTTTTCAGCTGCATATACGCCCCCATATTGCTGCCTGCCCAGCCGGCCATCGACCCGAGCCTGTCTCCGAGCATTAGGCCGTCCCGCACTTTGGTATCCGAGGTCAGGTAATCCCGGTCGATCAGGCCCGTCTCGTACCACTTGTTCATAAGCGCCAGATACGATTTGAACGCCGGCTGCATCGGCCCGTATTTGACCGTGGCGCCATCGTGATACATCCCTGTCGTTATGCCGTAAGCTCCTATAAACGGATAACTGCTCTCCATATCGGTCTGCCGGTAAAAAAACGGGATCTCGTCGCGCTTGCCGTTCCCGTTGGGATCGCCGTCGCGGAAGGCGGTCAGCATTCGCTCCCAGTCGTCGATTGTAAGCGGCGGCTGCAGGTTCAACCGGTCGAGCCAATCCTTGCGCACCATCAGGCCGTGATAAACGAAGATTTGCGGATCGTCGCCGATCGCCGGAAACATATAAATGTTGCCCTCCGCGCTCGTGATCGCTTTCTTCACGTAGGGCTTCTCCTTCAGCAGTCTGGACAGATTCGGCGCGTATTTCTCGATCATCTCGTTCAGTCGCAGGATTTTACCGTCCTTGATCGCCTTGTCCGGATAATTTTCCGTCCAGTTCGTATAGACTGCGTCGGGCAGCGCGCCCGTGGCCATCATCAGACTGAACTGCTCGCCGAATCCGGCCGCTTCGGGATGCTGGAATTTGACGCGGGTGCCCGTCGCCTTTTCCAGCTGCTTGTACAGCCCCATCTCGCCGTAGTCGCGCAGCGTGACGGCCGCATCCTGGTCCATCGGCACCCAATACGTCATGGAAGCGGGATATCTTGCGTCTACGCTGCTGCGCTCCGATTGCGGGCGGGACGCTGCATGGCCGCCGGCATCCTCCCGTCCGTCGCTGCGGCAACCGGCCGTCAAGCAGCCGAGCAGCGCCGCGGCCGACAGCAGCGCCGCATATCTTTTGATCATCGGCGGCTCTATCGCTTCTCACTCCCGTCGCGTTATCCATTTTCCGCGGCTCCCGACATGCCTTCGCCGCCATGGCGCTCGAGCAGCTCCCGGTATTTCCCGGGAGGCACGCCCTCCGCCTTTTTAAAGAACCGGACGAAGCTGACCGCGTTCGCGTAGCCGATTCTGACCGCGATATCGCCCATCGTGATCGACGGGTCGGCCAGCAGCTCCTTCGCTCTCCGGATGCGAACGGCGGCAATATAATCGGTTATGTTTTGACCGCTGTGTTTTTTGAAAAAAGTCGACAAGTATTGCAGGCTGATCTGAAAGTGATCCGCCATCAGCGATAGGCTCAGGCCGCTGTCATCGTAGTGTTCGTTGATATAGTGACATATTCTGGCGTGAAGGCGGTCTCCGTGTTCCGTCTTTTCTTCCTTCGTGAACTTGCAGATCAACCGGTACGACGCCTTGATCTGATGCATCATCTCTTCCGCCGTTGCGGATGCCGCAATGACTTTGACGGGATCGATCTTGCTCTCGAGCCGTTTTTTATCCGGAAGCGGCAGCCCGTTCATCACCTTGACCAGCGTGCTGAGCAGATCGATCATGAGGAATTTGCCCATCTCGGGCGTGATGCCGTTGGACTGAAAATTCGCCTCGTACGTCTGATCCAGCAGCCTCTCGGCGCTCGCGTAATCGCCGCCCTTGGCAAAGTTCATCAGCTGAACTTCCGATTCGAGCGGGTAATGATACGACTGCTGCTCGAGATTCGCGATTTCTTCATGATAAATGACCGTGTTGGCGCCGCGGATCATCCGGTAGTCCAGCGCGGAGAGCGCCTCGCGATAGCACTTGCCGATCTCCTCGACGCCCCGATGATACTGGCTAACGGCGGTCGTAATTCTGACCGGCACGCGCGCTCCCGCAGCCTCCAGCAGCTGCTCGATAAACGCCGACCGCTCCCGATAGGTTTGCTCGGACGGCAGGGGCGTGTTGGTCAGAATCGCCAGCCTGCTGCGGTCCAGCTCCACGATATAGCCGCGCCCCTCCAGCAGGCTGATGCCGAGATCGGACAGAATGAGCCGGACGTTGGCCCATTCTCGCTCCGCATCCTCCCTGAGCCATTCCCGGCAGTCCTCGATCTCAAGCAGGATGACGCCGAAATATTCATGCTCGAACTGCAGTCCCATGAACTTGAAAGCATCGTCCTGAATCGAGGAAGCCTCGATATGACCCTTGATGAGTCTCGATAGGAAATTGGCCTGTATGACCGGCGCCTGCCGGGACAACGTCTGCCGGAGCTGGTTTTTTTCGCCTGCCGAGCGAAGGATGGATTGCTTGATGTAATCGTACTCGTTGTTATCGTTTCGCTGCGTGTCGTTATTGTCCTGCATAATGGTGCGCACGACGTCGCGGATGGGACTATAATTCCGGTAAGCCATAACGTAGGCGGCCACGATACCGGCGAGCAGGCATAATAACAGCAGCGTGAGCGCCATGTTTTTTACGGTCGCCACTTGCGCCAGCACCGCTCTTTTCGGGACGACGGAAACGTACTTCCATCCGTTTTGGCCAGTCGTATACGAGAGCATCATCGCTTTGCCGTCTTCCGCGAACGCATTGTCGTCGTAACCGCTGACGCCGTTCAAGCTCGCGAGCAGCTCCGGGCTAAGCCGGCGATCGTTGTCCGTCGACATAATGATCTGCTGCTTGTCGTCGACGATCGAGATGGAGCCGTTGTTCACCTTCTCGATCCGCGCGATCAAATGGTCGAATTCCTGTTCCTTGATGAACACGACCAAGTAGCCTTTGACGTTCACCTTCTCCCCGATGGGAAGCGACTGCACATAGGTGATGACATTGCTCGTCCGTTCGCCTTCTTTGATCGAGGAGGCTGGCAAATACGCAGTGTCCGTATTGCCCGTGAGCAGGTTTTTCTTGACCCAGTCGACATCCTGCTCTTGATATTTGAGGATTTTGCTGAAGAAAAAGGGGGAATCGTATTTGCCCGCCGTCGTCAGGACGGAATCGGTATTTTTAAAGTAAACGAAAAAGCTGTCGATAAAGCTGCTGACTTTGTTGACGTTCCGGAAATCCTTCATGATTTCCACCAGGTTGAACTGGCTTTTCGTATAGTCGTTCTCGTAGTTACTGAGAGCCCACTGGAGCTTGGGATTAAACGAGAGCTGGACGGAGAGGCTGTCGACCTCGGCGAACCGGCTCTCCGCGACGAGCTTGACCTGGTCGAGCAGCCCGAGATTGGCGCGATTGGCATTGTCCGCCATAATGTGCTCGACGCGCTGGTACAAAAACGCGCCGATCGCAACGGGTAACAACAGAATGGCAATATAGGAGACGAGCAGGGTGGCAAAAATGCTTTTTCGTTGATTGGCCTTTCGGAGCAAAGTCATATCTCTTCCCTCCTGCCGCTGGGACTCCGTACGCTTGCTGCCTCTAGCGACCGGCTCCATCCTCGCGGACGTGCCGAACGAGGTTTTTCAGGATAGCCGCATCCTTCAAGAACTGCCCGATGTCTTCGTCCTTTACGAACTCCAATAATAAATAACGCGGTTTTTCCGTACTTCGCAAGACATCCGCATAGGATCGCCATGCCGCTTCGCCGGCTTCGAGCGGCTGCTGCCTTCGCCGTTCGTCGTATTGGAATACATGCACGTTGGAGAGCCATGGCAAAAATGCGGTCAGCGTCGTCAAGTTATTTTCCGGGGACACCCCGATTTGGGGCTGCCAGTATAAGGACACGTTGTCGCAGGCGATCGACCGTATTAACGCGACGGACGAAGAGACCGTGTCGGCCAGCGTGCCGTCGTGAAATTCGAAGGAAAGTCCGATGCCTCTCTGCCGCGAACGGTCCGCGAGCCGGCCAGTTTCCTCTACGACCCGCCGGTACGACTCGTCGTCCGCTTCGGAAGAGCCGACGCTACCGGCCCAGATCCGGATGCTCGGGGCGCCAAGCGCTTCCGCGGTATCCAGAACGCACGAAAAGTTCGTATCGCGGCCGACCCGGAAATAGGAACCGTAAGAGGACACCTGCAGCCCCGCGGCCTCCGTCATGGCTCGGACTTGCCTGGCCAACGGCAGATCGCCGGGCGGTACGTGAACGTCTCCTCCCCATTCGATCGCATCCAGGCCGGCTTGCACGGCGAGCGCTACGATCTCCTCGGGGGACAGCTTGCGGAAGGTTACGGATACGATGCCGGTGGATAAGATAAAATCATTCCTTTCAGCCCATAGGGCGGAAGCTGATGCCTGGAAGACGA
Source organism: Cohnella sp. GCM10012308 (assembly GCF_042649185.1). NCBI lineage: Bacteria > Bacillati > Bacillota > Bacilli > Caryophanales > Paenibacillaceae > Cohnella > Cohnella sp. GCM10012308. The sequence continues at coordinate 690,537 of NZ_JBHRYU010000001.1, forward strand.
AACCATATACTAGCAGTTTATACGATACCGGGAGCGTGCAAAAGAGAAAATCGCGTCCGGCGCCATTTCTGCCGGCTGCACGGTCACTTTTTCCGGAACAGGCTCCACCCGCCGAGCTCCGGGGGATTGCCGGCGTCGTTTACAAGCAGCTCCCGATAATTTTCCGCGACCTTGCGGTACGCCTGCGCATACGCTTCTATCGCTTGGGGACGATCGTGCTTGAACCAGGGAACACTGAACACCTTGTGCGCGATCCCCTCGCTCACCGGCAGCGAATCGTCCAGCGCTCTGACGTCCCGGTGCGCATTGGCGATCCGAGTCGGCTTGCCGTGTCCGTATACGTCTGCCGTCTGCAGCAGCGCGTGTCCGTGCAGCGGCAGGTTGCATCCCGGGTGACAGCCGTCCACGCCTTCCGCCCGCACCGCCTCGCAGAAACGCGTCACCGACAGACCGCTCAGCTCCTCGGACTTGTAATGTCCGCGTGCGGCATACCAGCCGCCGGTTTTCATGGGCGAATTTTTGTCCGGCCGATGAGCCCGTATGCCGGGCACGCCTTCGAGCAAGTCCCAGAATCGGTTCATCGCCCGGTCGATCTCGGCGTGCCGCGCGTCGTAATGCTTCAGCTGCACGCGTCCGACCGCCGAGCTGACCTGATGCATCCGGTATTTGTAACCGCCCATCGGGAGGTCGCGATACGGAGCGAGCGCCGGGTCGAGAATCGCTTCGTTAAATCGATCGTAGTGCCCCAGCGCCACGGCCCGCTCGTAGATCGTCCGGTCGCTCGTCGTCAGCATGCCGCCTTCGCCGGCCGCGAGCGCCTTGCCTGCCATGAGCGACATCGCGCCGACGTGGCCGATCGAGCCGAGCTTGCGGCCTTCGTAAAGCCCGCCGTGCGCGTGCGATACGTCCTCGATGACCTTCAGGCCGTATCGGTCCGCGATGCGCATGATCGCTTCCATATCCGCCGGATGTCCGAGATAATGAACGACCATGATCGCCTTGGTGCGCTTGCCGATCCGGCGTTCGATGTCGCGCGGGTCCAGGCATAGCGTGTCCGGGTCAATATCAGCGAAGACGGCCGTGGCTCCCAGAGAGTACGCCTGCAGCGCCGAAGCCCAATACGTAATGCTCGGACCGATGATCTCGTCGCCGACGCCGAGCCCGCAGCCGTACATGGCCGCCTGCAGCGACGCGGTGCCGTTATTGAAGGCAAGCGCATACGGAACGTTCATCCACCTGCCGAAGTCTTCCTCGAACTGCTTCGTCACTTCTATACCGGACATCGCGCCTCTGCGCAAGACTTCCAGGGCGGCTGCCTCGTCCTCCTCGGTAATGATCGGCCAGGTGAACAGGTTGCCAGGCTTTTCTGTGATGGCTTTGCTTCCCCCGAATATCGCCAGCTTTTCTGAACCGCTCATCGAATCACCTCTCCTTCAAGACGGAGCGTCACGCCAAGTTCGCGTTGCCGCATAAATGTAAACGCCCTCATTTACCCTTACTATAGCGATGGATGCCACGCATTGCATATAGTCCGATTTAAAGATCGACCTACCTGTTTACGCTTTTCGAGAAGAATACCTCACATAGACGCACTGGCGATAGTGTTAATCATGAATCACGTCATGTTCATGTTCGGTTAATCCAACAAACAACCTTTCCACAAGATCGCGCGGACCGGTTAGAGGCATAAAATCTACCACAACGAAAAAGCCGCCTCGTCGGGTTGACCGATCAAGACGGCTTCATGCGTTCATGAGATTAACTCGTGCTTTTTATCTTCGAAAAGGCTTGCGCGAGCGCGGCGGCCCCAATATCTCGGCCCATATGACGGCGCGGGCCAGCTCGCTGTGCTTCGGTCTCGCCGGCGCCGGCTCTGCCTGCGGCTGCGCGGGTGCGTACAGCGGCGAAGCTTTCGCGGCCGCGTGGTACGCCGCGTCTTCGCGAGCCGACTGGGCCGCGGAAGCCGAAGGCGCGCCTTCGCCGCCAGATTCCCCTTCGCCGTCCCATGGCACGGGCTTCGGCTGGGGCGTGCCCGGGCTCCGGTAGACGACCTGCTTGTCGCTCATAGGAGCGCCGCGCTCTCCCTCCGCCCTCTCTGCGCCGCGCTGACGCGCAGGGACAGTCACGACCGGCGGTTGCCTCCGTTCGTGCATGGCGGGCCCCTCGCGCCGCTCGACGGGCTGCTGCGCCGTCATCGGCCGCTGAGCCGGCCTCGGATCCGCCGGCTGCCTTGTCGGACGCGGCAGCCCGCCGCCGCCGAAGTCCGGCATGCGTCCTGAAGGGCGGCTGCCCGGCTTGCCGCCAGGCGGCTTTTCAAGCGGCGATTTGCGGAGCAGGAAAAACAAGATGCCGAGCACGACGAGAACGAAATGAAGGTTGCCGAGCAGAAAGCCGATCAGCTGCTCCATGGCAATCAGCGCTCCTCGCCGTTGCTAGAACCCGCCTCGCCCTTGCCGATCGACCCGCGCATTTGCGTGTCCGCTTCGAGGTTTTTCAGATTCATGTAATCCATGACGCCCATCTTGCCGCCGCGCAGCGCTTCGGCCATCGCGAGCGGCACGTCGGACTCGGACTCGACGACCTTCGCACGCATCTCGACGACGCGCGCTTTCATCTCCTGCTCCTGCGCGACGGCCATCGCGCGGCGCTCTTCGGCCTTGGCCTGCGCGATGCGCTTGTCGGCCTCGGCTTGCTCCGTTTGCAGATGCGCGCCGATGTTTTTGCCGATGTCGACATCCATGATATCGATGGACAGGATCTCGAAGGCGGTGCCTGCGTCCAGTCCTTTGGCAAGCACGGTACGCGAGATGAGATCCGGATTTTCAAGTACGTCCTTGTGGGAATTGGCCGAGCCGTTCGTGCTGACGATACCTTCCCCGACGCGGGCGATGATCGTCTCTTCGCCGGCGCCGCCGACGAGCCGGTCGATATTGGCGCGCACGGTGACCCGCGCCTTGACCTTCACCTCGATGCCGTCCTTGGCTACGGCCGATACGACAGGCGTCTCGATGACGCGCGGGTTGACGCTCATCTGTACGGCCTGGAGCACGTCGCGGCCCGCCAGGTCGATCGCGGCCGCCCGCTCGAAAGGAAGCGGAATATTGGCGCGCTGCGCCGCGATCAGCGCATTGACGACGCGGTCGACGTTGCCCCCCGCGAGAAAGTGGCTTTCCAGCTGGTTGATGTTAAGACCAAGTCCGGCCTTGGTCGCCTTGATCATCGGGTTGACGATCCGGCTCGGCACGACGCGGCGGAGCCGCATGGCCACCAGCGTGATAATGCTGATCCGCACGCCGGAAGCGAGGGCGGATATCCAGAGCATAAACGGGAAAAAGCTGAAAAAAACGGCAAGCGCGATAATAATCAAAGCACCGATAATCAAGATCTGTACATTCGGATCCAAATACAATCCCTCCGCATCAAAATAATTTTATTCGGCCTGTCGTACGGCCTTAACCAAAATCCGCGTGCCGTCGACGGACACGACCTCGATCTGCTGCCCCGCGTTCAGGAATTGTCCGCTCGAGATGACGTCGACGCGCCTGCCGGCGATCTCGGCGACCCCGGAAGGACGAAGCGGCGACAGCGTCACGCCGCTGCTCCCGACGAGCAGCTCGCGATCGTCTCCGCTCGGGACGAATCCCTGCTCCGCGGTGAGACGTTCCTGCAGGATGAACCGGTTCCATATCCCGCGTCTGCGGAAGACGTACGCGATGACGACAACGAGAGCGAGCGCGATCAGCGAGGCATAGCCCAGCGATTCGAATGCATTGCCGGTATCGTAGGCAGCCGTAACGACGCCGCTGACGATGCCCGCCCCGCCCAGCAAGCCCAGAATGCCGAAGCTCGGAACGAACATTTCCAAGACGATAAACGCGACGCCGGCCACAAACAACACGATCGATTCCCGCCCTGCAAAGCCAGCTACCTGCTGTCCGAAAAAGTAGAGGCCGAACGACAGCAGTCCCAGTATACCGGGTACGCCGAATCCGGGCACGATCAATTCGATCAGCACGCCCGCGATGCCGACGATCAACAGCAGCGTCATGATCGCGGGACTCGTCAGCGTCTGGGAGACGCGCTCGGCAAGCGTCGGCGTTTCGTGAACGACCGTGAGCCCCGCGAGCCCTTCGGCCGCGATCGCCTGCTCTACCGTCTCCGCCTGCCCTTCCGCATAACCTGCCTTCAACGCTTCTTCGGCGCTCAGAGAGATGATCTCGCCCTTCGGCTTAGTCCAATTCAAGCCCTTGACCTCGACGACCGCGTTGGGATCCACCATGCCCACTGCGATCTGTCCGTCGCGGCCGTTCATCTCTGCCGCCGAGCTCATCTGCTTGCTCCAGAAGGACACGATCTTAGGGCTCTCGACGGCTTCGCCTGCGGCATTCACTACCATCGCCGCACCGATCGTCGAGCCGGGCGACATGTAGAGACGATTCGCATTTAGTGCGATGTATGCGCCAGCCGATGCGGCCTTGCCCTTGACGAACGCCATCGTCGGCACCTTGGACGAGCGTATGCGCTCTCCGATCGTTTCTGCGCTGTCCAGGCTGCCTCCGGGCGTATCGACCTCCAGCACCGCGAGCGCGGCGCCCGCATCCTCCGCCTCCGTTAACGCCCGGTCCAGAAACGAGGCGAGTCCGCGCTCCACCGTCATTTTAACAGGAATGACGTATACGGAATACCCATCCTTTGCGGCGGGCGGCACCTTCGTCTCCGCCTTAGCTAATGCTGCGCTGGTCGTGAACGAGAACGCCAGCGCCGCCAGCAGCGCCATCGGCCACAGCATCCGAGCGTACGTCCGCCGATTCTTTTGTTTCGGTTTTCCATGACGGGTCAAAAAATTTCTCCCCCTCCCCCCGGGAACTCCGGTTGCGGTCATCATACGGCATACCGCAGCCCCGTATGACTTTCAGTACGTTATGTAAGGGCTTTACGTTTCATTAATTGCGCGGCGGACAGTCTTTTTCATCATACCCTTAAACGGCCGCGAAGACGCAAAAAGCACTCTCCAGAAGGAGAGTGCCTGTCGTTCTCGAGATAATCATTGCAGTAGTTGTTGGACGATCTGGTTGACGAGCTTGCCGTCCGCGCGTCCCTTCACCTTGGGCATCAGAGCGCCCATCAACTTGCCCATATCGGCTTTGGAAGAAGCACCGGTCTCTTGAATGGTCTGTGTAACGAGAGTCTTGATTTCTTCTTCGTCTAGCTGTGTGGGCAGGTACTCGCTGATGATATCGATCTCAGACGCTGCGGCCGTTGCCAGATCGTCGCGGCCCGCTTTGCCGAATTCCTGGAGGGAATCCTTGCGTTGTTTGACTTCGCGGCTCAGGATCTCGATAACTTCGTTATCCTCGAGCGGGCGGCGCAGCTCAATCTCTTGATTCTTGACCGCCGCACGAACCATGCGAATCGTGGTCAGGCGAAACTTATCCTGGGCCCTCATCGCCTGCTTCATGTCTTCGTTCAAACGGTCCGCGAGGTTCATAATGCGTAATTCCTCCTAGAACTTGCGTTTACGAGCAGCCTCGGACTTCTTCTTCCGCTTAACGCTCGGTTTCTCGTAGTGCTTGCGTTTTTTCAGTTCCGCGAGAACGCCATCTTTAGCGATCGAACGCTTGAAGCGGCGGAGTGCAGCGTCGAGTGTTTCATTTTTGCGAACTTTCGTTTCGGACACCTGTTTTCCCTCCCTCCGGAACAGACCACAACACACGGTTATCAAACTTCATTATAGGCGAACATGAAAGGCAGTGTCAACTTCCAAGAAGCCGATTTTAAAAGGAATTATACTTGGGTCGGACGAGCGTTGAGCGGTCCCAGTTTTTCCCCGCCCAGCACGTGGAGATGTACGTGGTACACTTCCTGTCCGCTGTCGGGATTGCAGTTGTTAATCAGACGGTAACCGCTCTCTGCGATGCCCGCATCCCTGGCGACGCGTTGCGCGGCCAGCATCAGCTTGCCCAGCAGCAGCGCATCCTCAGGCTCGGCGGCGTCCAGCGTCGGAATCGGCTTTTTGGGGATGACCAGCACATGCACGGGGGCCTGCGGACGGATGTCCCTGAAGGCCAGCACGTCCTCGTCCTCGTACACGATATCGGCCGGAATCTCGCGGTTGATAATCTTGATAAACAGCGTATCCATCAGCTAGGCCTCCAGATTGTATGAGTAATATACCAACATCATACTCTACGCCCGCAGGGCTCGTCCAATCGAGGACAACGAGAGCGGGTAAACGCCGTCGCGATTTGAACGGCCCGCCCGGAATGACGCCGGGCAGGCTGGTCAAGAAAAGGCGAATCGCGGGCTTCGCGTCCGTCAATAATACGGAAGCAGCGTGAGCGCGGTCAGCGCATACAGCGGAAGAGCGAGCCTAGTGAAACGCCTGGGCCGGAAAGGGAGAGGTCCGGGGCCGAAGCCAGGGCCGAAGCCGGGTCCAGGGCCGAAGCCTGGGCCGAAACCTGGGCCCACCCCGGGACCAAAACCTGGGCCAAATCCCGGGCTGAACGAACGGTCTTCCACCGCTCCCGGCACGGCTAGGCAAAGCGTCTCGTCGTCGATATATTCCACGATGCCGTCGTAGCAAATGCCGTTTTGATCCCGCACCTCGACATAACGATGCATATGCGCCTCGCTTAAGGCTTTGATTTCCTGCCTGAGCATGCAAGCAACCTCCCGATCGCCGCTGTTTTGTATCAGCATATGCCCAGGCGGGCAATCGGCTACAGGATTCAAAGATCATTTCGCAGCCGGATAAGTACGAGCGATCACCAAGCTCGCAGAAGCGAAAACGCGGTTACGCCATTTTATCCGATTGCGGCTGCCGCCTCTTTAAGTTCTTGGACGAAGCGCTGCGCGACGGGCACCCAATCGACCCCCGCCTCCATCTGCCGAAAACGGTCGGATCCCGTCGGCGCCGTATATGCGCCCAGCACGCCAGACAATTTGTCTGCGGACGCCGCCGCCGCGGTCAAAGTCGCCCGCTCTTTTTCCGTGAGCGCGCCGCCGCTCGCGCCGATGGGGGCGAGCGCCTCGCTGATTTTCTGCATTGGCACGGAGACCGCAGCTAAGGCGTCTTCTTGGCTCTGGCCGGTGCGCGTGCCGGATTGCACAAGCACGCCGGTGCCGCATTCTCCGGCGGAGACGTCAAGTTTGCCTAACATCTTCGCGGCCTGCATGCGGGCTTCCTCGCCGTCCGCGTCGAGCAGACCTACAGAGCCGTCCTTCAGTACAGTGGCGTATAAAATGCAATAGTTGTAGCTCGACGCAAGCCGCTGGCCCCGCTCGGTCTTGAGCGATTGCCCGTCCAGAAGCACGCGGGAGAACAGCACGACGATCAGAAACGTCAGCATCGTGATGATCGCCAGCATGATCGGTACGGTATATTTCTTTTTGCCTGACATGACCCCAGTCCCCTCTCAATCGAATTCAGGAGTTAATACGGCCGGAAGGACGTACAGTTGCGCATACGCCTCGCTTAATAAAGCCGCACGCAGGCGCCGCCTTCCACGAAGTAGATATGGCCTTCGTCGACCTTCCTCCCCATGATGCCCTCGACGGCGCGCGCGTACATCTCCATCTGAAAGCGGTGCTGCTCAGCAGCGGCCCCCCAGTCTCGGTCCGGGACGGCATCGGTCTTGTAGTCGACCAGCACGAGGCTATCGCCGTCGTCGAACAGACAATCGAGCACCCCTTGAATAAGCACCGTTTCTTTTTTCAGCTCATCGGGAGCAACCGAGGGATGCGCCTCTGCCGCCGAAATGCCCGCGCTGAACGGCCACTCCCGCCACAGCCTAGCGGCGCGGCTCATTCGCGCATACAGCTCGGTGCGGAAAAAGGCGGCGATATCGACTTGCTCCGCCGCTTCGCGCTGCTCCAGGGTCAGGATCTGCTGCGAGATCAGACGCTCCAGCAGCGCCGCCACCTCGGCTTCCGCACGGTTCGGCGACAGGCCGATCGGCAAATGCTGCATAACCAGATGTACCGCTGTGCCCCGCTCCGCCGCGCTCATCCTTCTGGCGGCCATGAACCTCGGCCGACGCAGCCGATACGTCCAATACCCCGAATCCGGCACTTCTTCCGGATTCCAGGCCGGATGCCGCATTTCCTCAAAGTCCGGCATTTGCGCCGCGTCCGTCGGCTCCTGGACATCCTGCGGCGCAGCTCCGTCTTGCGGCGCCGGATGTCCAGGCGTTTCTCCGGATGCCGCAATCCGTCCGCCTGCCGCCGCGCCTGCACCGGAAAGGCCGACAGCGTCGAAATCGCGCGCCGACTTCATCGCCGTGATCGACGTTTTGGCGGCGGACCGAGCGGCTGCCGCGTGCGGATCCTGCCAGGAAAGCGCGGCATAGGCAGCCTCCCCGGCGGGCGAGACCGGGCCCGGCAATGGTTCCAGCCGCGTCGCGACGTTCCATAGCGGCTCGCCCTCAAACGCCGATCTTTCCTGCATCCTGGGCGACAAGAGCGCCCGGGACGGCAGGACGCGGCAGGTCCAGGACGCGGCTGACGAGGCACGCGTCGTTAGGTAAGCCGAGGCGTCTTTGCTTGCGGCTGCTTGACCGGCAGCTTCGCCCGTGCCGTCAGCGTTGATCAAGCCGCCGGCCAGCCAGTCCGCTCCCGTCAGAATAGAGGCCGGTCCGAGCCAGTCCAGATAACGCCCCGCCGCCGCTACGGCATGGTCCTGCAGCCGGTCGGTCGCGTCCGCTGCCGTGCGGCGCCAATGATCCAGATCGCTCGCAGCGTCCTTGGTCGTGCCGATTAATATCAGCTTTTCCTTGGGACGGGTCAGGGCGACGTATAGCACGCGCATCTCCTCCGCGAGCAGCTCGGCCTTCATGCGCCGGCGGATCGCCAGCTGCGGCAGCGTCGGGTAGGAGACGCGCGTCACCCGCTCGACCATGCGCGGCCCGAAGCCCAGCTTCTTGTGCCGCAGAAACATCCCGCTCAAATCCTGCCGGTTGAACCGGCGCCCGAGACCGGCCACGAATACGACGGGAAATTCGAGCCCTTTGCTCTTGTGGATGGACACGACGCGCACGACGTCCTCCTGCTCGCCGACCGACCTTGCCGCGCCCAGATCGCCGCCCGTATCGCGCATGCGTCCGAGAAACCGTAAAAACCGGAACAGCCCGCGATAGCTGGAATTGCGCTCGTACTGTCTGGCGCGGTCGATTAACGCGCGAAGATTGGCTTGCCGCTGGCCCCCGCCGGGAAGCCCGCCGACAAAGTCGAAGTATCCGGTATCCCGGTACAAGGCGTGCAGCAGTTCGCCTAGCGGCTCTCTGCGGGCGAACGTTCTCCAGTTCTCGAGCGACCCGACGAAAGCAGCCAGCTTGTCCCGCAGCGTCTCGTCCTCGGCGTCGGCCGCCGCCGAACGGACAGCCGACCAGAAGGAGCCCGCACGGTCCGCGATTCGCACGGCGGCAAGCTCGTCCGCGCTGAGTCCGACAATGGGGGAACGAAGCACCCCGGCAAGCGGGATATCTTGATCGGGATTATCGATGATGCTTAGCAGAGACAGCATCACGTCGACCTCGACTGCGGCGAAATAGCCGGTCGCCAGGTCCGCATACGCCGGAATCCCCGCCGCCCGCAGCTCCTCGAGCACGACGGGCGCAAGCGAGGTCGCTGCCCGAAGCAGAATGACGATGTCGCGATAGGCCAGTGGCCGGTGCAGGCCGCTGCGTCCGTCATAGACGGCGAACGGCGGACGCCCCGAGCCGTCCGTGCCGGTCAGGCGGGCGATCTCCTCTGCGATGCACCTGGCCTCGAGCTGGGCGCTCTCGAGCTCCTCTTCGTCGGCAGCTCCTTCTTCGCCGCCCCCGTTCCCGGCGGCATCGGCGCCGGCATCCGCCGCGGCGAACTCGGCTTTGCGGGCTCCGCCGCCACCCGCGCCCGTGTCGATAAGCAGCATCTCCACCGCATACGACGGCATATCGGTCCTGCCGACCGCGCCCGCGTCAGCGTCAGTCTCTTCGGCCGGATAACCCTCGCCGTAGATCAATTCGGCGCGACGGTCGTAGTCCATTTCTCCGACAGGCTCGCGCATGATCAGCCTGAACACATGGTTGACCGCGTCGAGCACGCGGCTTCGACTGCGGAAATTCCGCGCCAGGTCGATCCGAAGTCCGGCATCTTCGCCGCCGGCGGCGTCTTCGCGAGCGGCGTTGCCGCCTCCTGCGGGTTCCGGACCTTGCGGCGTCCATACGTCGTACGACTTGTACTTGGCGAGGAACAGACCCGGCTCCGCCAGCCGGAAGCCGTAGATGCTCTGCTTCACGTCGCCGACCATGAACACGTTGCCGGGATTGCTCCTTGCGATCAGAGACACGATCGCCTCCTGCACCTCGTTCGTATCCTGATACTCGTCGAGCAGGATCTCCCTGAAGCGCTCCCGGTAGGCAAGCGCGGCGTCCGACGGCTGCACCGCTTGCGGCGAGCTGTCTGGCGCGCGCAAGATCCGAAGCGCATAATGCTCCAGATCGCCGAAGTCGAGCAGTCCTTTTTCCCGCTTCGCCGCCTCGTACTTATCGCCGAACGCGATGACCAGCTCCGCGATCTCGCGCATCCGGGGCGCCAGCACGGCGAGCTCCTCCGCGTACTGCGCCGGAGAACGGACAAACCATTCGTCCGCGAGCCGGGTCACCGTCTTCTTCGCCTCGTCGCGCATCTGCTTCACCCGTTCCTGCAGCTCAGGGTCGTAGCCGTCGCCGCGGCACGCCTTGAGCCTTCCGAACGCAGCGGCTGCGAAAGGCTCCCGCCACGCCGTCCAGGGCTGTCCGGAGACCGTCTCGGTCAGCGCGGCCACGAGCGCCGCATCCTCGGCAAGCGTGGATGCATAAGGCTCCGGCCCTCCCGGCGCCGAGGCGAGCTCTCGGGCGCTGCGCAGCAGCCCCACAGCCCCGGACAGCGCGAGGAGCACGTCCGCCCGCATGCTCTGCACCCACGGCGACAAAGCAAGCTCCGCCTCTCCGCCGATATCGAAGCTGTCCGCCGTCGCTCTCAGCCATGCATCCGGCCAAGGGTGGCTGCGCGAGAAATCGTACAGCTCCAGGACAAGGCGATGCAGCGCCTCGTCGCTCCGCTGGCCGCCGTACATATCCGCCAGCGTCGCCAGCGTCCCGTCCTCGCCGAGCGCGAGCTCCTGCTCGTAGCGCGCCTCAAACAGCTCGTCGAGCGTGTCCATGCGGAGCAGCTCCGCCTCGGTCTCGTTCGCGATCCGAAAGCCCGGATCGAGCCCGATCAGCGGCGAATATCGCTGCACCGCCTCCATGCAAAACGAGTGCAGCGTCGTGATCGACGCCCTCGGCAGCAAGGCCAGCTGCCTGCGAAGATGCGCGGAGCCGGGCGATTGCTCGAGCTTCAGCTCCAGCGCCGTCCGAATCCGCTCCTTCATCTCGGCGGCTGCGGCCTTCGTGAAGGTGGCGACGAGGAGCGCGTCCACGTCGAGCGGGTCGCGCTCGTCGGCGATGCGGGAGATGATCCGCTCGACCAGGACGGCGGTTTTCCCCGAGCCCGCGGCCGCGGCGACGAGCAGATGGCGGCCGCCGGCAGCAATCGCAGCCCATTGCTCCGCCGTCCAGCGGCTGCCTTCCGGTCTGGCGTAGGTAGCCGCCAGTCCGTCTTCGCCGCGGTCGACGCCCGTTAAGGCGCTCTCGCTAGCGGCATTGGCCACCGCCTGTCCAGCTACCGCCTCGGCTTCGGGCACGGACCGGCCGGATGCCACTTCAGAAGTTGACGCCTCTTCCGCAGGCCCGCCCTCGTCGAATAGATCGCCCCAGTCAAAGGCCAGCTGTTCGTCGTCCTCTTTTTCCCGCGATCCGCTCAAGATTCGTCTCCTCCTTCCTCATCGTCTTCGCCGAGCCATTCCCATACCTCGTCCTTGTTCGCCGGGCGACGCAGCTCGTGATGGCGGTTGCCCTCGAGCTGCCCGTCGAACTGGCATACCGGCCGGAACTCGCACACCGTGCACGGGCTGCGCTTGCCCAGCCGGTAAGGCGCGATATCGACGTCGCCTTCGACGATGCGCTTGCCGATCTTGGATATGTTGCGGCGGACGGCCTTGCGCAGCGTTTCCCATTGCGCGCCGTCGGCTACCTGCGAACGCGCTGAAAAACTGCCGTCCTTTTTGTATTCGACCGGAACGACCGCCGACTTGGCGCTGCTCTCGAGCGACTCGTCCATCAGCTGCACGGCTTCGCCGTCGGCCAATACGAGCCCTTCCATGCGATATTCCTTACGGATCGCCTCCTCCGCGCCCGTCTCGTCGAGACCGTTGGCCGTATGGAGCAGCGGATTGTGCACGTGCAAATAGAGCACGCCGGCAGGCTTGGCCGGCCGTCCGAGCCAATGCGGCGCGTGCGTGACGACGACGTCCAGGTATGTCAGCATTTGCAGCGACAGGCCATGCGCCACTTCGTCGAGCCTCAGCTTGACCGCGCTCGATTTGTAATCGAGGATCCGCAGCAGCGTCCCGTCTTGCGATTCCGCCGCGTCGACCCTGTCGATCCGTCCGGCGACGTCCATCCATCTGCCGTTGCCCAGATACAAGCTAAGCGGCGGCATGATGCCCTGCGGGCCGAAGTCCACTTCAAGGCCGACCGGGCGAAATGCGGACAGCGCCGCATGCTCTCCGAGCATGGCGGACGTCTGCGAGACGATCCTGCTGAGCTTGCGCGCCATCGTGCGGTGCCGGTTCGAGGACAACAGAATCTGAGACTGCACCTTCGGCAGCAGCCGCTCGACGGCGGCCGCGGCTTCGCTATGCCACAGGCCCGCGTCCCCATCCGACGGGTCGCCCATCAGCAGCTTCTCCGTCGTCTGCCTCAGCGCGGCATGGAAAAGCTGTCCGATATCAGGCGCGTCCACGCGGTACATGCGGCGCTCCTTGAGCCGGAGCCCGTGCGCGGCATAATGCCTGAACGGGCAAGCGACGAACCGCTCCATCCGCGAAACGCTGGCGAGCAGCCGGTCGCCGTACAGCAGGAGGCTCGTCTGCGGCTGCAGCGGCCGCTCCTCGTTGCTGTAACGCAGAGACGAGAGCAGGACGGAAAGACGGGAACGCCACGGCTCATGCTCGACGAGCCATCGGTAGGCGGAGCGCCAGCCCGGCGACAACGCGTCGCCCTGCCTGTGTCTGCGCAGCATGGCGACCGTGTGCGTCAGCGCGCGTCCGGGCCGGACGGCGAACGACAGCTGCGCTTCGTCCGGGGATCCCGGCTGCGGCTCGGCCGACTCGGACCGGACCGGCAGCCCCGGAAACCAGGCGCGAATCCGGCCGATCAGGCTCGATTTGATCAGACTTTGGCCTTCTTCGTCCGCAAGCGCGTAGCTGATCCACAGATGCCGCGACGGCGTCGTCAATGCCAGATAAGCGAGGAACTCCTCGTCCAGCAGCCGGCGCCTGGCACCCGGGGCCATGACGATGCCCGATTCGACCAGCCTGACGCGTTCTTCCTCGTTCAGCAGACCGTCGTCCTTGATCGCTCTCGGCAAAACGCCCTCGTTCACGCCCAGCAGATACAGGACGGATACGCGGTCCGTGCGCGTGCGCTCCGGCGTCCCGATCAGGACGCGGTCGAGCGAAGGCGGCACGACGCCGAGGCGAATCGACTCCAGCCCCGCGTCGATCATGCCCGCGAACAACGCCGGATCCGCCGGTTCGTCCCCCATCAGCTCCACGAGCTGATCGAGAAGCCCGATCGCGCCGTCCCACAGCTGGCGATGCATGCGGGCGCGCTGCGGTTCGCCGGCCAGCTCGTCGTGCCTGCTCCACAACTCCAGCCGATCCGGCGCGGCCGTCTCCTCCAGCAGCAGGAAAAGCGCGCGGCTTAAGTCGGCCAGCGTCTTGGACCGCTTGAAGCGCGATTCGAATGTCCGCAGCGGCGCGAGCAGCGCATCCCGGGTCGCGCGGATCGCCTGCATCGAAGGCCCGCCTCGCGCAGCCCCGTCCTCGTCCTCTTCCTCGGCCTCCAGGTCGCGGGCCGACAACGAATACCAGCTGCGGTCGTCATGCCAGCGCCAGCCGTCGATTCCGGCCGCCAGGACGTAGTTCTCGAGCGCATCCACCGACTCCCGCAGGGCGGTACCCCCCTGCGGATGAAGCAGGTCGGTCTTCGCGCAGCGAAAAAACGCCTCGTAGCGCCAGCCGCCGATCACGCATTCCAACGCCGAGCGAACGAACTCCACGAGCGGATGCTGCGAGCCGCTTGCCTTGCCGTCCAGAAAGTACGGGATGCCGTAATCGTCGAAAACGGAAGCCAGCAGCTCGCCGTAATCCTCCAGATTGCGAGCGAATACGCTCATCTCGCGCCAGCGCATGCCGTCCTCGCGCACGCGGCGCAGCATGTCTCTTGCCGCCGCCTCGGCTTCGGCTCTTCGGCTGGCCGCCTCGCGAATCGACAAGCCGCAGCGCGGGTGGTCCGGCTGCAGCTGCGCCTCTCCGCCGGACCAGCGATGCCGGCCGTCCATCGCCTGCTCCAGATGCGCCAGCATCGAACATTCCGCAAAGCGCGGCGAGACGATGGGTCTCAATAAGAGAGGGGCCTCTAGCTCCGCGCCTGCGGCCTCTGCCGTCGCGCATAGACGCGCGGACGTGTCCGCGGTCTGATGGAACAGGTCCAGCTCGTCCGGGCGTTCGCCGGCCCGATAAGGGCGATCCACGCAAAGCGCGGCGGATACGCGCGTGCAGCGGCGCAGCAGCGCCTCGATGACCGCATATTCCTTGGGCGTAAAGCCGTGGAAGCCGTCCAGCCACACCTCCGCGTCCTGAAGCAGCGTCGACGCGGGCGCTCCACGGACCAAAAAGTCGAGCGAATCCTCCCCGTCGAGATAATGACCCGCCAATTCGCGCTCCACGTCTTCGTACAGGAGGGACAGGTCATGCAGCTTGTCCGACAGCAGGCCATCTGCGGCAGCGGCCGCCTGCTCCGCGGCGCCGGAGGGCCCGCCGCCGTCTTTGCCGCCGCGTCCGGACAGCGGCACGGAGCTGATCGCGAACGGGTCCGTGCCGTATCGCTTCCATTCCGTGAGCAGCTCGCCGATCCGCTCGGCCAGCCCCGCTCCGCCTGCGCCGCTGCGATACAGCTTAAGCTGCGACTGACGGCGGACGAGCGCCTTGTGAATCAGCATCGTCTTCCCGTTATCCGCGATCGGAACGACGGCCGCGCCTCCGGCCTCCTGCATAACCCGAAACGCCAGCCGTCTGAAGCTCAGCACCTGCAGACGCATAAACCCTCGCGAGCCCGGGGCGGAAGCCAGCGCATACTCGGTCTGGAAGGTCGCCTGCTCGGGCACGATCAACAGAAGCGGCGGACCTGCAGGATCCTGCGCGATCCGCTCGGCGATCTCCGTTTTGATCAAATGCGACTTGCCGCTGCCCGAGCGGCCCGCGATCAATCTCAGCTTCATGGCCTGCGCCTCCATTCACCTTGCCGTTTCGTACCATTCCGTTTCATTCCGCTTCATTCCATTTCATTTCAATTCGATTCAATTCCGTTTCGTTCTGTTCTATTCCGTTCCGGCAACCGATTCTAGCGATCATTGTACCACACCCGAACCCGCACAGACGTTCGCATCGCAAAAAAAACGGGCCGTCCGCTCCGCGCGAAGGCGGGACGGACGGCCGACGATCATGCGATTACAGCTCTTTGCGGCTCCTGACTTCGAAAATGCCGAACTTCAGGTAATGCCCTTCTTCGACGCCGACAAGCTGCGGATGATCGCGCCCGGCGCCGGTCCAGACGATGCGCCGCAGCACCTTGCCCGCATCGCGCGCGGCTTCAAGCAGCGTCTCCATGAATAGCTCGGGCCGGACATGGTACGAGCAGCTCGCCGTGACCAGGTATCCGCCCTCGTTGATGAGCTTCATGGCCTGCAGGTTGATATCCTTGTAGCCGCGGATCGCGCCCGGCACGGCGCGCTTCGTCTTGGCGAACGCCGGCGGATCGAGGATGATGACATCCCATGTGCGCCCCTGCTTGGTCAACGGCTTGGAGGTATCGACCTTAGCCGCAGGCTTGCCGGCTTTGGAAGCGCCCTCCGCCGCCGTGCCCGCTCTCGCCGCGCGCTCCTCGCGCCCCTTGACCTGCTCGCGCAAATACTCGAACGCATCGGCGACGACGAATTCGACGCGGTCCTCGAAGCCGTTGCGCGCAACGTTCGTCCTCGCGGTATCGATTCCATGCTCCGAAATATCAAGGCACGTGACGCGCTTGGCGCCATACTTGCAGGCGTGAAGCGTGAAGCTGCCCGTATGCGCGAAGCACTCCAGCACGGTGGCGCCGTCCCAGTACGGGAACGTGACGATGCTGCCGTTGGCATTTACGGGTACGGGCCTTACGCCCTCTTCGGTGGCGCGTTCCTCGACGGCGATGCCGCTTCGTTTGCCCCAGCCCTTCATCAGCGGCTCGAGCGCAGCGCGGTTTTCCCGTTGATCGAAGAAATAGCCTGTCTTCTGGCCGCCCTCGATATCGACCTGGACGGACAGACCGTTCTCAACGATCTGCAGGTATCGCGGGCAATTGCCGTACAGGACGCCCGTGCGCTCCTCGAGCCCTTCGAGCGTGCGTACGCCGACGTCGCTGCGCTCGTAAACGCCTTTTGGGGCGAACACGCGCACCAGCGCCGGCAGCCACGCTTCCCGGGCACGGTCCATGCCCAGCGTCAGCACCTGAACGACGAGCACGCCGTCGAACCGGTCGACGACGAGCCCCGGCAAAAAGTCGGCTTCGCCGAATACGAGCCTGCACGACTCGTCCCCGGGCGCGAACCGCTCCCGGAAATCCAGACATGCGCGGAAGCGCGCGTCGAAGAAGGCTTCGTCCATCGCGTCGAACGGCCCGTAAGCCACGATCCGGATCGCGATCTGCGAGGCGGGGTTCCAGTAGCCGGTCGCCAGAAATTGCCCCCGGTGGTCGCGAACCTCCAGCAGACCGCCCGGCTCGGGCTCGCCCTCGGTACGTTCGATCTCATTGGCGAATATCCAGGGGTGCCCGAGCTCCAGTCTCGGGCGGCGCGAGCGGTTGAGCACGGCAAAAGGCTTGTTGTCGGTCGGCATGCGCTCATTCCTTTCTCTATCATGTCTTGTACGATTGCCGCATACGATGGTCGAGACGGGACAGGTCGGGCCTGTCTTCCTTGTCGTCTTTGTCGTCCGCCGCTATGTATCCAAAAGGAGAAACGATTGTATGCTGCTATATTTGATCTCGCTGTCGATCGTCGGCCTGGCGCTGCTGCTGTCCGGCATGAAGGTTATGGAGACCGCGCTCGCCAGCTGGGCCGGAGACCGCATGGCGCTCGCCGTCGCGCGCTCCACGTCGACGCCGCTCCGGGGCTTTGCCCTCGGCACGGCATCGAGCGCGCTGCTGCAAAGCGGCACCGCAGTTACGCTGCTCACGATCAGTCTCGTCAACAGCGGCATCCTGCCGTTCGCGCGCTGCTTCGGGATCCTGCTCGGCACCAACGTCGGTACCTGCCTGACGACGGAGCTCATGAGCCTTGCGCTCCACCGCTACGGTTTGCCCCTGCTGGGCGCCGGGACCGGCCTGTGGCTGCTGTCCCTGATGTCCGGGGAGTGGCGGGCGCTGCCGCCGCTGCCCCGCCGCGTGCACGAAGCCTGCCGCTTCGGCGGAGCGGTGCTCGCGGGCTTCGCCCTGCTGCTCGCCGGCTTCGCGCTGCTTCGCACGATGGGGCCGTTGCTCCAGCAGCAGGGCACGTTCGCTCGGCTGATGGACATGGCCTCGCAGCAGCCGGCGCTCGGCGTGCTCGGCGGCGCCGTGCTCACCGCGCTCATCCACTCCGGCGCCGCGGTCATCGGCATGTCAATGGGCTTCGTGTCCGCCGGCGCCATGAGTCCGGACACCGCCGTCGCGATCGTGCTCGGCGCCAACGTCGGCACCTGCGCGACGGGGCTGCTCGTCTCGCTTGGCGGCAGCCGCGGCGGCAAGCTGGTGGCGCTGTCGCAGATCGCGCTGAACGTCGGCGGCGTGCTGCTGTTCTACCCGCTGCGCCACGAGCTGCTGCTCGCAGCGGCCTACATCGCGCCCGGCAATGCCGCGGCCCAGATCGCGCATGCGCAAACGATCTTTAACGTCGCCTGCTCGCTGCTGGCGCTGCCGCTCGCCTATCTGTTCAAGCCGCCGGCCAAGCCGGCAATGCCCGCAGTAGCTTGATAGGCATCACGGACGCGGTCATTCAAAAACAAAGTGCGTTCAGTATGCGCCGGCAGCCGCAGGGTCGCCGCCAATAATCGCGATGCCCGAGCTCGTGCCGATGCGGCTCGCGCCGGCGAGCAGCATCGTCTCGGCCGTCGCCGCGTCGCGAACGCCGCCCGACGCCTTCACGCCGACATGTCCGGACACGGAAGACCGCATAAGCCGGATATCCGCTTCCGTCGCCTTGCCGGGGCCGAAGCCCGTGGACGTCTTCACGTAATCCGCGCCGGCCGCTTCGGAAAGGCGGCAGGCTTCGCGCTTCAGCTCGTCCGTAAGCGCGCCTGTCTCCAGGATTACCTTGACGAGCGCGCCGCCCTGCACGGCTCTCACGACGGAGGAGATGTCGCGCTGAACCGAGTCGAAGTCACGGTCGAGCAGCTTGCCGATCGACAGCACCATGTCGATCTCGGAGGCGCCGTCTTCGACGGCGGCCGCAGCCTCGAAAGCTTTGGCGCGCGTCGCGGCGGCGCCGAGCGGGAAACCGACGACCGCGCACACTTTGACATTGGTGCCGCCGAGCCGTTCGCGGCTCAGCCTGACCCATCTACCGTTGACGCACACGCTGTAAAACTGATAAGCGAGCGCTTCCTGACACAGCTGTTCGATGTCCGCGGTACGCGCCTCCGCCTTGAGCAGCGTATGGTCGATAAAGGGAGCGACCGATTGGCCCGGCGTCCAGATCGGAAAGCGGCCCGCCGTGACGACATGGCCGTCCTGCGGCTCGAAGCCGAGCTGGCGAAGCGCTTCGCGCAGCACTTCGTCGTTGTTGTCGTACCCGCCGCTGCGCTGCAGCCGCCAGCTCTCCGCGGGAGAATACCAGGCGACGCCTTTGATCTCTTCGATCTGCGCCTGCAGCGTACCCTCGCCGGCCTCGACGAGATAGTAGTGCACCTCTTTTTGGACGGTCGCTCTGTCTGCGGCTTCATACTGGTAACGAATGACCGACAACGGAGAGCGAATGTCTCCTCGGATTCCCGTCTCCTCCATAATTTCGCGCAGCGCCGTTTCTTCGATCGTTTCGCCGGGCTCCATCTTGCCTTTTGCCAGCGTCGTCTTGCCGAAGCGGTCCTCGATCATCTGAATTTCGATTTTTCCGCTGTTTTGACGGTACACGACGCCGCCTGCCGATATCTCCAACATTTCCGTTATCCCCCTATTTAAGCCTGCAAGGCAGGCATAAGCCCTGCCGCCGGCGCCTCGACCAGCTCGCCGCGGCATTCGTTCGCGCCGCCCTCGGTAATCCTCACCCGGCACAGCTTGCCGACGAGGGACGGATCGCCCTTGAATACGATGTTCAAATAATTATCCGCATGTCCGCTCATCAGACCGCTGCCCGCCGGCCCTTTTTCCCCGCGCTCGGGAATGATCTCAAGCACTTCGCCGACCCAATCCGCCGCATAATCGGCCTGCATGCGCTCCGAGAGCTCGATCAACTGCTGGACGCGCGCGTGCTTCGCTTCTTCGTCCACCTGGTCCTCCATGCGCGCGGCAGGCGTGCCCGTCCGCTTGGAATACGGGAACACGTGCATCTCGGCGAAGCCGATCTCCTCCATAAAGCGGTAGCCCCGTTCGTAGTGCGCATCCGTCTCGCCCGGAAAGCCGACGATAACGTCGGTCGTGATTGCGACGCCCGGCATCGCCGCCTTGATGCGCCGGATCTTGTCCGCGAACTCGGCCGTCGTATATTTGCGCCGCATGCGCTTCAGTACCTCGTCGTCGCCCGCCTGCAGCGGGATATGGAGATGCCTGCACATTTTTTCCGAGCCGTTCAGCACCTCGATCATCGCGTCGTCGATCTGGCTGGCCTCGATCGAGCTGATGCGGATTCGCTCGAGCCCTTCCACCTGATCCAGATCGCGAAGCAGATCCGCAAGCCGGTAATTCTCGAGATCGTCGCCGTAGCCGCCCGTATGAATGCCTGTCAGCACGATCTCCTTGTAGCCCGACGCGACCAGCTGCCGCGCCTGGGCAAGGACGCTCTCCGGGCTCCGGCTGCGCGACAGGCCGCGCGACCAAGGGATGATGCAGAAGGTGCAAAAATTGTTGCAGCCCTCCTGAATCTTGAGAAAAGCGCGGGTATGGTCGGCGAAATCGGGCACGTCGAGTTCCTCGAACTCGCGCGTCTTCATAATATTGCGCACGGCGTTGACCGGCCTGCGTTCGGACTGGATGTCCGCGACGTACGTCATCAGCTTGTCCCGGTCCTGCGTGCCGACGACAAGATCGACGCCCTCGATCGCGAGGATCTCGGCGGGCGACGTCTGCGCGTAGCAGCCCGTCACCGCGATAACGGCGTCCGGATTGCGTCGCACGGCGCGCCGGATGATCTGCCGGCTCTTTTTGTCGCCGGTGTTGGTTACCGTGCACGTGTTGATGACGTATACGTCCGCCGCGCGCGATTCGAAGTCCACCTGCTCGTAGCCTTCTTTTTTAAAGAGCTGCCACATCGCTTCCGTATCGTAGAAGTTGACCTTGCAGCCTAGCGTATAAAATGCCACCTTAGACATGGCGAGCTTCCCCCATCTCTCCGGATTGGTATCCGATTGCGGCCAGCGCTACGAGCGCCGCCGTCTCCGTGCGCAAAATGCGCCTGCCGAGCCCGACGCAGACCGCGCCTGCGGCCTCCGCCTGCCTGGCCTCTTCCTCGTCGAAGCCGCCCTCCGGACCGACGACGACGAGCAATCTAGGCTGAGACGAGCTTGCCGTCTCCTCCGAAAGCCGGCTTGCGAACGCTTCGAGCTCGGGCTTCAGTCCCGCGCCCCTGCGCCCTTCTTCCTCATAACAAAGCAGCACGCGGTCGAAGCGGCCGAACCCTGCCAGCAGCGCCTTCCACGAAGCGACTTCCTCGACTTCGGGCACGATGCCGCGATGCGCCTGCTCCGCCGCCTCCTTGGCGATCTTGCGCCAGCGGTCGAGCCGCTTCGCCTCCTTGCGCGCGTCGTACTGAACGACGGTGCGCTTCGAGACAAAAGGCAAAAACGCGGCCGCTCCGCACTCGGTCCCCTTCTGGATGACCGTCTCGAGCTTGTCGCCCTTGGGCAAGCTCTGTGCGACCGTGACGCGCCAGGCCATCTCGGATTCGGATGGGCCCGTGCGCACGACGCGCCCTTCGACGCGTCCGGCTTCTATGTGTACGATCTCGGCAAGACACTCTCGCCCCGACCCGTCGCAGGCGATAAACGGTTCGCCGGTCCTCGCCCGCATGACGGCGGACAGATGCCTGGCATCCTCCCCCAGCAGCACGACGGCGTCGCCGTCGATCTGGCCGGGATCGATAAAGTAACGCTGCATTCGCTTGAAGCCTCCACGATCGATTCAAGTTCCACCGTCCATCATACCTCGAAACGCGTTCAGGCGCTACCTTCGGAGCCTGAAAGAAGACATCCCGCCGCGGCCAAGTCGGTCTGTCGCCCGCCATTGTCGTTCCTTCGCCGCAATGCCTGCAAATACATCTTTTTTTGCCGATGGCACCCCTTTTGGAAAGGATAGATGTAAATGCGCAGTTATTTTCGCCTTTAAACCGGATTTCGGGCTTATGCTTTGAATTTGCCTGCATATTTGCAGGTATTTTACCAAGTGTCGCGGTGCGGCAGAAAATACATGTACAAATGCAGGTTTTGGAACCGCCTAACCTCCGAGAAGCCCCGCCGCGCCTCGTCGCATCGAAAGATTCACCATTTGCATCTGCGTATTCTATTGGCTACGCGCGCTTATGCCAAAAAAAGCCTCCGGGACGGATCCCGAAGGCGAATCAGGAAGGGTTATGCTGCAGCCCACCCTATGCAAACCCGTAAAAAGGCGTCGTGATATGAAGCAGCTTCGCGATCCACAGTGTGGCGTGGTGAATAATTGGATCGCCTAGAGAAAACAGCGGCGTAAGCGTCATCGCCTTAAGCGGCGGCAGGAATACGAACAGCAGGAACAAGAACATGCCCCACTGCTCGAACTGCATCATCTTGAGCCGCAGCCGCAGCGGCGCGAACTCCTCGACGATCCGGTAGCCGTCGAGCGGCGGCAGCGGAATCAGGTTGAACAAGAACAGCATGACATTGATCGGCACAAAATAACGGAATAAAGTCCAGACGGTCTCCTGCGTCGCGAACTGGTCCAGCGCGCCGAGCTTCACAAGCACGAGGTAAATAAATAATCCGATGAAGGCCAATAGCAGATTGCTGATCGGACCCGCGGCCGTGACCGCGATGCTCATCAGGCGCGGGCGACTGAATCGGCTGAGACGGACGGGGACCGGCTTCGCCCATCCGAAGCCGGCCACGAGCAGGAACAGGATGCCGAACAGATCCAGGTGCGCCATCGGGTTGAGCGTGACGCGCCCCTGCTCGTAGGCGGTCGGATCGCCGAACTTGTAAGCCGTCCATGCGTGCGCAAATTCGTGCACGGTGAACGCGACGAGCATCGTCAGCAAGACGAACGGCAGCTCGTTCAGCGGAAACCAAAAAAAGCTCATTCGTCCTCACCCTTCGGCTTGCCGCAGACGAACGCGATCCAGTCGTCCTGCCGCACGCGATCGACGATCTCGAAGCCGGCCGCGAGCAATCCCGCCTCGACGTCCTCTTCTTTGTTCTTGTAAATGCCGCTTGCGATATAGATGCCGCCCGGCTTCAGCACGTCGAAGACGTCCGCGATAAAAAGCAGAATGATCTCCGCAAGAATGTTGGCGACGACGAGGTCGACGGGCGGCACGACTCTCGAAGCGACAGCCTTGCCGTCAGCGGCTTCGCCGTCGCGCAGCACGCCGAGAAGATCGCTCAGCCGCACCTCGATATCGTCCTGCAGGCCGTTCAGCTTCACGTTCTCCGTCGCGCTGGACACCGCCACCGGGTCCAGGTCGAGCGCGAGCACGCGCGAGGCGCCCAGCTTCATCGCGCCGATCGCGAGAATGCCGGAGCCGGTGCCGACGTCGATGACGGTGTCGCCCGCCTTGATCGCGCCTTCGAGCGTGCGCAGGCAGAGCGCGGTCGTCGGATGCGTCCCGGTGCCGAACGCCATGCCCGGATCCAGCTCGATGATCAGTTCGTCCTCGCGAGGCGTATAATCCTCCCAGGTCGGCTTGATCGTGAGCCGCTCGGAAACCGGCAGCGGTTTGAAATACTTTTTCCAGGCATGCGCCCAGTCGTCCTCGTTCACTTCGCGGGTCTGCACGGTAAAGTTCCCGGCATCGTAGCCGAACTCGGGCAAGCCGCGCAGCAGCTCGGACAGCTCGTCGGCCAGCGTTTCACTGTAAATGTCTTCCGGAAAATAGCCTGCGATCACGGCCAGACCGGCCGGAATGTCGTTAAGCGGCTTGTCGTACCATTGTCCGAGCGACGTGTCCCTCGGCTTGTCGGGCGACCACGATTCCTCTATGGATACGCCGCCTGCACCCAGTTCATGCATATAGTGAGCGACCATTTCCTGCGCCTGCTCGTTTGCTACGATCGTAATCTCAAACCAACGCAATTCCGTTTCCCCCTAGACGACTCGTCGTTAGCCCCCATTATACATCTAGCTCCGAACGGGAAGCAAAAGCGAAAGTCGCGCGACTTACTAGACGATTTTCACCAAACTGTAGTTTTTCTTGCCCTTGCGGATGATCACGAACCGGCCGCCGATCGCGTGGCTCGCCGATACTTCCAGCTCGAGATCGCTGACGCGCTCGCCGTTCAGGTAAATTGCGCCTTTGGTGATGTCCTCGCGCGCCTGGCGCTTGGAAGGCTCGATCTTCAGGTCCACCAGCCAATTGACGATATTTTTGGCTTCCGGCGCCGCTTCGAAGGTCGGCATCTCCTTGAAGCCCTGCTCGATCTCGTCGGCGGTCAACGCCTTGATATCCCCGCTGAACAGCGCGTCCGTGATGCGCTTGGCCTGCTCGAGTAGATCGCCTCCGTGCACGAACCGCGTCATTTCCTCGGCCAGCGTTTTTTGCGCCTCGCGTTTGTGCGGCTCGGTCTGTACCTTCTCGGCCAGCTCGTCGATCCGTTCCTTGGACAAAAACGTAAAGTACTTGAGGTACTTGACCACGTCGCGGTCGTCGGTGTTGGCCCAGAACTGGTAGAACTCGTACGGCGTCGTCTTGTTCGGATCGAGCCATACGGCGCCGCCCGCCGTCTTGCCGAACTTCGTGCCGTCGGCCTTCAGCATGAGCGGAATCGTCAGTCCGAACGCCTTCGCTTCCGCGCCCTCCTTTTTGCGAATCAGATCGAGGCCGCTCGTAATGTTGCCCCACTGATCGGACCCGCCGATCTGCAGCTGAACGTCCTCTTCCTTGAACAAGTGGAGGAAGTCGAGCGATTGCAGGATTTGGTAAGAAAATTCAGTAAAGGAAATGCCGCTGTCGAGCCGGCTCGCCACGACGTCCTTGGCCAGCATCGAATTGATGCTGAAGTTTTTGCCGTAGTCACGCAAAAATTCGATTACGTTGATCTTGTGCGTCCAATCGTAATTGTTGACGATGCGCATCGGAGCCTGGCTCGTGTCTTCCGTCAGGAACAGCTTGGTGAGCTGCGCCGCCAGCGCCTCCACGTTCGCCTGGATCTGCTCGAGCGTCTGCAGCGAACGCTCCGTCGTGCGTCCGCTCGGATCGCCGATCGTGCCGGTCGCCCCCCCGATGAGGATGACCGGACGATGGCCGGCCAGCTGGAACCGCTTCAGCACCATGAACGGGATCAGATGCCCGATATGCATGCTGTCGCCGGTCGGATCTACGCCGCAATACAGCGAGACCGCCTTCTGGGATGTCAATCCGCGCAAGCCTTCGGCGTCGGTCTGTTGATTGATCGCGTCACGCCATTCGAGTTCGTCGATAATGTTCATGCTCATTGGTTCCCGCTCCCCTTGGCTGAAAATAAAAAATCGCCCCTTGTCTAAATAGACATAGGGACGATTGGACCACCGTGTTACCACCCAAATTGCACCGATGAACGCCGCGAATAACGCGCGCCATGGATGCCGCTCTCGGCGAGATATCGATCGCCAGGCCGCCCGGCATTACCCGGGTTACTCCAGAACGTAATTCGCTGGCCAGCGTGTGTACCGGGTCTCATCGACCCCCGGCTTCCTGAGACAGGGACGAGGCAGCTACTGATTCCTTCAACGTAATGCATATGAGTTACAGACATTTTATTGATATTAACGGACGATGTCAACCTCGAACTCGTTAAGCGAGCGTGCCGCCCGTATCTTGAATGACTCTGCGCGCCTGTTCGACGGATTCGCCGGGGATGTCGGCGGTCAGATGGATCGCGGCAGCTTTGGAAGCCCCCGGGCTGTATTCCGCCGTGCCGGTCCCGAGCTCCTCCGCGGCTTCGAGCTCCGCGCCGCCGTACAGCATCGCGCTGGCGACGCCGCTTGCGATCGCATCCTGGCGGCCGGCCTTTGAGCCAAAATCCGCGCCCGCCGCAGCGCTTTCCATGCGGAAGCGATCCCCTCGCAGCGCCGTCAGCTTGCGGACTGCGGCTTCCGCTTCCTCCTGCGAGTCGAAGCTCGCTTCAAGCGTCGTCTTGTCCACGTCGCTCACGTCCCTTCGTATTGCTGCGCCCGGCGGTCGGCTTCCTCCGAGCGCTGCAGCGCTTCCAGATCGTCCGCATCCGCGCGTTCCGCCGCGAACTCGACGTTCTCGGCTTTCGCTAAGGGTAACTGCTCATTGCTCTCGTTCCGCTTGCCCATCGATATTGATCCTCCCGTAATGGCGAATAAAATGCATGCAGTCGCCGTTTAGGATGCGCGATCGGCGGCAGCTTATGCGCGGGAGGCGAGATTGCGCCTGCGCTGGACTGGACGAGACGAGCTGATTAGTGTGACGTTGAAGGGATCCGCTTGATGCGATCGGACCGAGAGTCCGCTATTTCTCGACATCAGCGCATAACTGCGGACTAGCGGACACACGATTCGTTATTGGCGCAGGAGGCGGGAGGCGCTAAGAAGTATTGCCGTGCCGCGTGGTTCTGCGAGTATTTCATTGTACTATTACGTGCCACGAGTTATTGCGAGTAAGCGAGATGCCACCAGGTAATACGAAATGCCCCTGGGACGCGTAACTGAATCGCGAACAGAATAGTAACTAAAACAAGAAAAGGAAGCCGATTTCCCAGTCACCTTCATGACAATGAGAATCGGCTTCTTACTTAGACCGCTAATCGCCCAGGATCGCTTTTTTCATGCGTTCGAAAATCGATTGGTGCTGCTCATGCGTGGACTCGCCCGTCGTGGAACCGAATTCCCGCAGCAGCTCGCGCTGCGCATCGTTCAGGTTGGTCGGCGTGACGACCGTCACCTTGACGTGCTGGTCGCCCTGGCCATAGCCGCGCAGCTTCGGCACGCCCTTGCCCTTGAGGCGGAAGTACGTGCCCGTCTGCGTGCCCGCCGGAATCTTGAGCTTGACCTTCTCGGTCAGCGTCGGAATCTCGATCTCGTCGCCCAGCGCCGCCTGCGCGAACGTCAGCGGCACTTCGCAGTAGATGTCGTCGCCGTCGCGCTCGAAAAAGTCGTGCGCCTTGACGCGCAGGACGACATACAGGTCGCCCGAAGGTCCGCCGCGCGTGCCGCCTTCGCCCTCGCCGCTTACGCGAAGCTGCGAGCCGTCGTCCACGCCCGCCGGAATCTTGACGTGGATTTTGCGCTGCTTCTTCACCTGGCCGCTGCCCGAGCACACTTTACAGCGGTCTTTGATGATTTTGCCGCGTCCGCCGCAGGTCGAGCAGGTTCTGCGGTTGACGATGCGCCCGAACGGCGTGTTCTGCGCGACTTCCTGCTGTCCCGTGCCGCGGCAGGTCGGACAGTTGTCGACCTTAGTCCCCGGCTCGGCCCCGCTGCCGTGACAGTGGTCGCAGCTCTCGGTGCGCGGGATGGTAATGTCAAGCTCCTTGCCGAATACGGCTTCCTTGAACTCGATCGTCATCGTATATTGCAGGTCGTTGCCGCGCTGCGGCGCGTTGGGGTCGCGCCGGCCGCCGCCGCCGCCGAAGAACATATCGAAGATATCGCCGAAGCCGCCGCCGAAGTCGCCCTGTCCGCCGCCCATGCCCGCCATCGGATCCTCATGGCCGAACTGGTCGTAGCGCGCGCGCTTTTGATCGTCGCTTAGCGTATCGTAGGCTTCCTTGACTTCCTTGAACTTGGCCTCCGCGTCGGCCGCCTTGTTCACGTCGGGGTGAAACTTGCGGGCGAGGCCGCGGTAAGCCTTCTTGATCTCGTCCGCGGATGCGCCCTTGCCGACGCCGAGCACCTCATAAAAATCCTTTTTGTCCGCCACTGTTCAACCTCCATCTCCATGACAAAGTCAAAGCGGGTTCCGCCGCGCGCCATCGAGGCAGCGCCAAGCGGAACCGGCTTTGACTACTCGCTGCCGCCGGCAGCCTGCTATCTATGCTTTATTTCTTGTCTTCGTCCACGACTTCGTAGTCGGCGTCGACAACGTTGTCTTTCTTCGCGGAAGACGGACCTGCGTCAGCGCCGCCGGCTTCGCCTTGCGCGGCTTGGGCATCCTGGGCCGCTTGCTCGTAGACCTTGACGGACAGCTGCTGCACGATGCCGGAGAGCTCGTCGGAGGCGGCCTTGATCTCGTCGAGGTTGTCGCTCTCGAGCGCCTTCTTGACCTTTTCCTTCGCCGCTTCGACGTTCGCTACCTCGGAGGCGTCGACTTTTTCGCCGAGATCCTTGACGGATTTGTCGGCTGCATAGACGAGTTGGTCGGCGCTGTTCTTCGCTTCGATCAGCTCGCGGCGCTTGCTGTCTTCTTCGGCGTGCAGCTCGGCTTCCTTCTGCATGCGTTCGATCTCTTCCTTGGACAGACCGCCCGAAGACGTGATCGTGATCTTCTGGCTCTTGCCGGTGCCCTTGTCGAGCGCGGAGACGTTAACGATGCCGTTGGCATCGATGTCGAACGTGACCTCGATCTGCGGCATGCCGCGCGGCGCCAGCGGGATGTCGGTCAAGTTGAAGCGGCCGAGCGTCTTGTTGTCCTTCGCCATGGCGCGCTCGCCTTGAAGCACGTGAATCTCGACCTGCGTCTGGTTGTCCGCGAAGGTGGAGAACACTTGGGACTTGCTTGTCGGAATCGTCGTATTGCGGTCGATCATCTTCGTCAGAACGCCGCCTGCCGTCTCGATGCCGAGCGACAGCGGGGTCACGTCGAGCAGCACGACATCCTTGACGTCGCCCGTCAGGACGCCGGCTTGAACCGCGGCGCCGAGCGCGACGACTTCGTCCGGGTTAACGCCTTTGTGCGGCTCTTTTCCGGTCAGGCGCTTGATCGCTTCCTGGACGGCCGGAATCCGCGTGGAACCGCCGACCAGCACGATCTTGTCGATTTGCGCGGCGGACAGGCCGGCATCGGACATCGCTTGACGAGTAGGGCCCATCGTGCGCTCGACGAGCGAGGACGTGATCTCGTCGAACTTGGCGCGGGTCAGGTTCATTTCCAAGTGCTGCGGCACGCCGTCCACGACCGTGATGAACGGCAGGGAAATCGTCGTTTGCAGTACGCCGGACAGTTCCTTCTTCGCTTTTTCGGCTGCGTCCTTAAGGCGCTGAACGGCCGATTTGTCCTTCAGGAGATCGATGCCCTGCTCCTTCTTGAACTCGGCGGACAGCCATTCCATGACGACTTGGTCGAAGTCGTCGCCGCCCAGGTGATTGTCGCCGCTCGTCGCTTTGACTTCGAAGAAGCCGGAGCCGAGCTCGAGAATACTGACGTCGAACGTACCGCCGCCAAGGTCGAATACGAGAATCGTTTGGTCTTCGGCCTTCTCGAGACCGTACGCAAGCGCTGCGGCCGTCGGCTCGTTGACGATACGCAGCACTTCGAGGCCCGCGATGGCGCCTGCGTCCTTGGTGGCTTGACGCTGGCTGTCATTAAAGTATGCCGGAACGGTAATAACGGCTTGCGATACCGTTTGGCCGAGATAAGCTTCGGCGTCCGATTTTAGCTTTTGCAAAATAATCGCGGAGATCTCTTGCGGCGAATAGTCCTTGCCGTCGATTGATTCCTTGTGGTTCGTGCCCATGTGACGCTTGACCGAGCTGACGGTGCGGTCTGGGTTCGTGATCGCCTGGCGCTTCGCCGTATCGCCGACGATGCGCTCTCCGTCCTTCTTGAAGCCGACGACAGACGGGGTGGTGCGGTTGCCTTCCGGATTCGGGATGACGACGGCTTCGCCGCCCTCCATGACCGCTACGCAAGAATTGGTGGTACCCAGGTCAATGCCGATAACTTTGCTCATGATTCAAGTCCTCCAGTCTTAAAATGCGTGAATTTGAAATTCACTCGTGATTTTGAAGTTCGGTTAAGTAGAAATTACCCGCTAACCTTGACCATGGCGGGACGGATGACCTTATCGCTCAACCAGTAGCCCGGTTGGACGACCTCGACGACAATGCCTTCTTCGTATTCGTCCGACTCCACCTGCATGATCGCCTGGTGAAGCTCGGGATCGAACGGCTGGCCGACCGGCTCCATCACCTTCAACCCTTCGGTTTCGAGCACTTGCCAGAGCTGGCGGTTAATCATATCAATGCCCTTGACGAAAGAATCGCTCTCGGATCCTTCGGACGAGGTCTGCAGCGCGCGCCCGAAGTTGTCGAGCACGGGAAGCAAATTCGTCACGAGCTTGACCGAAGCGTACTTTTGCAGATCGGCCGTCTCCTTAAGCGTGCGGCGCCGATAGTTGTCGAAGTCGGCCTGCACGCGAAGCTGGCGCTGGTACGCCTCCTCGGTCTGGCGCTTCAACTCCTCGAACCGGTCTTCCTCCGGCGCTGCCGACGCTTGCTCGGCTTGCTCCGCCTGCGCCCCGGTCGCCTCTTCCGTCTCTGGCGCGGCTTGTTCCGACGCTTCCGCGTGCGGCTCCTGCTTCAAATCCTGGTCCATTGCCCCGGCTCCTTCCTCATCAAGATCATTTTGCGCGTTCATGCGTTATTTGTACAATCGGTTGTAAAGACGGGACAAATCCCCGGACAAATAATCCAGCAGGCCGATGACCTTGCCGTACTCCATGCGCGTCGGACCCAATATGCCGATCGTACCGAGCAAATGGCCGTCCGCGGAGATCGTCGCCGTCACGAGACTGCATTGGTTAATCGCCTCTACGCCGTTCTCCGTCCCTATCCGTACCTGTATCCCTTCGGACAGCGACTGAAACAGCTGCATCAGGCGCGGCGTCTCCTCGAGCACGTCCAGGATTCCCTTGACCTTGTCGACGTCCTTGAACTCCGGCTGCGTCAGTATGTTGGTCGCGCCGCTCAGGTACACCTTGGGCTCGGTCTCTTCCTTCAGCGTATCCTCGAGCAAGGACAAAATATGCTCGCAATGGTCGATATAACTGCTCAGCTCTTTGGCCACCTCGGTATACAGCACCATTTTCACCTTATAAAAGGGAACGCCGGTCAGCTTGTCGTTGAGCAGGCCCGCGATTCTGCGCATATCGTCCATGCTCACGCCCTCGGGCAGCGTGATGGTCCGGTGTTCCACATGTCCCGTGTTGGCGACCACGATGGCGACAGCCGTCGTGTCGTTCAGCGGGAGCAGCTGGAAGTGCTTGAGGCTCGTATGAAACGAGTCCGGACCGAGCACGATCGACGTATAGTTGGTCAGCTGCGACACGATCGTCGCGGCGTGACTCACGGCGCCTTCCCAGTGATTCATCTTCTCCGCGACCAGGCCGCGAAGACGCTTGACGTCCTGTTCCTTGACGCCGCCGAGCCGGATCAGATGGTCCACGTAATAACGATATCCCTTAATGGAAGGAATGCGGCCGGCCGACGTATGCGGCTGCTCCAGCAGCCCGAGCTCCTCGAGATCGGCCATATCGTTGCGGATGGTGGCGGGGCTGAACGAGACGTCGCTGCGCTTGGAGATGCTGCGCGAGCCGACGGGCTCCGCCGAGCGAATATAGTCGTCTACAATGGCGCTTAGAATCATACGTTGACGCTCGCTGAGCATGAATCGTTCCCCCTCCTCGCCGTCGTTAGCACTCAACGATCATGAGTGCTAATCACTATTACAAAAATACCAAACCGCGCTTGTCGTGTCAAGACGACCGGAGCGGTTTGGCATAGATTCGGGCGGATGCCCATTTTGCTACGCAGGCTATTCCAATATCCGTACGACCGCGATCTCGTCGCAGTTGTTGCGCTTGCTGCAGTGCACGCAATCGGTCCACACTTTTTCGGGGAAAATCTCCTTGTCGACGACGCTGAAGCCGTTTTTCAAAAAGAACTTCACTTCATAAGTAAGCGCCATGACCTTCGGTATATTCATGCGGCGCGCTTCGTCGATCAGCGCGTCGACGATGCGGGAGCCGATCCCCATGCCCTTGTATCCTTCGCTCATCCCGAGCGAGCGGATCTCGACCAGATCGGAGCCAAGACGGAACAACGAACCGCAGCCGATCAACTTGCCGGCATCCTCGACGACGACGAAAGAGTCGATATGGCGCAACAGGGCCTCTCTCGATCGCGGAAGCATAATTCCCTTTTCCGCATATCCCTGGATCAACTCGAACAGCGCCTCGACGTCTTCCGGCCTTGCCTTGCGGCTCACGATCGTTATGTTCATGGTCTCCCTACTTTCCGTCCGCGCCGACGGCGCCTCCTGATAAGATGATGTGAATAAATATACATGAATACGAATGAATTCTCAATACCATTTTTTAAAAGCCGCGATGCGTCCGATCGGATTTACAAATAACGATTGACAATATATTTATTACCCCATCATAATAACGATCACCAAGTAGTATTTTAAAATACGACTAATGAGAAAGGCGGATCAGCCATGATCGAAAGGCTAAAACGGCTCGGACTCTCCGAGCTGGAAGCGCGCTGCTACCTGGCGCTTCACGAAGAAGCGTCCCTCTCCGGCTACGAGGTCGCCAAGCGCGTCTCCGTATCGCGGACCAATGTCTATGCGGCGCTGCGGTCTCTCGTGGACAAAGGCGTATGCAGAGCCGCGGAAGGCGATCCGGTTATGTACGGCGCCGTGCCGATCGGACAAGTCATCCGCATGCTGCGCTCCGAATTCGACGAGATCGCGGACGTGCTGGTCAAAGAACTCAAGCCGAAGCCTACGGCGGCTTCGTTCTACAATTGGTCGGGGGAAACCAACATCCGCCTGTCCCTCAGGCGCATGATCGCCAGCGCGGAACGCTCGATCGTCGTCGACATCTGGAGCGAGGACTTCGCGGAGTTCGAGCCGCTGCTGCTGGATGCCGAGGCGAGAGGCGTCGTCGTCGTCGCGATCACGCTGGGCCAGGTCCGGTCGAAGCTTAAGCACGTGCGCACGCACAAGCGAATGGAAATGTGGCTGCCCCAAGACGCGCGCGACTATTACGTGCTGTGCGACTGGAAAGAAGGCTTTATCGGCAGCTTCGGCGCCGCCGGCAAGTCGGCCGCGCTGGAGACGAATCACCCCGCCGTCGCGCACGTGCTCAAGCAGGCCTTCCAGCACGACGTCATGATGATGGACATCGAGCGGGACTTCGGCGCCGAGCTCGAACGCGCCTACGGCGGCGATTACGAGAACCTGCTTGAGCGCTATCGCGAACAATACGGACTTGAATGAAGATTTAAGGGAGAGAAGCTCGCACATGAAAAACGCAGTCGCACGCGCGCTGCCCGTCAGCGCCACCGTGTTCCCGATCCTGTACATGATCAGCACGGTTCACTTGCTTAACGATTCGATGCAATCGACCGTCACCGCGCTCTTTCCCGTGCTGCGGGAGTCGCAGCACCTGAGTTACGGCCAGATCGGTCTCATCGCCTTTATGATGAACATTACCGCTTCGCTTCTGCAGCCGCTCATCGGCTGGCTCGCCGACAAGAAACCGCGTCCCTTTATCCTGCCGCTCGGCGTCTGCTTTACGCTGCTCGGCGTCGTCATGCTCGCGCTCGCGCCGAACTTCGCGACCATCCTGTTGTCCGTTACCGCGATCGGGATCGGTTCTGCAGCCTTTCACCCCGAATCTTCGCGCGTGGCCTATCTCGCCGCGGGCAACAACCGGGGTCTGGCGCAGTCGATCTTCCAGGTAGGCGGCAACATCGGCAGCGCGCTCGGTCCCGTCATGACCGCCACCATCTTCATTCCGCTCGGGCAGAAAGGCGTCCTTTTATTCATCGTCGCCGCCGTGGCGGGCATCGTGCTGCAGACGCTGGTCGCTCGCTGGTACGCGGCAGTGGGCGCGGCGCCCAGGCCGAAGAAGGCGGCGCAGCCCCTTCCATCCGCCAGCAGGCTGACGGCCGGCAAAGTGCGGATATCGGTCGGTATCCTGATCCTGCTCGTTTTTTCCAAGCATGTGTACCTTTCTAGCTTTACAAGCTTCTATTCGCTGTATTTGATCGACGACTTCGGCGTAGGCAAACAGTCGGCGCAGTGGTACCTATTCGCGTTCCTCGTCGCATCCGCGGCCGGCACCTTCATCGGAGGCCCTCTCGCCGACCGGTTCGGCCGACGCAACATCATCTGGCTCTCGATTTTGGGCACCGCGCCCTTCTCGATCGCGCTTCCTTATGCCGACCCGTTCTGGTCCGCGGTATTGTGCGTTTGCGCCGGGTTCGTGCTCTCCTCCGCCTTCTCGATCATCGTCGTTTACGCGCAGGAGCTGCTCCCCGGCAAAATCGGTCTCGTATCCGGCCTCTTCTTCGGCCTCGCATTCGGCCTGGGCGGACTCGGCTCCGCGCTGCTCGGCGAGATCGCCGACCATACCAGCATATCGACGGTTATGCATATTTGTGCCTTCCTGCCGCTGCTCGGCATCTTCACGCTGCTGCTGCCGAAGGATGCGGAGCTGCAGGGCCGTTAAGCCGAGCTTATTCAGAAAAAACCGCCAAGGCAGCTTGCAGCTCGCCTTGGCGGTTTTTTTAAGTTTAGAGGATACCTGAAACTTGCGTGGCTCGGAACGCCCTTCTATGGCTCATCCTGCAGCCTCTCCGACGGACTCGGGGATCGACGGACTCGGGGATCGACGGACTCGGGGATCGTCGCCCGCGTGATACTTTCGCCGCAATGCCTGCAAATAAAGTCAATTTCATAAACATTTTTTGCCAGTACAAATCCGAACTTTTAATACGAAATAGAATCTCTGAGATTCGGAAATGATCCCAAAACCGAACGTTATTCGCCAAATCTTATGAATAAGTTTGTTTGAACTTGCGATTTTTTGAATTATGAAATTGACTTAATATACATCTTTTCATGGCGTAGTCGACCTTTTTGCACAGAAAGATGCAAAAGCTCCTAGGCCCCCTATCAAATTGGAGTCCCCCCCTACAATGTTTTAAACTAGGGATGAGGGAGATGAGCGGGATGGGAAAAAGGTTAAAGGAAGAAGCACGGCTTAGAATTGTTAAGGAAGCATTGGCTGGCGTTAAGGTGGGGGTACTTGCTCGCATGTACGACATTCACCCCGAAACCATTCGGTTGTGGATACGCGAGCATCGCGACTTTATTCCACCGGAGGACATTCCTGCGGCAGACGAGCATTTGCAAGAGATCCAGCGGTTGCAGGAAGTCGAACAGCGGTACGACAGAGCGGTTAAAGCGCTTGGTGAAAAAGAACTCGAAATTGAAATTCTCCGTGAACTGTTAAAAAAAACAACCCCCGTTTATCCGAGAAATT